>CAZQXK010000073.1:0-19762 GCA_964597345.1 uncultured Thermodesulfobacteriota bacterium | reverse complement strand
ATCCTCCAGCCTCCCCGTTAGGGGGCGGACCAGGATTCCCCTGTTTTTCAGAAACCCGGGCACCGGGGACGAGCCTCTGACCATCGCCAAGACGATTCCCGATGTTTGGGCCGTGCTGGTCACCACACCGCAGGAGGTGTCCTTGGCCGATGTGCGCAAAGCGATTCGCTTCTGCCGGGAGGTTCGCATCCGCATAGCCGGAGTCGTGGAAAACATGAGCGGGCTTTGGTGTCCGCATTGCGGTGAGATCATTCCGGTGTTCAAGACCGGGGGAGGCGAGCGCATGGCGATGGAAGCCGGTGTTCCCTTCCTGGGTAAGATTCCCATGGACCCGGAGATGGTGCGTTCCGGAGACGCCGGGGTCCCGCTGTCGGAGATGAAACCCGACTCTCCGGCGGCTCTCAGTATATCCGGGATCGTCGAGAATCTGAAAGAACGGATGGATTCGGAACAGGTAAATACTTAATAGATACGGGTGAATCGCTCGGCAATTCATGTTTGTAGACGTTGGAGGTGGGAGATGAAGACGAAGTGGGTGCTTGCCGCAGTCCTGGGAATCTTCGTGCCGGCGGTGGCCGGTCTTCTGCTTCTGGGGGAACCGGCTCATGCCCAAACCCTTCAGGAAGCCATTCAGATGGCCATCGACGAAACCAAGATCGACCCGCAGGCTCCTTCCGGGTTCATGGGGATTCCGGGTGCGCCCCGCATCGGGTTTCTGGTGGCTTTTCTGTGGGCCGTTTGGGTCGGGTGGATCTTTTCCAGCGTGGGAGCTTTCGGCGGCATCATGGCGGGCGTGGGGCACATGACCGTCTTCGGTCTGGGCGAGTATGCCCGGGATTTCGGCAAGGGACATCCTCTCAACAAGATCGTCACGGACACCATCCGTGTCTCCAATCAATGGCTGGTCGGACTGAGCGCATTCATCAGTTCGGTAAACTATTATCGCATGGGACGACTGGTGCTTCCCCTGGGCATATGCCTGGCCATCGGGTCCATTTTGGGTTCCTATCTGATCCCCACACTGACCGCGGGCAAAATCAGCTTGAGGGATTATCAGGGATACTTCGGCCTCATAGTGTTCCTCATCGGGGGATTTCTCTTTTACGAGACCACTCCCCGGGGGCAGATGCGTAAGAAGGAGGCTCGCGCCGCGGCCCAGGCCTTCGAGAAATCCGTACGGAACAAGACGAAGGAGTCCGTCGAATTGAAAGGGGTCGAGGTCCTGGAATGGGGTTTGGGCAAAATCCGATTCACTTTTTACGGCGTGGAATTCAGTTTCCGTCCCATTGTTCCGGTGATCGGCGGGTTCATTATCGCGGCGCTGGCGGCATTCCTGGGAGTGGGCGGAGGATTCCTGTTCGTGCCTTTCCTGACCTCCATTGCCGGCCTCCCCATGTTTCTGGTGGCGGGGACTTCGGCCCTCACCGTACTCATCGGCATGCTGATTTCCATCATCAGCTATATGGCGCTCCAAAATGTTCCCGTGGACTGGGCTCTCATCGGCGTGGAACTGATCGGCATCTTCGTGGGCTCCATGATCGGTCCTCGGACATCTAAATACATTCCGGATATCTGGCTCAAACGCATTTTCGTGCTGCTGTCCCTGTACGTGGGGATACGATACACCACCCTGGGGTTCTTGGGGAAGAGTTGGTTGCCGCCTTATTGAGGCCGCCTGCGGGAGTGCGCCGGGAAGTATTTGCACCGGATTCCAACAGCCCGCTGATCAACAGTATTGCGGCCAGGCCGGTGACAAACGATGGAATGCAAGCCACGCCCGTTGGCGTGGGCGAATCCTGAGATATGAGGCGTACAACCCGTACGTCGCAATGACGAAGGAGGAAGCGCAATACGGCGGATGGCGTTTTTCAACGGCCCGCTGAGGCGGGCGGGAGCGTTCCATGTGGCCGCAAGGCATCGACGCCTTCTTGATTTATGGGTACCGCCTTCCGGACAACCCGGTGGCCGGGTTCTACCTGGGCACCGGGGTGCTTGCCTTTCTGTCCGTGCTGGCGGGGGAGTTGGTTCAATCCTTCGTGTACCTGGCGAATCGCCGCATCGCCCGCGAGCGCGTGCGGGAAATGACCCGGATGCACAATTTGTCCATGCAGGCTCTGAAGGCGGGGGACGGCGACGGGTATCGCGCGTGCAACAAAGAAGCCAACGAAGCGTTCGGCCGGACGTTCTTTCTCCGAATCGCCATGGGTGCATCGTTATTGTGGCCCATTCCCCTGGCGTTGGACTGGATGAGTCTGCGCTTTGCCGGGATCCGGTTCAAACTGCCCGTCTCGGTACCGCTTTTCGGTGATACGGTGGGATACGTGTTCGTCTTCATCCTGGTGTACGTATTGGTCCGGATGGGATTCCAGCGGATGAAACCCGTTCTGCCGTATTTCCGATGGGTTCGCCGTCGTCTGAACGAAAACGCCGATGCGCCGGCGTCGTTGGAGCCTTGGATGGGAGAAGTCGGGAACGGCGGAGAAGGGAAAGCCCGGTGGGAATCCCGATGAGCGCACCAAGGGATTATCGGTGCCGGGCGGCAAGCCGGAAGACGTATATCGATGGGATTCGAAGGGGTCCGTACCTGCCCGCTGGAACGGAGGTTGACATCCTGTGGAGCCGTCTGAGGGGGGGAGGGAGCGCCGTTGAGTGGAAGAAGGCGCGGGAAACCTCCCTTCGGCGTTTTCCCGGAGGGAACTAATTTTTTTACCGGGTCTTTAAAATTGTAAAAAAATCTTGACTTCCCCGAGAGCCGGTGGTAGCGTGACTTTCAATCGGGCCTTACCCGCTCATGAAGGCTTTGGGGTTGTTTCATCTCGCGGGTCGCCCGGAGATCCTGGGAGCAAGGGAGGTGAAGATCGGGCGAAGAAGCTAAGGGATTTTTAATGGGTTTGGTTGTATCGAGTTCCCATGAAAGTTCAGGAGGAGAGACATGAAAAGATTGTTTGTTTTCGCCGTAGCGCTGGCCGTAGCGCTCATGATGGCGGTTCCGGCCAAGGCGGACTTCATGGTCGGTATGATGGCCTATACGGACTTGGGTGTTTATTATCGCAGCGGGGAACGCATGCGGAGCCAGTCCGGTGGATCGGTCGATAACAGTGTGACCGACGTATTCGTGAACATGCCGCACCATTCCCGGCTGTACTCCAAGTGCACCACGGAAGACTGCGGCGGCTACTTTGAGTTGGGCGTGGGCAGCGACGCTTCCGTGTCGGACGTCGGATTCGCCAATGCCAACTTCCGTAAGTTGTACGGCTGGTACAACTTCGGCCCCCTTACCCTGGAAGCCGGTCACACCGAGCCTCTGGGAGCCTGCCGCCAGAACCCCACCCAGTTGTTTGGGTTGGGCCGCGCCCTCAAAATCCTCCTGGTCGGCTTCGGCAACATCTATGAGCGCGCCGCTCAGGTGAACCTGATTTATCAGGGCGGCCCCATGTACTTCGCGGCGGGCGTCTGGACGGATAGCCCCTTCGAACTGTGGGAAGACGGTGAAGAGTACCAGTACGCGCCGACTGTCACGCTGGTGGGCGGTATGAACACCGCAGCTTTCTCCATTCTGCCCAACTTTACCCTCATGCATGCGGAAGTGGAAGACACCGCGGCGGCGGACAGTAAGGCGACAGCGTGGGTGATCGAAGTTCCCGTTTCCATCCAGGCGGGCATGATCGGAGCCAAGCTTTCCGGCCACTATGGCAAGAATGTGGGCAACATCTTTACCCGGTTCTATAACCTGAGCTACGTCGGGCAGCATGCTTCCACCAGGGCCCAGGCTGAGCCGGACGGCACCGTCCAAGACACCACGTGCTGGGGCGGTTACTTTGACGTGTCCTTCGGCGGCAAGCCCTTGGCGGTCCATCTCATGGGCGGCATCCAGAAGGTGGAGAACGACGCGTGGTCCAACGACGACAGCAACACCCGTTGGGCCGGTGTGATCCGCGTTCCCTACAGTGTGACCGGCGCTTTCACGCTCAGCCCGGAAGTGGGCTACTATGTGTTCGGCGACGACGTGAACGTTCCCGCGGGTGGGAACAAAGACCTGGGCAAAGAGTGGCTGGCGGGTGTCCAGTTCCAGTTCGTGTTCTAATGCCGATGTAACAACTTCTCACTCTTTAGTGTAATTCAAACGAATCCCGATCCTGATTCTTCAGGACCGGGATTCGTTTTTTGACGGGCCGGTACCATGGATGCCCTTGCGCCGGGAGGTCGGGAAGGAAAAAGATATTCCTTTGGAGCGGGAAAGGAGCGAAGGACTTTACGATCTGAGGATCATGCACCGAAGGCGATGCGCGGAGATTGCGTCCATGGGTCCACGGACAAGAGGGAAAAGGTCTTGTACGGGATCCATGCTTCGATGGAGTGATGGAAAAGCGGCGGCTTCGGCCTTCAGAATTTGGGTCGGCCGATGAGGAGGTTCATGGGACGCGTCTTCCCGCGGTGTGCCGCAGCAATGCATCCGACCATGGAGCAGTGTGTTGATACTCCGTCCGGAGTGATGAGGAACGCTTCCCCCTCAAAGTCCGGAACTTCAACTAGGATGAACTCGTAAAAGAAGGGAAAACACTTCGTCTTGTCCTTTCGAGCGTAGCGAGACTCACTAACATTATTATGAGAGTTCTCCTCGCTGTGCTCGTCGCAATGACAGAAATCGGCTTTTTAGGGAGTTATCAACTAGGGGAAGCCCCTCCTCCGGTTTATCGGCCGTCCTCGGAAAGGCCCAGTTGAAACGATATGAAGGTGCTTTTGGGGGGTGCAATCCCGGCGGGATCCAACTTGACCATGACGACCACCAGATCGTCGATGCCGTCGTTATCCAGGTCCTTGAGCTGTAAGTCCGACACATAGCCTGGGATTCGCTTGGTGGACCAGTTCTCCATGAGACCCAGGCCCTTCCAGGACAACGAAACGATTTCGCATCCGGAGAAGAATTTATAGCGGCCCAGCAGTCTGAAGGTTGCGGACTTGTTCCTGTTGACGATAACCTCGGGAACGTTGTCCCGGTCCATGTCCGCGATGATGATCCGCGCGGGGACGTACATGCGGTCCGAAAGTTCGGCGGTGAAGGGATTTTCGTACTTCAGGGTGATGTAGTTCATGGTGCCGCCGAAATAGCTGTCGCTTTCCCAGAAGGAATCGCCCGTTGTGCTGGTCACTTCGAGATAGTCGTCCCGGTTGATCAGAACCACGCGGATGCGCCCGTCGTTGTTCAAGTCGGCCAGGGCGAAGTTGAACGCGTTGGCCTTGGACGGCAGATCCATTTTTCGGCCCTGCTGCAGGCCTTTCGGAGTCCGTTTGAGTTCGAAGACCCCGGGAGCCAGACTTTCGACGCGCTTCACCTGTCCCACGAGCATGGGCTGCCCGGTTTCCGGGTTCCGGATGACGCGGAAATTCCAGGAGCTTTGTTCGATGACGGGGATGAGGCGGCCTTCATGCATCTCCAGGACCAGAGAGCGGGTATCCCCCATAGTTCCCGCTTCGGCCACCACGTAGATCTCGGCCAGACCGTCCCCGGTGATATCCGCCACATCCACCGTGATCAGCGTATGAAACGCGGGCGCCTGGTATTTCGCCATCTCGGCCAAGCCGCCTTCCCGCATCTGAAAGACCCGCACTTCGCGCTCCGTAACGGCGACGAGATCGTTCTTGCCGTCTCCCGTCACATCCCCGATATCGAACCCTTTCACGTGGAAGGGCAACTGGTGGCTCTGCCAATAGAAGTCCCTGCCTCCCGCGGGCCTCAGGATGTTCGGGTTGAATGCCGTGGAGCGGATTTTGTCCGAGGGAGTCATAAAGAACCCGGGAGCCATATAGGAGGGTTCTTCTTCCATGGACTCGATGTCGGCGGGTTCGGCGGCCGCTTGGGCCGACGCGGATAAGGGCTTTCGCTGAAACACCTCCTGGTTCATCCGGGCGGCGAAGTCGTCCATCCTGGGAATGAGTTGGTCCATGCCGGGTATCTGGTCGAAGAACGCCTGCACCACCCGTCCTTCGCGGATATCCAGCACCTTGGAGTCCAGGCTGATGGCTCCTCCCAGAAATGTCAGACTGCCGAACACCACGTAGTCCGCTCCCACGCCGGCGCCTGCGGACAGGACCTCCTCCACGCCCGGCGACTCTCCGAGATACCGGTGAATCTCCAGGGACCTCGCCTTATCGATGACTTCCACCCGGTCCTTCCAGGAGAGCCGGGAAGACAACATGTCCTGGACCCCGGCCTGGAGAAAGGACATGTCCTTTTCCGCATGGACCGTGAACGGAAGGATCAACACCTTCTTGGTCTCGGCGGCGGGGACGCCCGAGATCATGAGCGCGAAACATACCAAACAAAGGCCCAAACGACGTGGGTTCAAGATCGTCTCCTTCGGGGTGCCGGATTTGAATCCTGGTTATCATCAACCTCGGTGGCAGTCAAGCCGATGGAAACGCAGCGATGCATCCGCATGAGGCGGCGGCGTTCCTAGAGGCCCCTCCGGGTTGGTCCGGAACGGAATTGTTGCCGCGTTTCCCGTCTTCACGGGCGCCGCGCCTTTCTTTTAAGATTCGGACGGGATATAATACATTTGTGTTTAACCGGATCGTACAAGAGGATTCTGAATCGGTACGATTCAAAGCCGTCACCTCGGCGGCGCACGCGATCCACGGCCAAGCCTGCGGTGAAGCGCCTTGGTGCTCGCCGTGGTTGAGCAGCGTGGCTTCCTCTACCCGTGTTCCGTGGTGGCGAGCCCCGTATCTCGGTGGGCGTTCTCTGCTCCCTCGCCGCCCCGTATTATCGACAGGGTCAAGGAACCTCATGCAACCTGTGGTGTTCATACCATGCACGAATTGTCCATAGCCCAGAGCATCCTGGATATCGTGCGGGAAGAGATGCAGGTGCACGGCATCCGAAGACTTCTTTCCGTGCGACTGGCCGTCGGCGAATTGTCCGCCGTGGTTCCCGATTCCCTGCACTTCTGTTGGGGCATGGTATCCGAGGGAACGGCGGCCGAGGGATCGCGTCTCGTCATCGAGCAGATTCCCATTCGCGCTCGTTGCGGAGCGTGCGGCCTCGAGTTCGAGGTCCGTGATTTCCGGTTTCTATGTCCTGTCTGCGAGGGGAAGGAAATCGATTTGCTTTCCGGCCGGGAATTGGTTATCCAGGATCTGGAAGTGGAAGATACCGCCGGGGAGAGGCCTCAGGTTTCTTCCTGAGTCGCACGGCGGCCGGTGGCGGTTGGTCCCGTTTCATGGAAGAGGAGGAATGCCCTGAAAGTACCCATAGTACGAAATATATTGGAAGCCAACGCCCGTATCGCCGAAGAAAACCGGGCGCTGTTCCGATCCGGGCGATTGTTGGTCATCAACCTGATGAGTTCGCCGGGAGCGGGCAAGACCACGTTGCTGGAACGGACCATCGATTTGATGCAGGAGCGTTACCGCATCGGAGTCATCGAGGGAGACATTCAGAGCAGCGAGGATGCGGAGCGCATCGCCCGGCATGGGGTCCCCGCGGTGCAAATCAATACCGGGGGGGCGTGTCATCTGGACGGAAACATGATCCGGACCGCCCTGGAACAAATGGATTGGAAAGGTTTGGACCTGCTGGTGGTGGAAAATGTGGGTAATCTGGTCTGTCCCGCGGAGTTCCAGTTGGGCGAGCACTTCAAGATCATGATTCTGAGCGTCACCGAGGGAGACGACAAACCCCAAAAATATCCCCTCATGTTTCAGGAATCCAGCGTATTGCTCATCAACAAGGTGGATCTTCTTCCCTACGTGAATTGCCGGGTCGATCGAATCCGGCAGACCGCATCCCTGTTGAATCCCAATCTCCGGATATTCGAGGTATCCGCCGCAACGGGGGAAGGGTTCCCGGCGTGGGTGGACTGGTTGGATGAGCGGATCCGCGAGGAGCGTAACGCCACGTAACCCGGCTTGCGGCCGAGAGGTTCTCGTGCGCATGCGCGTACCGGGAACCGCATGGGGTTTGACGAAGGGGAGTTCTGTGGGGCGGCGCCGCGACGCAGGAGGTTTCGTGAAATCACGTCTGGTTACAGCGGTTCTGCTGCTCGCCTTTTTGGGGTCCCACGGGGGGGCGGCGGCACAGACCCACACAGCGGGTCAAATCCGCGCCATGGAGCAGCGGGCCGCCGATCTGCTCAAGGCCAGGAATCGGTTCCTGGCGCAGGTGCTGGATGCTTACGGTATTCCATACCTGTCGGATCCGAACACCGGCGCAATCCGGCAAATCCGGATCCAGAACACATGGCGCAACATCCGTCAGATCAACATCATTCCCGATACCGTGGTTGAAGACGACTACCTGGTCATCCGCGGGCACCACATATACTTTTATCCCGAGGACCTGCCCTATCCGTTTCACTTACTGTCGGACCTGCGCATCCGGATTCCACACCAGGATGCGGAATCTCCCCCATGAACCCAGGCCGTCCGTTTCCGGACGCCTTCTCTTCCCTCTACCGGCGCGCCCATGAAAGACCCTTTCGCGTCGTTGTGACGGCCGCTCTTCGAAGGGAAATCAAATCGCTCGAACGGATGCTGGGAATGCGGGGTTCGGCCGGCACGCGCCCGGGCGGGCACTCGATCTTCACGGAATCCATGAAGATTTTCCCCGTGGTGACGGGGATCGGAGGAGTTCGGGCCCAGTCACGACTGGAGAAGGCGCTCAATGAACTGGATCCCCATGTGGTGCTTTCCGCCGGCTTTGGCGGAGGATTGACCCCGAATCTTGGACCCGGCCGGGTCATCTCGGTTGTACGAATCGGACAGTACACGCACGGCGGTGCGGCCCCGGCGTCTTTCCATGAACCGTCTTTCTCCGTGGAAGCGTGGACCCGCCAACGGGAAGGCGTCCAACCGGGAACCGTCATCACGGTGGATGATCCAATCCCCAAGCGACTTCTGAGCCGCCTGTCGCCCATGGTGCGACACCCCGCCGTGGTGGATATGGAAACGGCGTATTTGGCTCGAATGTGCCATGAACGCGGGATCCCCTTCGGCGCTCTGCGGGTCGTATGCGACGAGTGGGGCTTCGAGCCCGAAATCGATCTGAGGCGTATCCTGAGTCCCGACGGTCGTGTGGATCCCGGAAAGGCCGTTCGTTATGCTTTTCAGGACGGCCGGCGCGTGGTTCGTTTCGTCCGTCTGGCCCGGCGGTCGTTTATCGCGGCCCGATCCCTGGCGCTTGCCGTACATGGCATCCTGCATTCTTTGGATGCGTTTCTTGCGTCCCAGTCCGCACGGTCAACCTGATCTCTCCTCCGGATCGGGGACGGCGGATTCCGAACGCCGGGGATTTCCGGAACGCACGATCCACAGCGCCACTCCAGCGGTCAGAACCGTTCCCCAGAGTCCCAACAGGATCTCGCCGATCCAGAACGTGACGGCCAAGTTGCCGGCGAGGATGAACCCGTACAGGGCCACGCCTCCGGACCGGACCCCCGGCAGCCGCCCAAGCCTGCCTTTCCTGGGCGTGTCCAGGTCGGGAGACGCCGTGAGAAGACCCAATACCCTGTTCAGGATAAGACCGATCAGAAACCAGCCGGCGAAATTGGACCACGGAATGCCGAAGTAGATTCCGGGTTCACGGTAGTCGTAGATCTTTCCCAGAAACCAGCGGTCTCCGCGATAGGCCACCGGATCGATAATCACATCCAGGAACATGAACAGGGCCGCGCCGGTCACCGTGGCGCCCCAGGAAGTTCTGAGGAATGCGCTGTCCATGACGCGGAAAGGGGCGGCGCGGCGCACGTCGGAAGGAAGGCGGGAGAAGAGAGCCGTGCTGAAGGAAGCATAAGCAAGAAATACGTATGACAGGGAATCCATGAATGGAACCCCGAATACCCAGAGTTCCCGCCCCACGGTATCGTGAATATAATAGTAGTGTCCGTAGGGAATTCCCCAATGAATGGAAGACCATTCCGACAGGAAGGCGATGCCGTAGCCGATTCCAAGAAAAGAAAGGGATACTTTGAGGCCGTAACGCGCCGTACAGGATATTAGATATATGCTCAGGAAGACGAATACATACGGGCGAAGCAGCAGGGTCCCCAGGAGCAACCGAAAAAACTCAGACATTGAAATTCCATCGAAGCATGAGCCACAAATCCCGGAGATTGCTTCCTGCGCCTTGCACTACGGAAGGTTCAAACCCGCAATGAACCATGCAGTTTCTGCATCTGGGATCCTTCCCGGCGGCGAATCGCTCCCAGTCGGTGCGTTCCATCAGTTCCCGGAAAGAATCGTAATGCCGGTCGGTGATGAGATAGCACGGAGATTTCCAGCCCATGGGATTCCGGGTGGGATTTCCCCAGGGGGTGCAGTGCAGGGAACGTCGGCCCTGCAGGAATTCCAGATACACGGGGGTGCTGATGAGTTTGTAACCGGCGAAGAGCGGAGCGATTTCACGGAATTTACGGATGGTTTCTTTTCTGTTCAGGAAGAGGTCCTCGCCCACGCTTTCATAGTCGAAGGCGGGGGACAGAAGGATTCCGTTCACGTCGAGCACCGTCAGGACCTGAAACAACCGCTTCAGGTTCAGGGGGTCGGTGTGTTTATACACCGTTGTGTTGGTGGTCACCCGGAAACCCCGTTTCTTGGCGTACCGAATTCCCTCCAGCACGGTTTCGAAGACTCCGTTCCGGCCCATGATGCGATCATGAACCGGACCGTAGCCATCCACATGGACATTCAAAGACAACCGGACATGGGGATCCAATGAGTCGAGTCGTTCCGGGAGCAGCGTCCCGTTGGTGCACAGGTAGATGTGCCGGCGCTCTTTCAGGACGCCCCGGACCAAATCCCTCAGATGGGGATACAGAAAAGGCTCTCCTCCCGTTATGGTCACTACCGGGGCCCCCGCCTCTTCAACGGATTTTAGGCATTCCTCCAGGGACAGACTCCTGTCCAGACTCTGGCGGTATTCCCGTATGCGGCCGCATCCGGTGCAGTTGAGATTGCATTGGTGGGTGGGCTCGAGCATCAACACCAGAGGGTATCTGGAGTTTCCTTTCCAGCGGTTCACCAGCCAATGGCGGACCATATCCGTGTATAAGGGAAGGGGGAATCGCATTCATATCCCATAGCAGGCTGGTGAAAAACGCGATCTGCCGTGTTGCGCTTCATTCTTCGTCATTGCGGCGTACTGTAACTGTAGGTTGTAGGTAGGCCTCATTCCTCAGGACTCGCGCGCCTTGCATCTCATCGTCTTTCACCAATCTGCCCGCAATACGGTTTTTCAACGGCCTGCCGGGAGTTACCGCCCGTCATCTTTCGGAATTTTTTCCGAATAGCATATCCAGGGCCGTCTCGAGTTCTTCCATCCGGATTACCGTGTTCTTGCAGGGACCTTCGGGCCGTTCATTGGGAATGCCGATGACGGGAACGAACATGGCCACATCCCGGATCCCGGTCACCAGATCCCGTTCGCAGGCCATGGCGATGATGAAATCGGGTCGGTTCCGGCGGATCACTTTTCGCGCTTCCTCACCTCCGGCGACCGTGCTCATCTGAAAGGGGTATCGTTCGGCGAGTTGTCGGATCTCGTTTCGCACGGAGGACTGCAAACATCGCGGGAGCAGCACCAGCAGGCTCCGTTTGGATCCGGTGTTGTTATGATTCCGGGTAACGCAATTGTTAACCCGGATGAAGGAATGAGCCACCCTGTCCCGGGATTGGCCGAACCGCTTTCCGAGCCAGACGGCTTTGGGAAGGAGGAAAAACAGAAAACGTTCGGTGATTCGGTAGGGCAGGACGCGGGCCTGGAAGCGGACCTCCACGATCAGAAGCGCATACAACACCATGGGCGCCGCGAGGATTCCCGCCAGTGCGGTCAGGGCGATCCATCGGAGCGGCGGGCTCCATTGGGCCAGGCGGGGCTCGACGAGGAACCAGAAAAGCAGCCATCCCCCGCATAACAAGAGCACAACGAAGAGTGAGAGGGCCAGAAACTTCCCGGTGGATTCCCGAATGACCCCTTCGACTTCTTCGGAGGCGCCGTTCCAATCGGCCCACTCGTCTCCCAGTTTCCGATCCTTGGCGGTGGTCGAAGGGTCGGCGTCGCGATGTTCCGGTGTTTGGGCTTGTTTCTCAAACGGCATGTCCACTCAATCCTGTCTTCCGGTCCGGGAAACATACTTGCGATCCCTGAACCAGTCTACCGCGTCGCTTAGCGCCTGCTTGACGGAAGTTTGTGGAAACCCGAGTTCTCTTACGGCTTTCGTCGCGTCGAAGAACATGGGCTTTCGCGCCATCTTAACCGCGTTCAGTGGTATGCGGGGTTCCTTGCCGGTGATCCACCTGGAGATTCCTTCACTGAAATAAGCCGCCGCCAGGACACCGCTATAGGGGAGTCGAATGACCGGGACGGGCAATCCCGTAATGTTCCCGAGTATACGAAGAATTTCGGAAAAGGAAAGATTCCGGTTCCCCAGAATGTACCTTTCTCCGATGCGCCCTTTCCGGTAGGCCAGGAGGTGCCCCATGGCCACGTCCTTTACGTGGACCAGATTCAGACCCGTATCCATAAATGCGGGAATGCGCCGATTCAGAAAATCAACGATCACCTTTCCCGTGGGTGTGGGTTTGTGGTCTCCAGGCCCCACGGGAGCGGACGGATTCACCACCACCACGGGAAGTCCTTTCGCCGCAAAGTCCAAAACGCGTTGTTCGGCCAGGTATTTGGATCGCTTATAGGGGCCGAAAAGATTCTTCTCGAATACGGGAGTGTCCTCGTTTCCCGGAGCGCCGTCGGCGGGTATTCCCAAAGCTCCCACGGTACTGGTGTAGACTACGCGTTGTGCATCGCACCGCAAAGCCGCTTCCATCATGTTCACCGTACCCTCTACGTTCGTTGCGAACATTTCCGCCGGATTGGGAACCCAAAGTCGATAATCGGCGGCTACATGAAAAATCCCTTCGCACCCGCGGGCGGCCCTGATGCATGCGTCCCGGTCCCGGATATCCCCCGGGATCTGTCGGACAGGGAGTCCGGACGGCAGGACCGCCGGGGAGCCGGTCCGTATCAGGACCCGGACCTCGTCTCCCTGTTCCACCAACAGGCTCGCGACATGCTGCCCAATAAAGCCCGTGGCGCCCGTTACCAGAACCTTCACGCGGATTGCTCCCTGTTTTCCGTTCCGGGGAATTCATGTGGGGGACGGCGATGGTCCATGAGAAACCTCCGGTACATGCCGAGGACCGCCAAAGGGAAGCAGTTTCGATAATTATGATACCGAATCATGAAGTACTTGGGGAAACCCGTGCCGGTAAACGCGTCTTCCTCCCAGGTCCCATCGGGCAGCTGCGCTTTCAGAAGAAACCGGACGCCTCTTTCCACGGCTTCGCTGTCCGCTTCCTCCGCCGCCATCAGAGCCCATAAGGCCCAAGCCGTTTGGGACGGCGTGCTCGGTCCGATTCCACGGAGACACGGATCCCTGTAACTTTCACAGGTTTCACCCCAGCCGCCGTCCTCGTTCTGGCGGTTCTTCAGCCATTGCACCGCCCGTTGGACATACGGGCTCTGCATATTCTCCCCGATACGCGACAAACCGCACAGAACCGACCAGGTTCCATAGATGTAATTCACTCCCCATCGGCCCCACCAGGAACCATCCGGTTCCTGTTTCCTGCGCAGGAAAGCGACGGCTTCCCGCGCCAACCTGTGGTTTCGATCGAAGCCGAGACATCCCAACATCTCCAGGACCCGGCCGGTGAGATCCGCCGTGCTGGGATCGATCATGGCTTCCAGGTCGGCCAGGGGGATCTTGTTCAGGTAAAACTTGTTGTTGTCGCGGTCAAAGGCCGCCCATCCCCCATCGCTGCTTCTCATGGACAGAACCCACTCCATACCGGACCCTATACGTCTGGAAACTTCCCCCCCTCTGCCGTTCATGACCTGATTCAGAACCATCAGGACCACGGCGGAGTCATCCACGTCCGGATAGCATGCGTTGTGAAATTCGAACGCCCAGCCTGCGGGATTTGCCTGGGGCGCGCGGAGCCGCCAGTCGCCGCTCTTGAAAATCTGCTGATCCATGAGCCATCGAGCGGCTCGCTGAATGGCCGGATGTTCCGGCGACGCACCGGACAGAAGCAAGGCGTTGCAGGTCAGAGCCGTATCCCACACAGGGGACACGCAAGCCTGCAGTTCCATGGCGTCCCCTCGATGGATACAGAACCGCTCCAGGGCGTCCAGACCCTTCTGGATTACGGGATGATTCAGGGGATAACCCAAGACATGCAGCGCCAGGAGGGAATTCACCATGGCCGGCTGGATGCCTGCCCAGTCCCCGGAAGGTTCCTGATGGTCCAGAATCCAGCGTTCCGCTGCACGGACCGCCCGTTCCCGCAACCCTCTCAACGGCAGGCGCTCCCAACATTTGATCAGATCGTCCAGGATTCGGAATCCCTTGTATGTCCAATCCGTTGCCGGGCTCCATCGGAAATCGTCCCCGAGAATCTCGGGAACCCGATGCTCGGGAGGAATGGGTTTGATGACCTTTTTGTGCAGCAGGACGGACATGGGAACGAGAGTGGCCCGCGCCCAACTGGAGAAGTCGTACACGGAGAAAAAGAAATTGGGAGGCAGCAGCATGATTTCCACGGGCAGAGAGGGAACGCGCTTCCAGGGGTAGCAGCCGAACAGCGCCAGGAAGACCCTGGTGAAGATTCTCGACCGGTGGATTCCGCCTTGATCCAGTATGAACCTGCGAGCGGCGTTCATCGCGGGGTCCGAGGCTTTCTTCCCGGCAAGTTTCAGGGCGAAATAAGCCTCGGCCGTCGTACTCAGATCCCCGGGTCCTCCATGGTAGATAGGCCACGTTCCATCGGAACGTTGGTTTTCCTGAATATGGCGGGAGAGAACTTCCAGCTTTCCGGGTTCGGCCAGGTCCAGAAAGCGTAACAGCATGATGTACTCCGAGGTGATGGTATCGTTGGATTCGAGAGGGTACCACCAGAATCCGGCCGCATGTTGTTCGCGGAAATAGACCTTCTGGGTTTTGGAAACCGCTTGGTCTACGAGAGCCGGCAGGTCGGGATCCGAGCATGGAGGCCTGCGGCCAGGGTCACCGGGGTTCATCGGCAGGCGCGGCGCTGTGGTATGGGCTCCCGGACCGGTCCTGGACAAGACCTACCTCCTCAGATTCAGAAGTTCCAAGTGGCGTGTTTCCCGTGCGAAACGCCCGGATTCCTCGCTCCGGTCGCCGGCTTGCTGCTAAAAGTCCTGTTACACGATATACGCGACCAAAAGGACTCGTTCACACTCCTCATGCGATCCGGTCAAGTAGTGAATCTCCCGGATTCCGGTTCTTCCGCCGGGTCCGGATGTTTCTGTTTATCCGCCGGTGATGGATCGTTTTCGAATGCGCAACCGGTTCATGAATCCTTCAAAGGATTCCCGCTGAATGGCCTGTGAGAATGCGCTCCGATAACTTTCCACAATTCGGACCCCGTCGATGTCCACATCCAGGATCCTCCATCCGGCCTCGGTCGGCGCCACGTAATACGTTACCGGGATCTCGTCGTTTCGCCTCCGGATTCGAGTCTGAACCGGAACGGGGTCTTCTCCGGGGTCTTCTCCGATGATTTCCAGTTCCTCGCGTTTCAGAAAGTCGAGCACCAATCGGGTATAAGAATCCTGAAACAGGATTTCGAACACCTCCGTGTAAGCTTGTCGATCCTCCTCCGAGAGCGCATGCCATGTATGGCCCAAAGCCGCTTCCGCCATAGCCGTTTCATCGAAATGATCGGCGATGATCTTCTTGACGGCATCCGCGCGCCCCCCGGCGGCCTCGCCGGAAAAAGATTCCTTTTGGTCCAGAACCTCCATCACTTCTTGCAGTAATTGCTCCACAAAAGCGACCGCATTCCCCCGAGAAGAAACGGAAACGTCCATGGTTCCCAGGGAAAAAGCAAGTAGAATTCCCGTGAATCGGGCAGCGGCTACGGCTTTTCGTCTCCAGCCTGTCATGCTGATGTACGGCACGCGAGCCATCCTCTAAATTTCACGGTTTTGAAGACAATCCCCGTCCGGACCCTCGGCTTGCCGGATTCGCCTGCGGCGGGTCCAGGCCTTACCTTCCTCCCGGAGCGAAGGCGGGCTTCCGGTGGTTGTTCCGTCTTCCTCCGGTTCGGCATTCCCCATCAGAATCCTGGGTTTCCCGCCGTCCCGCTTCACCGGGGAGCTATCGTGCTCCGGGTGGACTCCGTATTCAGCAACCCGGCGGCATACTCGAGCTTCACCTTCGACGCGTTGAATTCAAACAGGCTGAGCAGGTAGTTGCCCCGGTTTCGGCTGTAGGATTCGATGGCGTCGAGTACGTCCTTGACGGAACCCAAACCCATATCGAATTCGCTCAAGGAGGTGATCAGCCATCTGCGGGAAGCACGGGATGCCTCGTCGTATGCCGCAACGGATTCGCGGGCTCTGATTACTTCATGATACCAGTTCAAAGCCTCCAGGGCGATTTGTTCGCCCACCATTTCTTTACGGCGCTTGGCGGCTAAATATTCCGTCCGGGCCCGATCACAAGCGGCCCCTGTCATTCCGAAATCGAAACGCCAGCGGGCTCCGAACACGATTCCCAGGTACTCCTCGTTGAATTCGTCATGAATATACGCATCGTTGAAACGCTCCCGTCCGGGCGCCCTGGACACCGCTCCTTTCACGGCCGCGAATAAATCCGGATAAAGATCGGCTTCTGAAGCCTTCCATAAATGATGCCTTGCGCGCAAGCCTTTTTCAAGTTGATCCGTCTCGGGTCGGCCGGTCAATGCCCGGTTGACGAAAAAGGTTTGTTCTTGCAGCGGCCCTTCAGGCACGGGCAGTTGTGTGTCGGCAATTTCAAAGTCCTGTTCGTCCGGGTACCCCACCAGGGTTTTCAAGGAATGGTAAGAGACGGTGCGCGCCGCTTCCACCCGGGCGCGGTTTCGTTTCATGTCCCCGTAAGCGGCGTCAATGCGAAACCGATCCACGGGTTGCACGTGAGCGGCGCCTGCATCCAACAGGGACTCCGTCCGATCTTTCAGGTCTCCCAGAAAGCGGCTTCCTTCGGCGGCGGTTTCACCGCCCATTTCCGCCAGCACAAGGCCGTAATATCGGAGGTGCACGTCGCGGACAATTTCGGCCCGGGCCTGCTCCAACTGAAGATCTTTGACACTCACCTGCAGCTCCGCGGCTTCTCTTCGATGCCGTATCTTTCCGAAAGTATACAGCGGCTGCGTGACCGTCAGCTCGATGCGCGCGAAGACACCCGGAGAGGAAAAGTCCGTCCGGGATGTCCTGGATCGGATTTCGCCGTGTTCCACAAAAGGCTTTTCGGCATCCGACACGGGTCCGGTCAGAATCTGAACCTCCAGCTTGGGCAGCGAGGCCGCCTTTGCCTTATCCAGGTCGGTTTCCGACATCCTTTTTTCCATTCCCGCCAGGTCGACGGATGCGTGGTGTTCGAGGGCCGAGGTCACCAATTGGGGAAGCCCCAGCGGCGCACGAGAGGTTGGCGGGAGCCCGTCCGCCGCTGAAACCCGGCAGGATAGGAGGAGTATGAACAGACCTAAAGAGGGAATCAGCCGCTGCTGCGGCGTCACGGGAAAAGAAGCCGGCATGTCTGCAAACCCCGGACGGCAAGACGATCCGGCGATGCTTTCACCGCCATCGTGAAACCGGCGCCGTATAATGCGGTGGATTCACGGAGTCGCGCCGTCCTATAAAAACCGTCAAATATAACCCAATGTATCTTATAGGATTTTTCTACAACTGGGAAGCCGCGTCAATCCATTTCGGAAACGAGATTCCAAAGAGCCTCTCAGGCAGGCCACGCTGTACGGGCCTCCGTAGCCTTGAGCATGCGTCCGCTGGATGAGTCCCTCATGGATGGGTAAGCGTTCCCGAGTTTGCGGAATAGGGTCCGATAGGAAACGGCAGGGATCGTCTCGGAGCGGATTCTGTTGGGATGGAGAGAGACTGGAAGATTCAGGTTGAAAAACGGAGGGGTTTCACTATATGTTCCCAACGGCAACGCTTTCAATCTTCGAGGTTGCGAGTCTCCGGGATCACGGGATCGCCGCTGAGAGGGAGAACCTGCGGACACGCGGCGCGCAAGTGCGGTGGAGCGGCGCCGGGAACGAACACGCCGCAGTGATGAAAGACGAAACGCGACGCCCCGCGGGATCTGTCTCGGCAGTCTCCTTACGAACGTCGGGGCCCCAGGGCAATTCGAATTCGATCAGGGTGGTCTGAAAGGAGTATACATGATCCTCGACCCCATCTTAGGGCTTTTTTCCAACGATCTGGCCATCGATCTGGGCACGGCGAACACGCTGGTTTATGTCAAGGGAAAAGGCATTGTATTGAGGGAACCATCGGTGGTGGCGGTGCGGAAAGATGCCCGAGGCTATGGAAAGGTCCTGGCGGTGGGCACGGAAGCGAAGAAGATGCTGGGGAGAACGCCGGGAAACATCGTGGCCATCCGCCCCATGAAGGATGGAGTCATCGCCGACTTCGAGATCACCGAAGCCATGCTGCGACATTTCATTCGCAAAGTCCACAACCGCCGAACCCTGATTCGTCCCAGGATCATCATTTGTGTTCCTTCCGGCATCACTCAGGTGGAAAAGCGGGCCGTTCGGGAATCCGCCGAGTCCGCCGGAGCCCGTGAAGTGTATCTGATCGAGGAACCCATGGCTGCTGCCATCGGCGCGGGATTACCCGTGACGGAACCTACGGCGAACATGGTTGTGGACATCGGGGGAGGAACGACGGAGGTGGCTGTTATCAGCCTTGCGGGTATCGTGTATTGCAAGTCCGTTCGCGTGGGCGGAGACAAGATGGATGAAGCGATTCTCCAATATGTCAAACGAAACTACAATTTGCTCATCGGGGAACGATCGGCCGAAGCGATCAAGATCACCATTGGAAACGTATATCCTGACGAGGAAATCGAGACCATGGAGATCAAAGGCCGCGATTTGGTCTCCGGCATTCCCAAGATTCTCACCATAGATTCCGAGGAGGTTCGAAAGGCCATCTCGGAGCAGGTGCAGACCATCATAGACGTCATTCGGATTGCGTTGGAACAAACTCCCCCCGAACTGGCGGCGGACATCGTGGAGCGTGGGATCACCTTGACGGGGGGCGGCGCCCTGCTTAAAAATCTGACCAAACTCCTGCGGGAAGAAACTAAACTCACCATACTGGTGGCGGACGATCCGCTTTCCACGGTGGTGTTGGGGTCCGGCAGGGCGTTGGACGAGTTGAAAACTCTTAGAGAAGTTCTTATCGACTGAGTCGGGCTCTTCCACGGCTTCAAACCCTTGCGTAACAGGCCGTTGAAAAACGCGATCCGCGGTGTTGCGCTTCATCCTCCGTCTTTGCGGCGTACTGTGTGTACGCCTCATTCCTCGGGATTCGCCCGCCTTGCATCCCATCGTTTTTGAACAGCCTGCTGAAATGCTGTTTATCAACGGGCTGTTACGGGAGGGAAGGGGTTGGCGGCGTGGTATTCCCGCGGAATCACGACCCGGCTCCGGCCCGGAAGTACGGTTTCGAGGGCCGAATAAGGCTCGGTAACCACTTGAAATTCATTAAGACGCATGCCATCATTACCGTAATTAAACTACGGCCTGAGTACCCTTGATTCAACCATCGGATTCGTTTCCATCGGGAGAGCTTCGCACTGAAACGTCGCGTCCTTTTAGGCATCGTGTGCGCTTTCTGTTTTCTGGGCATGGCGGCCGCCATAGCGTACAAGGAGCGGGAGCAAGGCCGACT
>CAZQXK010000072.1:0-20971 GCA_964597345.1 uncultured Thermodesulfobacteriota bacterium | reverse complement strand
TGTCTCGGCTCGGGAGCAGGATTCCGCTGTACGGCCCGCTGGACCGCGTGGCGGCGCGCGGCGAGGTGGAACACTGGGTCAAGGAAATTCTTGCCGCAAATTGGAAACAGACCGAACCCGTGATTCGGGCGCTTTCCCAGATGGCGCGTCGAGTGGGTGACCGGGAACGGGACTTGTCCGAAAAGGTGTTGGAACGGGTTCGATCCTGGATGAAGGAGATGGGGGCCTCCGAGAAGCACCTCAGGCCCGTTGTCGACGTGGTAGTTCCGAGTGAAGGTGAAGACGCCGAGAGCTTCGGAGAGTCTCTGCCGGCAGGCATCAGACTTCGGACATGGGTGGAATAGATGTTCCCAAGGTTTGCTCCAATTCACCGAGAGCCTGCTCCTGGGAACGGACATGAATGGGTGTGACCCCGGCTTTCCGGGCCGTGGAACAGTTTTCCGGGCTGTCATCCAGAAAAACCGCCCGGGAGGCGTCCACTCCCAGTTCGGAACAGGCGCGATGAAAGGTTTCCGGCATGCGCTTGGTCTGGTGCAGGTAGTACGAATTGAAGACACGGTGGAAGTGATGTCCGAAGGGTTGCCGGAGTTCGATTTCATCCAACCAGTTCGTCTGATCGCTCAACACGGCGGTCACGAACCCCAGCTCCTTCAAACAGGCGGCCGCCTGTATCATGCGCGGCCGAAGGTGAAATCGGGAAAGGATCTCGCGGCGGAGTTCCGCATCCGCCCCGTTCAGAGGGTACTGCTTTCTGAGGAGATTCCAAAAAGCGGACTCCGTGTTTCTTCCAAGGGCGTAGCCGCATTCATAGATCACGCGCCGGGCGTGGTTATAGAACGGCTCCGGATCCGCGCCGTGTTTCCATGCGATGGCTTTGAGTCCTTCGCGGAATCCTTCCTCCGCCAGCACACCCCCGAAATCGAACAATACCGCCTGCATACCGACTGACTCCTCCGTTTTCCATGCGCCGTGGGACTGTGGCGCCCGTCCGGGTATGGGAACGCACCGTTCCGGAACGTCGTCCGGATTCCTTCACCCCTCAGGTGCGCATCCCGCAGGCCTCACGCCTGGGGATCCCCGCATTCCGTGTTGCTTCGTTATCCAACGAATCGTTGATTCCTCCTGTCAAGCCGTTGAAAAACGCGACGCCAACGCCGTGAAGCTTCACCTTTCGTGATTGCGGCGTACTGAATGTGCGCCTCATTCCTCAGGATTCGCCCGCCTTGCATCTCATCGTTTTGCACGGGCCTGCCCACAATTCTGTTTATCAACGGGCGGATAGGAGAACCCCATCATAGCATTTCCGCGGGCCGTGTGCACGTTGGTGCGGAAACGGGCGCCATGAACCGCCATGAAATGTCACGCGATGCGTCAAACATGGCTTGCTTTTTTTTTCACGATCCGATAAGAAAGCATAAATTTCAACAGGGAGGCCGTCGTATGCCGCGCATATACCAGCGGAAAGTCAAGGCGCCCGGTATTCTGGCGTTTCTTTCCGGGTTCGTTTTGATGCTCGTTGTGGGGTGGGTGGTGTTCCCAATGGTGCTGTATTCGGAGAAGACGCAGCCCATCAACTTTTCGCATGTGAAACACGGGTCCCAAGTTGGGTTGACCTGCGATGATTGCCATAGTTTCCGCCCCGACGGGACGTTTGCGGGAATCCCGAGGGTTTCCAACTGCGCGGAGTGCCACCAGGTCCTCAACACATTCAGTCCGGATGAGAAGATCCTGCTGGAGGAATTCATTCAGCCGGGCAAGGAAATCCCGTGGCATGTGTACTCCCGCCAGCCCATTTGTGTGTATTTTTCCCATGCGCCCCATGTGAAGATGGCGGAGCTGGAGTGCCGGGTTTGTCATGGACCCAAGGATGCCGAGGACAAGCTTCCGGCATATGAGGAGAATCGGCTTACCGGGTACAGCCGGGAAATCTGGGGTAAGAACATATCCGGATGGAGCCCCAATACGTGGGACAGCATGAAGATGACGGACTGCGGGGACTGCCATTCCCAGCGGGGCGTGAGCAACCACTGTTTTGTCTGCCATAAGTAGTGCGGAGGATACCAAACCTTCTTGGCGGAATGCCTGTTCTTCAGCGGGCGATCGGGGGATGTGGGGACGGAGATGAGGAGATACTGGATTAGTGTGCTGTGCTGTGTCCTTGGAGTCGGCCTTTTGGGGTTCGTGGGCGCGCAAGCCCCCGAAAACCCGGTTGAGGACGCATTTTACATCCGATCCATGATATACGAGGGCCAGCGTCGGCGCCCTCCCGTGGAGTTCACCCATTTGCAGCATGTGGAGCAGTACGCTTCGGACTGCACCGAATGCCATCATGAATACCAGCCGGGTCAGGCCATACAGAAGTGCGGCGAATGTCACCTGGATGAGGATGAATTCGCTCCTTCTCTGCAAAACGCCTTTCACAAGACCTGCCGGGAATGCCACGTGGATAGCGCCGGAGTGGAAAGCTCGGCGCCCATTAAATGCTCCGAATGCCATGGTCAGATCGACTATCATGATTTCGAGTTTTCCAGGACCAGACCTCCAGTGGTATTTACGCATCTGAACCATTGGCAGAAGTACAATACTCCCTGTTCAAGCTGTCATCACCGCTATGAAGACGGGGAGAACGTTTGGAAACGGGGTGATCCCGTACAAAAGTGCAATGAGTGCCATAAGGCGACCAAACAGGACAATGTGGTAAAGCTGAAAACCGCTTTCCATAAGCAATGCAAGACGTGTCATAAAGGTCTTGTGGATCAGGGAATCCAAGTTCCTTACAAGTGCAGCGAGTGCCATTACGACTTCAAGGATTTTCCCTACCGCGCCTTTCCCAAACTGACCGACTGATACCGCGGCCGCCGGTCGGGCCGCAGCATTCATTCCGTATTCCGGGGAGACTCATGGAGGAGTCTCCCCGGCTTTTGTGTATCCCCTCAAATCCAGAGGCCGTTCCTGCACGCCTTTTGGCGTGAGAGTTCCGCCCCCACACAAATTCCCCGCTTTCCGATTCATCGCCTGAAAACGATCCTGGAACGGAACTTGCCTTTAACGAGTGCGCATTGGGAGCGGCGGGTTCCATGCCGTGCCGCCAGCAGGCGTTTGGTGGGTTCCGGCCCGGAGCGTCGTCATGAATCCGGCAAGAAAAGTCTGCCTGTGGCCACCCGTGGTGGGAAAAATGTTCCACGATTCAAGAGAGGGATCGTATGAACGGTTTAGAAGGATTTGATGACCCCGTGAATCGGCTCAAGTTGGAGGGGGCTCGCGAGATGGCTGTGGCCACGGCCTGCGCCATTGACCGACCGCTGTGCATTATGAGTTGCGTGCTGGAAAGCCTCTTGTCCAGGGTGGATCCCGGCGGTCCGGAACACGACGAACTCAGACTCGCCTTGGAACAGGTTTATCGCATCGGCGAGTTGACCAAGCGGATCAACAGCGTATGGAGGTACGAGAGCAAGGAGGGAATCCAGGGGAGTCGGATTATTGACATCGACAAGGCCGTGGCGCCCTGTGTCCTCGGTGATCGAATCGTTTATGGAGAGGAGCACTGGCCGATCCGCAAGGCCGATACCGGCTGTGCATCCTTGCCTTAGCCCATGACCTGAACATGCATTTCATGCATACCCCCTCCGATGCGTGAACAGAGGAAGACTGCTTCCGGACGCCGTGGACGGGTCCATGCGCGCTTGGATCCCAAGCGGGCGGCATGACTGACGGTTGCCCTGTTCGCAGCCGCCGGCTCCCGGCGTGCGGTCTTCGCTCATTGTCTTTCACCGCGTTTCCCGCCTCGTATGAAAGAGGACCATTCCGTTCGACCTTTTCCGCAGCCACACCCTTTTCCGTTTCGTTTCCCGCCAGGCGGGGGGAACGGGACCCGGCCACCGATCCCGTTTGCACAAAAAAGGGTTATGCATGAATCCGAACGTGCCGATAGGAAACAGGAGTCCTCTTGCGGATGCGGTCCGCGGAGTACGGCGTCGTCATGCGGGATTCCAGGGCATTCCGCGGACTCTGTGTCGAGGAAGGCTATTGTTGGGGCGGCTGCGGAAGCGGTCGGCGGGCAAAGATGCACTGAAACCGGAGGAAGACCGCGGTGGCCGGTATCGAAAAGCGAACCCGTAGCAGGATCTACGGATATCGAGGGCGAGCCGGGGTCTTTTCGGCCAGGCTGGGAAAGGAAACGGGCCTATGCCGGGATCTGAGTCTCAGGGGAATCTTGATGGATTACTCCGGCGGATTGAACCCCGGAGACGAATGCACGGTATCCCTGGCGCCCGAAGGTATGGGAGCGGATTATCTGTTCAGGGCGCAAGGCCGAGTGGTCCGATCGGAGGGAGGAAGCTTGGCGGTGGAGTTCCTGGAAATGGACGAAAACAGCTTTTCACACCTGGTAAAGCTCCTCGAATGGAACAGTGAAGATCCGGAAGTTATACGTGGAGAAGTCACCCGGCCTTTGCGGGAGTGAACGGACTGGAAGGCGGGGTGGACCTGTGGATTCGAGCCGGCCTGAAAGGGGTCATCGCTGAACCGGAGAGAGATGCATGAAAATCGTAGTGGGTATTGCCGATATGCGGGTGAGCAAGGACCCGACGGATACACTGGTGACCTTTTCTCTCGGCTCCTGCATCGGGCTGTCGGTCTACGATCCGGTGGCTCACGTGGGAGGACTGCTGCATTTCATGCTTCCGGAGAAAAGCCTGGATCCGGAGAAGGCCGTGCAGAAACCGTTCATGTTCTGCGACACCGGGGTTCCTTTACTGTTCAAGAGTTGCTATGCCTTGGGGGCTCAAAAGAGCCGCATGATCGTCAAGGCCGCCGGTGGTGCGCAGATCCTGGACGACAACGGCTACTTCAACATCGGGAAGCGTAACCATATGATGCTCCGGAAGCTGCTCTGGAAAAACAACGTCCTGATTTCCGCGGAGGCCGTCGGAGGAAACGTCAACCGGACCATGTACCTGGATATTCGAGATGGAAGAAGCTGGATCAAACTCTCCGGCAAGGACATGGTGGAGTTATGAACACGATGAATCGAATCCTGCAGTCGATTCAAGGGTTGCCCCCGTTTCCGGACGTGGCGCGCAAGGTGTTGTCCATCCTGAACAACCCCGAATACCAGGTTTCGGAAGTCGTCCGCGTGATCGAATTCGACCCATCCATTACCGCGGGGGTGCTTCGAATGGCCAATTCTCCGTTCTTCGGTCTCTCCAGACAGGTGGGGTCCGTGCGTCAGGCCGTGTCCCTTTTGGGCCAGCGCAGTCTGAGGCAAGTGATCATGGCGTCCGGAGCGCTGAACTATTTCAGAACGGACAGCGTCGGGTACGGAGTCAAGGGGCAGGATCTGTGGCGTCATTCCGTGGCCTGCGCCATCATGTCTCAAATCCTGGAACGCAGGTTGAGATTGAACTTGAAAGTCGACCAGGATGCGTTCACTGTAGGCTTGTTGCATGATATCGGAAAACTGGTGTTGAGTACCTTCGTTCAGGAGGAACTGGAACGTATTCTGTTTCTTGTGGAAGAGCGGGGATACAGTTTCATCGAAGCCGAGAGAGAAATCTTCGGAGTGGACCACGCCGAGCTGGGAGCGCAGGTGACCCGCAAGTGGAAGTTCCCCGTGGAGATCGTCCAAGCCATCCGATATCATCATGCTCCTCAGCATGCGGAAACGGGGGATGAACTGACGCCTGTCATCTATCTCGCGAATATCGCCTGCCTTTTGCTGGGTCAAGGCGGAAGCGGCATCGACGGCCTGAATTATCGCGGGTACTCGGATGTAATGCATCGGTTCCGACTCCGAATACGGGACCTGGAGGCGGGTTTGATTGTGCTGGAGGAGGAGATTCGAAAGAGCGAGGAACTGCTTCAGGCCGGTTGAAAGGGGTGCTCCATGTCCATAAATGTGTTGCTGGTGGACGATTCCCGTTCCATGCGATCCGTGATCCGAAAGACGGTTCAGATATCCGGAATCGACGTAGGCGAGTTTTACGAAGCTTCCACGGGAACGGAAGCCCTCGAGATGCTCCGGGATAACTGGGTGGATCTCATTCTCTCGGATGTGCACATGCCGGAAATGAACGGCCTGGAACTATTGCGCACTTTGAAGGAGGACGATATCCTCAAAAGCATACCGGTGGTCATGATTACCACCGAGGGGCGGGACGATCGCGTCAATGAGGCATTCCGGGTAGGGGCCGCGGGGTACCTGAAGAAGCCCTTTACGCCGGAGCAGATCAAGGAGAAGCTGGTGGAGATATTGGGGGAGCAAAATGTCCGGGCGCCTGCAGGAGATCTTGAAGGATGTGACTTCTGACATACTGGAGACCATGTTTTTTGTGGTCCCCGAACCTTGGAGTTCCCAGGATACCCAGGGAGAGGATCTCCGGTTCGACATCCGGGGTGTCGTTTCTCTGGGAGGTTCGACGCCCCTGTGGCTGAATCTGTTCGTTCCCATGGCGATGGCCCGGCGGTTGGCCGGTAACTTTCTGGGTCTCGAAGAGTCCCGTCCCGATGCGGACTCATTGTTGGATACCAGCCGGGAAATGCTCAATATGATCGCCGGCAACCTGGTTACGGAGCTGGAGGCCGAGAGCGGTCTGGAGCTGGGGCTTCCCGAGGTGTCTTTTTTCCAGAGAACGGTTCCCCGCGCCTACATGGGGGAACACAAACATGTGTTTATTCTGGTCGAGGATGAATACCTCATGCTCTCTTTCACGCGGGAGGGCTCCTGATGGGGAGCGAGGTACAACTCTTCGAGTACTACCTCAAACCGGGATATATTTTCGTGTACCGCCAACCGTCGGTAATCTACACGGTCTTGGGTTCCTGCGTGGCCGTGACTCTCTACGATCAGGAGTTGAAGTTCGGGGGGATGAATCACTTTCTATTTCCCTATGCTACGGACCCGAACAAGGGGACCGCGAAACACGGCAGCGTGGCCGTCCGGTATCTGGTGAAATTGGTTCAGGAGGAAGGGGGGGACAAAAGGAATTTGACGGCTCAGCTTTTCGGAGGGGCTCACCGGTCGCAAGATTCCGGTCCGAACCTGGGGGCGGAAAACGTGAAGGTGGCCCGGGAAATCCTGGAGAAACAAGGAATTCCAATCAGTTCCCTGGATGTGGGGGGGAGTATGGGGCGTAAGATTATTTACAGTACGGCCACGAACGAAGCGGTGGTGTACAAAGTCGAGCACATCCGGGCCGGTGACTGGTATCCGTATGAGGACCGCCGGTAGTACTCGGATCCGGGCTTGCGGCGGCGGGCTTCCTTCTCCGGTATAGTGGACGCGGACTTGCCGCGAATACGCGCACTGAATTCCACCCTTCTCTCTTGGGCGTTCACATGATGGGAGAAAAACAAAGACTCCGCATCGCTGCTTCTCGTCCGGGAGAGGTTTGTTTCCGCAGGTTCGGCCAAAAAGGGGGCGATGGATGCGCGAACCGAAAGCGACGGGTCGGTTGGACGTTCCGGGGCGGGAAAGCAAAGGTCATATCTTCAGCCGGTACGTGATGATGCCGTGACTCACGTCGTAAGGAGATATGGAGACCTTCACCCGGTCTCCCACCATGATTTTGATCTTGTGCTTCTTCATACGACCGGCCATTTTGGCCTGAATGACATGGCCTTCCTCACACTGGACCTCGAAATTGCCGAAACCCAGTGAACGGGTAATGACCCCTTCCGTTTGGATCAGATCGTCTCTTGCCAAAATTCCTCCTTCTGTATGATTTCCGGATGCGGGAAGCACACTGCGGGGAGATACGCCGCCAAAGCGGACCGATTCCCAAAGTACGGCCGGTACGTCAAGGGGATGACATCCCGAATGATTTCATAGTAACGTGCCTCCGATAAAGATGAGGCTCCCTTTATAAGGATTTTGTTTTGAGAAGTCAATATGAAGCCACAACCTCAGACGATAAACGCCTTTTAGAGCAGGCCGGCAAGGGAGCCTTGCAACGCGCCGCAGGTGACGTATATCCCGCTCCCAAACGGGTACGCGGTGTGACGGACGGATGGATTGCGGCGACACGGATTGTACGATGTTCGGCGTCCCCGGTACAGAGGACCACTGAGGCTGCATATGCCCGATGAGAAAGAAAATCGACCGGCGACGGTGGAGGAGGGCGGGAGTCTGGGGCAGTTGCTCCTTCGGGAAGGCCTGATCACCCGGTCCCAGCTTTCTGAGGCCCTGGCGGTGCAGGAAAGGGAACGGAACCTGTACCACCGGCAACTGGTGGCCTGCATGCTCAAGGAGAATCTCCTTTCCGTAAGCGACTTGGTGGGGGTCGTCTCCGCGTTGGGCTTTGAAAAGGAGCTGGTCCGCAGGTTGGTGCAGGAGAAGCGAGTGGACCGGGCCCTGTACCAGCGCCTCACGGAGACCGGTGATGAGCCCCTTCTGGTGAAATTGTTGAATCGGCGCATCGTGTCCGTCCGAGAACTGGTGACTCGATACGGATTGGGGGGCTCCCTCGAAGAGGCCTGCAAACGGGGGATGGTTCCCAGGGCCGTGGCCGCCCAGGTAAAGAAACGATGCCGGTCGCCGAGGATGTTGGGAGAGATCCTGGTTTCGGAAGGTCACGTCAGTCCCATAGACCTCAGCTACATTCTGGACAAGCACGCGAAGCGCAAACAGCTCGGAGACCTTCTCGTGGAGGAGGAGTATCTGACTTCGGACCAACTCATGGGCTTGTTACGGGAACGCGGCAGGAGTCCGGTGCCTCTGGGGCAGTATCTGGTGCAGAAAGGGCTCATCACCCGGTCCACTTTGCTGGAGATGCTGGCCCGGCAATACAACTTGAAAGTGGTGGAGTTGAACGACCTGGATCTGAAATCCGCCACGTTGCAGAGTCTTCGGTCCGTTATGAAGGCTGCGTATGCGCGGCTGAACGGGGTCCTTCCCGTGCGCATGGAAGGGGCACAGTTGACGCTGGCCCTGAACGATCCGCGGGTTCTCCAGCGGGAGGTGAACGCGGATTACGGCGGGTACCGGGTGCATTATGTGCTCGTTTCCGAAAGGGATTTTCATGCGCTGTTCCGATTGCTCTATGGAGAGGATTGGAAGAGCGAGGGAGACGCGAAACCCAGGATCCAGGTCGACGTGCTCGAAATGAAGCTGGAGGAGCAGATACAACCCGCGTCCGGCGCCTGTACCATGGAGGACGCCCAGGATGTGGAGGCTCACGAAATGGTCAATCGGATTCTCATCCACGGTTTGGAACTCGGAGCCAGCGATATTCACATCGAACAGGATTACGAGAGCGTGAAGCTCCGGTACCGGGTGGACGGGGTTTTGGGTGAGCCCCTGGAAACCTGGATGGTGGGACAGCTCCAAGAAAAGGTGCATGCCGTGGTGTCCCGCATCAAGATCATGTGCAATCTGGATATCGCGGAACGGCGGCTTCCCCAGGACGGGTCGTTCCGCATGTCCTACCTGGACCGTACGCGGCATAGCAAGGCCATGGTGGACTTCCGCGTGGCCGTATGCCGGGCCAACGTCGGAGAAAACGTGGTCATCCGGATCCTGGATTCGCGAAAAAGCGGCGTGGGACTGGACGAGTTGAACATTTCGGCGGATCTATTAACGGAATTCAAGCGGTTGCTGCGCCAGCCGGCAGGCATCATCCTGGTTACCGGTCCCACGGGCAGCGGCAAGTCCACCACGCTGTATGCGGCGCTTCAGAGAGTTCACAATCCGGGTATCAAGATCATCACCGCGGAGGACCCGGTGGAATACAACTTCCCCGGGGTCATGCAGACTCAGGTGCATCCCAAGATCGGCTTGGATTTCCCCAGGCTCCTCCGTTCGTTTCTGAGATTGGACCCGGACGTTATCCTTGTGGGGGAAATCCGGGACCGGGAAACGGCGCAGATCGCGTTTGACGCCGCTCAAACCGGACACCTGCTGCTGAGCACGCTGCACACGAACGATTCGTTCGGGACCCTGGTTCGACTAAGGGATCTGGGTATCGAGTACGGCCAAATTTCCGCTTCCTTAAAGGGCGTGCTCGCGCAGAGACTGGTTCGGTTCACCTGTCCCCAATGCCGTCACGAGTACCGCCCCAAGGAGGAGGAGTGGGGGCCCATCTTTCTGGAATACCCTGAGAATATCACGTTTCAGCGGGGTACGGGGTGCACCGCGTGCCGGTACACCGGGTATCGCGGCCGGGGGTGCCTGTGCGAGCTTCTGGTGGTGGATCAGCCTATGCAGTCCTTGATCACCCGCGGAGCCGATCTGGAAACCATCCGGGAAAACGCTTTCGAAAACGGCATGCTGAACATGGTGGAAGATGCGGTTCGAAAGCTGGATCGAACCACGTTGGGAGAGATCCTGCGGGTGGCGCCGTTCGACATGATCGAAATGTTTCGGGCGAAACAAAAGGCGTTGGGGCCGGCCGCCGTGGAAAACCTGATCGGAGCGGGCCTCGAAAGCTTTCCGAGGATCCAAAATTCTTGACAAAATCACGGCGGCTACGTATAAGAAGGGTTCGATTATACGGTTCGGGTCCCATCGTCTAGTGGCCTAGGATATCGCCCTCTCACGGCGAAGACACGGGTTCGAGTCCCGTTGGGACTGCCATCGACTTCCGACATGCTTTCCATGCCCTCCAGGGGAGGGCCGCAGCCTCAGCAGGCCGTTAAACGTGATCTGCTGTGTTGCGCCTCCTCTTCCGTCATTGCGGCGTACGGGTTGTACGCCTCATTCCTCAGGATTCGCCCGCGTTGCATCTCATCGTTTTTGGCCGGCCTGCCGGTAATACTGTTTATCAACGGGCGGCTACGCCCCATCGAAAATACGCCTTCAAGATCCTTGAGTCGAAAGGTTATTTTAAGTCTAATGAAAGCCGTGTAATAATGCAAGAATGAATTTAAATTGAAACATCGGAGTGGTTCAAGCCGCATGACAGGGTGTGTATCAATGCGCCGATAGGGGCCGACTGAAAACCCGTTGAACCGGCGCTATGGCGAACCGGGTTGCCGCTAAAGAACGGAGATGGAATATACCGCTTCTCTTCCTCACGAATTCAGGATGTCCGGGAGGCAACAACCATGCTGCAGCCGGAGTTGAGGGCATGGGGCCGCCCGTGCTCCGGAACAACCGGAAAACCGGCTCCGTGGGAACCGACGAGGGAGTAGGATGATGGGAGGCCGGGAGAAACCGGTGCTTCGACCGGAGCAGGATGCCGTGCTGTGGAGCGCGCGGGTTTACCTGAACCGAGACGAAGCGCCCCAGCTGCAGCGGCGCCTGGAGCTGTGCCGTGACTGGAACGAACTGTTGAACCAGGCGCAGCGGCACGGTATGAAGGCGGTGCTGCATTCGCTTCTCGGTGATGTCCCGGCCGGGCTGATGCCCGAAGAAGTGCTGGAATCCCTGGAACGCTATTACCGATCTTCCGTATGGAACCACATTATCCGGACCCGAAAGCTGTTATATCTGTGGGATCGATTCATGGAATCCGGAATCCGGGCTATCCCTTTCAAGGGACCGGTTGTGGCCGCCGCCTTGTACGATAACGCCGCGTTGAGGCCTTACAGCGACCTGGACCTTCTCGTCCGCCGGAAAGACGTGATTTCGGCGGGGAACGTGCTGGCGGAAGCAGGCTATGGCCCGGCCCCGCGTCGCTTGTCTGATTCCCTCAAGCCGCATCACCAGGAATTTTACGATTCGGAAGGGCTTCGTCTGGAACTGCACTGGGACTTGACCCCCGTACTTCGCCGGACCCGAGTGCCGTATAACGATCTCTGGCGAAACCTGGAGACCGTGGGGATCATGGGAAAACCCGTCCAGGTTCTCGGCCCGGAGGTCTCTTTGATTGCCTTGTGCGTGCACGGTGTGGGTCACGGCTGGCAGGGTCTCCGGTGGCTTCTGGACGTGGCCTGCCTGCTGAAGCGAAACCCGGAGATGGACTGGAACAAAGTGATCGATTACGCCGGTCCCGACGGCGCGATACGAATACTGTTCCCGAGTCTGTTGCTTTGTGCGGCTTCGACCCGCATCGTGCTTCCTCAGGACCTGTATGGACAAGCCGTCAGGGAGTGCCTGTCCGTATCTCTGTATGCCGATATGGAACGTCTCTTGTTCGCCGATACCCGACAGCTTAAGAATGTCCTGGCTCTCCATACGACCCGAATCCGACTGCTTCCAACGTTACGGGACAGACTGTTCCATATAGTTTCACTGGCGATGCCTAGGGAAGGGGACCAGGCCGAATCGCAAAGCTCTTCCTTGAAAGCGCCGGTCTACTATTGGAGACGTTTGGCTACACTTTTCAGGAAATACAGGAATTTCGATTCAGCCCGAAAAGCGTAGAGACCCTCGGAGCAACAATCGGCGGGATTGAAGAACACGAGATAATCCCGCCATATCAGGCCGTTGAAAAACGCGTATATGGCATTGACATTGTCTTCTTCCGGAAAAAACTCTTGACCCTGAATGAGGCCTTACCGATAATGTCACTGAATCTTATCAGGCTGTTGAAGAACGCGATCTGGTGCGCCGGGCTTCATCCTTCGTTACTGCGGCGGACCGGTTGTACGACTCGTTCCTCAGGAGTCGCCCGTCTTGCAACTCATCGTTTTGCATCGGCCTGCCGGCAATACGGTGTATCAGCGGGCTGTTATGAGCCGTGTTCTCCCCCCGCGAGTGCGGTCCGTGGGTCCAAGGCATGGGGGCTGATGGCGCTATGAGTACGTTCCCGAAGCAAGTGGATGGATTGCAGGTGAATCCAATGGAAGACGGGTTCATCCTGTATCATGCCCAGACGGACCGGGTTCACTTCTTGAACGCTACGGCGGTCTTTGTGCTGGAATACTGCAACGGGAAGTATTCCCCAGAGGAGATCGCCGACATTATGAAAGATGCTTGGGGACTGGATGGGGCTCCCTTGTCCCAGGTGCGGGAAATCATCGAACGGCTGCTGGAGGAAGAACTCGTACGGAGCGAATAGAGCGGACGTTCTCCATATATCAGACACGGATCCGACTGCGGACCGATTGCGAAGAGTTGGATCGCAGGCTGAAAGATCTGGTGGTCCGGGCTGAACCGCAGTTCCCCGTCACTTCGCGGCTGGAGTTCGAAGTGTGGAGAAATACGGAGGGCTATGATTTCCGGATCAACGGTGAACATATCTTTTTCAGAACGGATCCGGAGTGGCTGACTCTACATCTCCATCAACGGATCAACGCGATGGTCCTCCACCCGCTCTCGGACCACGTACTGATCCACGCCGCCTGCGGAACCTATCAGGGCAAACGTTTTCTCCTGGCCGGCGACCGGCGGGCGGGGAAGACCACCCTGTTGATGAGTCTGTTGTACCACGGGGCCGAGGCGCACTCGGACGACCTGGTGCTGCTGCGGGGACCCGAGGTGATTCCGTTTCCCCGCAGATTTCACATCAAGGAAGGGGCGCTTGATTGTCTTCCTTCATTGGGTGATCTGTGCCGCCGGCGTTTTTCCTATGCCACGCTGCGGGAGCGTTTCTATTTTCTGGACCCCCTGGATCTGAACCGGAAGTGGAGAACCGAACCCGGACACGTGGACGCCGTTTTCGCGCTGAAGGCTCATCACCATGGGGACCCGAGTATCGAACGGATTCCCAAATACCTTATGATGGAGCATGTCCTGAAAGAGATCGAGAACTTCTCCCCGAACACCCCGAAGCAACTCGCGGACGTCTGCCGTATGGTGGATGGCTCCGATTGCTTTTTGCTACGGGTGGGAAGATTGCGGGAAACCGCCGGCGCTTTTCGGGAGGTGCTCGCCGGCGTATGAAGTTTTAACAGCTCTTTGATAAACTTTAGAGCGGTCAGGCCGGTGCAAAACGATGCGATGCATGGCGGGCGAATCCTGAGGAATGTGGCGTATCCATAGTACGCCGCAATGACGAGGAATGAAGCCCAACGCACAGATTGCGTTTTGCGGCGGGCTGTCAAGAGCATTCGCCACGCGTTCGTCGGGATGGTTCGGGGGAAGACTCCCGAACCGGCGGATACAAGGTGAAGGAACATTGAGACGAGGGCGTCCGAGGGGGAATCGGATCGCACTTGGAAGAAAGGAAGGGAGCATGGAAGAGAAAGACGTCAGGATGGACAAGATCGATGAAAAACGGAGGTCCTTCATCAAGAAACTGGTGGTCGGATCCGCCTTTGCCGTTCCGGTCTTGAAATCGTTTTCCTTGGACCAGGTAAAGGCCAAGTCTCTGTATGCGCCCAAAGTGGATGCCGGGCGAGGAACGGGCTCCCGATCCGTTTACGCGCCGAGGGCTACCTACTGATCCCCGGTCCCGGGTGAAGTTCCGGGCGGAATCCGCCGGGGCCCGTGTAAGGCCCGGGACCCGGTACTTACTGTTGCCTGCCCGAACGGGGTGAAGGTGTGGAAAGTCAGCAGGCCGTTGAAAAGCGCGATCTGCGCGGTATCCTTTCTGCCTGTGCGTCCCACACCTGTCTGCGTGCGGACGCGCACAGGCAGGCGCAGACAGGCGTCATTACGGCATACTGAATGTATCTACATTCCTCAGGATTCGCGCGCCCCGAACGGAATGCACCCGTGCGGCCGGAACGAAGACAGTGGTTGGGTTATGGATACGGCCTCGCTGTGCGCGTGCATGATCGTCCGGAATGAGGAGACCCTGCTGGAAGAGTGCCTGGCCTCCCTGTCGGATCTGGTTCAAGACATCGTAGTCGTGGATACCGGTTCCGAGGATCGTACGGTGGACATCGCGCGCCGGTGGAACGCCCGGGTGTTTCATGCTTCCATGGCGCAGGGCTTCGGCGGAGCCCGCAACCAGGCCCTCGATCATGTCGGCGCGGATTGGGTGCTGGTTATCGATGCCGACGAAAGGGTCATTCGAGGCAGCCGCGAGACCATCGACCCGTTTCTTAGGGACTCGTCCCAATATGCCTACCGGGTGGCCTGGCGCCCCAAGACGGGGTGGACCCCCATGTTTCAAATGCGTCTGTTCCGCAACCATCCCGAAATCCGGTACCGGGGACACGTACACGCCGGAGTCACGGAAAGCGTCGAAAAGCTGACTCGAGGACGGCGTGATCCCGTGGGCATGATACCGGAAAACCTCTTGCTGGGCATCCATTTAGGATACGACCGGAACGATCCGGAAAAGAACCGGCGCCGACTGGCCCTGCACCTCGAGGCGGTGGGCCGGGATCCGGACAACGGGTACGTTTGGCGGTCGCTGGGCTCCCTATACCGGGATCTGGAGATGGAGAAAGAGGCGGAAGAAGCGTGGAAACGAAGCATCGACATCGTTCGGGGGAAAAAACCCTTGTCCCCCCAGGACAGTCTTTCCTTTTTTGATTGGATCCAGTTCCGGTTGGACCGGAATCTACCCGTGGATCTCCTGCTGGACGAAGTGGAACGTTTGTTTCCGGTCAGTCCGTTCGCCGTATGGTTTCGGGGAAAATCGTTGTTACGGCAAGGACGCGTTACGGAGGCCGCCGCCGCTTTTCATCGTCTTTTGGCATGGGGGCCTCTGACCATCGAAGATCGGATGCTTTCCTACGACGAGCGCATCTTCGGGGAATTTTGTTATGCCTCACTGGGGTTGTGCGGCTACCTTTCGGGCCGCTTCCGGGAAAGTGAGCGATGGTACGAACAGGCCCTGCGCTGCGATCCGACAAATTCGGAGTACCGGCTCCGGCTGCTGATGTGCGAACAGAACGGAGACCCCGCGGCGCCCGCGGCTTCGTGATCTCCTCCCATGAGGCGCGGTCCGGAATTTCGCCTGTTCACGGACCTCGCGCAGTTCGACTCCATTGGGTTCCGATTCTTTCCAGGGGGTGACGGTCCTGATGAATGTTTCCGTAAGCGACGCCGGCTCTTTGGATTCCGCGGCTTCTTCGAATTCCCAGGGTGCTTCACCGCAGCGGAACGGGCTTTGTTTCACCGGAGAAAGGCGATGGAACGTTCTGTTTGTGCAAATGGAACCGTGCATCCGGAATTTCAAGGAGTGCGCCGCGCTTAAATCCAGGGGCCACGGGGTTTCGCTGGCCTACAGTTCGGCCCCCTTGAGCCGGCGATACCGTTTGCCCGATTCCGCCTATGACGCCTGCTATCCGGTGGAGACACCCCAGGATCTGTGGCGGCTTTCGCAGGGTTTCGACGTGGTTCATTGCCATAACGAACCGGATATATGGACCGTCGTAGCCTTGGGGGGAGGCCGACCGGTGATTCACGACACCCATGACATGCTCACCCTGAGGCAGCCGGAAGATGAATCCGCCGCCTATCTGGAGGCCAGGGCCAACCGGGAGGCTCATGGCAGAGTGTATGTGTCCCGGTACTTGTTGGATGAAGCGCGGCGAAAGTACGGCGTGGACCCGGAAACTTCCGTAGTGCTGGAGAACTTCGTTTGCCGGGACCATCTTCCCCAACGTTTCAGGCGGAAGCTTTCTTCCCGGGACGGCGCCGTCCATTTGGCCTATGAGGGCGGGTTGAGCAGCAATCCGCGAAACCACCGCTACCTGGCGCCGGAATTCCAGGTCATCGCGGACTCCGGAGTTCACGTGCACATGCACCCGGCGTTCCATCGGCCCGAATATTCGGAATGGGCGAAAAACCATCCCTTCCTGCATTACTACAAGCCGCTTTCGCCCAAGATACTTCTGACCGTGTTGACCCGCTATGATTTCGGCCTGGTGTCGTTCAATCTTCCCGAGGACGCCCATTTCCGGGCCCACCTGGACTCCGCCCTTCCCAACAAGCTGTTCGAATATCTCGGAGCGGGCCTTCCGGTCATCGCCAAGGACTACGCCGGCATCCGGGAATTCATGTGCGGGAATCGGGTGGGTTTGCTGTACGATCGCCCTGAAGAGATTACGCACCGAATCCGGGAATACGGCCGGACCTCCCTGTCCTCGGCGGCGTATTCCATGGAAGAAGCCATACCGGTTCTCGAAGGGCTGTACGCCGCGGTGGTGAATCGGTATGGGAACAAGTCCCGGCGGTGAACGTTTCCTGGGACCACGGCGGGTTTCCGGCTCCACCGCGCGCCGGACATGGCCCGACCTCCGGCGGAGCCGTCTCGTGCGATTGCTTATCTCCAGTTTCGTGATGGTTATGTTGCTCCTGGTTGTGCCGGAGCTCGCCGGATCCCCGGCTTCCGAGCCGCCGGATCGCCTGGCGGAAGCGCTGGAATCCATGGGCCTTACCCGGCGGGATCTGGGGTTTCGGCCCAAGTCCTATTGGATCCGGTTTCCCCATATCCACCGAATCCCTCACCTGCCCCATTTCTTCGAAGATCTCTACGCGGAACCTCTTCGACTGTACGAGTTCACCCGTGTGTCCGCCGAGGCCGCCGCACGGTTTGCGTCGCAGGAATACCGTTCCGGGTCGAGGGACGGAATGGTGAGAACGGCGCATTATTTGGGCATAGACAAGAAAATCGTGGGACCTCGGGGATATCCCATTCCTTTGCCCCGGGCGGTGGAAGACGGAGAAGGGCTTCTGTCGGCGTTTGAAAGGCTGTACGCCTTGGGTATGGAAGATTCAAAGCGTGGCGATCGGGGCGGAGATGTGCTGCCGGCTTCCGTGCGCAAGGGACTCATGGAACAACTGGATCGGGTTCCCGGTTCGCTGCAGGCCGCGCTGGCCGGCCTGCTCCAGGGGATCGCGGAAGCCTGTGAATGGCGCCGAACCGCCGTCCGGAACGTACCTGAAGAACTCATGCAAAAGGTCTTTCAGGATCGGTCCTGGTTCCTCCGGTTCCCGGAAGATCAGACGTATCGTCCGGAAGTGGACGACGTCGCGCGTCTGTTGGATGAGGTTTCCTTGTACCACGTGGCTTTGCTGGCGGTGCAAGCGGTGGACGACGCGTCCCGGGCCTTTGGGGAGGCTCTCCGGGATCTGTCGTCGGACCTGTCCACAGTATATCTGGACGCGCCCACCCCCGTGGGCCGGGTGATTCTATCGGGCGCCGGTGACGATACCCACGTGATCGAGGAGGGCTGCGCCGTCTTGGTGGATCTGGGGGGGAATGACGTATATCGGGGACCCGTGGCCGGAACGAGTTCCCCGGATATTCCGGTGAGCGTCCTCATCGATCTCGAAGGAAACGATATCTATGATTGCCGGGGGCGCCCGGCGCCCAGCCAGGGGGCGGGCGTATTCGGGGTCGGGATTCTTCTGGATTGTGATGGGGACGATGTTTACAAGGCGGATATGCTGGCGCAGGGGGCCGGAGTGTTCGGGTTCGGATTGCTCTGGGACGAGAAGGGAGACGACTCCCGAACGCTTCAGTTCGGAGGCCAGGGGGCGGGGTATTTCGGCATCGGGCTCCTGGTGGACGTCCAAGGGAACGATTCGTCGTATCTTTTCGGTGACGGTCAGGGTTTCGGAGGACCCGGAGGCGGAGTGGGCGTGCTGGCGGATATGGCGGGCGACGACCACTATGCGGCGGAACCGGATGCCCGCCTGGCGGGCCGGGGGGATTACCATACGCGCGGCCTGGCGTCCATGTCCAACGCCCAGGGCGCCGGCGCCGGAAGACGGGGGGATGTGCGCGACGGGCACGCCTGGGCCGGCGGTCTCGGCATGCTCATCGATCTGGATGGAAACGATACGTACCGGGCGGGCGCCTGGGCGGGCGGTTCCGGCTTTTGGTTCGGGACGGGGATCCTGTACGACCGAGCCGGAAACGACGCCTACCGGGCCGTGACGTATGCGCTGGGTTCCGCCGCTCATTTCTCTCTGGCCGCCCTGTTCGACGAGTCCGGAAACGATACGTACGCCTTATCGGACCCTGCCGTGGAAGAGGAGGGGCGGGGGACTGCACCGGGAGACGAACGTTTAGGGGGTGAGGGCCTGGCGTTCGGATGGGATTTTTCCTTCGCCGTCCTGGCGGACAAGGGGGGCGACGACGTGTATCGGGCCCGGAGCCGAAGCGGGGCCTGCGCCATGATCGGTTCCAAAGCGTTGCTCATGGACTTGGGAGGAGGTTCCGATACGTATTATCTGCCGGCGGAGGAAGCCCTCGGAGCCACCCCTCCTCATGCGTCGGACGCGGCCGCTTGCCGGCTGGAACTGTCGGGTTTTGGTCCATATGCGGGTTATGGAAGGAGTATCGCCGTGTTCCTGGACGTGGGAGGCCGGGATACGTACACCGAAATAGGAAGCCGGGGACAGGAAGCGCTTTCCAAACGGTGGCGGAACGACGCCGTATGGCGATGGTCCTCCCCCACGCGCACCGCCTGCCCCCCGGAATCCTTCGGCGTCGGCATGGATGCGTCCACCGGAGATGTTGCGGACCTGCGTCGATTTGAACCCAAATCCTGACGGCGCCTGTCCATATTCGGGATGGTCGGGGAGTCTTTCCGGGGAAGGGTTCCCCGAACCCGTAGCAAGCCCTGTTCAGGGAGAAGTCGCCGGTCTCCGGCGGGCGATTGCGGATCCCGAACGGCCGGAACGGAAACGGCCTCTGCGGCCCGGTTCCAGGATCCCTGCAAGTCGACGGAGTCGTAAGAAAACCGCTTCGGCTCCGGGAGCGCCCGGATGCACATTCTGATTCTACCGTCCTCGTATCCCAACCCGGACCAGCCTTTTGGAGGCGTGTTCGTGCGGGATCAGGTGCAGGCTCTGAACCGTGCGGGCATCCAGGTCGGCGTGCTGGCCTGCAGGCCTCTTTCCGCGGATCTGATCCGCGAGGGCCGCATCGGCCGGCGCCACGGACTCATCCGGGAAAGGGACGACCGGGCGCCCGTGTACTGGGGCCATGGGGTGGTGGGCGGTCTGGGGAGTTCCGGCGACGCGCTTCGTTCGTTGCGCCTCTGGAGCGACCGAGCGTTTGACGTATACGCGCGGGAACAGGGGCTTCCCGATCTGATACACGCTCACGGCGCGCACCCCGCCGGCATCCTGGCCCGCCACATCCAATCAACGCGCGGTATGCGCTATGTACTCACGGAACACAGCTCGGCCTATGCTTCCGGCAAGCTGAATCCGGCCCATCGGGACAGCATCGGGGACGCGTTTCGGGATGCGGATGCACGAATCGCCGTGAGTGCGGGATTGGGAATGCGTCTGAATCGGCTTTTCGGAGACCGATTCCCCCTTTGGAGCGTGGCGCCCAATCTGGTGAACCGTCTGTTCGAGATCTCCCGCGACCGTTCTTTGGAAGGCGGGGGGCGGTTTACGTTTCTGAACGTGGCGGGGACCAATATATTGAAGAAACAGGACGTGTTGCTGGAAGCCTTTGCGTCGGCATCGCGGGAATTGCCTGAGGTCCACCTGCGTATCGGGGGTGACGGACCCCGGCGCAAGGATTTGGAGAATCTGGCGCAGCGGCTGAACCTACGTTCCCGTGTGCGGTTTTTGGGTGAGTTGACTCGAGAAAGGGTGGTTCAGGAAATGCAACGGTGCCATGCATTCGTCCTGACCAGCGCCTACGAGACGTTCGGAGTGGTTCTCATCGAGGCTTTGGCTTGCGGGAAACCGGTTATTGCCGTGGCTTCCGACGGTCCCCGGGACATCGTGCGCCCGGAAGACGGGATCCTGCTGGAGGATGCCGGTGTGGACGCCGTGGCGGGAGCCATGATCCGAATGCATCAAGATGTCTTGAAATACGACCCGGAAACGATACGCCGGGATTGCCTGGCCCGCTTCGGGGAAGCGAAGGTGACGGCATCGCTGCTCCGAGTGTATGCAGGCGTCTGCGAAGGACGCCGATGAGAGAGCGGGCCGTGGACGCTCGTCGGGCCGGTGAAAAATGCGATCTGGGGTGACGCCGGCGACGTGGTTTGCATCGCATCGTTTTCGAACAGCCTGGTAGGGGGCCTTCGGCCTGAACACCGTGGGTTAGTGCATTGACGCCGCGGACGTGGATTCACCCAGGTTGGGAACCGCAGGGTGTTTCCGAGTACAGAATGGTTCCTCGGAGGGTGGTTTTCCAGCAAACGCTCCCTCCGAAGACGTATTCCGTGAGGGCAGGGGCTTTGCAATTTGCAGGATGCAGGAAACGGGATAGCAGGC
>CAZQXK010000071.1:0-22155 GCA_964597345.1 uncultured Thermodesulfobacteriota bacterium | reverse complement strand
GGCGCGTGAATCCTGAGGAATGAGGCGTACAACCAGTACGCCGCAATGACGAAGGGTGAAGCCCAACGACGCAGATCGCGTTTTTCAACGGCTTGGCAGAGTCTAAAGGAGCGGGCCATTCAATCGTTCGTAAACATCTTGGACTTCTTCTCTCCGGTCTTGGCGGACCCGGCGTTGCCGGCTGCGGCCGTCTCCGCGAACAAGCTCGGAAGTGGGAAGGGATTTGCCGCCCTGCTCATGGCCGCACAGGGCTCCAAGGATACGTTTTCCATCGAGGGTTCGGCTGTCGCGAGAACAGGAGGGGCCGGGAATTCTCAGGAACCGGCGCTCCTCTCCGCCGCCTTGAAGGTTTCCTGTGAAGAAAGCCCATTATCTCCGTATATCCGTTCAGGGCCAACCCCCATGGGCGTCTCAAAGGCAATCACGGAATCGTTCGAGAGTGCTTCTCGATGCTCGGTTACCTCGAAGGAGGGGACCAAGGAGGGGACCAAAGAAGCGCATTCTCTCTCCAAGGAATTTTCGGAGGATAATGCAGGCCGATTCGTCAAGGGGGGGATACAGGGAGCGGCTGCCGAGTTCGGGAAGTCCTGGGGGGAGAAAACCGTTGAAAAGACCTTGCAAGACCGGACCATCGCTACCGGTTCGCCGAATTCGAGGTCCCAGCCGTTCAGAACCTCGTGGGGTGCTTCGCCTGTTGATGGAGAGGCATCCCGGATTCTCGACGCAAAAAGCGTTACAGGGGACATAACTTCGAACACGTCGAATTGCAAGGTGTCCCCAGTAGGAAAACCGGGTCCCGGATTGGAGCCGGCGTCCGCTTCCTCCGGTCGTTTCGCAGAACACCCTTCGGATCCTGCGATGGGGACTTCCCAGAAGTCGGTCCCGGCGCCGGAGCCTGGAACGAATTTGTCGCAGGCAGGCTCGACCCGTGGGTCGGGGCGCACCGGCATCGGCCTCTCATCCAGTCATGAAGGCGGGGCTTCCATGCTTTCTTCGAATCGGATGTTCTCCGGCGAAGGGGAGGGCCTGGCGGCGGGCCGGGAGGCGCCGGCCGTAGCTTCCGAAAAGGCGGAAACCTCAGGGTCCACCAGGACGGTTTCCTCCGAGTGGGGAGTCCCGAGATATGCAAGGAATTCAGCGTTCGGCACAAAAGGGACCCCAGGATATCCGGGAGTCGTGAGTGGAGAAACGCCGGCGGGAAACCGGGCGGAAAGTGTCGATGCGGGAGTGAATTCGGCGCTTTTCAAGAAAATCGAGAACGGGTCGCCAACGGTCGAAGTTCGAGCCCATCCTTCGGCGGGTGAATGTTCCCGAGACAGTGTTTCGCCCGGAACCGAAAAGCTCGGCCGGAACTCATTCATGAATTCGTTTACGAACGGCTCGACGGCGGCGGATGATCCGGATTTCACAGGCAGAATCCACACGGACTCTATGGCATCCAAGGAACCGGGTGTTTCGGACAAGAGTTCCTGGTTGGAGTCTGAACCCTTGAACCGTTCCTCGTTGGCATCGACGGACGATTCGAAATCCCCGGTGAAGGACGGTCCCTTTTCCAAAGGACTGACGGCGATGCTGATCCGTCAGGTTCAGGTGGAAGTCCAGGAGATGCTCCAGAAACAGAACTCGATGCCGGTTCATAAGGTTACCATGAATCTACACCCGCCTTCCCTGGGGACATTGGACGTGGAACTGAAAGTGCGGGGAAATCGGGTGTATGCCGCCTTTGTCACGGCTTCGGTACAGGTGAAGGAAATCCTGGAGACAGGTATGGGGGATCTCAGGCAATCGTTCAGCAACGCCGGTATGGAGAGTGGGGAACCGGATGTATTCCTTCGTCAGGAGTACTTTCAGGAGGGGGAAAAGCATCAGAACCATCGATCCGCCGGTAAGACCGGGTCGTGGGCGGACGGCGGCGCCGGCATGACGGATCCGGAGGGGGATTCCTCCGAGTCGGAAGAGAACTGGAGGAGCGTACACCACTCCGTATATCTCTGGGTGTGATGAGGGGCGATGCTCGCCTCATGGGGAGGGGGAATTATGGCGTTAGACGAGATCATGGGAAAGCAGGATTTCCTGAAGCTGTTCATCACGCAATTGCAGTATCAGAATCCACTGGATCCGATGAAGAATGAGGATTTCACTCAGCAGCTCGCTTTGTTTTCCACCGTGGAGCAACTGGAGAATCTAAACAAGGCGGCCAACCAGATGCTGGACTTCCAGATATCCACCATCAGCGCCCTGGCCGTCGGCCTCATCGGCAAGGAAATCACGAGCAGCGGCAACCAGTTTGTCCTTACGGAAGACGGTCAGGCGACAGAACTGGGTTTTTATCTTTCCGGGGACGCCGCCAAAGTGAACATCACCGTGCTGGACGAGAACGGCAAGGTGGTGCGCCTGTTGGATTTGTACGACTTGTCCGGCGGAAAACACACGTTCACCTGGGACGGCCGAGATTTGAACGGGAATTCCGTGGAAGCGGGCAACTACCGGTTTCAGGTAGCGGCCAAGGACAGCCAGGGCAACGGCTTGCAGGTGGAAACCTTTCAGAGAGGGATCGTGTCGGGGCTGACTTTTGAAAATGGGATTACCTACTTGGATGTGAATGGAAAAAAGGTGACCTTGGCGGAAATCATTACCATTCGTAGTCAGGAAGGCTGAGGAGGAAAAGCATGCTTGGCGCATTATTCTCGGGCATCACCGGGCTGACCGCCAACTCGAATACCATGAGTATTCTGGGCAACAACATCGCCAATGCGAATACGGTGGGGTTCAAACGGAGTACGGCGACGTTCTACGATATTCTGAGCGCCAACCTGGCGGGTGGGGCTTCCAATATCCAGATCGGTCGGGGCGTGTTCATGGGGACGGTGAAATCGGATTTCGTCCAGGGTTCTCTGGAGCGCACGGAGAACGTAACGGATATGGCCATAGAGGGGGACGGATTCTTCGTGATCCGGGATGGAGCCACCAATGATTTGTTCTATACCCGAAACGGAGCCTTCATCATCGACCGTCAAGGATACTTGATTTCCACGGACGGACTGCGCGTTCAGGGCTTCGGACCGGATCGATCCGGGCAGATCGATTACACCCGCGAGGTGGATCTGAGGGTGAACAACGTGTTAGGGCAGGCGCGGGCCAGCAGCGAGGCCCAGTTGGGTCTCAACCTGAACGCCGAAGCCCCCGTATATATACCTCTGGATGAAACCACGTATGCCGGAAGATACAGCACTACGGTGATCGTATACGATTCCCAGGGGCGGGACATCCCCCTGTCGTTTACCTTTACCAAGACCGGCGTGAACCAATGGTCCGCCACCCCCACCATTCCCGCGGAGTATGGTCTGGTCACCGCCGGGGGGGCTGCCGCCACGGGCAGCGGAGTGGAAACCCTGGGTTCCGGCACGGGACCTTATACCCTGGCAAACGCCAACGTAGATCTGAACTCCCTGGTGTTTACGGATGGCGGGACCCCCGTGGCGCAACCGGCGTTGATTTTCAGCGGCACCCCCAGAGCGGGCCAGGTCCTGGTGGAAGTGAACGAAAGCGGCTACACGACGCTTACCTTCGGGGAGGCGCCCTCCACGGGGGATTGGGAAGTGGAATACGACTATTTTTCAGCGATGGGGTGGCCGCTGAATCTGACCTTCGGCCCCACCGGAAGCATCGTTTCGCCGTCCCCCCCCGAGGTGGAATTGGAGCTGCATCTTCTGACAGGCGCCACGGCTTTACAGCCCATGACCGTGACCCTGAACAATCTCACCCAATACGCGGCTCCTTCCGTGACCAGCGAGATTCTTCAGGACGGTTTTGGGGCGGGGGAACTCAAGACCCTCGAGATATCCCAGGACGGCATGATCACGGGACATTTTACCAACGGGCAGACCCGGGAAATCGGGCAGTTCGTTCTCGGGTTCTTCCGCAACATGCACGGTATGGTGAAGGTGGGCGAAACCCGGTATCAGCCCTCCCGGGATTCGGGTCAAGCCATCCACAACCGGGCGGGGACGGGCCTGGCCAACGTAACGTCCTTTTCCCTCGAACTTTCCAACGTGGATATGGCCGCCGAATTCGTGCGTCTGATCACGGCGCAAAGAGCCTATACGGCGAACTCGAAGGTGGTGAGCACCGCCGACGCCATGCTGGCGGATTTGATGAACATCAAGCGGTAATGAAGCAAACGCCGTTCCTCTGAACTCGCCGTGATTCGGGAGTTGGAAAAGATTCTTTTCGGATCGGCCCCAGGCGCGAGAAGCCTTTCGTAGGAGCATCAAGCGTCCGCGGATTTGCGCCTGGGAGCGGCTGAATGGCGCCTTGCGACGGGGTCTCCATGAGGGGGACTAGGGTACGACGATCCGGGTCGGGTCATTCCCGGATGCCGTTGGTGGGATCCCCCTCGGACAGCATCACCGCCAGAACCCGACGTTCTTCGGTTCCCGGGATAAGACCGGACAGTGTTCCATCGATGACGCGCTCCCCGTCCTGATTCGTGTAAACAACCTTCGCCTCCATTCTTCCCCGATGATCGATGTGTTCAACGGTGACTCGGCACTCGATGGTGTCGTTGAAATAGACCGGCTTCTTGTATCGGAACGTCATCCCTGAAGCCAGTATTCCCAGTTGCCCCCCGATCTCGGTCACCAATCCGGCCACCAACAGCCCGTGGCAGATTCGCCCCTTGAATTTCTTGGTATCGGAAAATCGCCGGTCGTAATGAACCGGATTGTAATCCCGGCTGATGTCGCCGAATATGCGCGCGTCTTCCTCGGTAAAGGTACGCGTTACACGGAACATATCCCCGGCCTTGATTCCCTCGACGGCCTTTTTTCTCAAATCGGACACGCAACCCCCTTTCAGGCCGTTGAAGAACGCGAACCGCCGTTGCGACAACGGCGTTGCGCTTCATCCTTCCTCATTGCGGCGTACTGGTTGTACGCCTCATTCCTCGGGATTCGTGCGCCTTCCGGTTCATCGTTTTGCTCCGGCCTGCCCGCAATACGATTGATCAACGGGCTGCCGGGTTACCGCATGCAGAAGTCCTCCCTCACGCGGCGGAGACGCATTGAACGCGCGGAGCGGAATTCTCCAAAATTTCTTCAGCCCGTGGGACGGTGAGTCGATACAATAAATGATGTGCGGTGTACAGAACGGAGATGAACTCCATCGGATTTCTCCTGCGGAACCCGTGAGGAAAATCCCGGTTTGAACAGCCTGCCCGAAATGGGGTTTTATCAACGGGCTGATAGAAACACGGTTTTCTTCGAAACGGCCGTACAATGTCCCTATTACGGTGTTCCATTCACCTTGTGATTTTTGCAGAGAAACCTATCATAGGTGCGGCGGTTCCTCAAGAAGGTGACCGATCCGGAAGAACGCTCAAAACAGGATGGTTATCCCGGTGTCAAAAACTTGACTGCATTCGGGTAGACCCTGTGAAACGATCCTCCGGTTGGGCGATCCGGGGGGAAGAGAAATGGGAGTCCCGATCCCCAGGAGGGTTCTCGGGGCGGTTTCGGAAGCCCTTGTATGGGTATGAATTTCAGAGGAGGGCGTGCCTTTTGTCCCGCGGACCTCGGAAGTGCTCTGGGGAGCCGGGACGTCCGGGGAGACTTCTGCGAACGGATGGTACGATCCTTGCCTAAGACATTGGATGGTGACGCTTAACGAGGTACTCATGGATATTTCCACAATCATCGGAATCGTTGCAGGATTTGGGCTGGTAATAGTAGCTATACTTTTGGGTGGCGGCCTCGCCTGGTTTATCAATTTCCCTTCAATGATGATCGTAGTAGGTGGAACTATAGGAGCTACATTAATAAATTACCCTCTATCGGATGTGCTCAAAATATTTGGTGTGGTTAGAAATGTATTGTTTCATTCTTTGCCTTCACCATCCGATATAATAGCCAGGATGGTTAATTATGCCCAGATTACAAGACGAGAGGGGATATTGGCCTTACAACACGAGTCGGATAATATAGATGATCCATTCCTATCCAAAAGTTTGTCCCTGGCTATAGATGGTCTCGAGCCTGAAGTAATTACTAATATAATGGAGACGGAGATCGAGTTCATCGAAGAGCGGCATCGGTTGGGTGCTGAAATCTTCAGTACTATGGGGGCTTTCTCACCGGCCATGGGTATGCTGGGGACCCTGATCGGACTGGTTCAGATGCTGATGCAGATGGACGATCCCAAGAAAATCGGTCCGGCGATGGCCGTAGCGCTGTTGACAACGTTTTACGGGGTCATCCTGGCGAATCTCATCTTTCTACCGGTTGCCGGCAAGCTCAAAACACGCAGTCAGCAGGAAATCCTGATCAAGCAACTCATCGGCGAAGGAATCCGTTCCATTCAGGCCGGAGATAATCCCAGGGTGGTGGAAAGCAAGCTTCATGCGTTCATACCGCCTGCGGAGAGAAAGAGCGCATTCAACAAATGAAGAGAAGGAAGAAGAAACCCACCGTGGAAGAAGGTGGCCCCGCGCGCTGGGAAATGGCCTTTTCCAGCTTGTCGATCATTCTCGTGTCCTTCTTCTGCCTGCTGAATTCCTACAGCGATATGGAGCGGGGACGTATGATCGAGGTGGCCCGGTCGTTCAAGGGGGCTGTGGCGCTTCTCACCGGGGGCTTGAACCCGGAACTTGGGACGGAGCTGATTCTGTATTCGCCGGATCAGATGACGCGGGGACGCATGGCGGTTCGGGAAGAGATGCGCAGATCCATCGAGAATTTGCGGGCGCAAATCAAGGACACGGGGTTCGAAGAACAGGTATCCATCGTGGGTTCCGAAGAGGGGGTGAATTTTCGACTGAAAAACGGTCTGTTGTTCGACTCGGGCAGCGCCGCTTTGAAGCCTTCCGCCTATCCGGTGATCGATATCATCGCGAATACCATCCGTAAGTCCGAGGTGTTGGCGGTGATCGAGGGGCATACGGACGACCGGCCCATTCAAACGGTTGTGTATCCCTCCAACTGGGAACTGTCGGCTATGAGGGCGGTGACGGTCATGCGGTACATGGAATCCCGGTTCAAGATCCCCTCGCATCGGATCGAAGCCAGGGGCCACGGAGAAGTTCGACCCATTGCGGATAACGGCACGGAAGAAGGTCGGGCGCAAAACCGGAGAGTGGATATCAACCTGACAGCCGTTCCCAAAGGTCGTCATGCCCAGGAATAGAGCCGCGGGTGCGGGGGGTGGCGGAGGCAAGTGGCTCACCACCTTCAATGACATGATGACCCTGCTGTTGACGTTTTTCGTGCTTCTCCTCTCCATGGGGTCCCTGGAGGGCGGGAAGACCAGGAAGCTGTACACGGAGTTTCGGGCGGCGCTGGGTGTGTTGGGCATGGGCAAGTCTCACGAATATGAAGTGGTGAAACCCATCGTGCCCATCTTGAAGATCGGGGAACGGGAGAAGATCGTTAAGAACGTGTACCGAATTCGAGAGGACGAAAAAGGGTCGCCGGGAGAAGACGCCTTGCGCCAGAGGGAGGAGCGCCGCAACATCGTTGTGCGGTCTGTACCGGAGGACACGGCGCTTCCGGCACCCTATAGGGACGCCGCCATGGACGACGAGTCAGAGGCTCCGCTTCTGCCTCAGGAAATGATCCGGAGAGAAGCGTTACGCATGGGAGCCGCGGAATTGGAAAAAGAGGATCCCGGGGTGACTTATGAAATACGCGACCAGTACACCGTGGCCATATCGGTGCCCCAGTTGTTCCTCTTTGACCCAGGCCAGGCCGAGGTAAAGCCTTCCGCTCGAAGAATACTCAAGCGAGTCGCGGAGTTCCTGACCAGGCATCCCGATTTGAACGTCGTAGTGGAAGGCCACACGGACGGCGCGTCCATCCAAACGGAACGGTTTCCGAGCAAATGGGAATTGTCCGTCGCCCGGGCCGCCGCGGTGGTGCGCGTTTTGCTAATGGAAAGCGAGTTGGCTCCCGAACGGTTTGGAGTGACCGGACTCGCGGATTCCAGGCCGGTGACTCCCGGCGAGGACGCTGCGGATCTTCCGGAGAACCGGCGCGTGGAAATCCTATTGACGTATACCTTCTGATTTTCAGGAGTACTGGTATGGCGGATGAACGTGTGAACGGCCCCGACGGTCCTTCCAACCCCGGCAAGAAAGGCAAAAAGCTTCTCTTCGCGGCGGTCGGTCTCCTGCTGGTGCTGGGCGCGGCCGGATTCTATGTGTGGTATTTCATCCTGGGGAGCGAAAGTCCACGTCACCAAATCCAGCAGGCCGTGGGGCGGACGCCGGAGGATTCGGGCGTCCGGCGTGAGCCATCGCAGATCGGTCCGTTGTTTCCCTTGGACAGCTTCGTGGTGAATCTCTTCGATAAGGACGGGGAACGGTACTTGAAGTTGACTCTGGAGTTGGAGCTGTCCGATGCCAAGCTGGTCGAGGAACTCGGGCGGCGTTCCCCTCAGCTCCGAGACACCATCATCACGTTGCTGAGTTCCAAGAGTTTCGAGGAGGTTTCCAGTCTCGCCGGTAAGCAGCTTCTGAAAAGCGAGATCAAGTTGAGAGTCAATCGGCTGCTCACTTCGGGCCAAGTCAAGCAGGTATATTATACCGAATTCGTGGTGCAGTAGGATCGCCGCATGAGCCAGATTCTGTCCCAGGACGAAGTGGATGCCCTGTTACGGGGCGTTTCCGGGGGAGAGATCGAGACCGAGACGGATGTTCCCCTGGATGAATCCGGGGTCATTCCCTATGACCTGACCAGTCAGGACCGGATCATCCGGGGTCGGATGCCCACCCTGGAAATCATCAACGACCGCTTCTGTCGGCTGTTTCGGGATACCCTGTCCGCCACCCTTCGGAAAGTGGTGGATGTCAGCATGGTATCCACCGATATGATGAAATTCGGGGAATTCCTCAAAACATTGCCCGTGCCCACCAGCATTCATGTGCTTCGTATGGACCCCCTTCGGGGGAATTCGTTGATGATATTCGAGTCCAAATTGGTGTTCACGCTGGTAGATCTCTTCTTGGGCGGCAGAGGAACCATGAACATGAAGGTGGAGGGACGGGAGTTCACTAGAATCGAGTCGCGGATCATTCTCAAAGTCCTGGATATGGCGCGCAAAGCCATGGACCGTGCCTGGAAACCCGTATACGAGCTTTCCGTGTCCTATGTGAGATCCGAAATCAATCCCCAGTTCGTCGGCATCGTTCCGCCCACGGATGTAGTGGTGGTGGTGGGTTTCGACGTGGAGATGGAGTTCGCCTCGGGCGGCATGACTCTGTGCGTGCCCTACTCGTCCCTGGAGCCCATCAAGGAGAAGCTGCACGCGGGGTTTCAAAGCGATCATCTGGAGGTTGATCACGCGTGGATACGGCGCTTCTTTCGACAGCTTATGAAGGCGGAAGTGGAACTGATCGTGGAGCTTGGGAGCAACCAGCTCAAGGGGAGAGATCTAATCAACCTGGGGGTGGGGGACATCATTCAACTTGGCCGGGGTTCGAAGGAAGAAGTTCTTGTCAAGGTCCAGGGAATTCCCAAGTTCAAGGGCTATCCCGGTACCGTGAGAGGAAACTTGTCCATACAGATTTCCGATTTTATCAGAGAGGATGATACCGATGAACGCGCCGGAAGAAGTCCAAAATCCTGAGTTCCGAAATTTGGAATCCGCCGGAGAGAAGTCCGGGGGTGTTGTCAAAGCCATGGATCCGAGCATGGAGTTCATTCTGGACATTCCACTTACAGTCACTGTGGAACTGGGGCGGACTAAGATGCTCATCGACGACCTGCTTCGGCTGGTAAAAGGGTCCGTGGTGGAACTCCCCAAACTGGCCGGGGAGCCCATGGAAGTGCGTGTAAACGACCGTTTGGTGGCTCGAGGAGAAGTGGTGGTGGTCAATGAGAAGTTCGGGGTTCGGCTCACGGACATCATCAGCTCCACCGAACGGGCCGATTTCATGAAGTGAGGACGGGAGGACGGCCGAATCATGGAAGCGGATTTCTACCTTGGGATTCTGAGGATGCTCTCGGCCTTGTTCCTGGTGGTGGGGCTGGTATACGCGTGCGTGTACCTGGCCAGGAAAACCATCTGGAAAGGGCTGTCCACCGGACAGGACGTTCGGATCCGGGTCCTTGGGCGACATGCCCTGGGGCCGAAGCGGAGCCTGCTGGTCGTCGAGGTCGGAGGGCGTCGCATGCTGCTGGGGGTGACTTCCGACCGTATCAGCCTCTTGAGCCATATGGAAGATCGTGAGGCCGCAGACGACGATACCCGAATGCAGGAACCGGATCCGGACCCCGGGGTCTTTCAAGGAATCCTGTCGGGCGTGTTCAACAGAGGAGAGGGAGTACGCAGTCAATGATGTCCGGCATCTCCCTGAAGATCTTGGGTCTGTTGGCGCTGGTTCTGGCGTGTTCCCTGGCTGTTTGCGGAGGAACTGTGAACGCCCAGACCTCCTTGCCGGGCCTGCAATTGGATTTAAGTGATCTGGAGCAGCCCGAACAGGTGTCCGTTCTGCTCCAGATTGTTCTGTTGTTGACGGTCCTGACCCTGGCGCCCGCCATCCTGATTCTCTTCACCAGCTTCACACGGATCATCGTGGTATTCTCTTTCCTGCGCCAAGCTATGGGTACTCAGCAGATGCCCCCCAATCAGGTCATGATCGGGCTGGCTCTGTTCCTCACGTTCTATGTCATGTCCCCCGTGTTCGATGAAATGAACCGAAACGCCCTCCAGCCTTATCTCCAGGAGGAAATCAATCGCTCGGAAGCCCTGGATCGGGCCCAGCAACCCCTTAGGAAGTTTATGCTGTCCCACACCAGGGAAAAGGACCTGGCGCTGTTTTTGAGCATGGCGCAGAAGGAACGCCCCAGAAATGTTTCCGAGGTGCCGACCCTCCTGATCGTACCCGCTTTTGCGTTAAGCGAGATCCGGACCGCGTTTCAGATCGGGTTCCTCGTTTACGTTCCATTCCTGGTTCTGGACATGGTGATCGCTTCCGTGCTTCTGAGCATGGGGATGATGATGTTGCCCCCCGTGATGATATCTCTGCCGTTCAAACTCTTGTTGTTTGTACTGGTGGACGGTTGGAATCTGCTGGTGGGATCGTTGATTCGAAGTTTTTACTGATTCGGGAGGTTCGCCATGACGCCTGAATTCGTTGTAGGATTCGCTCGAGACACCATCCAGGTTGTTCTGCTGGTTTCCGCTCCCTTGCTGGGTTTTGGGTTGGCTATAGGCTTGCTCATCAGTATCTTCCAGTCCGTAACCCAAATCCAGGAGATGACCCTCACCTTCGTCCCCAAGATTGTTGTAGTGATGTTGGCGCTGCTGTTGTTCTTACCCTGGATGATGAGGGTCATGCTGGACTTCACCAGAGGCATTCTGGAGAACTTCCCGCTGTATGTGAGATGAACATGGATTTCATCGGCATATCGATCCTGGATGCGGAAAAGATGGTGCTGGTGCTGGCCCGCGTGTCGGCGATCCTGTTCATGTTTCCCGTTTTCGATAACCGGACTCTGCCCGTTACGGTCAAGGTGGGACTTTCGTTGGTGATATCACTGATATTATTTCCTTGGGTGGAGTTGAAGACACCGGTCTTGTCCGCCTGGATGATGGGGGCGATGGTAATCCAGGAAATCGTTGTGGGCGCGGTGCTTGCTCTGGCGGTGAATATGGTGTTCGGAGCCGTTCAATTGGCCGGTCAGGTGGTGGGGTTTCAAATGGGCCTCGGTATAGCGTCCGTCATCGATCCCTTCACCAGCGCCCGGACTTCCGTTGTCACCCAATTCTATGACCTGATCGCCATACTTCTGTTCTTTGCCTTTAACGCTCATCATATGGTGATCCGAGCGTTGGAAACGAGTTTTCGCGTCATCCCCTTCGGTGGGGTGAATCCCTCGGAACCGCTTCTCCGTATGATCCTCGATCTTTCAGGCGCCATGTTTCTATTGGCGCTTCAGATCGGGGTGCCCGTTCTCGCCGTGAACTTTTTTGTGAGTGTGGGTCTGGGCCTGCTGGCGAGAACGGTTCCTCAAATGAACGTGTTCATTGTGGGGTTTCCCCTCAAGATCGCCGTGGGACTGATGGCCGTGGGGATCAGTGTTTCGTTCTTGAGCGTTCTTCTGAGGCATGTGTTCGTGGAAACGGATCGCCACTTGACCGCCTTGATACGAGCATTCTAACCGGAGGGATAGGGATTCGGCATGCCGCCACGAGGCGACCAGGAAAAGACCGAACAACCCACCGCCCGCAGGCGTCAGAAGGCGCGGGAGAAAGGCCAGGTGGCCAAGGGCCGGGAAGTGGCGGCGGTGGCGGTGCTGCTGGTGAGTTTGGTGGTGTTCTATATGGCGGGAAAAGGCATGCTGTCCCGCACCCTGGTCCTTTGGAGCGATTTCCTGAGCACGGCGGCAAGACCTGCGTTGACCGACGAGAGCACCATCCGATTGCTGGGGTCCGTCATGGTTTCCATGGGACACATACTGCTTCCTCTCTGGACGGCCGTGGTCCTGGGCGCCGTGCTGGCCAACGTGCTTCAGGTGGGTTTTCTGCTCTCCGCCAAAGGGATTACTCCCGATTTGAACCGAATCGATCCCATCAAGGGTTTCCAGCGGCTCTTTTCCCTGAAGTCCCTGGTGGAACTGATCAAGAGCCTGGGTAAGCTGGCTGCGGTGGGTATCGTAGTGTATCTGACCATCAGATCCGAAATGCCCCTGGCTTTTCCACTTATGCAAGGGGATGGATGGGCCGTTCTCACCTTTATCCTGAATACGGCGTTCACGATTCTCTACCGTACGGCGTGGGTCCTTCTGGTGCTGGCGGTTCTGGATTACGCCTACCAGCGATGGGAATTCGAACGCGATCTGAAAATGACCAAGCAGGAGGTCAAGGACGAGTTCAAGCAGTCTGAAGGAGATCCGCTGGTAAAGTCCCGGATCCGGGCCCTGCAGCGGGAAATGGCCAGAAGACGCATGATGGAGGAAGTGCCCAAGGCGGATGTGGTCATTACCAACCCTACTGAGCTGGCCGTTGCCCTTCGTTACGAACGGGGTATGCGCGCCCCGTTGGTGGTGGCCAAGGGTGCGGGCTTCATTGCGGAAACAATCCGCAAGGTGGCTCGAATGCACGGAGTTCCCATTGTCGAAAATCGTGCGGTGGCTCAATTGCTGTTCAAAATGGCGGATATCGGCCAGGAGATTCCTTCCTCCGTGTACAAAGCCGTTGCCGAGATCCTGGCCTATGTGTACCGCATCAAAAAGAAATCGGTCTTGTAACAGCCCGTCGATACACGGTATTGCGGGCAGGCCGGTGCGGAACAATGAGATCCAAGCCACGCCGAGGGCGTGGAACGAATCCCATGGATACAGTACGCCGCAATGACGAAGAATGAAGCCTCACGCCGAAGGCGTGACCGCAGATCGCGTTCTTCAACGGAGTGACAAGCAGGATCAGGAATGACGCAAGAGAGTTCGGTCGCCAAACGGACGTTGGAACCCAGCGACTTGATGATGGCCTTTGGGGTGGTGGGTGTTCTGCTCATTATGGTGTTCCCTCTGCCCACCATTCTCCTGGATCTGTTGCTTTGCTTGAACATCACCTTGGGGGTGACCATACTTCTGGTCTCCATGTACGTGGAAGAACCTTTGGAATTTTCGGCCTTTCCGTCGGTTCTTCTGATCATGACGCTGTTTCGTCTCTCCCTGAACATCGCTTCCACCCGGCTCATTCTGCTTCGGGGCAACGATGGTACCCAGGCTGCGGGGCGCGTGATCGAGTCTTTCGGTTCCTTTGTGGTCGGCGGCAACTACGTGGTGGGACTGGTGGTGTTTCTGATTTTAGTCCTGATCAATTTCGTGGTCATCACCAAGGGAGCCACGCGAATCGCCGAAGTGGCCGCGCGGTTCACTCTGGATGCCATGCCCGGCAAACAAATGAGTATCGATGCGGATCTGAACGCGGGTCTCATCGATGAAACCACGGCACGAAATCGCCGTCAGCGGATCTCTCGCGAGGCGGATTTCTACGGCTCGATGGATGGCGCCAGTAAGTTCGTGCGGGGCGACGCCATCGCCGGCATCATCATCACCCTAATCAATATCCTCGGAGGTCTTCTCATCGGTGTGATTCAGCAAGGGATGAGCTTGAGCAGCGCGGCCCAAACCTACACCATTCTGACCATTGGGGATGGGCTCGTATCCCAATTGCCCGCACTGATCATCTCCACGGCGGCGGGCGTCATCGTCAGCCGTGCGGCTTCCGAGACCAACTTAGGTCAGGATGTGGCCCGGCAGCTTTTTGTGAGTCCCAGGGCCGTGGGCACAACCTCGGCCATCGTGGTGTTTTTTGGTCTGCTCCCAGGTCTTCCCGCGCTTCCTTTTCTGACCCTGGGGGCGATCATGGGATCCATTGCGTACCTCCGGTATCGCCAGTCCCGTCGGTCTGAGGAAACGGAAAAGGGAACTAAGGAAGAAGCGGGCAAGGCTCCGGAAGGACCGGAGCGCGTGGAATCTCTCTTGTCGCTGGACGCCATGGAGCTTGAAGTGGGCTACGGGCTCATACCCTTGGTGGATGTCCAACAAGACGGCAGTCTGTTGGAGAAGATCAAGTCCATCCGAAGGCAGTTCGCCATGGAAATGGGGTTTATCGTACCTCCCCTGCATATACGGGACAATCTTCAGCTGGGGCCCAACGAGTATTCGGTGCTGATCAAAGGGAATCGGGTTGCGGGGGGCGAACTCATGCTGGATCATTTTCTGGCCATGAAAGCAGGGGAGGTGACGGAAGAAATCCAGGGCATAGGAACCAAAGAACCGGCGTTCGGACTGCCGGCGCTGTGGATCAGGCCCTCGGAAAAGGAACGCGCCCAGGTGACGGGATATACGGTCGTGGAACCGGCCACGGTGTTGGCCACCCACGTGACGGAAATCATTCGGAGCTATGCCCATGAACTCATAGGCCGCCAGGAGACTCAAAAGCTCCTGGACCATCTGGCGGAGAGTCACCCCAAAGTTGTGGAAGAGTTGGTGCCCCATCTTCTGAGTGTGGGCCAGGTCCAAAAAGTCCTCCAGAAGCTTCTCAAGGAGAACGTCTCCATACGAGACCTCCAAACCATTCTGGAAACACTGGCGGATTATGCATCCGGGGTCCAGAATATGGATGTCTTGACAGAGTACGTGAGACATCGTTTGGCAAGGACAATCACAAAGCAGTATCAACTGCAAGATGGTTCGCTGCCTCTCATGACCGTGGACAAAACGGTCGAGGACGTGTTAGCGGGAGCCCTTCACCGAACGGACCAGGAGGTATATTTGACTCTGGATCCCAATACGGCCCAGAAGATCATTACAGCGGTGAGCCGGGCCGTGGAACAGTTCGCCCGCCTTAATTTCAACCCACTTCTGCTGTGTTCGCCCGTGGTTCGGCCCCATTTGAAGAAGTTAACCGAACGATTCTTCCCCACATTGGCGGTTCTATCCCATAACGAGATTGCTCCCGAAGCCAAGCTTCAATCCTTGGGAACGGTGACGTTGTAAGCCATGCACCTCAAGCGATTCGAAGGTAAGACCCTTAAAGAGACTCTCGAGCGGGTCAAATCGGAGCTGGGCCCCGATGCGCTGATCCTGTCGAGCCGGACCTTCCGGAAAGAACACGGGATTCTGGGACTGTTGGGAACGCGGCGCGTGGAGGTGATGGCGGCATCGGAGCCGGCGTCCAAGGGCGCATCCTCAGACGTGGAGGCGAAAGCCGATCTCCGCGCCGCGTCCGTTTCGACGGGAAGGGCGGGGACTCCCAAAGGCTGGTCCTGCCGAAAGAGCCGAATCGGGGAACAAGATGGGGATGGTCTCCGGACCCTCATGCGGAGTCTCGGATATGGACCGGCGCTTGAATCCCTGTACGAACGGTTCGTGCGAACCGGCGTGCATCCTCATCTGGCGTTTCGACTGGTGCAGGAAATGCATCCGTGCAAATCCGGCGGGGACAAGGATGAGATGCGTTCGGGGGAAGTGGTCTCGAGGTTTGTGCGGTTCGCGGACAGGGAAGCGGAAGATCCGCGGATCATTGTCATGGTGGGTTCCACAGGGGTCGGCAAGACCACGACTTTAGCCAAGCTGGCGGCCCGGGATCGACTTACCGGAATGAAACGGGTGGCTTTGGTTACTTTGGATACGTATCGCATCGCCGCCGCCGAACAGCTTCGCGTATATGCACAGATCCTGGGCGTTCCCTTTTATGTGGTCTCCCGGCTGGAGCAGTTTCCACCGCTCTTGTCCAAGTTGAGCGGGATGGGGCGGGTCTATGTGGATACTGCGGGGAGAGGTCCCAGGGACTCGGAACATTTGAATGAACTTAAGGAAACCTTTCACGGGGTGCGCGGGGTGCACCCCATGCTGCTGATCGGCGCCAACACCAATGAGTTGGATGCTTCCCACATCATGGATCGATACTCCATTCTGGAACCCGGCTCTTTGACCATCACCAAGCTCGATGAGGCATTGCATCTTGGTCCGATGTTGAATATCCTATGGGAACGCGGTATTCCTTTAGCGTACCTGTCCACGGGGCAGCGTGTTCCGGATGACTTGGATCGGGCGACACCTCGAAGGTTCATGCAAGCGCTTCTCCGGCAGTAACAGCTTCTTGCAGCGCATGGATGCCGGCAGGTCGTCTGGGGCGGCCGCGAGGCGCAAGGCGTTTTTTCACCAGCCTGTTAGACAGTCCGGCAGGGGAAGCCGACGGCGGACTCCAGAGGGAATGGAACCATGGATCAAGCCGAGACATTGAGAAAATTTGGGGGGTCGTCCCGGTCCGAGACCGGACCGTCGCCGTTCATTCTTGCCGTCACGAGCGGTAAAGGGGGGGTCGGGAAGAGCAATGTGGTGAGTAATCTGTCCTGCACACTGGCGCAACTGGGTTTGAGTGTGCTGGTCATGGATGCGGACATGGGACTGGGCAACATCGATATTCTGCTTGGTCTGACCCCTTCATATAACATGGAGCATGTGCTCAACGGTCAAATGCGGGCGAAGGACATACTGGTGGAAGGCCCCGGTGGGGTCCGAATCCTTGCAGCCAGTTCCGGTGTTCAGGAGCTGACGAATCTGACTGCGGAACAGAAGATGGTTCTGGTGTCCGAACTCGAAACCATGATGGATGGAGTGGATGTTTTTTTAATTGACACGGGTGCTGGAATATCCTCTAATGTCATGTACTTCAATGCAATGGCTCAGGAAGTGTTGATTGTTGTCACTCCCGAACCGGCTTCCATAACGGATGCATATGCACTTATGAAGGTTAGTGCCATAAGGTACGGTGGGAAGCGGTTCAAGATTCTACTTAATACGGTAAAGAATCAGCAGGAAGCCCATCAGATCTTCAGTCATCTGAGTATGGTGACCCAACGTTTTTTGAATCTGTCACTGGATATGTATGGTTATGTCCCCTTGGATCCGAACGTGTTGAAGGCCATTCGTCAACAAAAGCCGGTGGTTCAAGTATTTCCTCACAGTCAGGCTTCCAGGCAATTCCAGCAGCTTGCCCAAAAAGTCCGTGAAGAGATGAAGATTTACAGAAGCCGAAATACCGGAGGGGGGCGGATGTTTTGGAGGGACTTCCTGAACCACACGGGTCCTCGGAACTGAAAACAGGTTCGGTGTGTCGCCCACCTGGATACCAGCGAGGAGTCGCCGGTGTTGAAACGGAATCCGGATGTCGTTCAGTGAGGAATCCCATGGCCTTGGTTCACGGGATCAGCCTGGGAGGGGTGAACCCGGGCGGATGTCTTCGTCCAATCTTATGCGGGGTCTAAACACGTACAAGAAAGAGACTCGAAAGAGTCCCTTAACTGCCGAGGAGCGGGAAGCCGCCATCCTGCAGCATATTTATCTCGTGAAAAGGATCACCAATCGCATTGCTATGAGGCTGCCTTCACACGTGGAAGTTCAGGACTTGTACAGTGCGGGAACCGTGGGACTTATTGATGCCCTGGAGAAATTCGATCCTTCCAAAGGGGTGCCTTTCGGCGCGTATGCGGAATTCCGGATCCGTGGGGCCGTGTTCGACGAATTGAGAGCGCTGGACCAAGCGCCCAGATCCGTGCGGACTCAATGCAAACGGGTCGAGGAAGCATTTTCCGCCCTGGAGTCGTCCCTGGCGAGGGAGCCGGATGACCAAGAGATGGCGGAAGCTCTGGGAGTAGGGCTGAATGAATACCAGAAGATGCTGATGCATATCAACTCGTCCTTGACCTTGAGTCTGAACCAGTTGATCGGGGATCAACTGGGAGGAGTTCAGAGGAAACAACTCCTGGAATCGTTGGTGGACAACAGGAGCCCGAGTCCATCCGAATATATCGAAGCGTCGGAGTTGAAACGAGTTCTTGCGGACGCCATAGGACAACTTCCCCGGAAGCACCAACTGGTTTTATCTTTGTATTATTATGAAGAGATGAACATGAAGGAGGTCGGCGCAGCCCTCAAAATCACTGAGTCTCGAGTCAGCCAGATCCATGCAAAATGTATGATGGCTCTCAAGAAGAAGATTCGGAATGCGTTAAATGATACAGTGTGAGGCAAGGTACTTCCATCTTGCCGTAATACGTCTGTTCAAGGAGGAGTTCAGTGTCGGGCAGCGGTAAGAAGATCCTTGTAGTGGACGATTTCGCCACGATGCGGAAAATTGTCCGTAACCTTCTTCGACAGCTGGGATATCAGGATATCGACGAGGCGGAAGACGGAATTATTGCTCTGAAAAAGCTCAGAGCCGGAAAATATGACATGGTCATTTGTGATTGGAACATGCCCAATATGACGGGGATCGAGTTGTTGCGTGAGCTTCGCAACGATGACAAGCTCAAGGGTATTCCATTCTTAATGGTGACCGCGGAAGCGAACAAAGAAAACGTGATAGAAGCGGTGAAAGCCGGAGTGAGCAATTACATCGTGAAGCCTTTTACGGCGGACACCCTGGGGGGGAAAATCGAGGCCATTCTGAAAGCGTGACGCCGGCTCGCCGGGACCCGCTGCACGGGAATGAGGCTGCGGATGGCCCGGCATCAGGCCCGTTTTTCGGTCTCTCTATCATGAGCATTCAGAAACCCAAAGAACGCAGGATTCATTCAGAACCTCCGGAAGAGGAAGAACGCATCTTGTTTGCGGGTGCTCCGTTGCGGCAATTATCCGCCGGAGGCGACGACACGGGAGGTCCTCGCCAGGCAAGGACGACCGCAAACGGGGAGGCTTACGATCTTGCGGGCGGAGTGGGTCCAGAGCCGGGCGGAACACAATCGTCCCCGGTCACGGGAGAGGCGCGTTCCGATTCCCGACATGCCCGGTGTTTTCGCGGGCGGTTCGCCATTCTCAGCCTCGCCGGTTTTCTGGTGTTGTCCATAGGCATAGGCCTTCTTTGGGATGGGAAGCCCGAGACCTGGCCGTACCGAATTCCTGTCCTGCGCGATCTGTTCCGAAAGGATGTAATTTCCCTGAAGCCGTTCATCATTCCCGCTCGCAGCCCGGGCCGAACCTATACGATCTATGCCGTGGACGCGGGTATCGAGAGGGAACGATCCGCCGAAGCCCTTCAGCATTTGCCCCATATCCGAAATCTCATCTATGCCCATCTCGTCGGGGGGGCGGGGTATCCCGAGCAGTCCAAGATCGACGTGGAGCGGATGGTGGGTCATATCAATTCGGATATCGGATCCCCCGTCATTTACAAACTGTGGATCAAGGAAGAACGATCCCTGTAGCCTCCGGTTGATACACCCTATTTCGGGCAGGCTGCTGCAAACGATGAGATGCAAGGCGCGAACCCTGAGGAATGAGGCGTAATTACAGTACGCCGCAATGACGCCTGCCTGTGCGTGTGTGCACGCAGACAGGTGGGACGCACAGGCAGACAGGATGGGGTGTCACGCGGCAGATCGCGTCTTTCAACAGCCTGCTCTGTACCTCCCGAAGCCCTTTCCTTTTCCCGGCATTATTCTTGCCTACGCTGTTAGCATGATAATCTTCCTCATGATGCTATGCCTGGGAGTTTTTACCGTTACGGGGACGGTATGGGCGGATCCACTCCCCCATTCGGACCGGTTCGTAGTGAAGTCCGTGCATACGATCCGGGATGGGCGATTGGTGAACAGCAGGCTGGTGTTCGAAGAATCCACTCGGCAAGGGCAGCCGTGCGTCGAAATCATCCAAATTACCGGAACGTCTTTCTTGGAGCCTGGTGAATCCATGGATGAGATCGAGCGTCGCGCCGTGCTGAACGGGCTTTCCGAATTGTTTGATGCCAGGAGGGAAAAAAGTGCCTACCTGTTCCAAAGATCCTGGATCCAGGGCCATGCGGTTGCCGGCGATGAGGTCGTTGTGGAGGAAGCCGTTCGGCTGTGTGCGGGGTTGACGATTCTGGAGCGCACGCTGGACCAGGAAACCATGCGGGTTCACCTGCGGGCGCCGGTGGTCTGGGAAAGTGGCCAAGAGCCGGATGGTCCCATTCTGGAGGATTGCCTGCGGAAAGCGGCCCAAGACCTTTCGAAAGGTCTTATGAACTTGAGATACGCGCGAATTGCGGCGGCCCGAAATGCGCGGGGATGGATGGATCGTTTGGGTGCGAGCCTGCGGCGGACGCTTCCGTGAAGACCGCCGGCTGTCCGGCTTCTTTGAATCCCGGCTGATTATCCCCCGCAGCGGGGAAACGTCAAACCTCCTCTTTTCCCCCACACACCCGGTTTCGACCCCGGTGCTTCGCCAGGTACAAGGCTCGATCCGCCTCGAAAAACATTTCAGAGGCTCTTTCCGGTCCCAAACGGTCCGTTGAGGCTATACCCATGCTAACGGAAAGCTTCAAATTCCGGGCGGTATTCCCCCAGGGATGACGGGACACACGGCTTCGGATCCTTTGGGCCAAACGGACTGCGCTGCTTTCCCCCGTTTCCGGAAGCAGGATCACGAATTCATCGCCTCCGTGACGGGCCGCCAAATCGCTGGATCGGATGTTTTCCCTCAGGATGCCCGAAACCCGGCGAAGGACCTCATCTCCCACCAAGTGTCCGTGCAGGTCGTTGGTCTCTTTGAAACGGTCGACATCCAGGAGTACCAGAGAGAGGGGACGCCGGTATCGGCGAGATCGATCCAGTTCTTCGTGAAACCGTTTCATCGCCGCACGATGATTGGGAAGACCCGTCAAGGAATCCGTTTCCGCCATAGACAGGACGTTCCTGAATTGTCTCAGGTTGCCGAGGGCTTGCGAAAGGTTCTGCGTTACCTGCTTCATGATCAACGGGTACTCTCCGTTCATCAGGGACTGGGAGCTCAGCCCCAGCAAATGCACGACGCCGACAACCGTGTCGGCGGAATGAATGGGTATGGTGACGGATCGGTCCAGTCGGCCTGAATTCCCCGTCCTTGTCTCCGGAATCGCCTCGCCCCCGCTCCACACGAAGGTATCCGGCTTTCCGTTGAGCCATAGGGAGAGATGAGCGCGGATGGATCTCTGAAACTCCTGGGCCTGTGCTTCCGGTAAGCCGTATTGAGAATGGATGCGGAAACGATTGGCGTCCTCGTCCTTGTATACGAAAGTGATCCTCTCCACGGGCAGGACTTCCGAAAGCATATGTACGCAGGTGTCCTGAATCCATTGAAGATCCAGGATCGCATGAATTCTCGATGCAAACTCGTAGAGGAAAGTGAGTGAATTCTGCGTCAGTGAAACCCCTTTGGCGGATTCCCCGGCGTACCGTGGGAATGTTTTGCCGGTCCGGGCTTCCCCCGAGGAGGATCGAATCGGTTCCTTTTCCCGAGGACCCGTTTCCACGCTCCGTCTCTCGATATAGCCATCCGTATCCGCATCCCTGCAGGATTGGCCGGCGTGCCGGCAGGGCTCGACATGGGGGACGGTTAGAATGATGGATCCTTTCGGTTTGATCGTCTGGAACGAAACCTCGGCCGGTCCGCCGGGATCGGCCACGCCGGACGTATCCACCCGGACGATGTTCCATTCTTCTTGAGAGATTTCGGGATGGTAGTTTCCTGGGGTTCCGGCTGACGCAACGTCAACGCTTTGACGAATCCTACCCGCATTTACAGCTTCCACGATTCCAGGTCCTTTGCATTCGGGTTCGGCGGTGTCTCTATCCGGCCGTTGAAAAACGCGATCTGCGTCGTCGGGCTTCATCCTTCGTCATTGCGGCGT
>CAZQXK010000070.1:0-22663 GCA_964597345.1 uncultured Thermodesulfobacteriota bacterium | reverse complement strand
GCGGGCATTGAAAGATCCCGAAAACGGGGTGGCGGCTCTCGGGATCGAGGGGGATCCGGAGGCGGTGCGTCTGCTGGCCGAGACGGCCGAAGGAGACGCGCGCGTCGCCATCAACCAATTGGATCTGGCGGCAAGTCTCCTTTCCTCGAGGCCGGAGGGTTCCCGCAGGGTAAACCTCGACGTGATTCGGGACCTCTTTCAGAACAGGCCGCTTCCGTATGACAAGGATGGGGAGGAACACTACAATCTGGCTTCCGCGTTTATCAAGAGCATGCGGGGAAGCGATCCGGATGCGGCGGTGTACTGGATGGTTCGGATGTTGAAAGCCGGTGAAGACCCGCGCTTCATTGCCCGTCGAATGATGATCCTGGCCAGCGAGGATGTGGGAAACGCGGACCCAAGGGCCCTTCAGGTGTCTGTGGCGGCCTTTCAGGCTTTCGAGTGCGTGGGGGCGCCCGAGGGATACATACCCTTGGCGCATGCCGCCGTATATCTCGCTTCGGCGCCCAAAAGCAATGCGGCCTATCGGGCCTTGAAGGCGGCTGAAGGGGAAGTGGAGGCCCACGGGGCGCTTCCGGTGCCCCTGCACCTGAGAAACGCTCCCACACGGTTGATGAAGAAACTGGGATACGGCAGGGAATATGTGTATGATCATGACTGCGAACACGCCTATTCGGGCCAATCCTTCCTCCCCGCGAAACTAATGGGGAAGGTCTTTTATGAACCTGGAGCCCGGGGATATGAAAAGAAATTGGGCCAATGGCTTTCCTGGCTGCGGAGCATCCGGAAGACGCGGACACCCGAAAGCGCGGATTGAGGTTGCGGCTGGTGAGGAAGAGGGCAGGCGGGGCGCCGTTCAGCGGCCTGACGGGAAGGTCGCCGGGCGCCGACCGGGGACTGGCGTCGGAGGATTCATGCGAAGTCCTGAATTGTCTTCACTGCAGGGTCATGGGAGGAACTGATGAAAGCGAATCCCTCGGGCGCGCTTTCCCATCGGCATCCCCGGACGGTAAAACCGTTCCGCCTGGTCAAGTACTTCGCGGCGGCCAGTCTGGCCGTTATTCTTACGGCTACCATCCTGTTGTCGTTCTTCTTCGTTCAGCGTGATTTGACGGTTCTGCTCAACCGGAATGAGGAATTCGCCCTGTTGCTGGCCGAGAACCTGAATCATCAGGTCTTTCAGAAGTTCGTCATGCCTACGGCGTTGCTGTACGGAAAGATGTCTCTTCGGGAACCCCGCCAGTATAATCAGCTGGATACCGTGGTGCAGACCACCATCTACGGTCTGAATGTGGAACGGGTGGTCATTTACAGCAATGATGATCTGATGGTGTATTCTACGGAAAATACCATCGAGCAGATGCTGGAAAGGAGCCAACGCAGCGATCCCTTCGGTTTGGCCATCGAGCCCACGCGTGAATACAGGCTGGCTCTTCATGGGGTCCCGACGTCGGTTCTGAAGAGCTATGGGCCTTTATACCACCTTTTCACTCCCGGTAGAGGGGATCGGATGAAACTGCTCAGCACGTACGCGCCGTTTCGGGTGGACCTGATGCTCGAATCCAAGGCGGAAGACGTGATCGGCGTGCTGGAAATCACCCAAAACGTAACGGGAGGGTATCGTTCCATCATCAAGGCCCAGACGCTGAATATCTCCATCTTTGCCGGGGTTATGGTTCTGCTCTTCGTAAGTCTGCTGATCATTGTGAGGCGTGCCGAGCAGATATTGAATCGGCGGGCCCACGAGAAGAAGCGGCTGGAGGAGCAACTCAACCAAGCGGAGCGACTCGCGGCCCTCGGACAGATGATTGCCGGGGTAAGTCACGAAATCCGTAACCCTCTGGGCATTATTCAAAGCACAGGCGAACTGCTGGCGCAGCGGATGAAAAAGTATGAGCCCGCGAGTCAATTGGCCACTATGATCGTGGAAGAATCCGCTCGGCTGAACCGGATCGTGACCGAATTTCTGGACTTCGCCCGTCCCCAGGTGCCTCGTATGGTCCGCTGCGATGTGGGGGGCGTGATCCGTCACATTCTTGAAATCCTGGAGCCGGAGTTCCGGAAGTCCCGAATCCAGGTGGATACAGCGTCCATGGAAGATTTGCCCCCCATCCCCGCGGATCCGGATCTCCTGTATCGAGGTCTCTTGAATGTGTTCAATAATTCCATACAAGCCATGCCCGAGGGAGGGGTGCTTCAAGTGGGTTTGTCCAACGGAGCGGAGCACGGGGTGGGGGTACAGCGGATCCTCATCGAAGATACCGGCGACGGCATCCCCGATGAGGTGCTCGGAAAGGTCATGACGCCTTTCGTCACCACGCGTGAGAAGGGAACGGGTTTAGGCCTGTCCATTGTTCACAATATCATAGAAGCCCACGGAGGATGGATTCATATCGAAAGCCCCGTGAAGAGCGAACTGAACGTATCCATGGACCGCGGAACCCGAGTCACCATTTCCCTCCCCGTATCTCAGGTTTCCGAGGCCGCGGAGGACCGGGAGTGAGACATGGAAACCATTCTGGTGGTCGACGACGAGAAGAACTATCTGGTGGTGTTGGATGCGCTCCTGGCCGAGGAGGGATACGAAGTAATGACGTGCGAAAGCGGTCTCCATGCCATGCGTCTGTGGAGAAACAATGATCTGGACTTGATCATCACGGATATGAAGATGCCCAAAGTGAGCGGCATGGATGTGCTTGAACTGGTCAAAAAAGAGAATCCGGACTTTCCGGTGATCATGATGACGGCATTCGGCACGGTGGAAAAGGCCGTGGAAGCCATGAAAAAAGGAGCATCCGACTACATCACCAAGCCGTTTCAGAACGAGGAACTCAAGCTTACCGTTCGAAAGACGTTGGGCATGTATCGCCTGGTGAAACAGAATCAGTTGTTGCAGAAGGAATTAAGCAATCGATATCAGTTCGACAACATGGTGGGAAAGTCCAAGCCCATGCTGAAGATCTTCGAACTCATCGAGAAGGTGGCCAACACAAAGGCCACAGTGCTTATTACCGGGGAGAGCGGCACCGGCAAGGAGTTGATTGCACGATCCATCCATTTCAACAGCAATCGGAGAAACGGGCCGTTCGTTTCCGTAAATTGTACCGCCCTCACGGAGACGCTGCTCGAAAGTGAATTATTCGGGCATGAAAAGGGTTCCTTCACCGGGGCCGAATCCATGCGGAAGGGACGGTTTGAGCTTTCGGATAAAGGGAGTCTCTTTCTGGACGAAGTGGGGGAGATGTCGCCCAATCTCCAGGTCAAACTGTTGCGGGTCATTCAAGAGCGGGAATTTGAGCGGGTGGGAGGAACCAAGACCATTTCCGTGGATGTGCGCATCATCGCGGCGACCAACAAGGATCTCCGCGCCGAGGTGCAGGAGGGGGGATTCCGGGAGGATCTGTTCTTCCGGTTGAATGTGGTTCACATCCATATTCCTCCGCTCCGGGAACGATTCGATGATATCGCTCCCCTGCTCTCTTTTTTTATCGATAAGTACAGCCGGGAGCACGGCAAGAAGCCCATGAAACTGACTCCGGAGGCTTGGCGGCGCGTGCTGGGATACCGATGGCCCGGCAATGTTCGAGAACTCGAAAATGCGGTGGAACGAGCCATTATATTGACCGGCGGTACGGAAATCACGGAAAACGATCTTCCGGAAGAACTGCAGGGCGTGGACGGAGTGGACTTTGATATCGACCGGTTCGTGCCGTCCGGCGTGAAACTGCCCGAAGCCCTGGCTCAAGTGGAGGAGAAAATGCTGCGGCGGGCGCTGAAACAGTGCCATAATGTACAGACCCACGCGGCGGACTTGCTGGGTATCGAAAAAAACCTGCTTCGATACAAACTCAAGAAGTACAATATCCTCGTATAGCAGCCCATGGATAACACAGCATGGCAGGCGGGCTGGTGCAAAACGATGAGATGCAAGCCAGATCCCCGTCGGCGTGACGGCGGACCGCGTTTTTCGCCGTCTTGATAACCGTCGCCGCACAACCTGGTTTGCAGGGTCGATCCGTATTACCCGAGGCTGCGACGCAGCGTATGCGCCTTCCGTTACTCAAGATTCTTGCGACTCACTAAACTGTTAAAGGACGCTGCCATGCAAGACCGGGGTGCCCTGGGAATGAGGCCTGTGCTGAGTTCTGTTGTCACCCTCTTGGAATATTGTGGAACGACCTGAAATCCCAAGAAAAGCCTTGAAAAAACAGAACCGGATTGTTAGGTGTATAAAGGATATAAGTCACATGGATATCTTGCGGCGCGTTGCTCTAGTGATCCACGGGAAGATCCAAACCGTGGAGCCGGGAACCATGGCATCCGGGCATTTCCGGAGTGAATATTCCCTATAATATCCTGGGGTTGGTCGAGGAGCGAGGGACGGGGAATGGATTTGGAGCATCTGCTGGATAAAGTCTCCACCGGAAAGAAGATCAACGTGGCCGTGGGGACTCCCGTCGTTCTCACCCCTGAAGGAATGACTTCCCATTACAAGTGCACCCTGGTGGGGATCGGGTTCGAATCCTATCTGATCGTCACCACCCCGCAGATTCCGGGAAGTATGAACCGTCTGGGCGTAGGCAGTCAGGTTCTGGTGCGCTATATGGCGGACGGCAATGTGTACGGGTTTGAATCCAGCATCCTTGGCAGCGTCGGGAGACCTGTCCGGGTGACGTTCCTTGCCTATCCCAAAATTGTCCAAAGTCACAATCTGCGCAAGAGCCCGCGCGCGGGATGTCAGATCCCGGCGACGGTCGTTATGAACGGCAAGGAGTATTCGGGGCTGATCATCGATATCAGCCGGGGAGGGTGCCGATTCTGCACGCGAACCAAGGCCGCCGACTCGCAAGACATCGGCGTGAATCAGGACGTTGAATTGCTGTTTCAATTGCCGGGCGTCAAGGACGGTTACACCGTCGGGGGGGTTGTCCGGAACGTTTCCCAGGACGAGAGCCAGGCGACGGTGGGTATAGAATTCGTTTTTCAGGAGGAAGGGGGGGCGGCCTTCCAAATACAGCGGTTTGTGGATCGAATTCTGTCCGTCAATCCGTAGGAGGCCGTCATAAAACCCAGTCTGCTGTCACGCCGACGGTGTGACGCTTCGTAGTCGGTCATTGCGGCGTACGGCAAGTGTCCTTCATTCTTCAGGATTCGCCATGCCAGCGGCGTGGCTGGTTCTGCATCGTTTTTTTCACCCGGTTGCCCGCAACGTCGTTTACCCAAGGAATGCGAACAGCCTGACGGCGGGCCGCCGGGGCGCCTATCTGTGTAGAGATCGCTCCCGGAGGATTAAACCACGCGGATATCCCACAGGTACACAAAAAGTTGAAGGAGGCGCGGGGATCGGCTATGATACCTTCAAGAGCCTGTCGATAAGCAGTAGTGCGAGCAGGTTGGTGAAAAACGATGAGATGCAAGGCGCGTGAATCCTGAGGAACGAGGCGTACATGCAACACGCCGCAAGGACGCCTGTCTGTGTTGGACGCACAGGGAGAAAGGATGGAGCGCAATACCGGATCGCGGCCTTCAACGGGCTGTTAAGGTTGTTAGTTTCGTAAAAAGTCGATTTCTGTCATTTCGACGAGCACGGCGAGGAGAAATCTCGTAATAATTCTGGAGAGTTCTCGCTACGCTCGGTATGACAAAATGAAGTGTTTTCCCTTTTTACGTATTCATCAAGGTTGATTCAGAACGATTCCGACATTCAAACGGCATACCAGAACCGCCCTCCGGAAGGCTGAGGCCGGTTTTCGTATCGGTTCATGCAACGCGCTGCACCTGTTCCACCGGAACATAATCCACACCCGCATATGGAATACGGAAGGGTTTTCGGGAATTAGCGGAGGGAAGAACTCCCTGAAATCCGTTCATCATAACATAAGGAGAGGGTCATGGAGCGATTCTGGAGCAAGGTGAAGACCGCGTTCAAACGGCAGCCGCCTGTGGAAACGGAACCTGGGGCGATGCCGGAAGCCCAGGGAGCGCCGGAGCCGTTGGCGTCGGAACCACCCGAGATCGTAGTAGTTTCCCCGCCTGAGATTATCAGACCTCTGCCTCCGGAAGGCCGCATTCTGAATGCGGAACGCTATCGTTTCGGATCGGGGGTCGCCCGCCTCATGGGCGCCCGGGTGTCCTACCGTGACTCCACGGGAATTCTGAATGCGGAGCGGTTTACCTGGATCAGTACCGAGAGTCGGATTCTGAACGCGGACCGATATGCCTGGAAAGGGCCCTGGCAAGGGGTGCTCAATGCCGGCCGATACCGCTGGAAACCCTCGGTTTTCTGGGGACAGGACACCTGAACGCGAGGCCGCTTTTTTCCTGAAGAACGAATGCTCGAACCGGTGAGCCGTTTTTTCCGGAGTTGGTTTCTCCGGGAAGAGAAGGGTGGAGTGCGCCATGACGGGGTGCGCCGGACAGGCGGGTATTTCTCGTCGTGTCCGGTTGTTTCCAGGAACAGTGTGCGGCATGTCCCCCCGGTGCGTCGGTTCGCCAAGATGTGGCTCCCGAAGCTTGACATCTGGTAGTACCGTAAAATTCTACCAGCGAATAGTTAATGGTCTTGATGGAGCGGTTTATACACTACAGACCTCGTTCTATCAGGCCGTTGAAAAACGCGATCGGCGGTTTTGTAGTTCATCCTTTCTGTCTGTGCTCCCCACGCAGACAGGCGTCCTTGCGCCGTACCGTATGTACGCCTCGTTTCTCATGCTTCGTGCGCCTTGCATCTTATCGTTTTTACGAGTCTGTCCGTAATGGCGCCTATCAACGGGCTGCTATGGGCAGGGATCATGGGATGGGAGGCGCTCCGATCAAGGCGAGCCAGTGATTATGTCCTCTGGGGGCGAGTCGCGAAGCGGGGTTTTGAGGCGCCGATTTTCGATTTTCCCACCTTTCATATCCTATTTCCGCGATGTCCGGGTCCCAGCCGCCGTTTCACCGAGTCGAGCACGTTGGCGATGGTTCCTTGATGAATCCAAAAGGATATGCCGGCTTTGAAGGGAAGGGTGAGAAGATGCAACCCCAACAAGAAGGGGGAGGGTCGCAGGGGGGACGACCGGTATCCCAGAAGGCGCATGGTCGGTCCCGTGATCCTCTGACAAAGATACGCCTCCGTTCCGGTAAGGCCCGTCCTCCAGTGGCCCGTTCTGTCAGGGTCCACGCCTTTCTTTCCGGGTATGTGGAGGAGCAGTGAGGAGTTGATCACGGGCACATCCAGCAGGGATGAATGAAAGGACAGTCCCAGAAATCGGCACAGAGCGGCGATCTCTTTTTCGGGTTGGTTCAGGACATCCTCATATCGCAAGGTATAGACGCGCCCGTTCCCCGCATGACGGAGTCCTTCGCGCACGGCCGCGTTCCAGAGGCCGGATGTTTTTACGGGATGGTAGTTCCACCAGTTGCGCAGGGTGCGCTTCATAGCGTCTTTGCCCCGGATTCTCAAAAAACGTCGCCACTTCTTTTTCTGGGACAGTAAAACGTCTCTGGGGTCCCGAACCATGTGAATGATGCGGGCGCCGGGAAACAGGTGCAGGATTTCCGGGACGTAGTAGATATACCAAGGTGTTTGCTCGCAAGGGATGGTTTTTCCATACCACCCGGGGACGGTGTTCAGGAAGTACCGATAGACGCTTACAGCCGTAAGCTTACCCGGTTCACGAAGCATCGTTTCCGCATGATCGAAAGGATGGTTTCCGCCATTGCATGTGACTTCCCTTTCCCCCGCCTTCTGCAGGAGTGTGGACAGGAGCCGCATCGCCTCGGAACCGGAAAGGCGCCTTTCGCCCTCTCCCGGAGACCACAGCTTCTCGAAGAAATGGATTTCAGGAAACGCATGTACTTGAGGATGGTTGCCCAGTATCCGGCTCATCATGGTGGTGCCGCTCCGGGGATTGCCCACGATGAAGAGGGACAGGTCTCGAAGGCCTTCCACCGGTTCCTTCGGAACGGGTGGAACGGGTCGTAGGGGAGGCCACGCCGTCGGCTGCGGTTGCGAAGCAGTGAATGCAGGTTTCATGTTCCGGTTTCCTTCGTCCGGGATCTTGGGTTGAGGAAGGTTTCAGAGAAGATTTCCTGAATGGACCTACATTCTCTTGTGTCATCAAAACGGCGAAACCGTCCTATGTATAACCTTTCGGATCTCGCGGATGCAAGCTTGCGCGAGTGCCGTGAAAGGGCGGGGTTCAATGTCCGAGCCGCCTGTTTGAAGCGGCTGTCGACGCTCCGAGGTGCGCCCCGATGTAGAGGATGATCCGCATTCTCGACAAGGTTCGGCGGAAGGTTCCGCAGCATTGCGCCGGGCGCGGTGAACGCCCTGCTCAGAGTTGGGCCTGTTGCGTCGCAGGGGTTGCGAGAGTGTGTTGAACAGGAACGCATGCGTAATGGAGAAATCAGGAGCTGACAGGTTCCGGTGAGACAGCCGGTGTCGACTCACATCGCACGGCGTTTCAAAGCTTCCAGCACGCGGTAGGGGATGTAGAGATTTCCTTTGCCCCGTCCCAAACGAATCTCCGGCTTGTGATCGCCATGAAAGTCGCTGCCTCCGGTGACCAGGAGGTCGTACTTCCGGGCCAGTCGGGTATACGATCGGACCATTTCCGGAGTATGCTCCGGGTAATAGACCTCCAGGGCGGCCAAGCCCATGGATTTGAACATACGGATCCGGTTCTCCAACTCGTCGTCATCGCGGGTGATCGTGTACGGATGGGCCAGGGAAGACAAGCCCCCGGCGTCGTGAATCAACGAAAAGGCGCCGTGCGGGTCGAAGCGGAATTTCTCCTCATACGCGGGTTGTCCCTTCTTGAGGTAGCGGTCGAAAGCCGCCTGGACACCGGGTACGTATCCCTTGGCCATCAATGTGTAAGCGATGTGGGGACGTCCCATCTGGCCCTCGCCGGAATGACGCTTCACCTCTTCCATCGTGATGTCCATGCCCAAGCGGTTCAGTTTGGCGATGATTCTGGGGTTCCGATCGGCGCGAGCCTGTTGCAGGATGGACAGTCGTTTGGACAGGGCGGAGGGTTGTTGTGGATTCAGGAAGTACCCCAGCAGATGCATGGAGCCCAGCCCGATTTCGACGCTGATTTCCACTCCGGGAACCACTTCGAGGCCCAATTCATCGCCCGCGGAAACGGCTTCCTCCAACCCGTCCACCGTGTCATGATCCGTTACGGCGAGGGCGCGCAGCCCCGAGGCATCGGCTAGGCGCACCAATTCCCGGGGCCGCAGGGTGCCGTCGGAAGCGGTGGTGTGGGTGTGGAGATCGATTCGATCCGTCATGTCGGCTTACCCACGCATCAGGAATGGGAATCAGCGCCAGGGGAAGCATCCACCTGGAATCTCCACTGAAACCCTGTTCTTCAACGAGACGGGGGAAAACGCAGGCACAGTCCGACGGTCCGGCGCGCCCGGCGCCGGGATTGAGAGATTCGGCGGCGACGCCGGCATCGGTGCGGCCTCCCCAAAAGTCAGGAGGTGAATTCAAATCTCCAGGAGCAATACCACTCGCCCGGGTGCGGATCGGGCGGGCATGATTCGCACACGGTCCGGATGCGCGGATCAATCTCCTTGGCGAAGTAGGTATATTCCATGGTTCCGCCGGATTTGCACGGATAATCCGGAAGTCCTTTCCGGTTCCGGGCGCTCTGGACTCGGCATTCGTTGACCCGGAGCGTGATGGATCCGTCGGGATTGTCGTGCACGCTCATGATATTCAGGCGCGCATACAACCGAAGAGACAGGGCCGTCTTGAGGGCCTGGATACCCCCGTCTTCCGGCAGGTTGGCCAGCCTTCGAATCTCGCGTGCTTCCATGGGAGAAAACCGCCCCCAGCAGGTGTCGTTGGCGAGTTTGGCTTCGGTCATGCCCGCCGCGTGTTCGATGGCCTGAAACCAGAGGCCGTCTATGGCGAGCCAGTTCACGGACAGGACCTTGATGAGTTCCTTCAGCTGCTCGTCGTCTGCGGTTTCGATCCAAACGGGAAGACCGTCCCGTACTTCGAATCCGAGTACTTTGCCCAGTCGGTTCACGTGGTTGTCCCAAACCTGTTTCCAGACGTTCTCTTCGATGCGGAATGCGTTCCGCTCCCCCATCTGGTGGATGGTTTCCCGAAACCACAACGCGTAATGGGCCACCATGCGGTGGACCGCCGAGAGTACATATTGTTCCAGGGACCCTCGATCCAGAGCCTGGTAAGGAGCGTCGAGATTCAAAGGACTTTCGGATTTCATGGGACCTCCCGTAGATGGTCAGGAATCCTGATACAGCGCATGGAGGATCCGACGTGTTTGCCGCCGGATGGGCATGGGATGAAGGTAATATCCGGTCACGGCGGTCGGTGTGGCGGACATCTCGTTCGAAGCCTTCCAAGGAACGGGGAAAGCCGGAACTCTCCATGCCCTGGTCGGATGAGATCGGAACTCCATGGCGGGTGCGAGGCTCCGCGCGGTGAACCGCCCCGGATGCGGAATTCCCGTTCTTCCGCCGGTATACGCGACGACAGCGACCGGTTTTTGCTTCCGAGCGGGCGAGAAGATCAGCCCGCCCTTGCAGGGGCGGGCTGAGGGAATGTTCCATACGCGGGCCGGTCTATGCCGGGTTATGCAATGGACTGATAATATTCCATGAGAATCTTGGCCACTTCAGGGCGGGAGAACTCTTCCGGCGGCGCGATGCCTTCGCTCAGCAAGGCGCGCACTTTGGTTCCCGACAGAAGCACGAAGTCATCCTTGGTATGATCCGGGACATCCCGCATCATGACAACGCGGCCGAGCTTTTTGGACCAAGCGGTATGGTCCGCGCTGTAGATCTGAATCTGCAGGGCTCCCTTGGGTACTTCCTGTTCGAAGATGGTCTGGGCGTCGAAGGGACCGTAATAGTCTCCGACTCCGGCATGGTCTCGGCCCACGATGAGGTGGGTGCAACCCGTGTTTTGCCGGAAAACGGCGTGCAGCACGGCTTCGCGGGGCCCTGCGTACAACATGTCGAAGCCGTATCCGGTCACGAGGACGGTATTGGGTTCGAAATACAGTTCAACCATTTTGCGAATGCAGGCATCGCGCACGTCGGCGGGAATGTCGCCCTCTTTGAGCTTGCCCAGGAGCATGTGAATGAGGATACCGTCGGCGTTTACGTCGTGGTAGGCCATGCGGCACAGCTCTTCGTGGGCCCGGTGCATGGGGTTGCGTGTTTGGAAAGCCACGACGGTGTTCCACCCCAACTTGCCCATCTCTTCCCGGATCTGATACGCGGTACGGAAGGTGCTCGGGAAATCTTTCTCAAAGTAAGAAAAATTGAGAACTCGGATGGGGCCCGAAATGGCGTAGCGTCCTTCCGAGGTAAACGCCTTGACGCCGGGATGAGCCGGATCCTGGGTGCGGAAAATCTTGTCCACCATGGACGTCATTTGAGCGTCACTGATTTCTTCGATGGCTTCCACATCCATTACGGCGAGCACCGGGTTGCCGGCCACGCTGGGATCGCGAAGTGCGATTCGTTTCTTGCCCTTGATCGGGGAAGGGTCCTTCACCACGTTGAGAATAGGAACGGGCCAAAAGAGCCCTTGGGTGGTGAACATCTTTTCGGCCACAGACATGGCGTCGGCAACATTCATGAAGCCGGTGAGGGGATTGAAGTATCCCCCGCCGAGCATCACGGCGTTGGCCGCCGCCGCCGAACTCACAACGATGGACGGAAGACCCTGAGCCTCTCGGGCCAAGTCCTCGCGCATTTTTTCGTCGAGCACGTACAGCGGATGCAGCGTGTCCGATCCGTGGGGTTTGATCATAGCCTCTACCTCCTAAATGGGTATGGTTGGATGATTCCCTCCGTCGTTTTTTTCATATGTCCCGTTCGATACCCGAGTACCTCGGGCCGAAACCGGCACCCGGCCGCTTCCGCACGGAAACGCCGAAACGGACGACCGAGGGAGGTTGTTCAACAGCTTGTTAAGGTTTACACAAAAAATGCCGCCCAAAAAAACGGTCGACTTCTTTCCGTGGGAACTGAATGCCCATAAGCTTCCGTTGGATGCCACGAAACGGAAGGCAGAATAAGGGAAACTCCGGGGTTTGTCAAGGCGGCAATGATGCCCCCGGCAGGAATTTTCACTGAGGGTAACGGGTGAGCGGAAGGATTCGGAGAAGGCGGGGTGTCCCATGCAAGAAGGAGGGGGAATTGAGCCGGCGGGGATCGATGTGGGAAGCGGAACAGGCGGAGCCAACGTACCGGAAATTATGTGAATGCGTTCTTTTTAACTTGACTTGAGGGCTGTTCCAAAGGTACGTTTCGAGCAAACAACATGAAAGCGGCCCCGGCTTTTCCGCCCCGCCTGAGGAGCAAACAGCATCGGTATGTTGCCGAAAGACCCGGAAGGTACCACGCGCGATAGATGAAATCAATTCCAGGCCGGGACGCCCATCCGAAACGTGGAGATCGTATTCGTTTTTGCTTGACAAGGTGTAAGATTCTTGTGTATTTGTTCAAAAATGCACAAGGAGGCATCCGGGGTGGCGTCCGGCGCCGGGGTGCCCCGGTCGGGGGTTCACGAGAGGGATTCGGTGATTCGCCCGGGAAAGGCGCCGCGTTCGCCCAGTTCATATAACGTATGAGATGAATGCGCAACACGATCACTCTGGAAAGGAGGTGCGCCAGGGAAAGGGTTTCACCGACGCTCAAACACTCAACCAGAGACTGTATAGTCAAGACTCTTACCAGGAGGATGAAGTATGCCGAGCTATGTAATTCTTGAGAAATGCGACGGATGCAAAGGTCAGGACAAGACGGCCTGTATGTACATCTGCCCGCAAGACCTCATGGTGCTGGACAAGGAAACGATGAAGGCGTTCAACCGGGATCCTTCCCTGTGCTGGGAATGCTACAACTGTATCAAGATCTGCCCTCAGCAGGCCATGGACGTGCGCGGTTACGCGGACTTCATGCCCATGGGCGCCTCGGTTACCCCGCTTCGCGGATCGGATTCCATCATGTGGACGGTGAAGTTCCGGAATGGAACGATCAAGCGTTTCAAATTCCCCATCCGCACCACGGCGGAAGGAACGGCTGAACCCTTGGGTGGTTTTGGCGAGGGGCCGGCGACGCTGAACGATCAATTGCTGATGACGGAACCGGCTTCCCTGAAGCTGGACAAGCTGCCCACTCTGTGAATCGGCACTGGCAATCGTGACCGAATAACCTCAAGGAGGTAGAAATCATATGGCGAACTTCGAGACCGTAGAAGTTACCACGGATATCCTTATTTGTGGTGGTGGTATGGCTGCGGCCGGTGCTGCGGTTGAGGCCGCGTATTGGGCCAAGAAAGAAGGTCTGAAAGTCACGTTGGTGGATAAGGCTGCGTTCGACCGTTCGGGCGCCGTGGCCATGGGTCTGTCCGCGATCAACCAGTACATCGGCATCAACGAAGGTGCGAATACCTGCGAAGATTACGTAAAGTACGTGCGCCAGGATCTCATGGGTATTTCCCGGGAAGACTTGGTGTTCAACATCGCCCGTCACGTGGACTCCACGGTGCACCTTTTCGAAAAATGGGGTCTGCCCATCTGGAAAGACGACGCCGGCAAGTATGTTCATGAAGGCCGGTGGCAGATCATGATCAACGGGGAATCCTACAAGGTGGTGGTGTCCGAGGCGGCCAAGAACGCTCTGGGCAAGGACAACATCTACGAGCGCGTATTTATCGTAGAGCCTTTGCTGGACGGCGACCGGATCGCCGGCGCCGTGGGCTTCAGCACCCGCGAGAACAAGTTCTACGTATTCAAGGCCAAAGCGGTCCTGGCGTCCATGGGCGGCGCGGTGCATGTGTTCCGGCCCCGTTCCGTGGGCGAAGGTTTGGGTCGTTCCTGGTATCCGCCGTTCAACACGGGTTCCAGCGCCTATTTCACCCTTAAGGCCGGCGCGGAAATGACCTGCCAGGAAGTGCGTTTCATCCCCGTGCGGTTCAAGGATGCTTACGGTCCGGTGGGTGCGTGGTTCCTGCTGTTCAAGTCCCGCGCCACCAGCGCCGGAGGCGGCGAGTATATGGTGGAGCGTAAGGCCGAGCTGAACAACTGGGCTCCGTATGGGCTGGCTAAGCCGATTCCGGCGAACCTGCGCAACTATCTGGGCATGCTGGATGTGGAAGCGGGCCTTGGGCCGCTGTATATGGAAACCGCCGAGGCCATCCAGAAGATCGCCGAGCAGGCCGGTGATGAGAAGGCCTTCAAGAAGAAAATGAAACACCTGGAAGCCGAGGCATGGGAAGACTTCCTGGATATGACCATTTCCCAGGCCCATCTGTGGGCGTCCCAGAACATCGCTCCGGAAGAGAGCCGTTCCGAAATCGCCGCCTGTGAGCCCTACTTCATCGGATCCCATTCCGGTGCGTCGGGTGCGTGGGTCAGCGGTCCGGCGGACATCGCCCCCGCCGAATATAACTGGGGCTATACGAACATGACCACGGTGAAAGGTCTGTTTGCGGCCGGCGACGCTTCCGGAGCCTCCAGCCACAAGTTCTCCTCCGGTTCCCACGCCGAAGGACGGATCGCGGCCAAGGCGATGGTGAAGTTCGTCAAAGAGAATTCGAGCATGCCGAACGTGGACGCCGCGAAGGTGGAAGCACTCAGGGCTCGCATTCTGAAGCCGCTGGATCTCTTCGAGCAGTTCCATGCGATCTCCAGCGACCCGAACATCAACCCCAACTTCATCAAACCCATGCAGTTCATGTTCCGTCTCCAGAAGATCATGGACGAGTATGCGGGCGGTGTGGTCAGCCAGTTCAAGACAAGCAAGTTCCTGTTGGAACGCGGCCTCGAACTTCTGGCATTCCTGAAAGAAGACACGGACAAACTGGCCGCCGAAGGTCTCTACGAGCTGGAACGCTGCTGGGAAAACGTACACCGCATGTGGCAGGCCGAGGCCCATGTGCGCACGATCCTGTTCCGTGAAGAGACCCGTTGGCCCGGATACTATTTCCGCTCGGACACGCCGAAGATGGACGAGCAGAACTGGAACGCCTTTGCCAACTGCAAGTGGGATCCCGCCAGTGGCGAGTGGTCCATGATGAAGAAACCGGTTATCAGACTCAACGTCTAAGTTCCTGAATGACATTCAACACTCCAGACGCCGCATTCCCGGCGTCTGGAGTTTGTTGTCCCTTGTCCTCGGCGCCTGTCATCATCCAGCTTCTCGGCTGCGCGAAAGCGGAAACACAAACCATTGAGGACCGGTGAAGATCCGCTCAGCTCCCTGCAGTGGCCCGAGCGTGATCGGTACACAATCATTCGTGCCGTCCAATCCAAATCCTGACGCGGTGCGCGAGTGGTTGACTACGGATTACGCTCCCAGTCCCAAATCGGTTCGAGCCGATCCTGAGGATGTCAGCGTTCCATGCAAATGAGCAAACTACTGGTGGAGGATGCGTATGTCAGATGAAAAGGCCATGAGCCAGACCATTCTGGTGGTGGGCGGGGGTATGACCGGAATGTCCGCTGCATTGGAGGCGGCTGAGGCGGGCCATGAAGTCGTCCTGGTGGAGAGGAACCCTTACCTGGGAGGGCGCGTTGCCCAACTGACCAACTATTTCCCGAAACTGTGCCCGCCCTACTGCGGGCTCGAGATCAATTTCCGGCGCATTCGGAGCAATCCGCGGATTCGTTTCTTCACCATGGCCGAAGTGGAATCCCTGTCGGGAGGGCCGGGTAATTTCGATGCCAAAATCAAGATCCACCCACGATACATCAATGAAAAATGCGTTTGCTGCGGCGATTGTGCGCAGGTCGTAGAGACCGAAATCCCAAATCCCTTCAACTATGGGATGAACCGGGTCAAGGGGGCGTATCTTCCCCATGATTTGGCGTTTCCCATGCGATACGTCCTGGATCCGTCGGTGGCCCAGGGACCGGATGGAAAGAAAGCCGAAGCGGCGTGTCAATACGGCGCCGTGGATCTTTCCATGCAGATCCGGATGTTTGATCTGAAGGTGGCTTCCGTTGTCTGGGCCACCGGATGGACGCCGTATGATGCATCCAAGATCGAATACTATGGATTTGGTGTCTACAAGAACGTAATCAGCAATGTCATGCTGGAGCGCATGGCGGACAAGAGCGGGCCGACCGGCGGAAAGATCGTTCGTCCCTCGGATGGCAAAGAAGTTCGAAATGTTGCCTTCATCCAGTGTGCCGGGTCCCGGGACGAGAATCACCTCCCTTATTGTTCCGGTATCTGCTGTATGGCTTCTCTCAAGCAATCTACGTATGTCCGCGAACAATATCCGGATGCGCAGATAACCGTCTATTTTATCGACATTCGTACGCCCCATAAGTACGAGGATTTTTATGTAAGGATCCAGAAGGACGAAAAAGTCAATTTCGTCAAGTCCAAGATCGCCAACATCATGGAAGACGAAGCCGGCGGCGACCTGACCCTTATCGGTGAAGACACCATGAGCGGCAAGAAGATCAAAGCCGAGGCCGATCTGGTGGTGCTTGCCACGGGTATGCAACCCAACACGTCCGTGGACAAGATCCCGGCGGATGCAACGTACGACGAATACGGTTTTGTTGCCGGCGAGCAAGCCGTGAGGGGAATCTATGGGGCCGGCTGTTCGCGAAGGCCCGTGGATGTGGCCACTTCGGTTCAGGACGGTACGAGCGCGGCGCTCAAAGCGATTCAAGCCATGGTGAGGAGGTAAATAGATGGACAAGAAACTGGGCCTTTACATCTGCAAGGGCTGCGGCATCGGAGAGGCGCTGGACATCGGGAAACTGACCGAAGTCGCCGAGGAGATGGAAACCAGCCCGGACTTCGTGAAAGATATCGATGTATTGTGCAGCAGCGAAGGCGTGGCGCAGATCAACTCGGATATTGAAAACGAGGGTGTGAACACGGTGGTTCTGGCTGCCTGTTCCCAGCGTGTGCTGTACGATGTATTTGATTTTCCCGGAGCACTGACGGAACGCGTGAACCTCAGGGAGGGCGTGGTTTGGTGTCAGCCCGCCGGGGAAGAAGATACTCAGATGATGGCGGAAGACTACATCCGGATGGGCGTGGTTCGAGCCCAGAAGTCGGAGTTGCCGGAGCCCTTCAAACCGGAGGAGGAAATCTCCAAGCGAATTCTGGTGGTCGGCGGCGGCATCGCGGGACTGACGGCCGCTCTGGACGGGGCCCGCGCGGGATACGAGGTGGTTCTCGTGGAAAAAGAGAGCCAACTGGGAGGCTGGAAGGCGAAATTCCACAAGCAATTCTCACCTCCGTACAAAGAGATCACCGACGTGGATATTGCCGATCTGATCGCTCAGGTTCAGGGAAACGACAAGATCAAGACGTACACTTCCGCTGAGATCGAAAAGACGGCGGGCGGTCCGGGTCTGTACACGATTCAAATCAAGGCTGAAGGAACCACGGTGGAGGAACGGGCCGGGGCCATTGTCATGGCTACGGGCTGGAAGCCCTATGATGCCGGCAAATTGGGACATCTGGGGTACGGAAAGTCCAAGAATGTGATTACTAATGTGCAGTTGGAGGAAATGGCCAAATCCGGGAAGATCGCTCGTCCCTCGGACGGCGGCCCGGTGAACAAAGTAGCTTTCATCCAATGCGCGGGCTCCAGAGACTCCGAGCACCTTCCCTATTGCTCCGCCGTTTGTTGTTCGGCCACCATGAAGCACGCATGTTATGTGAAAGAGCAGAATCCGGACGCCCAGGCGTACATCGTGTACAAAGACATCCGGACTCCGGGGCAGAGCGAAGATCTGTATCGAAAGGTGCAGCGGGATGGAGCGGTGTTCATTCGGGGTGAAGTGGAGAACGTCGCCGAACAAGGGGGAGGCCTCGTCGTAGAAGCCATGGATGTACTCCTGAATGACAAGGTTCGGCTGGAAGAACTGGATCTGGTCGTGCTGGCCACGGGAATGGTCCCGAACTCAATGCCGGTGGAAATCCCCAAGATGAAAGCCCCCGGTGATTCCGAAGAGATGATCGACGTGCCCGCGGACTCGGGCTTCTTTGCGTCGCCCGCCCTGCGCCTGGCGTACCGGCAGGGTCCGGAAATCCCGACGCTGAAGTACGGCTTTCCAGATTCTCATTTTGTATGTTTTCCGTATGAGACGCGAAGAACGGGCATCTACGCCGCCGGTGTGGTTCGGCGGCCCATGGAAAGCAGCCTGGCGCAGGACGACGGTTCCGGCGCCATGATGAAAGCCATTCAGGCGGCCGAGGCCGCGGCGACGGGTGTGGCGGTGCATCCCCGCGCCGGGGACATGTCCTATCCGGACTTTTTCATGCAACGTTGTACGCAGTGCAAGCGATGTACCGAGGAATGTCCTTTCGGCGCCATCAATGAAGATGAAAAGGCGAATCCCATCCTGAACGCCACGCGCTGCCGGCGCTGCGGCGTATGCATGGGCGCCTGCCCGGAACGCATCATTTCCTTCAAGAACTACTCCGTGGGAACCATCGGTTCCCTAATCAAAGCGCTGCATATCCCGGAGGAGGACGAGGAAAAGCCGAGGGTGGTGGTGCTGGTGTGTGAAAACGATGCCTACCCGGCGCTCGATATGGCGGGACTTCATAAGATGCAGTACAGTCCTTATATCCGCGTGATCCCCATGCGGTGCCTCGGAGGGCTGAACCTTGTGTGGATCGCCGATGCGCTTTCCAGGGGGGTGGATGCGATTCTTCTCCTGGGGTGCCGGCACGGCGACGACTACCAATGCCATTTCATCAAGGGAAGTCAACTGGCGGAAACCCGGTTGTCCAAGGTTTCCGAGACCCTGGATCGATTGGCGCTGGAGTCCGAACGGGTCCATTTCGAGGAAGTGTCCATTGTGGATTACCACCGAATTCCTGAAATCTTCAACAAGATGATGGAGACGGTGGAAGAAGTGGGACCGAATCCTTATAAAGGTTGGTAGCATTTGGGGCGGGAAGGCATCCTTCCCGCTCATCCGATGTACGGTGGTCGGCTTTGTTCCTCCGTGTCACCATGAGCGGCGTGTCTCACCGAAACGAAACCGGTCGCCCGTTTATATTCCACGCCGGGTGCTTCAAGTCTCCGGCGGAACCATAAAGGGAAGGTTCTTGACATGGCAGAAAAGGCATCGTCCAAATACGACCCCACCTTTGCTCGGGAAGTGTTCAAACATGTGGATGCCGGGGAAGAGATCGTCAAGTGCATGCAATGCGGTGTCTGCGCAGCTTCCTGCCCGCTGGCGGAAAAGATGGAATTTTCACCCCGCAAGATCTTTACGATGATCCGCGCCGGTGAACGGGAAAAGGTGCTGGGTTCCAAGGATATTATGCTCTGTACTTCCTGTTACACCTGTATCGTTCGATGTCCAAGAAAGGTACCGGTCATGGAAGTCATGCACGGACTTGCGCACTACGCTCTCAGGCAAGGCTTTGTGCCGCGCCGTGAATCGGCGAAGTTCGGAAGGGAGTTCTGGAAATGCATTTACAACACCGGACGGGTGAACGAAGCTAAGGCCATGCAGGGCTATTACCTTTCCGACGGTCTGGTGGCGGGCGCTAAGAAGGGCCTGGAGATGAAAGACATCGCGCTGAATATGCTTACGCATGGACGCATGAAATTCAAGAGCCTGGTTCCGATAATACCCGCGGCAAAGATCAAGGATATCGCATCGCTCCGGAAGATGCTGGACAAGGCCAGGGAGATGGGGAAAGGGGGCAGTCCGTCATGAAGTATTTCCTGTACTCCGGTTGCAGTCTGGAAGAGAGCGCCTCCAATTATCTGAAGTCCGTCGAAGCGGTGGGCAAGGCGTTGGGGATGGAATTCGCCGAAATCGAAGACTGGAACTGTTGTGGAGCCAGTATTTCCTATGTGGGTGCAAACAAGCTGTCCCAGGAAGTGCTGAACGCCCGTAACCTGGCCTTGGCGGAGGCTCAGGGAGGGTACGATATCGTCGCTCCCTGTTCCTCCTGTTATATCGTGATGAACCAAGTGAATCACGAACTTAAAGAAAACGAGGAACAGCGTGAGAAGGTAAACCAGATTCTCGCGGAAGGGAACCTGAAGTTCAAGGGTACGACACGAGTCAGGCACGTTCTGGATGTTCTCTTCTACGATGTCGGGGTGGAGAAGATCAAAGCGGCCGTCAAGAAGCCGTTGAAGGGGATCGAAGTCGGCGGGTATGTCGGCTGCCAGACGGTCCGGCCCTATGGAGAATACGACAGCGTGGAGCGCCCCGTCATCATGGATCGAATCATCGAAGCCTTGGGCGCCCGGGCGGTGGATTTCACCCATAAAGTCCGCTGCTGCGGTTCGGGTATTTTCCTGACCGAACTGGACTTCGGATTCGAGCTGGTGGGCGAAATCCTTCGAACGGCCACGGACAAGGGAGCCGAGGTCATGACCACGGCTTGTCCCTTGTGTCAGCTCAATCTCGAAGCCTACCAGAGCCGGATCAACCAGAAGCTGGGGACGAATTACCACATCCCCGTGACGTTCATTACGCAGCTTATGGCGGTGGCCTTTGGGATGGATCCGAACAAGGACGCCGCGCTCAACCAGAACCTGATCCCCGTGGACAAGGTGCTGAAGGTTGCCGCCTGATCGGATCGGGAATGTGCGGATCCGGAAAACCGAGCTGCCCCGTCGCTTATCATGCCTCGGGGCCGTTTCCCTTTAGCAGTGATGGGATGGCCTCCTTCATGGGTTTTTGTCTACGCCATGATACCCCTTCGAGAGGGGCTGGGCCATCCCATCACTGTCAGATCGCGCCGGATGAGGCCTGCGGTGCTCTCTCCGCCCCCTGCATGAATTTCCACCCGGAAAATCTTCCCCAAGTCCGCCTGCGGTTTACCCTCTCTCCGTGGTTTTTTCGCTGCGCAAGACCAAGGTATTTTTCCCGTACAAGGCGAACAAGAGCCACCTGAAGGCCAGATCCAGGAGAGCTTCGTCCCGCGTACGCAGTTCTCGGACCTCATCGGAGCCGATGTCGAAAGATCGCAGAAACGACGTGTCCAGTACGAAACGGCGAAAAGTATCCAGGTCGTACGAAGCCATATAGAACATCTGGATCTTCTTGGATCGGGTCTCCCCTTGACCCAGAGCCCCGGGATGGGTGACGATTTCCGTCCAGAGATCATTGAAGTTTTGGAAGGACGTCAATTCCTGGTCCTGGATCCACTGCTCCACCGTCCATTGGCGAGGTTCTTCAAACCCGCGGCAATGGGATTCGCGGACCAGGAAAAAGCGTTCGAGGGCGCGCGGGAAAGAGGAATTCCTGGCTGTGGCTCTTCCCAACGGATATATTCGACATGCGGAAGGGCGATCCTCATACACGGTGCAGCCGGCCGAGCTTACAAATGGGCAGGGTCTTCGGGGTTCCGCGCCCATCCGGAGCCGAACCTTGGGGAATGTTTCTCCCTCGTCTAAATGGGGTTCGGTGTATTCCTCCAGAAACGCCCTGCTGCTCATATGGAATCGATTCTTGAGTCGGAGCAGATCGTACGGGGTGAGCATCAGGTTCAGATCCCTGCAGCATTCGGTGAAACAGGGAACCTTCGGATGACAGTCGAAACGAAATCGGCCGGATGTCAAAGGCTCGAATTGGGTTTCGTTGGTTTTTGACTTCATGGGGTATCCGCTTTCTTGATCAGGCTGTTGAAAAACGCGATCTGTGTCACGCCTTTGGCGTGACGACGGCGCACCGTGAGTACGCCTCATTCCTCAGGTTTCGCGCGCCTTGCATCTCATCGTTCTTGACCAACCTGCCCGAAATACCGTTTATCAAGCGGCTGTTATGAACTAGGAGGCGGGTCGGAGGATTGAAGTGGATAGAAGGGGTCTCCGAACAAGCCATGCCGGACCCATTGGAAGGCGAATTTCATCAGTTCCACGTCGCTGCGACGGATGTTCTCCACGATGTGGACATCCACCTGATAGGTCTGGAGAAAACGGCTCTGGAAAACGAAACTGCGGAAGGCGTCCAAGTCGTACAGGGCCATGAACAGCATCTGTTCCACTTGTTCGTGGGTTGCTTGGATATTTCGCATGCCTGAGTGGCCGGTGATTTCCTCGAACAGAGTTTCCATTTCGCGATATATGAGAACGCCCTGGTCCACCAGGTAGTCGGAGACTTGGATAGGGGACGAGGCTTCAAGGCCCTTGCAACTTGAGGGTTCTCCAATCACTCGGAAGGTCACGGGACCGGATTGATCCAGGGGGTACATGCGGCAGGGCCAGGGGCGATCCGTGTAAATTCGGCAGCCTTCCGGTGTTACGAAGGGGCAGAGCTTGTCCCGGTCCTCACCCATCTTGAGCACGACGAGGGGAAGGGGCTTATCGGTGATCTTGAGGGTCGTGGTGTATTGCTCCAGGAATTCACCGGACGAAATGCCAACCCGGTTCTTCATCCGAATGACGTCGTAGGGAGTGAGAAATATGGTCACATCCCGGCAGCACTGGGTGAAGCAGGAAGCTCCAGGCCCGCATTGGAAATGAAAAGAATCGTTCAGATGGATGAGTCGCCGTTCTTTCGAGTATTCGTTCATGGGGTATCCTCGATACGGAATTTCCGTCCGGATCCGGAAAACGGAAAATACATCGCCCCGCATAGCAGCCCGTTGAAAAACAACATTTCGGGCAGGCTGTTTAAAAACGATGAGATGCAAGGCGCGCGAATCCTGAGGAATGAGGCGTACAACCCGT
>CAZQXK010000069.1:0-22922 GCA_964597345.1 uncultured Thermodesulfobacteriota bacterium | reverse complement strand
GGTCGGGACGAGAGGATTTGAACCTCCGACCCCCTGAACCCCATTCAGGTGCGCTTCCAGACTGCGCTACGTCCCGCCGCAAACGTCGCTCCTGACTACCACCATCCCCGCGGCCTGTCAACCGCTTTCCTCTGCCTCCCCGTCCGGGCGCTCAGCACCGCCCGGGAAATTCCACACCCCCATATAGTCTGCTATGAATCTTCCCCGGAAAGACAGATCCGGCACACCAGCCGGCCGTCGAGGCCCACCGCCTGCAGGTCGAATTCCAGTTCCCTTCCCGGCGCCGCACCGGCGGGAATGTCCACCACCACGGGCTGGGTTTTACCCACCCGGCCCAGACCGCCGCACGCCGTACACGGCCACAGCCCCTGTCGGCCCAGTCCCCGGCACCGGGAACACACCCCACGGTAGGGAACTTCCAGCAACACCCGAATGCCCGTCCGCCGTTCATGAGGCGACAAAACGAGATCCACGGACCAGGCTCTTTCCCGCTTCCTAAGCCTGCCACCGGGCAGAGGCGCCTCGAATAAGCGGTCCAGGATCTCGAACAGCGAACCCCCTCCCGGCCGGTTCCACAGGCTATCCCTGGAAGGGAAAGCAGATTCCCGGAACACAGTCACAGAGACCCGATTCAGCCCCCGGTCGTACGCCGAGCGCTTGGCGGGATCACGCAGGTTCTCGTAAGCCTCTTGAACCTCCAGAAAATCACGCCCTGCCTGTCCTCCGCAGTCCGGATGGGTCTCGCGGGCCTTTTCCCGGTATGCTTTCCGGATCCTCTCGCAATCCGCGTCCCTGGCTACTCCTAAAATGGCGTAGTAGTCCTTCTTACCGGAACTCATACGCAATTCCACCGAATCCGCGCCCGTTCACAGAATATCAGGAGAAGCTGTCCGAGTCGGAAGATTTCCGCCACATCTTTCCCAAGGTTTGCGGAATGGGGATCTCCGGTTTTCCGCAGGCCCCCCGGCAAGGTCCAAAGACGGAACCCGGGGAGACCTCCTCCCGAAGTCCCCCCGTGAATGGTTATCCGTGACGCCTATCCCGTCCCGTCGGACATCACCCCGTCTGCACCTCAATCTTCTTGGGTTTCAGGGATTCCGCCTTGGGAAGTCGAAGCCGCAGCACGCCGTTCTTCATGGCGGCCTCGATACCCGACTGGTCGATTTCCGTAGACAATGTAAAGCTCCGAGTATAATCCCCCACCCGATATTCCGAGTACACCGGCGATCCCGCAGGCTCCACCGGATGGGTCTTTCCATATACCGTCAATTGGTTGTTTTCGAGATTGATGTTCACGCCGTCACTGGAAACCCCGGGCATGTCCACCAGAAGCGTCAAAGCATCCTGATCTTCGAATATATCCACCCGGGGCACGAACAAGGGGGCCTCTTTGGTGCTTTCCGTACGGCGCTCCACTTCTTTTTTCTCATGAACCTCCACGTTGCTCGCCGCCATGACATCCTCCTCTCACCCTGCGCTGACCGAAATCCGCCGGGGTTTGGCTTCCTCCGCCTTGGGTAATGTCACCCGCAGGACACCCTTCACATATTCGGCCGAGACTTTACCGGCATCCACCCGCTCGGGCAGGGACAAGACCCGGTTGAATGCGCCGCTCCTTCGCTCCCGTCGGTGGTAACTTACCCCCTCGCCGGTTTGAGGTTTGCTTTCACCCCTCAGGACCAGATTGTCCCCCTGTACCGATATGTCGATGTCTCCCGGATCCATACCGGGTAACTCGGCCGTCACCCGAAACGTATCCGCCTCTTCATAGACATTGACCGCCGGGTACACGCCCACTCCAAAGGTGAAACGTTCCGGTGCATAGTAGCCTTCGAACAATCGGTTCATCTCGTCCCTCAAGCGGTTGAGATTGCCCAAGGGACTTTCCTCAAACGGATCCCCCCTCCATCGAATTCGCACCATGACGCGTACCTCCTCTCTATTTCGGGATGATCTGGATGCGGTTGCGTCTCGCTTTCGGCAACCGGATCTCCAACACCCTTCCGTCGAACGTGGCCCGGATCCCTTCCACATCCACGGCCACCGGGAGCTCCAGGCTGTGGGTCAACGACTCGTACCTGCGTTCCTGACGACGCACGAACTCTCCGTTCTCTTCTTTCTCCTCCTGTTCCCGTGCATTGATGGTAATGGTCCTACCCGCCAGAGACACCTCCACATCTTCCGCACGCATGCCGGGAAGTTCCGCGGTCATGGTAAATTCATCCTCCGTTTCACGCAACGCGGATACCGGCACGGAAGACGCTCTCTGGAACCCGGTCATAGGCAGTACAGGGAACCGGTCCAGGAATTCCTGAAACATGCGATCCACTTCTCTGCGGAACCGGTCCACCTCGGCCGATTTCTTACGTTCGATCACATCAAACATGGCGCACATCCCTTTTCGGAATACAGTAGTTTTCCTTATTGTACGGGCGCCCGTCGGACAGAGCAAGTCATCGAACCGCACGTTCCATTCAGCTTTCGACCTAGAAAATAATTCGGCGCCGCGTCTTGTCAAGTCTGCGGAATCCGCCTGCTTTCAGACCCGACCAGGCTTTCCCGTGCGTAGCAGGCTGTTGAAAAACGCGATCTGCTGTGTTGCGCTTCATCCTTCGTCATTGCGGCGTACGGGTTGTACTCCTCATTCCTCAGGATTCGTGCGCCTTGCATCTCATCGTTTTTGATCAGCCTGTCCGAAATGCTTTTTTTCAACGGGCTGGTAGGGTGCCGGTGGCTGCATCGCCTCGAACCGTCATTCGAAACGAGGCCCCTCCGTCCCGGAAGCCGGCTTGTATTGACGACGGATTTCTGTTACAGATCCGGACACAAGCAATGATAGGCGTTAGACGGTTCAAGCCCCGGCAACGAAATACAGCCGGAGTGCATCGCCGGGGACCCGGGACTCGATGGAACGGCTGAAACCGCTTCCTGGATCAGCCTGCCGGGAGATCATGATTTCCATTATCAAGGATAGAGGCGGAATGATCGGACGTTTCCGGCAAGTGGGCTTCTGGTGTCTTCTCCTCGTTCTCGCGGCGGGTGTTTCGCCGGCTGCGGGTTCTTCATCAGGGAGCGAAGGAGTCGTCGAGGTCACGGTGCTGGGCACGGCCCCCATTCAGAGCGGCGATTTGGTTACGGCCCGGAACCAGGCCCTCGAGCAGGGTCTGAACAATGCGGTTCAACGGGCGCTGGAGCAAATGATTCCCCGGCAATCGTTGGCCTCGGGGCTGGCCAAATTGGGGGACGTGATCCTTTTGTACGGTCAGGGCCTGGTGAAGGAATACCGCATACTGGCGCAGGACCAGACTCGGAATCTGTATATCATGCTCCTCACCGTGTCCCTTCTCCGAAAGGATCTGGAGAACACACTCATCGCCGCGGGATTCCGGACGTCGAGCCGGAACGATGCGCCGTCGGTCCTCCTGTTGTTGCAGGGTCCCGATTCGGGCGGGCCTCACGTAAAACAGGTTCTCATGGAAGTACTGACGACCATGGGATACCGGCCCGTGGATCCCGGCGCGCATACCCACGATGTGAGCGCCCTGTCCACGATCACACGGGCCGACCTCGGCCGACAGAAGAACGCCGACCTGGTGCTGTACGGCTCTTGGAATATCACCTGCGGCCCCTCCCCGGAAACGTCCAGGATAATCCGATGTTTGGCGGATGTCGATTTCCAGTGGATCGATGTATCCACATCCATGCTGGCGCACCGATCCCGGGCGCAAACGTATTCCGAAGAGCCGGATCTCCGCACGGCCCGGCGGAAAGCGACTCAAGGCTTGAGCGACGCGGTAACCGGCGAGGTCAAGGCCTGGGCCGAACGGTCCACGGACATGGCTGAAAAACCCTCCACCCGGCTCAAGGTCACCCTGGAAAACGTACGGCGATTTCAGGTATTCGAACAGGTGCGGGATGCCCTTCAGAACCGGGTGCCGGGAGTTCAATCGGTTCAACTCCGTTCCGTGATACCGGGAGAATTTGATCTATTCGTTCAGTTTCTGGGCGTGGAAGAGGAATTGATTCAGCGTCTGGCGTCGGTGGGGTTCGAAGGATTTGCGGTTACCACACGTATGGATCCTCAAAGAGGCGTGATTCTCACCGTGTTGTCCCCTTGAACGGGCTGCCAAAGACAGTATGCGCGTCCCCATAAACCTGGCCAACAGCATCACCGCCTTCCGGATCGTTCTGACTCCGGTGTTCGTCATCGTCCTGATGGAACGCCGGTTTGTCCCGGCCCTGTTCGTCTTTCTCATCGCCGCAGTCTCGGACGCGGCGGACGGTCTCATCGCCCGCGCCTTGAAACAGAAAACCACCCTGGGAAGCTACCTGGACCCGATTGCGGACAAGCTGCTTCTGTCCTCCGCTTATATCGTGTTGGCATCCATCCAGGTAATTCCCGAATGGCTCGCCGTGGTGGTCATCAGCCGGGATGTGTTGATCCTTATGGGCGTAGCCGTACTCACCCTCTTCAAAGGCATGTTTCCCATGAATCCTTCCGTGCTGAGCAAGTTCACCACCTGCGCCCAGATCGTCACGCTGCTTGCAGTGCTCGTGGACGCATCCGGGATCTTCACCTTCTCTTCACTCTACGTCCTGTTCTGGATCACCACGGGGATCACGGCGCTGTCGGGCCTCCACTACGTATATTACGGACTCCAACTGCTCAGCGAAAACGAGTCCTGATCCCTTCCAACACATTGCCGGAGCATTTCCCCGTCATGGATTCGATGTCCACCCGGACCACGACCACGGTCGCCAACTCCTCGTTGGAAACCACCATTGATTCCCGTGCGTAGTGACGGAACAGAATCCCCAACCCCCTGGCCTTGTCTTGGGGATCTTCCAGAAAGGTCGCCGTTCCATAGCCGATGACGCTCTCGTATCTCATACCCCACCGGCAGGAAACCGGTGCCGGAGTCACCTCCACATCGCCTTCCATTTCGAAACACACCCTCGGGTTCTCCCGGAGAATACGGATCTTCTTTCCCTCGCGGGCCGAGTGAAAGAACAGCGATCCACGCTCGTATCCAAAGTTCACCGGCGCCACGTACGGATGCTGTCCCAGGCACATTCCGATACGGCAAACCCGTGCGCGGACGATGATCCGTTCCTGGTCCTCCAGGGAATCCATCATACGATCCGTTCTTCTCACACAATCCCCCTTGAATGTTCCGGACGGCTCTGACGGCGGAGGACTCCGAACACGCGGAGAGGATGTTAACTCAGACGGGGCTCCCGGACTCCTTCGGGAACGGGAATGAAGACAGGGCGATTCCGTGCGGAATCGCGTTCATCCACGGCGCTTGCCGGAATCGAGAAGCTTCTTGATCTCCACAAGTTCCTGTCGGATTTCTTCGAGGGTTTCAAGGAGACCTGGAGACGGCTTCTTCCCGCGGGATCCGGAGCGTTCATCCCGGATCCGCTTACGGGCTCCGGAAATGGTGAATTTCTCGGTATACAGAAGATCTTTGATGTGCAGGATGAGTTCGACATCGCCTTTCCGGTACAAGCGCTGTTTGTTGGAGCGTTGGGGCCGGATCTCTTCGAACTCCGTCTCCCAATATCGAAGGATATGCGGCTCCAGACCGGTGATTCGGCTTACTTCCCCGATTCGAAAGTAAAGCTTGTCCGGCAGAGTGGCCATAATAGGGCACCGCCTCGTCAGGACCGCCGGTTCACCCGGTCCCTGAGCATGTTACTGGGCTTGAATGTAAGCACCGATCGGGCGGGTATAACCATGGACTCTCCAGTTTGAGGATTCCGGCCCGGGCGCTCTCTCTTTTTTTTTACCACAAATTGTCCGAATCGGGAAATCTTTACCGCATCGCCTTGTTCGAGGGATTCCTTAACCGTTTCCAGAAGAGTTTCCACGATGTCCGATATCCGGGTTGCCGGTAGCCCCGTTTGTTCGTGGATCCGCTTTACAAGGTCTTTCTTGGTCATTTTCACCCCCGCAGTCGGCCTCCCGTGCTCTTCAGCACAGCCTGGATCAAGGATTCATGCATTCGATTCACTTCCTCGTCGTTTAGTGTCCGGTCTTCCGCCCGGTACACGATACGGTAGGCCAGGCTCACCTCGTTGGATCCTATCTGATCCCCACGGTACACATCGAACAGATGGAAGCCTTCCAGGTACGGATCCGGGGCGGAATTACGGATCACCCGCTCGATGGCCGCCGAAGCCGTATCCCGTGAAACGACCACGGCCAAGTCTCGGGCCACCGCCGGGAATTTGGGCAGGGACCGGACCTGCACAAGCCCCCCCCGAAACTCCATAAGGGCATCCAAATCCAGTTCGAATCCATACACTGCAAAGGGGATATCGAAAGCCTGACGCACCGCATCCGAGATGCGTCCCAGCGCGCCCACCCGGCTTCCCCGGATGAGCAATCGGGCCGATTCCTCCGGGGCGAAAGGCGGGGTCTCTGTTTCCGGTTCGAATTCGGCGCCCTCGACCCGGAATTCATCCAGAAGGAGACTCACCGCGCCTTTGATGTCCCAAAAGTCCGCCTCGGCTTTATCCCGGCACCACGCAAAAGGCTCTCTCAACCCGGAATGCACCGCGGCCAGCACATGACGCTCTCCGGCGGGCGTGGTTGCACCGCGGGGCAGATAGATCCTTCCCAGTTCGAACAGCTTCAAGTCCGTATTGCGGAAGGCCGCGTTTCGCTGGACGTTCCCCAGAAGCCCAGGCAGAAGAGTGGTTCTCATAACGGATTGATCTTCGCTCAAGGGATTCAGAACAGGCACGGCGTCACGCCTCTCCTCCCCCGCTCGGAATCCGCACCGGTCAAACCACGCCGGTGAAATGAAACTGTAATTGACCACCTCGTGAAACCCGGCGGACCGCGCCACGCGCGCGGCTTTCAGCCGGCCAAGGAGTTCCTCGCTTCTGGGGGCTGTGGCCTCGTGAGCCGAAGGGTAGGACACGGGGATCGCATCGTACCCGTAAAGGCGAGCCACCTCCTCCACCAGATCCACTTCCCGTTCCAGGTCCCGGCGAAACGTGGGACAGGTCACCTGCAACCGATCTTCGCCGTCTTCGTTCACCTCGAGTTCCAGCGCATCGAGATACCGGGCCATATCCCGGGCGGACAAGCTCGTACCGAGGAAGTCGTTGGTCCTGGAAACTCTCAGGGAAAGCGCGCGGGGGGAGTATTCCTCCGGATACACGTCGATGACGCCCCGGGACGCTTCTCCACCCGCAAGCTCCACCATGAATTGGGCGCACCGGTCCACGGCCCGCACCACGCCTCCCGGATCGATGCCCCGTTCGAATCGGTAAGAAGCCTCCGTGGAAAGACCCAATTTCTTGGATGTTCGGCGTATCGTCACGGGATCAAAATAGGCGCTTTCGATCAGCACGTCCCGGGTGGTCTCCTCGATCTCCGAATTCAATCCGCCCATGATCCCCGCCAGGGCCACCGGTCTCCGCCCGTCACAAATCAAGAGGGCTCCTTCGGGCAGGCCTCTTTCAACACCATCCAGCGTGGAGAATCGTTCTCCGACTCGGGCTCTCCGCACCACAATGCGATGTTCCTCCAGGCGCTGGAAGTCAAAGGCATGGAGAGGCTGGCCGAACTCCATGAGCACGTAATTCGTGACATCCACCACATTGTTGATGCTCCGGATACCCGTGGAATGGAGCTTTTCCCTCAGCCAATACGGAGACGGCCCGATCCGGACCCCGCGTACCAGGCGGGCCGCATAACGCGGACAGGCTTTCGGATCCAGGATGGTCACGGAAGCGGCCTCCTGAACCGGCGGTCCCGTCTCCGGCACCCGTATCGGAGGATACCGAAGCCGGGCGCCGAAAAGCGCCGCCACCTCCCGGGCGATTCCGAGAGCGCTCATGCAATCGGGTCGATTCGGGGTCAGTCCGATCTCCAGAATGAAATCCTCGAGACTCAGTACCTTCTCCAGCAAGGTTCCCGGAACGGTGTCTCCTTCAAGCACCATGACGCCGGAACCTTCCTCGCTCAGGCCCAGCTCCTTCTCCGAACAGAGCATCCCCCCGGAAACGATTCCCCGGATGGTGCTTCGGCCGATACGAAGGCCCGAAGGAAGCTGGGCGCCCTCCAAAGCCAGAGGGACGCACAGGCCGGGAGCCGCATTGGGGGCCCCACATACCACGTCCATGGTCTCGGAACCCGTGCTCATACGGCATATCTTCAAGGTTTCCGCGTCGGGATGGGGAACCACCGCTTCGATACGGCCTGCGATCACCCCGGAAATCACGGGGTATCGATTCTCCAGACCCTCCACCTCGAGACCGGCCATGGTCAAGCGTTTGGCCACTTCCGCGGGACTTGCGTCCACATCCACGTATTGCTTGATCCAATTGAAACTGATCCGCATGATGAACCGTCAGTCCTTATTCGTTGGATATCGGAACTCGCCGGGAACGCGGACTATCTCCGCGTGTTGGAGGACTTGGAACGAACCGTGTTCGGCAGGGTCGGCCCCGGGACCCGCGGCGGCAATTCCCTTCCGGATCGTCCGATGCATTCGCCGGTCCCACCGATAATCGGAGGGGACTCCGGCCTACGCCGCGTGAACACGCCGCCCGTCATCCCGCCCGACTCGCTCCACGACCCGGGCCGACTCAGAATTGATTTAGAAAGCGTACGTCGTTCTCGTAAAATAGGCGGATGTCATCGATACCATACTTGAGCATGGTGATCCGTTCAACGCCCATGCCGAACGCGAATCCGGAAATCTCGTCCTCGTCGTAGTTCACGAATCGGTATACGTTGGGATCCACCATACCGCAGCCCAGAATTTCGAGCCAGCCCGTCTGAGAGCACAAGCGGCACCCGCTCCCTTTGCACAGGACGCATTGAATGTCCATCTCCGCGCTGGGTTCGGTAAAAGGGAAGAAGCTGGGCCGAAAGCGCACGTTCACATCCGAGCCGAACATGCGGTGAGCAAATGCGATGAGAAGCCCCTTGAGGTCCCCGAACCGGACGCCTCGATCCACCAACAATCCCTCCACTTGGTGAAACATGGGGGTGTGGGTGATGTCCGAGTCTCTTCGGTATACCTTCCCGGGCGCGATAATCCGCACCGGCGGCCGCCGCCGTTCCATGGTTCGCACCTGCATGGGAGACGTATGGGTGCGCAGAACCACGGATTCGGAGACATACAAGGTGTCCTGCATGTCACGGGCGGGATGATCCCGGGGGATGTTCAAGGCTTCGAAATTGTAGTAGTCCGTCTCGATCTCCGGACCTTCCGCCACCGAAAAACCCATCCGTTCGAACAGCTCACAGATTTCCCACATGACCCGGGTCACCGGATGCACGCCCCCACGAGCAGGCCGCCGGCCGGGCAAAGTGACATCCAATGCGGGAAGGGAAGTCTGCTTGCTCTGGACCATGCGTTCCCGCACCTGCTCCAGGGCCGCCTCCAGTTCCGACTTAACCCGGTTGGCCAGCCGGCCCAGTTCGGGACGCTCCTCAGGCGCCGCCCGACCCAGATTCTTCATGAGGGCCGGAAGCGAGCCTTTCCGTCCAAACAAGTCGATCCGGATCGACTCCAGTTGTTCCGGATCGGATGCCTGCCACAGCCGGGAAAGTCCCTGCTCCCTGAGTCGTTCGAGCGCTTCTTTCACCTGGATCCCCCGGTTCGAGAAGAAAAGCGGGGAAGGTGCAGGACGCCCATCACGCCGCGGACCGCGCCTGATCTATAATCCGCTCGAAGGCTTGCGGATCCCTGATGGCCAAATCGCTAAGCACCTTCCGGTCCATCTCGATCCCGGCCTTCTTCAAACGACTCATGAACTCACTGTAACTCATCCCTTCGGAGCGGACCGCCGCATTGATTCTGGCAATCCAGAGCCTCCGGAATTCACGTTTGCGCACCTTCCGGTCCCGGTAGGCGAAATTCAAGGCCCGATCCACGGTTTCCGTTGCCGTGCGGTACATCCGACTCCGACCCCCGCGATACCCCTTGGCCAGCTTGAGTACTTTGTTACGACGTCTTCGGGCTTTAAAGCCCCGTTTTACCCTGGGCATGATTCAAACTCCTTGTCCGGTTTCGACCCCCGAACCTCCCATGAAGTCGGCGCAGCGGTCATGCATATGGAATGAGCATGCGGACCTTTCTGGCGTCTCTCTGGTGTATCAACGTGGTCTGGCGCAGGGAGCGCTTCCGCTTGGAGGTCTTTTTGGTCAGAATATGACTGGCATAAGCCTTGGTTCGTTTGATTCTTCCCGATCCGGTCAGCGTAAAGCGTTTCGCCGCCCCCCGGTGGGTCTTGATCTTGGGCATATCATCCCCCTTTTCGGGCTAACTCGCTGATTTTACAAAAGAAACTCCACAACCACGGCAAGGGGCGCCCAACCCTTGTCTGGGTTCTCCGAAACAGGCGAAACCGATTCCCGGCGTTGGAAAAACACGAAGACCGGTTCCGCCGAAACCCCCGTCCCGTTTCCGCCGCGCCCGTCGCACCGGACGAACGCCCATCGCTTTGTGGAGCGTCACATCATGACTTCGGAGACAGCATCATGGTCATCGTCCGGCCTTCCAGTCTGGGATGCTGCTCCACCACGATCTCGTCACCCATTTCCTGAACTACCCGCGCCATGACCTGGAGACCCAGGTCCTTGAACGCAATCTCGCGGCCCCGGAACATGAGCGTGACTTTGATCCGGTTTTTTTGCTCCAGAAACTTTCGGATGTTTTTCAACTTGAACTGGAAGTCATGATCCTCGATCTTGGGCCGGAACTTGACTTCCTTGACTTGGACCGTGACCTGCTTCTTCTTGGCCTGCTGGGAGCGTTTGCTCTGCTCGTACTTGAACTTGCCGTAGTCCATGATTTTGCAGACCGGCGGCTCCGCTTCCGGCGCCACCTCTACCAAGTCCAGTCCCTCGGACACGGCAATATCCAGGGCGTTCTGAAAAGGTACGATCCCCGCCTGCTTGCCGTCCGAAGTAATCAATCGGACTTCGTTGGCCCGTATCTGCCTATTGACGCGAACCTTTTGCTTGACTATTCCCTTCACCTCCCGACACGTCTCCTTCTCCGACGGATTTCGTTATATCGGACCGCAGGGTCCTCAAGCTTTCCGGCCTGAGTTCGTACACTGCAGTATTCCGTCCGCCGATACTCCGATGCCGCTCTCATCGCGCTTCAGCGTCCCTGTGAGGAAGCAGAGGCTCGCTTTCCTTCAAAAGCATGGCGATGAAATCATCCACCGGCATATTCTTCAGGTTCTTCCCGTCACGCATCCGGGGAGCCAGGGTGCCGGATTCGGATTCCCGATCCCCCACCACGAGCATGTATGGAATCTTTTGCAGTTGGGCTTCCCGGATTTTGAACCCCAATTTCTCGTTCCGCACGTCTTTCTCCACCCGAAGGCCCGCCCGGATCATTCGACGGCAGGTTTCTTCCACAAAGGGAATGTTGCGATCCGTGACGCTGAGCAACACGGCCTGGACCGGGGAAAGCCACACGGGAAACGCGCCGCCGTAATGTTCGATGAGCACCCCCATGAACCGTTCCAGAGATCCCAGGATCACCCGATGGATCATGATGGGACGATGCCGTTCGTTATCCGACCCCACATAGGTCAGATCAAACCGTTCCGGAAGGGTGAAATCCCCCTGGATCGTGGCGCACTGCCAACTCCGGTCCAGTGCGTCCCGGATCTTGACGTCGATCTTGGGACCGTAAAAGGCTCCGTCCCCCTCGTTCACCTCGTAGGGCAAGCCGAGATCGTCGAGCGCCTGGGACAACGCGGCGGTGGCTCGTTCCCAGGATTCATCGGAACCGATGGACTTCTCAGGTCTCGTGGAAAGCTCCAGTTCGAACGGGAAATCAAACAGCTTCATCACATCGGCGACAAACTCCAATACTCCCTTGATTTCCCCGTTCAATTGCTCCGGCGTACATAAAATGTGCGCATCATCCTGGGTAAACTGGCGAACCCGAGTCAATCCGTGCAATACGCCCGACCGTTCGTGCCGGTGCACCGTACCCAATTCGAAATAGCGGATGGGCAGATCCCGGAAACTGCGGACACGGGACTGGTAGATGAGCATGTGGGCCAGGCAGTTCATAGGTTTGATGCCGTACGCCACATTCTCGATTTCCGTGAAATACATGTTTTCCCGGTAGTTCTCATAATGCCCGGATTGTTTCCACAAGTCCAGTTTGAGCAACTGAGGCCCGACGACTTCCTGGTAACCGCGCCGGAAATGCTCTTTCCGTTCAAAGTCCATAAGCAGCGTGCGAAGCAGCGCGCCCTTGGGGTGGAACACCACCAGGCCGGCGCCGGCTTCTTCGTGGAAGGAAAACAGGTCCAGTTCCTTCCCGAGCTTACGATGGTCCCTGCGCTGAGCCTCCTCCAATCGATACAGATACAACTCCAGGGATTCGGCATCGAAGAAGGCCGTCCCGTAAATCCGCTGTAGCTGCTGCCGCTTCTCGTCGCCCCGCCAGTAGGAACCGGCCACGCCGGTCAGCTTGAAAGCCCGGATGGCGCCGGTATCGGGCACGTGAGGACCGCGGCATAAATCCACGAAGGATCCCTGCTCGTAAATCGAGACGGTTTCCGCCTCCATTTCTTCGAGCATTTCCACCTTGTAGGGCTCTCCCAAATTCCGGAACAGGTCGATGGCCTCCTTCCGGCTCAATTCGCTCCTGCGGAACGGAAGAGCGCGGGCCACGATGTCTTTCATCCGGGCCTCGATAGCGGGAAGATCATCCGGAACAAAGGGCCGTTCGTAGTCGAAATCGTAATAGAAGCCGTTCTCGATGGCGGGTCCGATGGTGACTTTCACGCCGGGAAAGAGTTCTCGAACCGCCTCGGCCATCACGTGAGCCGCACTGTGGCGCAGAATTTCGAGTCCTTCCTTGGATCGGGCCGTAACGGGGGTCAGTCGCGCATCCGCCGTAATCGCTTGGGACAGGTCCAACAGCCGGCCGTTGTCCCGCACCGCCACCAAGTCGTCGGGCGCTCCCCCTCCGAGCCGGGAGACGGCCTCCCCCACGGACGTACCCGCGGGCACCCGGCCCGTCGAGTCCCCCATGGCTATGGAGATCATCTTCACTTCCTGTGTCATTCCGGCCTCCACCGTTCCCACGCCGCTTACCCGATACGGGGTCCCCGAGAAGAGCACCCTGCCGCTCTTTCTCAAGGAAACCCGGTCACTCCTAATGAAAAAAGCATCTTACCTGCCCGAGCCTCGCGGTCCCTTACGGATTGCCTGCCAGGTCTCGAACAATCGGAGATGCTTCAAGAATTGGTTACAAAACCCGATTTCGGGACGTGCACCCGCACACCCGCTCGCAGAAAAATCTCAATTCCCGCCCCGGACTTCGGCTTCCAGCCATTACGTCTCCCATTCCCCGACTTCTCATTGCCGCCGTACCGGAACCCCCCGAGTTCTTCCTATAAAAAGGCTTGATTTGTATAATTAAAATCCGCCGAAAATGCAAGGGAAAAAATAGCTCGGGCTATGACCTCGAACCCGGGACCGATGCCGCCGATCATCGGCGGGGCTGGAGAAGGGGCGCAGGGCCGGCATTGGACATCATGATTTCCCCCCGCGAATGCTTTTACAGGGTTCGTACGCCGACATCCCCAACCAGACGGATCGCTGTCGGGAGTAAATGGGCCGGCGGTTATGGATATTCTTGTAAACGGCATTCTTTGTCATCTCGACCACGCAGCGGCGTGGGCGAAATTTCATGCGCCGAAGGCCATAGAGAAGCTGCAGCGAAACACCGCGGATAGAGCCTTTGATCCACCTCAGACGCGAAAGAAGGTCCGAAACCTTGTCTTCAAAGCCGCTACACCGACTGTCTATATGAGCACATCACGGATTCAGGAAAGAAAGAATACGAAAGGCGAGAGCCTCGATGTCCTTGGTCTCGCATTCCCAGACCACGAGGAAATCCCAGCCGAGGGATTCTAGTTTGGATTGGTGGCGGGCATCCCGTTCGCTGTTACGGCGGATTTTTTCAACCCAGTAGTCGCTATTGGATTTGGGTTTGCGCTTGCCCCTGGAGCAGTCATGTCCATGCCAGAAACAGCCGTGAACAAAGATAATTTTCTTTCGGGAAGGAAAAACCAGGTCAGGTTTGCCGGGAAGGTCTTTTCTGTGAAGACGGAACCGCACTCCGAGTCGGTGAATCAACGAGCGTACCTTGATTTCGGGAGAGGTGTTCTTCTCCCGAACCCTGCTCATAATCCAGCTTCGCTTCTCGTTCGGAAAAACATCAGTCATCGAGCAACATCAATTCTCAGGCTTGGATCGGTTTCGCATTCGTCTACAATGGCGTTGTATTCTGCGATGAGGCGCTCAGCCGTGGTTCGACGGCCAATCCGGGCAAACTTGCCGATTTCATACAGGTTGCCCGCGATGAACTGCTCCGCCTCGAAAACATCAAGTCTATCCGCCATGTCAGCCTGTTCGGCCAAGCCTTCCGCCAAAACCGCACCGCGATAGGTGGTGATGATGACGGGCTTCATGCCGTTGTCGAGATTACGCCTGCACTTGCGGATAAGTGCTTCGGAGGGTGATGTGGTTACGTGAATGGCGACATCCTCGACTGTGAAATCACCTTCTCGCCCTGACACGTCGTCCGATACGTTCGCGCCGTGATGCTCGAGCGGTGAATCGAGAAGAAGGTTCCGTTTCGCGCCGACCAAATGTTGAAGTACGGTTCCGACAAAGGTTGAGCCATTGGCCTGCGCTTGCCGTTTCTCGGCTTGGAGCAGCAGATCCCGGATCACAGCGCGAAGGGATTTGGAGGCGTCAAACCGTAGAACAAAGGGTTTGCCCAAGAAAAATTCTCGCACACGTTCAATCCACCACGCTTCCACCTGCTCGAAATCAATAGGGCCGGAAGCGTGAAGCTCATTTAGGAAAGCCACATAATTCCGCATGTTGCCCACGCTCCCTCTGCTGGTGCGCCCGCCTTCTTCGGCCAGTACGCGATCAATGCCATGTTCTTTCAGAATAGACTGTACAGCGGATTTCCCAAGTCCCATGACTTGTCCGCCGCGATCGGTGAGCAAGGCTTCCGGACCAAGAGGCATCCCGAGTTTTTTCCCGTGGCGCGTCACTACCAAGGCTACGCAAAGAGATCCTTTGCCCTTCATGCGGTTTTTGTGAACGAATTCCTTGAGTTTTTCATTGTACGTCATCGGAAACCGCTTTGCTTTAACAGTTCGGCGAGCGGAGAAAGCAGGTTCTCAGCGAGATAGCGGGATACTGGAACGGCGACAGCGTCACCCATCGCCTTGTACCCATCGTTATACGCGCCGGGCAGTTTGTAGTTTTTCGGCGCGCCCATCAGGGCGGCCGCTTCCTTGACCGTAAGAAGACGGGTTCTGAATGAACCGTTTTCCTTTATGACCAGAAATTGACGACTGCTGCCGCCTTCGGGCGTTCGCAGGCACCCGGCGACGCCATCGAAACGCAGTTCCAAAACCTGTTGGCCATGTCTGATGCGTTTATAGCCTGGAAAAACCGTTCGACCGCTTTGGCCGGCGGCTATCATTTTCTCGCGATGCTTCTGTGGCACCATTGACAGTAGACGTTCCTGCTTTTCAGGTTCATCATAGGGCGCGGAGAATTCAATCACATCATCAAGTTTCTTTTCTCTTGCCGGGGGCTTGGGAAGATTCCACGAAACCCAGCCTTTCAAACCCTTCATCGCCCGAACGATGGACGGGGGATGACACCAAGCAGGATGGTCCGTTTCAAATTGGTCTGTCGGAATTCCGGCGTCAACGGCAATGACGAAAATACGCTTTCTTGACTGCGGCACCCAATGGGCGGCATCAATTACGACCGCTCCGACTTTGTATCCTCTTTCAACCAAGGCATTGTGAAGTTTCCGGTAATGCTCTCCCTTCGCTGCGGATACCAAACCGAAGACATTTTCCGCAACCGCCAGCGGAGGCCGATTCGGCAGCTCATCCATCACCCGGAGCCATTGCCAGACCAAACCGCTCCTGGAGCTTGAAAGCCCACCCATGTTCCCGGCCAATGAAAGATCCTGGCACGGAAAACTGCCCCATGACAACAGAGCTGGGGGCAACTCACCGCCTTTCACGTTGTCGATTGAACCAAGATGGAAAACTTTGCTATCGTGGTTGGCGCAGAAGACTCTGCCTTTTTTCTCGCAGATATCATTCGCCCAAACGGTTTGAAAAAAGTCTTTCAGCCCTTCGGCCACCAGCCCGCTTCCGGCGAAAAAATCGAGGCATCCCGGTTTTGAATTCGATTCCATCCGTTTAGCCTCCTTTCTGCCGTCGCCCGCCATTCCGCATCACCTCGACACCTGCAACCGAACTCTCGATCAGCCGGGCGACAAATTCTTGAATCGTCACGTCCTCGATGGCGCACTTGATCCTGAGCCGCTGGTGGGTCTCTTCCGGCAAGGTGATGTGCACCTTGCGTCCGCCGTTGGTTCTTGTCTGCCTTCTCACCGAATCCATCTCCAAGTGTATTCCACAAAACTTAATGATTTACTGAGGTACAACTATACCTGTGGTACTTTCGTGTCAAGTTTTTTGACCCATGGTTGCCAAGAAATTCCTGTTTGTTTAAGCGATCAATCCGGCAATGATCTTGTGGGTCCACTTGAAGGGTGACCTTGGGGCGCCACAAATAGCAAGGATCTGAGAAAGAAGAAAATGAAGCACATAAAAGCGTTTACCTGAGAGCGGCTCATCACCGAGATGGCGATGTATCAGAATTATGTCGATATGCAGACACCGGGCGCGGGCGCTTCTTGCTTTGGCCGGAGCAAGAGACTGGACAGTCAGAATTGGGCCAGTACCCCTCCCGGATGGTTGATGGCGACTTGTAGCCATTCAAAACGATGGTCGCTGTCATTCGTTCCCGGTCCCTGTATGATTCGTCGGGCCCGCGATAGACCAGGACCGCCTGAATGAACTCCCACCGGGCATGCGAACCGGCGTATTGGATAGGCATCTCTCGCCGCCCGGTACACCTCGTGATGCAATGCCAAATCGTGCAACATCTTGTTTTCGAGTCGCCATTCGCAATCCGCGGTGGACACCGGCTGCCAAGAATCATCCTCCTTGACTTTGCCTCCGAACCGCTTCATAGATAGGGGGTCTTCATTCGGGAAAACCCATTCCGTTACGGGAGATTCCATGAATCCCGATCCCTATGAACGAATGCTCCGGCAGCGTTGGATCATTTTCTGGGTCCTGGCTCTCGGGTATGTGCTGGTGTACTTTCATCGCCTGTGCACCGCCGTGCTCGCCGTGGACATGATGACGGACCTGAAGACGTCGGGCGCGCTGCTGGGATTCCTGGGCGCCGCCTATTTCTATCCCTACGCTCTCATGCAGCTCCCGGCGGGCCTGCTTTCGGATTCCTGGGGACCCCGGCGCACCATCACCAGTTTCTTCCTCGTGGCCTTCGCGGGCTCCGTCATCTTGGGCCTCGCCCCTTCCACGTCCTGGGCCATCCTGGGCCGCACCCTCGTGGGCATCGGGGTGTCCATGCTGTTCGTGCCCACCATGAAGGTTCTGGCCGAATGGTTCACCAAGAAGGAATTCGCGACCATGACGGGCATTCTCATGGCCATGGGAGGGATCGGGTCTCTCAGCGCCGCCGCACCCCTGGCCGTGTTGAGTTCCCATATCGGCTGGCGTTTCTCCTTCATCGCCGTGGGAACGTTCACGGCGTTTCTGGCCGTCCTGGTATGGCTGCTGGTTCGGGACCGTCCCGGAGACTTGGGGCTGCCCTCGCCTTCCAGACAAACCATCGAGGAGCAATCTCCCATCCCCCTGGGGGAAGGTATCCGCAAGGTCCTCACGTATCCCTACTTCTGGCCCGTGGCCATATGGTTCTTCTTCACCTGCGCCGTATTTTTTTCCTTCGGGGGACTGTGGGGCGGGCCCTATCTCATGCAGGTATACGGCCTCAGCAAGGAACAGGCGGGCCGTATACTTTCCATGCTGGCCGTGGGCATGGTGGTGGGCAGCCCCCTGCTGAGCATGCTCTCCAACCGGGTTTTCCGGGGCCGCAAGCCCGTGCTGGTGGGGTCCAGCGTCCTGATGGTCGGGGTCACCGCCGTGCTCGCCTTTCGTACGGACGGATTGAACGTTCCCCTGTTGTACCTGTTATGCCTCCTTCTGAGCATATTCTCCAGCGCCGTTGTGGTCATCGGATTCACCACGATCAAGGAATTGTTTCCCGTCCGTATGGCGGGGACCTCCACGGGCCTGGTGAACTTGTTCCCCTTCGCGGGCGGAGCCGTGTTTCAGCCGCTGCTGGGGTTCGTGCTCGAACGTCACATCCAGCCGGACCATACATTCAGTCTGGCCGGATACCGCAGCGCATTTCTGCTCTTTTTCGCCTGCGCCCTCCTCGCCTTCATCGCCAGTCTCTTCATAAAGGAAACCCTGGTCCGGGAATGAAGCCCCCCCAGTAAGAAAAGCGGAATTGCCCGGACCCGGAAAGGGACTGCCTGGGTCCTTTTCGAGCGCGGGCTTCTCGAAGCCCCCTCAGAACATCTGAAATGACTCCATCGCCTGCGGAGGGAAACCTCAAGGCGGTTTGGAAGACATTCCCGAATGTCCCTCCGCTGGATTGCACGTTCCACCAGCCCGTTGAAAAACAGCATTTCGGACAGGCTGTTCAAAAACGATGAGATGTAAGGCGCGCGAATCCTGAGGAATGAGGCGTACAACCAGTACGCTGCAATGACGAAGGAGGAAGCGTCACGCCAAAGGCGTAAAAGCAGATCGCGTTTTTCAACAGCCTGCTACGGTGGGGTTTCCCTATCGCATGGGAAACCCCACCATTCCGTTCGGAGTCCCTCTCGGGCTCGGATTTCTTCTTGAAACCCTGCCGGACTCCCTTTATGATCCATGGTACGTTTTCATCGTGCACCCCTCAGGCCCAAGATTCCACCCAATCCATCCCCGGCATGGGAGAGGACGCTATGGAGAAATATCGGTTCGGGAAACTGGTTTGTCTGGCCATGATCTGCCTCCTGGCCCCCGCACTCTCCACGGCGGATGAGTGGGGACGTATTGAAATCCCTGCGGGCAGGCCCATCAAGATCGGGATGGGCTCCGCGCTTTCCGGCAGTTATGCCACCCTGGGCTTGGACATCCGCAACGCAGTGGAAATGGCCGTCCTCGAAAAAGGGACTATCCTCGGACACCCGCTCCAGCTTCAGGCGGAAGACGACGGATGTGAGGGGGCGCCTTCCGTAGCGGTAGCCGAAAGGCTCTGCAACGATCCGCTGGTGGCCGGGGTCGTGGGCTACATGTGTAGCGGCGGTTCCATACCGGCTTCCGACATCCACGAAAAATACAAACTGCTGCTCATCTCTCCCTCCTCCACCAGTCTGGAAGTCACCAACCGCGGCGTCTCCGTATTCTTCCGCACGTGTTGGAACGACAGGATCCAAGGGACCGCCGCGGCGGAGTACGCCTTAAAGCGAGACTGGAGGCGCGTGGCCGTGCTTCATGACAAGAGCGCATACGGTCAGGGTTTGGCCGATGAGTTCAAGCGTCACGTGGAAGAAGGAGGCGGGACCGTATCGGCCTATGAGGGACTCACGCGGGGGGACAAGGATTTTACCCCGGTGCTGACGAAGATCAGGATTCGAAACCCCCAGTTGGTGTACTTCGGGGGAATGGCCTCCGAAGGGGCTCTTCTGGTCCGCCAGATGAGGCGAATGGGGATGAAGGCCGTGTTCATGAGCGACGACGGCTGCTATACGGAAAAGGACTTCATTCAGGCGGCGGGAAAAGCCTCCACGGGAGCCTACGTCACCTACGCCAAGGCTCCTGAAGGCAAGACGTTCGAGGAATGGAAGGAACGGTTCGAGACCCTTTACGGACCCAGACAGACCTTCTCCCCCCAGGCCTACGACGCGGCCAATATCCTCATTACCGCCATCGAGCGCACCGCCGTCCAAACACCGGACGGGAGCATTGTTCTGGGAAAGAAAGCCCTTCGCGACGCCGTTGCCGGTATCGAACACAATGGCGTAACGGGGCGGATCACGTTCGATGCCTCCGGAGACCGGACAGGTTCCGTGGTGGCTGTGAATGTGGTGGCCTGCGAGGGCGACCGCTGTTTCTTCCGCGAGATAACGGATTAACCTGCGGTTCGAGGTGTATTTCACCCATTCCATTCCGTACGGGATTTGCAACGAATCCCGCCCTCGGCCGCTGAACCGCAACGACGAAGAGGGGCGAAAGGACTCCACCGCCGGAGGAAAGGGCGCTGCGTTGTCCCCGGCCCGTCTCGCGGATTCCACAACCGCCGGGTATAGGAGGAACACGCCGCTGGAAAGGATCTCCGGCCTTAACAGTCCGTTGATAACCAGCATTTCGGACAGGCTGTTCAAAAACGATGAGATGCAAGGCGCGCGAATCCTGAGGAAAGAGGCGTACATAAAATACGCCGCAATGACGAAGGATGAAGCGCAAGACAGCAGATCGCGTTTTTCAGGAGCCTGTTAAATGATGCCCGACGTACAAATTCTCCTGGACCAGATGATCAACGGCGTCACCATCGGGGGCATTTACGCCCTCATTGCAATGGGATACACGTTGGTCTACGGCATCCTGTTCATGATCAACTTCGCTCACGGCGAAATTTTCATGTTCGGATCGTTCACAGGGTTCTTCATTCTTTCCGGTCTCGCCGGTTCGAGTTTCCCGGACCATCATCCCATCGCCTGTATCGCGTTGGCCGTAGGAGGAGCCGTGATGGTGTCCTCGATCCTGGGAATTCTGCTCGAACGGACCGCATACCGACCCCTGCGCCGCGCACCCCGGCTGGCCGCGCTGATCAGCGCCATAGGGGCGTCCATTTTCCTCCAAAACGTAATGATGCTCATGGTGAAGGCCCGCATGCAGGTGTACCCGGACGTGTTTCCGGACGGCATTCTGGAACTGGGTTCGGTCACCGTTTCCTATTTTCAGGTCTTCATCATCCTGGGATCCCTGGTCATGATGACCGGGCTCGTCCTGTTCATCCGGAAAACCCGCACCGGAAAGGCCATGCGCGCCGTGGCCGAAGATCGAGACGCCGCCGCCCTGATGGGAATCGACGTGAACCGGGTCATCGTCCGCACGTTCGCCCTCGGCTCCGCTCTGGCCGCCGTGGCGGGAGTCATGGTCGGGATGTATTACACGCAGATCGACCACATGATGGGTTTCGTCCCGGGCATCAAGGCGTTCACCGCCGCGGTGCTCGGCGGAATCGGGAACGTGGCGGGGGCCATGCTCGGAGGATACGTGCTGGGTCTGGCGGAAGCCTACAGCGTGTTCTTCCTTCCCGCGGAATACAAGGACGTCATTGCATTCGGCATACTGGTCCTGATCCTGGTTCTCCGGCCCCGCGGTCTCCTCGGGGAAGTGGTTTCCGAAAGAGCTTGATGGATATCGGCCGCTTCCATCGCCTATCCAAAATCGGGCCCCGGATGTCTTTCCGGCCCGCCGTTCCGATCCTCATCGTTTGCCTGGCCCTGCTCCCTCCCGTACTGGGGAATTACTGGAGCCATGTTCTGGCCCATGTGGGCATCTACGTCATTTTAGGCATCGGGCTCAACATCACCGTCGGATTCGCCGGATTGCTGGACCTTGGATACGTGGCCTTTTTCGCCATAGGAGCCTACAGCTATGGGCTCATGGCCTCGCCTCAATTCGATCTTCATGCGCCCTTCTGGCTGATGCTTCCCGTGGGCGGCGCCTGCGCGGCCACGGCGGGCGTCCTTTTGGGCATCCCGGTCCTGCGCATGCGGGGGGATTACCTGGCCATCGTCACGCTGGGCTTCGGTCAGATTGTACGGATTCTACTGAACAATTTGGACGGTTTGACCCGCGGACCCAAGGGGCTGCTTCGGATCGACCCGCCGAGCATCGGCGCTTTCCAGTTTTCCTCACCCGTCCACTACTATTATTTGATCCTGGCGGGTTGCCTGGCGGCCGCATTGGTGGCCGACCGTCTGAACCATTCCCGCGTGGGCAGAGCATGGGGCGCCATGCGTGAAGATCAGGACGCCGCGGCCATGATGGGTGTGGATGTAATCCGGTATAAGCTTCTTGCCTTTGCCATAGGCGCATCCTTCGCCGGGGTGGGCGGAGTGATTTTCGCGGCCCGCCAAGGCTCCATCTTTCCGGATGACTTTTCCCTCATGGTTTCCATCAACGTGCTCTGTCTCATCATCATCGGAGGAATAGGAAGCATCCGCGGGGTGGTTCTGGGAGCCGTAATTCTCATCGGGATCCCGGAGGTGCTGCGCGGGTTGGCGGCCTATCGCATGCTCGTTTTCGGCGGATTGCTGGTTCTCATGATGGTGTTCCGACCCACGGGTCTGATCCCGGCGACCCGCGGCAAACCCTTGATGAGGAAACGATGGTGAACCCGGCTTCATCCCCCGTTCTGCAGGTTCGCGACGTATCTCATTCCTTTGGAGGCCTGTCCGCTTTGGACCGGCTGGACATGTCTCTCGGGCATGGAGTCATCGCCGGACTCATCGGACCCAACGGCGCCGGCAAGACTACCCTGTTCAATCTGGTAACGGGCGTATACAGGCCCACCCGGGGATCCATTCGCTTCCTGGGCCGGGAAATCGTGGGGAAGTCCCCCCATAGGATCACCGCCATGGGCATCTCCCGAACATTTCAGAACATTCGATTGTTTAACGGTATGACCGCGTTGGAGAACGTGATCGTGGGGCGCCATTGTCGTATGAAAGCGGGTGTATGGGGCGCGGTCACCCGCAACCGGCGTACTGTGGACGAAGAAGCCGAGGCAAACGAGAAAGCCCGAGCCATCCTCTCCCTGGTCGGACTGGAACAGCGCGAAAACAGCCTTGCCGGAAACCTCCCTTACGGGGAGCAACGCCGCCTGGAAATAGCCAGGGCTCTGGCATCCGACCCCAAACTTCTGT
>CAZQXK010000068.1:0-23434 GCA_964597345.1 uncultured Thermodesulfobacteriota bacterium | reverse complement strand
AGATCTCCCCTTCCTCCGCGGCCCGAATCATGGCGGCCCACCCCGCGCACCCCCGGCAAACCCCCCATTCCCGAACACATCCCGGAACCCCGCCCGTTTTCAGGAGTTGCAGGCGGTTTATGGCGACCCCGGACATGGGGACTCCTTCCCGGCGGTGTCCAATGCGTGGAACCCGCCTCGCCTTCCGGCCGGTCTCTTTCACCGGGTGGGGACCGGCTCGGAGGCTCCTTCAGCCCGCCTCAGGAACGGCGCGACGGCGCTTCGTCGCCGTCTTTCCGGAAACCCAGAATCTTCTCCGGGGTGATGGGCAGACTCTTACACCGGACGCCCGTGGCGTGATACACGGCTTCCGCCAAGGCGGGCGCCGTGGGGGACACGAGACCTTCCCCCGCCTCCTTGGCCCCGAAGGGTCCCTCGGTTTCATAGGTTTCGATGCAGACGGACTCCCCGGGAGGCATATCCAGCGCCGTGGGCACTTTGTAATCCAGGAATCCCTGGGGAACCGTCCGCCCCTCTTCCATGACCAGGTGCTCGCTCAGGGCATACCCCAGGCCCATCTGGATGGATCCCTCCAACTGCCCCTCCACGCTGACGGGGTTGATCACCGTGCCGCAATCATGGGCCGTAAACATCCGATCCACCCGGGTGAGACCGGTCTCCAGATCCACGTGGACCTCGGCCACCTGGGCCCCGAAACTGAAGGCCGGAGAAACCAGACCCTTGTCTCGGGGCGTATACGAGCCCCGCGCCACCACGGGTTCGCCCCGGTTGAACTTCTGGAGCAGGCCCACCGCTTCCCCGAAACTCATGCCGCGATCCGGCCGGGCCTTGGCGAACACCCGCCCCTCGCCGAACGCCACTTCATGGATCACGTTCAGATTGTACCTCAGGGAGACCACCTTGGCCAGTTCCTCCTTGAGGGATCTTGCCGCCTGCAATACGGCGTTGCCCGCCATCAGAGTCACCCGGCTTCCCCACGTCCCCAGATCCGCCTTGGGGGTCATGGCCGTGTCCCCGGAAGTCATCTGCACCTGGTCCATGGAAAGCCCCAACTCTTCCGCCAGGATCTGGCGGAGCACCGTGTCCGATCCCTGGCCGATGTCCGAAGCCATGGTGAACAGGTGCACGGTTCCGTCCGCATAGGCCCGCACTTCCGCCGAACTGAACGGATAGCTCGTGTTGAACCAGTTGAACACCCCCCCGGAAATGAAGCTGTAACAGCCGATACCGATGCCGCGTCCTTTCCCGAACGAGCTTCGCTTGCGGTCCCAGTCGCTCATTTCCCGGACCTTGTGCAGGCATTCCACGAACCCGCACGAACGGATGACGGCCACCCCGGGGATTTCGTCCCCGGGCGCCATGGCGTTCCTGAGCCGCAGGTCGATGGGATCCATGCCCAGGTCCTCGGCGGCCATGTTCATCTGGGATTCGGAGGCAAACAGGGCTTGAGGCGCCCCGAAGCCCCGCATGGCGCCGGCGGGGGGCTTGTTGGTGTACACATGGTAGCCCCGGTACCGGTAATTGGGATAGCGATACAGCATGGCGCCGAAGTTCCCGCACAGAAACGTGGCGGTGGGGCCCATGCTGTTGTAAGCCCCGCCGTCCAGGTGCACCTCGAAGATCTTGGAGGTGAGAGTCCCGTCTTTACGGAATCCCACCTTGGAACGGATGGTCATGGGGTGCCGGCGCCGTCCCGTGGTCAGTTCCTCCTCCCGGGTGAGGGTGAACTTCACGGGACGTCCCGTGAGACGGGCCAGGTAGGCGGCGCAGAAATCCCATACCCGCATTTCCATCTTCCCGCCGAACCCGCCCCCCACGAACGGCTTGATCACCCGGACCTCGTTTTCCCGCAGGCCCAACGTCTGCGCCAGCAGGCATTGAACGATGTAGGGCGTCTGGGTGGAGGTCCACAGAGTGATCCGGCCCTGGCCGTCCGCCACGGCCAGACTGGAACAGGGTTCCAGGTACGCGTGGCTCACGGGATGCACCTGGAACACGTCCTCCCGGACCAGATCCGCCTCGGCGAATCCCCGCTCCACGTCCCCATAATCGATTTCCCGGGTCAAGCTGATGTTGTTGGGCGATCCGTCGTGGATGACCGGGGCCCCTTCCCTCACGGCATCCTCCACACGGAACACGCCGGGAAGTTCTTGGTACTCCACCCGGATCCGTTCCAGAGCTTCTTCCGCCGTCTCCCGATCCACGGCGGCCACGGCGGCCACCTCGTCCCCGATGAAGCGGACCTTGTCCGCGGCCAGAGGCGTTTCGTCCTGGCTGTCGGGAACCAGCCGCCAGTTCCCGTAGCGAACCTGAGGCGCCTCCGCACCCGTGATCACGGCCTTGACGCCGGGAAGGGCCCTTGCCCGGGAAGCATCCACATGGAGGATCCGCGCGTGGGGCAGCGGACTGCGCAACAGTACTCCGTGCAGCATGCCCGGAAACTGGAAATCGTCCGTATACCAGGCGGCGCCGGTGACCTTTTCCCGGGCGTCCATCCGAATCACGTTTGTGCCTACGACGGATCGGTCCTGCATATCGTCCTCGCCATCACTCCGGAAGCGCATCGACGTAAGGCGCCGGAGGCGTAAGAGCGTCGGGGGGATACAAATACAACCGGAGAATCGTTCCTCCCACGGAGCCCTACGGGACCCTACGGGAAACTCCCCGGAATCAGAGAATCGGCTCAGTGCCCTCCCACCGGAGACCTGCACTCCGGGGGATTTCCGGGAACACGGCGTAGGACGCCCCCGTACTCCACACGCACGGATGCGCCCGAACCCTGCGGGTTTCGTCCGCTTACACGGCCGGGATCACCGCGCAGGCCGCCCCGGAGACAAAATCCTTCTTTCGGCCCGTTCCAACGCCTCCGTCAGGGCCCGCCGGGTAAGCACTTCCACCATGCTTCGGCGATAAGGTTCGCAGGCCCGGCAATCCGTGATGGGGCAGGACTCCTCCATGGCCAGGCGGGCCGCCTCCGCGATCTCAACCGCCGTGACCCTTCGGCCCTCGATCGCCGCTTCCGCCTTAGGCGCCCGCAACGGAACCGGAGCCACGGCTCCCAGAACAATGCGGGCCCGCACGCATGCCTCGCCGTCCATGGTCACCACGGCTCCCGCGGATACGGCGGCGATGTCCACCCGCGAACGCATGGAAAGCGCCTGGTACGACGATCCCGTTCCCGGAGGAGGAACCGGCGCCTCGATGCGTATCACCCATTCGTCCGATTCCCGCGCGGTAAGGCCCGGGCCGCGGAAAAACTCTTCCAGAGACATCACCCGCTCCCCCCGCAGGCTTGCCAGAACGACCCTTCCTCCATAGGCCGTCAGAGAAGGGGCGTTGTCCGCGGAAGGCGCCGCGTTGCAGAGGTTTCCCACCACGGTCCCCAAGTTTCGAATGGGGGTCGTGGCCGTGACGGAGGCTGCGTAGGCCGCCGCCGGATAGAATTGCCGCACGTGGGGGTCCCATGCCACCCGGTTCAACGTGGCCATGGCGCCGATGCTGAGCCCGCGTTCCGCATCCCACGTCACCCCGTCCAACCCGGGGATCCCACGCAGGCCCACCAGCACACCGGGCATGACGAGGCGTCTGCGCATCCGGATGAGCAGGTCCGTGCCTCCCGCCTTGATCCGGGCTTCGTTTCCATAGCGGGACAGGAGTTCCGACGTCTCTCCGACGGATTGGGGCGCACGATATTCGAAGCGAGGCAGGGTCATCCGGGGGTTCATGAGGTCCCTTCCCTTCGCAGGATCTCCGCGGCGGCGGCGATGGCTTCCACGATTTTGGCGTATCCGGTGCATCGGCACAGGTTCCCGTCGATTCCCCGCCGAATTTCCTCTTCGGAAGGATCCGGGTTCTCCCGCAGCAGAGCCCATGCCGCGAGCACCATGCCCGGCGCGCAGTATCCGCATTGCACGGCGCCCTGGTCCACAAACGCCTGCTGAATGGGGTGCAGTTCCGTCCCGGACCGCGCCACTCCCTCGATGGTCAGGATCTCCCGGCCGCTGGTCTCCACGGCCAGGGTCAGGCAGGAGTTCACCGGCCGGCCGTCCAGGAGTACGGTGCACGCGCCGCAGTCCCCGTCTCCGCAACCCCGCTTGGTCCCCGTAAGGCGCAGCGTGTTTCGGAGCACGTCCAGCAGGGTTTCCCAGGGATCCACCGCCACGGCGTAGTCGTCGCCGTTGACCCGGATGTGGATGGTCTGTTTCATGGGTCCTGCCTCCCGGTTACCGGACGGTTCCAGGCGGAATCCGCCTGATACAAGTGGGTTCCATGATTTCATTGGTAGCTGGAATGTAGCTATGGTGTCAAGGTAAAAGGCGAGGACGGCGCAGAGCGCCATGATTCCACCGTGACACCGCGGGAGCGGCGTCACGAGCTGTAGTTTGGCCTTTGACTAGTTGAATTCCGCACAAGATTTTCCGTATTGGTCGGAAATCAACGGATTTCCCTTGACTATTTATTCATCCCCTGCTAACTAGTTAATACACTAGTTAGCAGGGGATGAATTATGGGGTATCCCGCCAAGGTCCAACGGATTAAACGAGCCAAAAGCGAACAATGGTTCGTCAGTTTTCCCGCCGCCGTGGCCAGAGCCATGGAATTTGCACCCAGCGAAAGCGTAGAATGGATCATTGAGGACAAAAGCCAACTGGTGCTTCGCAGAACCGAAACTCCGCCTTGCGCTCTCAAAAAAACCCTCCCGTCGGACTCTTTCAGCGATTCGAATCCCTGTGGCAGCAAACACGACCCGCCTTCTCCCAGGAAAGAACCTTCCGGAGAGGCAAAACCCTAGCGCTGAGCGCTTTGGCCTGCTTCGGTCGACGGACCATTACAGGCCTGCTCACCGCCGGCGGAAAGCAATTTCAGGATTGGTCCGCCGACTATCGGCTCTTTAACCGGAACCGGATGGACATGAACATCCTCTTCAGCACAGTCCGTGACGCTGTCTTGGAAAAGATCCCTGAAACCGCCCCCATGGTCGTGGCCCTGGATGACACCCTGTTGCCCAAATCCGGCAAAAAAACCCACGGCGTGGCCTATCGGCGGGACCCTTTAGGCCCCTCATTTCGCCCCAATTTTATCCGGGCGCAGCGCTTTGTTCAGCTTTCCGCCGCCATTTTCAGCGAAACCCGAGCTCAGCCCGCCGATATGGCGCCCATCGATTTCCGACATGCCCCCACTCCCGGACAGCTCTGAGCGGATCCCCTCATTCCCTATCAGAAGATCACTGCCCGGGCCGCCGGAAAGTCTCACGAGTTCAAGGTCAAAATCCCCGGCCCCCTTCGCCGGCGAAAAGCCGGCGGCCTCTTGGATCTCACTCTCATCGTCATCGCTCCTCTCCGGTATCGACCCACCCAAAAGAGCCGCCTTTTATACCGCCAACCCGCTTACTTGATTTGCTCCACACCCCACATGAACCTGGAAGAAATCATCCAGTTCTATCTCTGGCGATGGGACATCGAAGTCAACTTCCGAGACGAAAAAACCCTCCTCGGCGTCGGACAAGCCCAAGTCCGCACTCAAGCCTCTGTCATGAACGTTCCTGCTTTCCTTGTGGCCGCTTACGCCATGCTCCTCATCGCCGCACAACACGCCTTCAAAGACCCGGCCGATAAAACCCGGACCCTGCCACCCCCGAAATGGCAATCCTACAATCCCGGAAGACTTGCCACACAAAAACTCATCAATCACTTACGCGCTGAATTATGGGGACCATCCCTCGGCCTACAGAATTTCTCCCACTTCGTTGACAAACCCACCGCGACACGAAGTCACAAAAATACACGCCCCAATCTGGAATCCGCTATACTATACGCAACTAACTAGATAATCCCGACGAAGCATGCATCAACCATTCTCATAAAAAGCCAATGTCCAGGGCCACGCCAAAGGCGTGGCTTGCATCTCATCGTTTTGCACCAGCCTGCCCGCAGCGGTGTTTTTCAAAGGCCTGTGGGAGGCCTTGCACCGAAAACCGGCTTATTGCTCTTCGGGTTCGCCGGGCCGGATCTACCGGGTCCGTTCCGCAAGTCATCCTGCCTCCGGCCACCCGGAGCGCCTACAGGGACTAGTGAGAGCCGGGATCAGGTCTTCATCCCGGCAGTACCGAGTTTTCCTCATTCCTCAACGGCGAAAGGATCCTCCAGGCTTCTTCCGCGCTTTCCACAAACTGGAACAGATTCACGTCTCCCGGAGCGATGGTGCCTTCCTCCACCAAGACGTGGAAATTGATAACCCGATCCCAGAACTCCCTCCCGAAGAGAAGAATGGGAATCCGCTTCATCTTGTGCGTCTGCACCAGGGTCAAGGTTTCAAACAATTCATCCAGCGTTCCGAAGCCCCCTGGAAAAGCCACCAGGGCCCTGGCCCGCATCAGGAAATGCATTTTGCGAACGGCGAAATAATGGAAGCGGAAACTGAGTTCCGGTGGTACATACGGATTGGGGTACTGTTCGTGGGGAAGCACGATGTTCAAGGCGATACTCTTGGCTCCGGCGTCCTGCGCCCCACGATTGGCGGCTTCCATGATGCCCCCTCCTCCTCCCGTGATGACCACGAGGGCCCGCCGGTCGTTGCACTGACACTCACTGGAGATAAGACGGGCAAGTGTACGCGCATGCTCGTAATACCGGCTGTTGCCCAGGATCTTGCGCTTCCGTTCCAATTCCTTCCAAATGGCGGGTTCGTTCCGCCGGCCGGCTTCGCCTTCGAGGATACGCAATTCTCTCTCGGCGGTTTCGGGATCCGGAATACGGGCGCTACCGAAGAACACTACGGTGGATTCGATGCGTTCTTCCTTTTGAATCAACTCCGGTTTAAGTAATTCGAGCTGAAGCCGTACCGGTCTGAGTTCATCCCGCAACAGAAATTCCGGATCGTCAAAGGCGAGTCTGTAGGAGGGCGACAACGTTTGTGGGGTCTCTCCCACCAGCATGGCTGCCTTCGTATCTTCCTGTGCCGACGGAAACGGACTCTTTCGTGCTTCTTTACCCATAATGGATCTCCTTCATATCCACTTTTCCGAACAACCTGATGCGGAAATCGGTCGTCCCTCGAACCAAAACGCTTGACACGCTTACCAGTGAACGAAATACTGCTCCAACGCCAAGGCGCCGATCTCCTGTCCCGCTCATCCCGGCATTTCGACCGGCGAGACCCATGTGCGCATTACCGGAGGCCGTTTCTGAAGAACGATCATTCTAAAGTGTTCCCTACCATCGCACTCTGTTTCTTTTCAAACACGTTGTGCTTTCTGGACCGGATAAATATCTCCATCGCGGCTCCTTTTATCATGGCGGCCTATGGGTGGAACGAAACCCGGATGGGGTTGGTGTTCTCCGCTTTCTTTGCCGGTTACGTATTGTTCATGATTCCCACAGGGATCCTGGCGGATCGATACGGAGCCCGCAAGGTGCTCGCATCGGGCGTAGCCGGATGGTCTCTATTCACATTTCTGACACCGTTCTTTTCGGGAATATGGACTATGTCCCTGTGTCGATTCCTAGTGGGTGCGGGGCAGGGAGTGAATTTCCCCTCTATCAGCAATGTCGTCGCCCGGCGTGTGCCGCTGGCCCACCGGGCCAAAGCTCAAGGATTCACCCTCTCGGGCATCACCGTCGGCTCCGTATTGGGTTTCCCACTGGGTTCCTGGATTATCCGGGTATGGGGTTGGCCGGCCATTTTCTATGTGTTCGGTTTGTTGGGAATCGTTTGGATCTTCCTGTGGCTTCGATTCGCTCAGCCCGACGCGCCCGGCTCGGTCGCCTCCTCGGACCGGGTTCGCGCACCCATTCCCTGGAAGCCCCTGTTTACACACCCCTCCAGCATAGGACTCACTCTTTCCTACTTTTGCCACAACTACGCCAGCTATCTCTTTCTCGTCTGGCTTCCCACGTACCTGATCCAGGTGCATCACTTTTCCCTGGCGGGAACGGGGGTGGGAGCGGCCATCCCGGCTCTCGCCGCCGGCGTGTTCATGAACGTGTCCGGCTGGCTCTCGGACCACATGATCCGTCGGGGCGTCTCCAGAGAGATCAGCCGCAAGCTGCTCCTGTATTTGGGGATGGGTGTCTCCGGTCTGCTTCTGCTGGGACTGCTCTGGATTGAAAACGCGTATCTGGCGGTGGCTCTGGTGACGGTGTCCTCGGCATTCAAAGCAGTATCCACACCGGTGTACTGGACTTTGGCGGTGGATATGGCTCCCCGTCATTCAGGCATCCTGAGTTCCATTATGAATACGTCGGGTAACGTTGCGGGATTTTCGGCCTCAGCGGTCACCGGGTGGATGCTGACTTATTACGCTTCATGGGACCCCGTTCTCATCGTAGCGTCAGGAATCACTCTGATGGGCGTCGTCGTTGCCGTTCCGACCATCCGTTCCTCGGAAATCCTGTGAGGAAAACCGCGCCGTGGATCCGGCTCCTATCTTCGATCCCGGAGGAATCGGAACGGCATCCGTGGATCTCGCGGCTGCCCGCTCCGTAAGCGGGAGACCTCTGTCCCCTTCCACTCAGGCGTAATGTATGATATTATTTCCACTATCGATGGTTGTTCCCACCGTTTCCTGCATGTGCATGATCGAAAGGAGTCCAGAACATGGGGTCGAAAGACACACCACGTGATACGGATCTATTTTTGAACGGTGCTGAAATACTGGCGCTGGGGGAGAAAGGCGAGAAGCTCGTCGGCGGGAAAAATTACAATATGGCCATACTGAGCCAGATCAAGGGAATCCGTGTCCCCTCTTTCCGCGCCATATCCTCCAAGGCTTTCCATATGCTTCTCGACCAGACGCAGGTCAACGCCGAACTGATACGTCGAGTTGTGAACCGGGAGTTCAAAAAGGTGGACTGGTCCAGTGAAGAGGTCACGGAAGACCCCGACTTTCTCCGCTCTTTCGTTCGCGCCGTGGCCGCCATTATCCGGCAGGAACCCACACGGGACACGAAGACCATCACACTCAGATCCTTCATCGACATCATACTGGATTCCTTCGTAACTTCCCATGAAGATCTGGATGCGTTGCGCCTGCGCTCCATTCTTGTGCAAACCGCCATTCTTTCCGTGGAACTGCCCAAGGAAATCTCCGAAATCATTCGTCACGTCCACCAGGAAATGACCAAGGAAGCCGGAGTGACGGATCTGAACCTGGCCGTGCGGAGTTCCGCCGCCGGTGAGGACTCCCGGAAGAAGGCCTTCGCCGGCTTACAGGATACCTATCTGAACATTCGAACGGAGGATGCCGCCATCCAGGCATACCAGTGGGATTGCGCATCCGCTTACAACTTCCGTTCTTTGTCCTACCGGAGAGAGTGCATTTTGGATGCCATCCGCGAAGCCGAGGCCAAAGGAGATGCATCCATCGCGGAACGAGCCCGCAAAGAATGGGGAATTCAGAATACCTCCCTCTCCGTGTGTCTGATGCGGATGGTGGATCCCGTGTTGGCGGGCACCGCGTTCAGCGCGGACACGGCCACCGGTTTCCAGGGAGGATTGAAGCAAGATCTGGTCAGTATCGACGCCAGCTGGGGAATCGGAGAAGCCATCGTTGGCGGTATCGTGACCCCGGACAAATATCTGGTCTATCAGCGGGACGACGGCCGCGAGGTCATTCTCAAGACCATGGGATACAAGAACAAACAATACGTATACGATGCGGACCGCAACGGCACGGTGCTCCTGGACGTTCCCGAAGAGGACATCTTCAAGTGGTGCCTGACCGCGGATCAGGCGGAAGCCATCGCCCGAGGGGTCCGTTTGATCCGGGACGCGTACCACGGCATCATCATGGATACGGAGTTCGTCATCGACCACATGGGACGTTTGTGGTTCGTTCAAGCCCGGCCGGAAACCCGTTGGAACGAGATATACGAACGCATGCCGGATACCATCATGATGCGGCGTATGGAGGTGGATCCTTTGGAACTCCAATTCGCCCGGGTCCTGCTGGAGGGAAACGGGGCCAGCCGAGGCGCCGGAAGCGGGATTGTGCGCTTCCTGAACAGCGCCTTGGAGTTGAACAAGATCAATCCGGGAGACATCCTGGCGGCGGACCGGACCGATCCGGACATGGTCCCCGGCATGCGCATCGCCTCGGCCATTTTGGCGGCGGCCGGAGGAGACACATCCCACGCCGCCATTACGTCCCGGGAGTTGGGAATCCCCGCGGTGATAGGCATCCGCAAGACCGAGGCCCTTCGCGCTTTGGAAGGCGCATCCGTCACGGTGGACGGGTCCCGGGGACTGGTATACGAAGGCATACTGTCGCTCCAGGAATACGGCGAGGATATTGAAATCCGCAAGATACCCTCCACACGAACCAATATCGGCCTCATCCTGGCCGACGTGGGCCAGGCCATGGTCCTTTCACGGCTCCGAAACATCCCCGGATTCGAGGTGGGTCTGCTTCGCGCCGAGTTCATGCTGGGCAATATCGGCGCTCATCCGTCGGCCCTGGAAGCATACGATCTGGGCACTCTCAGACCCTTGATCGATGCGCGCCTGGAAACCATCCATCGGCAACTGGACGACCGCGTCCTACAATTGCTCAGGAGCGGCGGAGTGAGCATCGTACTGGATCTCCGCCACCACGTGGCCGTAATCAACGACGTGGTAGAAGAAATGCAGGATATGGACCGGGAGTTTTTCTTCGAGTATACAACCCCGGCCGCGGGAGGCAAAGCCACGACGGCGAAGCTTTACGAACTCCTGGAACGACGGGTAGAAGAAGCACGCAAGCACCTCACCATTCTCAAGATCACCCCAAATCTGCGGGAACATATCGGCATCGTTACCGGACTTCGGGCTGAAATCACCAATTGGGAGCAAAGCGGCAGACCGGAAGCGCCCGCGATCCTGGAAAAACTCAACAAGAATCTCGATGATCTCACGGAACAGCTTTCCGGTAACCCCGAACTGCGTCAAGTCATCCAACGCATAGAGAACGTGCGGGAGGAGGTTGCCATAAAGTCGGGCCTCAAAGAGGAAATCGACCGGTTGAACAGCCTGGAGGGCGAGATCGCCCAGCTGATCCGCTCCAAGGGATGTTCCAGCGGCAAAGAACTGTATATTCAGGCACTGGCCCAGCAACTGGCCCTCTTTGCCCTTTGCTTCCAGGGGCGGGACGTGATCTATCGGACTACGGACTACAAGACCAATGAGTACCGCAATCTCCTGGGAGGAAGTCTCTTCGAATTTCACGAGGATAACCCCATGATCGGATATCGCGGCATCGGCCGCGGTATCCACGACTGGGAGTTCGAGGCCTTCAAGACGGCCCGCAAGATTTTCGGGGCCAAGAATCTGCATATCATGTTTCCCTTCTGCCGTACCATGGCTCAAATCCATGACATCCTGCATTACATGGAAAAAGTGCACAATCTGAAAAGCAACCAAGACGGACTGAAGGTCATCCTGATGTCGGAGATTCCGGCCAACGCTATTCTAGCCAAGGAATTCATCCGAGACGTGGACGGTTTCTCCATCGGTTCCAATGACATGACTCAACTCGTGCTGGGCACGGACCGGGACAACGCCAACCTGAGAGAGGTCTATGACGAGGAAGACCCTGCCGTTGTTTGGGCCATACTGACCACTATCTTCGCCGGCCACAAGCAGGGTAAGAAGGTGGGGTTTTGCGGGCAGGGAGTGGCCAACTCCGAAATTATACGGGGCATAGTGGCCATTGCGGGAATCACCTCGGCCAGCGTGGTGCCGGACACGTATTTTCGAACCAAAATGGATGTCGCTCAAGCGGAAGCTGAGGAAATTCCCATCCAGGAACTCGGCGGCTGGATTTCCCGGCGCATGGTGGAACGGCTTATTCAGTTCCTGCTGGATCTAGGCATGGACGAAGATTTTGTCCGACACAAGACGGCGGATGAGCTCCAAGCCATGCACCTTCAGGAGAAAAACCGGTTTTTGCGCAAGATCAAGGATACTAAAGACCTGGAAAACCGGGATGCCTATCGGTTCGAATACAGGCAACTGGTTCGCAGGGACAAGATGTACATATACGCCACATGGGACTGGAACCAAACCGTACTGGACGCCCTGCGTGCGGGAGGATTCGAGACCTTTGAGGAGTTCGAAGAGTCACGCGGCGGCAAGATCCCGGCCCGCGTGCCTGTGGACGTAAAAAAGGCGGGGACGCGGAGGACGGAAAAAGAAGTCCAAAAGGAAACACAGCAGGAAGTTACCACCGCCTGAGTCGACGGGCAAGCAGGTCTTTGCGCTCCCCGTCGCACGCAACGGTTTCGGACTCGACATCGGCGAAAGCGGAAAAGCGGCTATGGTTCTCGGGCGAGCTTCTCCGGAATAGGCTTCCCATGGGACGAATTTCTATGGTTTCCGCTCCTTGGAAAGGGACACTGACCGCCCCTGAAGATGAAGGGACAACCATTTCCGTTCGAGCATCCGATCTATCTTCCGGATAGGTAATATCCGGGATTGCTGGATCGCCTTGCGCTTGATCCATACCTGCCCCAGCGCCGACATCGCATCCTTCTTGCCCCGGAGAAAAGGGGCCAAACGCCCCTTGCGCCCCCAAAAAGCCAACGCCAGCAGGCGAAGCGCCATCGCCGGAAGAGCATACTTGATCATCAAGAAGCCGGGCATGTTCTTCCAGTATACCCACTCCAGGTTTCGGCTGTTATGGTAGGTGACAAAAGACGATGCCTCCCCGTACGTGGAACTTACCCGGTGAAATACCAGGGCTTCCGGAACGAACACACTGGAAAGCCCCTTGAGAACCCCGCGGAAAGCCAAATCCACGTCCTCGAAGTAGCAGAAGAAATCCTCGTCGAACAGGCCCACCTTTTCGAAAAAACGTCGTGTATACAGAGCGGCGCAGGCGCCGGCTCCAAACATGCGGATTTCCGAGGGATTCATTCCCTCGAACGGGCGGCCTTCGTATCGCTTCTTGGCCGAACCGGCGATGGAGTACACGTCTCCGGCGCTATCGATGATTTCGGGCCGCTCCTTCCGCAGCACCGGGCCCGCAAACGAATCCGCTTCCGGGTGGCGTCGGGCGGCCTCAACGAGCGCCGAAAGCCAGTTGGGCGACGCCACGGCATCGTTATTCAAGAGCGCGATGAATGTACCTTTGCACTCCCGAATGCCGGCGTTGCACCCGCCTGAAAATCCGCGATTGCCCGGCAGCAAGACCACACGGATACCGTCTTGCCGGCTCAGATAGTCCCGACTCCCGTCACGGGACCCGTTATCCACTACGATCACCTCGAAGGGAGCGAATTCCTGGGCTGCCAGACTGTCCAAACATTCCGGCAGCCAGGTCAGACCGTTGAAGTTGGGAATCACCACACTGACTTGGGGGTCGCTGGATGCATCCACGGATGAGCTCTCGAGAGTTACGACCCGCCGATTCAAACGCGGAGAGAGGCGTCCGGTCGGGACAAGGTGAGATTGGGATTGTAGAAGGGATCATGGGCGATGAGACGGCCCCAACGCTCCAACATGTATTGGACTTCTTCGTGGCGATCGATCTTATGCCCCCTGCTGGCCGATTCGAAATGCACCAGACAGGCATAAGGGGTATACACCACGCGATACCCGGCTTCTCTCAGACGAAGGCAGTAGTCCACATCCTGAAAAGCCACACCCAGCTTCGGTTCGAACCCTCCCATTTCCAGGAAGAGCTCCTTCCGAGTCATCATGCATGCGGCGGTAACGGCGCTTACATTGCGAATCGTATTGATGTAACCCATGTAGCCGGAGGTTCCGCTCGGAAATCCCTGGAAAATATGGCCGGCCACCCGGTTATGGCTTAAGCCCAAGACCACTCCCGCATGCTGAATTGTGGCGCCCGGATAAATAAGTTTCGCTCCCACCGCGCCTACCTCTTTCCGTTGAGCATGCTCAAGCAGTGCTTCCATCCATTCGGGCTCCGTAATCTCCATGTCGTTGTTCATGAACAACAGGTACTCGCCCGAAGCCTTCCGACTTCCTTCGTTCATGATTCTCGAGAAATTGAACTCGTAAGGTGCTCGAAGCAGGCGAATATCGCAGTGTTTCAAGTAGGCGCGAGTTTCCAAAGCACTCTGATTGTCGATTACGATGATTTCATAATTCGAGTAGCGCGTTTTTTCGCGCAGACTGACAAGGCATTGATGCAGCAATTGAAGCCGGTCACGGGTAGGGATGATCACCGAAATCAAAGGGCGCCCCTGGATTCGATATCGCACGCGGTAGAAATTGAAAAAAGCTCCCGGCTCCACGCGTCCTGGGGTATTCCTTCGTTGAACGGCGTCATTCAAGGCCTGCATGCTGAAACGGTTCGTATCCTCCATGGCGCGTTCTTCATGGGAGCGGGAGTTCTTGTGGGTCCGCCAGTGATACAGGACCTTGGGAATATGAAAGATCCGATCCGTCTTCTCCGTGGCCCGCAGCAACAAATCATAATCCTGACTGATGGTGAACCCCGGACGAAAGCCCTCGACCTCCTGGAGAAGAGACTTCCGGAGCACGTTGAAATGCACCATGTACATGGTGGAAAGGAGCAGATCCGGGGACCAGTCCGGCCGGAAAAACAATTCCACAGCCTTTCCATGTTCATCGATTTTGTCTTCATCCGTATAAATGATATCCGCATCCGGGCGCCGGTTGATCAGTCGAACCACCTCCCATAGGGCATCCGGCTCCAGCAGGTCGTCATGATCCAGAAATCCCACGAAATCCCCCGTACACATTCGCAGACACGCATTGGAGGCGGCAACGATTCCACGGTTTTCCTTGAAGGTTTCAAAGCGGAACCGCGGCTCTCGCGCCGCAGCCTCCCGCAGGACCCGACCCACTTGCGGAAGGGTGGAACCGTCGTCCACCAGACACCACTCCCAGTGAGGGTACACCTGATTCTGCACCGACTCGATGGTTCTCCTCAGCATCTCCGGATCCGTGTTGTATACGGGCGTGGCAATACTCACCAAAGGCCGGTGCTCCCACCCGGCCATCTCTTCCATGAGCGCTTTCCTCCGAGTACTCCAGGGCGGACGCTTCTTCAGGACTCCCCGGTATTGCGCCAGCATGTCGGGGCCCGGAAGCGGAAACGGATTTCCCTGGATGACTCTCGCTACGGTAGGTCCGGGACCATACGCCATGAGATGACGCAGGCCGATACGAACCCATTTCCAGGAGCCAAATACCCGGTCCCTGATCCTGTAATAGCCGAGCAGCATCCGCCAACCTCTTCCCGAACGGATAAAAGACAGTTCGGACTCCGCCCGCTCGGCGCGCTCCCTCAAGCAACCGGAACCCACGCTGACCTTGCGGACGGTGACCGAGGCAAGGTTCAGTCTTTTGTAAAGGCGGCTCATCTTTCGTTCCACGGACCTGGACTTGACTTTCAGATAGGATTTCTGGTTCAGGAGCCTGCGCTGTCGTTTCATGTCGAACAGCAGTACGGGGCGTTCCGTGGAACTGGGCTTGGCGATCCCGGGATTGCCGGATTGGACCAGTCCCGTCAGGAATTCGTGGATCGGTTCCACGCTCTTCGTCCACGTGAACTCATTCTGAGCCAGCCATGACGCGGACTGGGCGGCGCGTTCGCGCTCCGCATCGTGGCGCAGAAAGTGCGTCATGGCCGCGGCCAGCTCCACGGGATCGTGGGGAGCTACGGATCGGCCCGCACCCACTTCCTCGATACGCCGGCTGAGGGTGTCGCCTGAAGTGCATATGATGGGCTTACCGCCCCAAAGACAATCGATGATGCGGGTTCGAAAGGAGTATGGATTTTCCGAGGACGAAAGGGAGCACACCACCGCCAGGTCCGACTCGAGATACATGAGACCCCGATCATCGTAGGGGATCCATGGATGAAAAAAAACATGCCGGTTCAATAGGTTCAACTCCGCGGCGAGCCGCTTGGCCCTGGACGCCCCGGACTCGGAGAATTCCGGGGAAATGGGATTGTCCGCGCCCACGAAGATCATGACGGTGTTAGGGCAGGTCTGAAGCGCAATGTGCAGGGCTTTGATGGGTAATTCCGGATCGAACCACGGATAGAGGCCTCCTGGGCAAAGCGCGATTTTCCAATCTTCCGGTATCACGCCGCCCCGAAACAACCGGAACCCTTCCTTGGGCTTGGGCGAATCCACCGGCACCCCCGTGGGTACGATACCCATGAGTTTGTCGGAGGGAAACTCCGGGGTCACTCTGCCGGCCAACGTCAGCATTCCGAGATAAAAATCTCGTTGCCGGGAGTTGGCAGACAGAAACAAGTCCCCGTGGGCCAGAGCAGTTTCCAGATTGACCCGGATTTCGTTTAATCGTCCAAAATGCTCACCGGAATCCCGGAACAACGTACCCGAATCCACCAAGGCCATGAATTCGGGGTCAAACAGATCCACAATCACCGGCGTGTCCAGAATCTTCTTGAAAATCAGCGTTGAAATATAGTGAGCCACCAGGCAGGCATCCGCATCGTCGGCCAGTTCCTTCAGGTTGGACTCATTCCATAGGATCACCCGGAACGCGTCGTGCACGTCCGCCGCGTCGGGTACACGGTGCGGCTGTGCCAGGGTGATCCGGTGTCCCATCCCCGAAAGGGCCCGAGCCATTTCCAGACAGCGGATCGCAGGCCCCGAAATCATTCCGCCTTTCGGAGCCACTTCAAACGTACTTATGATAAGCAGGTGGGCCATAGCGCCTTCTGTATACGGAACGCAGGGTGCTTCAATTCCAACTCTTTGGTCCTCATACCATGACAAAGCCCAAAAATCAAAATACGGACCGCAGACGCGTGGCCGACGGTTCGAACCTGCCGGAAGAAATAATCGATGGGGAACCATCTCAACGGTGATCCGACAGAATGGAACAGGGTAAAATGGTATTGACAAAGCGGGGTCCTGCCCATACATCCTACAGCACGAACGGCCGGTACCGAGCCATCGGTTGCGGCGGGACTGGAATGCGCCCGTTCCGCGTGGTTTCCGCACCCGAATGGAATCAACCCCCCACGGGGAATCCCCGCCCGGATCCATTTCCATGGGTCACATCTCCGGGATCGATGCCGCTGGGACCGGCGGCGCATCAGCCCTCACGCCGGTCCCGCGAATGCCGGCCGATAACAGCCCGTTGATACACTGTATTGCGGGCAGGCCGGTCCAAAACGATGAGATGCAAGGCGGGCGAATCCTGAGGAATGAGTCGTACAACCAGTACGCCGCAATGACGAAGGATGAAGCCCAACGACGCCGATCGCGTTCTTCAACGGCCTGATAAGACACCATAATCTGGAGGATCATGACACCCAATTCCTCTTTAGTGAGCATCATCGTCCGAACCAAGGACCGACCCCGCCTCTTGATGAAGGCTCTCCGAAGCGTGGCGTCTCAGGATTATCGCCCCCTGGAAATCGTTCTGGTAAACGACGGCGGCTGTGAGCCGGACCCTGAAGCGATTCGGAAGGCGGCCGGGGATGTGGAGGTCCGCTGCATAGTTCACTCCGATCCCAAAGGACGGGCCCAAGCCGCCAATGCCGGTCTTGAGCAGGCTCGGGGAACCTACATCGGATTTCTGGACGACGACGACGAACTCCTCCCGGATCACGTGTCCACCCTGGTGGGAGCGTTGGAGCTTTCAGACTTCCGTGTCGCGTACTCGGACTGCAGGCGGGTCTATTCCTTTTACGATCCCGATAAGCGGCGCTACAAGGACGACCCTGCAGTCATCATCAAATCCAGGGAACCCGATGCGTTCCTCCTGCTGCACGAAAATTACATTCCGTTTATCTGCCTCCTGTTCGAGCGCACGGTTTTGAGCCGTGTCGGATACCTGGATCCGCAATTCGAACTGTATGAAGATTGGGATTTCATTATTCGATTGTCTAAAGAATACCCTTTCGTGCACGTGGCCAAAGTGACCGCTTTGTACCGGTATTGGAACCCACAGGGACAATTGGCCTTCATAGGAGGCAGGAAGTCCGAGAACGCCTATTTGGCCGTGGTGGAAAAACACTTCCAACATATGACGCCGGAAGTCCTTCTTCGCTTTTATCACGAGAAGAAACATGTCGATACGCTTTACGAAGAGAAAGATCTCGAACTGAGCAACAGAATCCGGCAGTCCCGAAAGAGGATGCTCGGACTGTCCAGGATCATGAAGCAGCGTCTGGCTCACCTGCAGGAGCACATGCAGAAACTGGACACTCGTACGACTCGTTTGCAAGCGGAATTGGACGGTCTGTATCGAACGGAGGATGAATACCGTCATCTTCTTCTGGCGGCTCGAACAGAGCTGGATGCGGTCCGGACCCAACTGGACGCCATGCGCGCCACGTTGGGGTGGCGTATGGTTCAAGGAACCCAAGGATTGTTGAACCGGGTGTTTCCTCCCGGATCGAAAAGAGCCTGGCCCTATGAGAAAACCAAGGCGGTTGTTCGGATGCTGCTCTCGGGTGGAGTTCCCCTCCTGAAACAGCGGCTTGGACGGAAAATGAGCGGATCATTCGGCCCTTTGAAAGGAGCCAAGCGATACGCGTTCTCCGTACCGGAATTGTTCGCGCCTTTCCATGAAACTCTGGATATCGTGGTTTCCGTCGTTATTCCAACCCGGAACGCTGGAAATGAGTTCGAGTACGTGCTGGATAAGGTTCAAGCCCAGAAAGGAATCCGACGCGTGGAAGTCGTGGTGATCGACTCGGAATCCACGGACGATACCGCACGCATCGCCGCCGATTCGGGCGCCCTGGTCATTCAGCAACCCAAAGCCGCCTTTTCCCACAGCGTCACCCGGAATCTGGGAGCGGAACGATGCACCGGCGAGTATGTGGTCTTCATGACCCAGGATGCCGTGCCGGTGGGAGATTACGCTCTGTATCAAATGACCCTGACATTGATGCGGAATCCGGATGCAGCCGCCGTTACCCTCCGGGAAGTTCCAAGGGTGGATGCGGATCTCTTCGCCTGTTGGCAGATCTGGAATCATGGTCGTTCGTTGGACCTCCTGTCCGACACCTTCTTTTCAGCGGATCCCCATCGCTTGTCCGCCATGAAACCTTTCGAGAAGCGAAAACTCGCCCAACTCAACAATATCTGTTGCTGTGTCCGAAAGAACGATTTCGACGCGTTCCGGTTCCAGCAGGTGGAATACGCCGAGGACTTGGACCTCGGTCTTCGATTGCTTCAGGCCGGGAGATCTCTGGGATATCTTCACTCGGTGGGCGTTATTCATTCCCACAACCGGCCGGCTTCCTACTTCCTGAAGCGCAGTTTCGTGGACTGTTTTTCCCTCTCCCGGATCCTCGGGTACGACTCGATCCCATGGCGCGACAAAGGGTTCGAAAGTTTCCAGGAGGTGTATCTGGACGGAATCCGTCTTCTGTCCTTTATCGGCGGGTTGGCCCGGGAAGCCGCCGACAGCGCCGACACGAACACCGAGACTCTGGCCGATTTCCTCATGAGAGCCGCCCGGCATCCCCACACCGGAATGAAATCGCTTCAGGAACTGGGCGATGAAGCCCTGGAATCCCTGATAACGACCCTGGACGGCGTGCTTTTCCCCACAGGGAAGCCTCCCCTGAAGCGAAGCCGGGATTTCTTCCTTCGCGATCCTTTCCTTACCCCGCTGGAGAGTTTCCTGTCCTTTGCGGGAACTCGACCTTCCTGGAACGGCCGGATAGACGAACTGCAAACGAGTCTCATCAAACTGGCGAGTGTGTTTGTGGGCGCCCAGATGGGACACGCCGCATTTTACTTTTCACAGGTTTCCGGTTCCCCGGGAAATCACGAAGAGCAGGCCGTCCGTCGCGCATACGATGTCCTCAAGGGAGATATATGAACATCTGCTGCGTGGTCCATAATTTCTTTCCATCTTTTTATACCGGGACGGAGCGGTACATCCTGAATGTCTGCAAGCAGCTTCAGAAGATGGGGCATCGAGTCCGGGTACTGACCTACGGGCTCAAGGATGACGCGGGTCTCCAACCTTTCAAGTCCGTTCTGAGACGCGATTACATCTATGAAGGTGTTCCCGTAGTGTCCCTCCGGCATCGGGCCGTTCCGGAGGAGATTCATTACCGAATCTTTTACCCGGATCTCGAACTGGCCATTATGGAATATTTCAACGAGACGGGATTCGACCTTATTCAGGTGGCTCATCCCATGCGGGTGGGCAGTTCATCGCTCAAAGTGGGCAAATCATTGGGCATTCCCACGGTACTCACGTTGACAGACTTCTGGTTCTTGTGCCCGAGAGGTCGGATGTACGAACCGGACTTCACCCTGTGTACCCAACCCGAGGAAGGCAACCGCTGCATCTCCGTTTGCGGCGCGCCCCTGAGCGCCTCGAAGCGGTATCAGGAAGCCAAGCACGTGTTTTTCAATCTGGCCGACGCCCTCGTGGCGCCTTCACGCCTCCTCATCGAGATCTTTCACCGGCTCCAGTGGGGCCGTCCCATCACGCTGATCCGGCACGGGTACCTTTATGGTTCGGTCTTCCCCCGGCGCCGTACGAAACCGACAGGGGACACGGTGCGCTTTGCCTATCTGGGAGCCGTCTCACACGTTAAAGGAGTGGACTACCTCATCGATTGTTTTCGGAAGGTGGCCAGCGACCGCATTTCATTGGAAGTATGGGGCGGGCATATCGACGAGCGGGAATGGTATGACTCGTTGCTGCGCCTGGCCCAGGGGGACTCCCGCATCCGCTTCCGGGGCCGTTATGACATCGAGGCCCTGCCACGCATATTCGAACAGACGGACGTCACCGTCGTCCCCTCCAACACTCTGGAAAGCTACGGCCTCGTGGTCATCGAGAGCATGGCCCATCACACTCCCGTCATCACATCCAACGTGGTGGGCGCGGGGTATGAATACATTCATCACGGGGAAAACGGCTATATCTTTGAGCTGGACGAGCCGGATACGCTCATTCAGATCCTGGGTTCCATCGCGGAAGACCCCGGGATCGTGGAGCGATGGCGCCGGGCGGTTCAGGCGCCTCCCCGCATCGAGGAAGAGGTGTTCCTGCTGGAAACCCTATACTGCGGTCTCTGTGCGGATCGCAATACGCGTGCGGAATCGGGACGCACGTGACCAACCTTACCGAGAGGAAAGCATGAACGCGATCCGCTCTGCGGGATTCATCCGCTTTGTGGTAGCCGCGGTCCTGGTGGCCGTGGGCTTCCTCGTTTCCCTGGTCTTTATCCAGTCCATTCAGCACCGGCTTTCCAGTGCTTCCTTTGTGGAACGGCTGCCCGTGCTGCTGGTTCTTCTGGCGACCGTCGGGGTAGTGATATGGCATGTCCGGCGAAAACGAAACCAGGGGGGCGGTTCGGCGACGGAGGGAAAAGACCCCGGATCAGCCGGAGACGTGTAAGACGCTGACTATCGGCGGCCTCGCGGATGGGCGCCTCCCTTCGGGTCACGGGAAGTGTTTTTGGATTCGGGTTCAACATGGGCATTGACAGAATCGGCGGCCGTAAGTACCCTGCAACCGGTGCATGAAAGACGCCTTGCGGAATATGGGATCCTCAGGGACTCGGGATCACCACGGCGCATCTCAACAGCTCGTTTGATAAACAGTATTGCGGGCAGGCCGATCAAAAACGATGAGATGCAAGGCGGGCGAATCCTGAGGAATGAGGCGTACAATCGGTACGCCGCAATGACGAAGGATGAAGCCCAACGACGGAGATCGCGTTTAACGGTCTGCTAAAAGAGAGGCGCGCCGTCCGTATCGCTGAGTCCCTCGGTGAGAGGCGGGGTGTATGGACCCGCAAGAGCGTACTGTCGTGCTGGGTTCGGCCAAAAAACATTGACAGGGGGACCCGATCATGCTACCTGTTTCCTTTCGATTTGAGGGGTTGCGGGCCGTTAACTCAGTCAGGTAGAGTATCTGCCTTTTAAGCAGAGAGTCGCAGGTTCGAATCCTGCACGGCCCACCAGGACGCCGGTTTCGGTGTCCGTTATCAGCCCGTTGAAAAGCAGCGTTTCGGGTAAACTGTTCAAAAACGATGCGATGCAAGGTCCACGAATCCTGAGGAATGAGGCGTACATACAGCACGCCGCAATGACGAAGGATGTAGCGCAACGAAGTAGATCGCGTTTTTCAACAGCCTGGTATAAAGCGTTACGAATCCGACATCACGTCCCCATCGTCTAGCCTGGTCCAGGACACCGGCCTTTCACGCCGGCAACAGGGGTTCAAATCCCCTTGGGGACGCCAAATTGTGCATAGGGGGTTACGGGGAACGCATCGTAACCCCCTTTTTCCTGGATGGTTTCGTTCCACAGCCCTATGCCGACAGACCTGATTCCTTACAGCCTGTTTACACCATATTGCGGGCGGGCCGGTGCAAAACGATGAGATTCAAGGCGCGCGAATCCTGAGGAATGAGGCGTACATACACTACGCCGCAATGACAAAGGATGAAGCGTCACGCCAAAGGCGTGAAAGCAGACCGCGTTTTTCAACAGCCTGTTCACAACCCGCTTCTCTGATCTACAGTTCTTCTGGACACCACATTGGGGTAGGAAAGACCGAATCAAACGAGGTGTCCGGATGTTGAAAGATCAGGGTTCAAAGTCAGGTACGTCGGAGGGAGCCCGTGGAGCGACCAGAGGCAAACCTCGGAAAACCGTGGGATGCCAACGGGGTTCGGTTCATTGATCGCCGTTTCCTGAAACTGCGCTCATCACCCGTTCTTCGGATGCTTCCAAATTATCAGACGATGCGCCCGCTGCCAATTTTCTACGACCCTTCCCATTAACCTCCCTTGCACTGCTCTTCGCCCATCGTGCACCGTTCTTCACAACGGACTTTTCCGTTTCAAAACTTGACTGATTCCGCTCAAACGTACTATATTTATAAACAAAATTGTTTCCACACCAACAAAGGAGCAGGCATGAAGTCGAAGACTATCTCCCAAGGAAAACCCGGCGAAAAATTCATCACGGATTCCAAGACCATTAGCGAAGTGGAGCAAAGCCAATTCTGCCAAATTACGGCCAACACCCTGCCGATTTTCCTCACGGACGAAGCCGCTCAGGCCAAAGGATGGTCGCGGCGCATGGTCCCCGGAGTAATGACCATGTCGTGCAGCATTGGACTGCTCGAGCAAGCCGGATTTCTGGACGACGTCATCGCCTTTATGGGAGCGGATAAGCTGCGCTACCTGGCTCCGGTCTATATCGGCGACGCCCTCCACGTGGAAGTGGAATTCCTTGAAAAACGTCCCATCAAAGACGGCAGCCGCAACGTGATCATTTACAAATATAGAACCTATAACCAAGACGGCGTTGCCGTGCTCGAAGCCCAGAACACCTGAATGTGCTGATTGCGGGTTTCCGGTCGGAAACCTTCAAAATCCGCTTATGCCGGCGGCTCGGGTGCATGGCTGACCAATCGCATGGGGGCCGAATAGCGAGTTAGTGTCTGTCCATGAAGCTAACTTATTATTATAAAAAGATAATCGCGCAGA
>CAZQXK010000067.1:0-23861 GCA_964597345.1 uncultured Thermodesulfobacteriota bacterium | reverse complement strand
ACCCGTACGCCGCAATGACGAAGGATGAAGCGCAACACAGCAGATCGCGTTTCTCGACGGCCTGCTATGGACGGGTGCGGCGGCGCCGAGTTCCCCCCGTCCACCAGAATATGGGAAGGACCTGGTATTATGGTTGTCGTGGAAGGCCCCGGAAAAAAGAAGAAGCCGGCCAATGTAACCGTCCGTCAAATGGATGTGGATGATCTTGCCGCCGTTTTTCATCTGGGGGAGAACCTCTTCAAGGCGGAGGTGGCGCCTAACCTGTATCGCACCTGGGACGAGTATGAAGTTGCGGGTCTGTTCTTGGAAGATTCGGAATACTGCCTCGTGGCGGAGATGGACGACCGCATCGTCGGTTTCGCCTTGGGGACCACGGTAAGCAAGACCCGCTCCGCGTGGAAGTACGGGCATCTGGTCTGGCTCGGCGTGGATGTTTCTCTTCAAACCCGGGGAATTGGTGAAAAACTGTTCCATCAATTCAAGACGTTGATGGTGGAGGACGGCGTGAAGATTCTTCTGGTCGATTCCGAAGCGAACAACCTGGCGGCGCTGCGTTTCTTCCGGAAGATGGGGTTCGGGAATCCGCGGCAGCACATCTATCTGAGTCTCAATCTATCCACGCCGCGCCGGGTGCCTTCCAAGAAGGGTAACGGTAACAGGGCGGCGAAGGAAAGGTCTTCTTCGTGAACGAAACTCCGGTAGGCCGTCCAGCCGTTCAACCTCAACGGCTCAGACAATTACTGCGCAGGTTGATCGACGTGTACAGCCCCTCCGGCAAGGAAGAAGAAATACTCCAGGTCTTGAACGGATATCTTCGAAGGCACGGACTCAAGCCGGTTCGACAAATGGTGGATGAGCACCGCTGGAACTTGCTGGTGCTTCCCTCAACTTCCGAGATCCGGGTGGCTCTTTTGGGACACGTGGACACGGTGACGGCCTACGACCTGGAGGATTTCGGCTGCGAAGAGCAGGATGGGCTGATTATGGGCCTGGGTTCCGCGGATATGAAGGCGGGTTGCGCGGCCATGGTGGAAGGGTATCTGGCCGCCATGGAAGCCGGTTTCCATACCATGCCCGTGGCTTTGATGTTCCTGGTGGGGGAAGAGCAGGACGGAGACGGGGCCCAACGGCTGGTGAAGGAGTTTCATTTTCCCTGGGCCGTCATCGGAGAACCCACGGACCTGCAGGTCTGCCTGAGCCACTACAGTTATGTAGAGGTTCAGATAGTCATCCGTGGAAAACGGATGCATGCTTCCCTGGCCGAGCAGGGGTGCAATGCCATCGAAGCAATGCTTCCCCTGTTGCACGATATGATTCGCTACTGGGCGCGAGGGAGCGCCGAAGCGATCTACAACATCCGGGAGTTATCCAGCTCCAGTGCGGGTTTTGTGGTTCCGGACCGTTGCGAAGCATGGTTGGATGTGCACCTGCCTCCTTCGGCGCCTTTGGGGGAGATCACGTCAGAGCTGGAAGAGATCGTGGCTCGAAATCGCCCGGAGAATCCTTGTCTCAATGCGGTCGTACGCTTCCCCACGGTTCATTCGGGGTATGAAATCCCGGATAAGGGTCCTTTGGTGGAAACCCTCCGATCCGTGTTCAGGCGCGGGGGTCTGGACTGGAATCCCAACGCGTTCCGAAGCCATTCGGACGCTAATATCTTGTGGATGGCGGGTGTAAAGCCCATCTTGTTCGGACCCGGCCAGTTGGAAAAGGCCCACGTGCAGGAGGAATCCGTTCCTTTCAGCCAAGTGTGCACCGCGGCGCAGATATACGCGGACCTGCTCGTATCCGTGTCGGAACAGGTGGAATGAACACCGGATCGCACTGAAAAGGGGACCGTCCCGGCCTCACAGAAGTTCGGTGTGCGGCGGCGTTTCAAGCGAAGACGCCCATGCGTTCCATTTCCCGGATCTCCGCTTCCTCGTATCCCAGGGCTTCGAGCACCTCATGATTGTGGGTCTCCTGCGAATAACCGGCTTTGCCGTATTGCGGTGGAGTCCTGGAGTATTTGATGGGATGGGCGGGTTGGGGAACGGCGCCCCCCGATGCCAACTCCACGTCCACTACAAGGCCCCGTTCACGGACATGGGGTTGGTTGAAGGTTTCCCGCAGGGACAACACGGGCTCGACACAGGCATCCGTTTCCTCGAACAAGGCAGTCCATTCTTGCAGTGTCTTGCTGCGAAAGATTGTCTTTACCTCCGCCTTGATTCTCTCCACGTCGGCCGGGAATACGGTGCCCGGAATGAGGTCCGGTCTCCCGATAGTCCGGCAGAAGGCTTCGAAGAACTTGGGTTCCAGAGACCCGACGCTCAAGTAGCGACCGTCCTTGGTTTCATAGAAGTCGTACAAGGATCCTCCGTTCAGTAGGGTTTCTTCGCAGCCCACGTTTTTGTGATCCACCAGGAAAGCCGCCGCCGCCAGAGGCTGCAAAGCCAGGGAGCCGTCCGTCATGGCCACATCCACATGTTGACCCTCCCCGGTCTTCATGCGGTGCACCCATGCGGCCAAAATGCCCACTACGGCGTGCAGTGAGCCTCCCGCCAGGTCGGCCACCTGAATGCCCATAATGCAGGGACCGGTGTCTTTGCGACCGGAATGGGACATGACGCCCGCGCGGGACAGATAGTTGATGTCGTGACCGGCCCGCCGCGCCAGGGAGCCCTGCTGTCCGTATCCGGTGAGAGAGCAGTATACTATGGAGGGATTGATTCGACTCAGGGATTCGTAATCCAGACCCAGGGAAGCCATGACTCCGGGTCGAAATTGCTCGACCACGACGTCGTATTCCCGCACCAGTCGATGAACGATCTGTACTGCGCGTTGCGTTTTCAGGTTTAAGCTCATGTGGCGCTTCCCGCGGTTCAGGTATGCCAGGGCGGCGGAGACGCCGGGCTCACCCACCAAGGGAGGGAGCATGGCGGTTAGGTCGGGGCGGGAGGCGGAACCGATGCGCAGAACGTCGGCCCCCAGATCGGCCAGCATCATGGTGGCAAACGGTCCGGGAAGGAGCGTGGTGAAATCGAGCACTTTCATGGGAGTCAATAGCCCGGGCATAACTTCCTCCAAATCGGTCCCGGTATGGGGAACCTGTTGCGGTGACTCGAGACGACTAACCGGAGATCGAATCATACCGACGTTCCCCCGGACCGGAGCCGGCGGATGGCCCGGGCCGGGCGTCGGGAAGCCTGACAGGCTGTTGAAAAACGCGATCTGCTGTCACGCCGTTGGCGTGACGCTTCATCCTGTCTGCCTGTGCGTCCCACCTGTCTGCGTGCGGACACGCACAGGCGGGCGCAGGCCGGCGTATTTGCAGCGTACGGTACGTACACCTTATTCCTCAGGATTCGCGCGCCCTGCATCTCATCGTTTTTTACCAGCCTGCCCGAAATACTGTTTGTCAACGGGTTTCTAAAGGCCCATGAACCGGGCCGCAATGGTTTTCATGATTTCGTTCGTGCCCGCAAAGATGGACATGACACGGGTATCCCGCCACGCACGAGCGATGGGGTATTCCTCGCAGTAGCCGTATCCCCCGTGTAGTTGGACGCATCCATCGGCCACCCTCATGGCCATGTCCGTGGTCCAGTACTTGGCCATGGCCACTTCAGATACGATTTGCTTTCCTTCCATGTGATCCGCGATGAGTTTGTCCACGAAGGTTCTGCCCAGTTTGATCTCCGTCGCCATTTCCACGATCCGGAACTGGGTGTTCTGGAACTTGGCGATGGGCTTTCCGAAAGCGGTGCGCTGGTGGCAATAAGGTATGGTGATCTGGAGCATCCGTTCCGCCGCCGCTACCGCCATGATAGCGCAGATGAGCCTTTCCTGGGCGAGCTTTTCCATGAGCATGACAAAACCCTGGCCCTTGGAGCCGAGCCGATTCTTCTTGGGGATCCGGCAGTCGGAAAAGAATAGCTCCGCCGTGTCCTGGCTGTGCCATCCCACTTTCTTGATCTTTCGTCCCTTCTCGAATCCCGGTGTGCCGGCTTCCACCAGGTAGAGATCCATGGCCTGGTAGGGGTTTTCCACCGCGGGATCTTTGGCGGCGAGTACCAGGAGATCGCAATTGATGCCGTTACTGATGAACGTTTTCTGTCCGTTGATGACTACGTGGTCTCCATCCTCCACCGCGCTTGTCCGGATGGACGCCAGGTCGCTTCCCGTATTGGGTTCGGTCATGGCCACGGCCGTGATGGTGTCTCCCGAAATGCATCCGGGAAGGTATCTTTGCTTCAATTCCTCGGAAGCGTAGGAAGTGATATACGGCACCACGATGTCGCTGTGCAGGTTGGCCGCTAGCCCGGTGTTTCCGGTGCGGACCAATTCCTCACAGACAATGACCGAGTACAGGAAATCGGCTCCGAGCCCACCGTACTCTTCGGCAATGTCCATGCACAAGAATCCTTGTTCTCCCATCTTTTTCCAGGCGGAACGGGGCACGATGCCGGCTTCTTCCCATTGGTCCACATAGGGGGTGATCTCTTTCTCTAGAAACCTCCGTACGGTTTCTCTGAATATCCGGTGTTCTTCCGTGTAGTTCAGGATTTCCATGTTCTGTCCTCCTTGGTGGTGGGCATGTCGAGATCCAGGCTGTGAGTGCGACACAGAGCGTCGTGGAAACGCACTGTCACGGTAAGGCGCCATTCCGGTTCATCCATGGTGCAGTACAAACCCAAAGCCCGACCCGGCGGTATCCTGCTGTGGTCTCCTTGGGGGAATGCGGATGCAACCCGTGCCGGGCCGCCCTGAGAAACGCATTCGAAGGTGTTGGAGACCTGTAGAGATTTCGAGCCCATATTCCTAAGGTTAACTTAAAGGTTTTGAACTAAACCTACCACATCATAACGGCTTTATGAATCAAAGATCACATCGGTAGTTGAATTCATAACGGCGCGGATTTGCGGCGCGATACGTTATCCGTCGAGTGTGCCCACGATGGCGATGCTGCAAATGTTCTGAAAAGGAAATCCACCCAGGTTGTGGGTCAGCCCGTAACGCACCCGTTCCAGTTGACGTTCCCCGGCGCGACCCAACAACTGAAGGTACATTTCGTACATCATGCGCAATCCGGAGGCGCCGATGGGATGGCCGAAGCACTTCAAACCTCCGTCCACCTGCGCCGGAACACGTCCGTCCCGGTTGAAATGACCGTCGAGTACGTCCCGCCATGCATGTCCCCGGTCCGACAGGTTCAGATCTTCATAGGTGACCAGTTCCGTGATGGAGAAGCAGTCGTGCAACTCCATCATACTGATCTCGTCCCTGGGCCGGGTAATACCGGCTTCCTCATAGGCCTGCACGCTGCAACGTTCCGTGGTCATGAAATGACTTCCATCCCACTGATTGAAGCCCATTTCTTCCCCGTTGCTCAGCGCCAGTTGGAGGGCTTTCACCGTCACAGGATTCCGGAAGCCCATATCCCGCGCCTTTTCCACCGTGGTCACCAAGGCGCATGCGGCTCCGTCGCTTACGCCGCAACAGTCGAAAAGACCCAGTGGGTGAGCGATGATAGGCGCGGCCATGACTTGGTCAATGGTGACCGGTCGCCTCAAGTGGGCCTTCGGGTTCAAGGCGCCGTTTTCATGGCTCTTCACAGACACCTGCGCCATGGCCCGTTTGAGATCTTGGTCCGGGATGCGGTACTTGGCCGAGTAGGCCGACGCCAACTGGGCGAAAGCGCCCGGTGCGGTAACGTTGGGCCACCACAGCCAGCTCAGGGAACCGAAATTGGAGCCCGCACTCGGCAAACCTCCATATCCCGTATCCTTCAGTTTCTCCACTCCCAGGGCCAGGCACAGGTCATACGCTCCCGAAGCCACCCCATATACCGCCCCGCGGAACGCCTCGGTGCCGCTCGCGCAGTAATTCTCCACCCGGGTCACGGCCACGAAAGGCAAACGTAACGCCGCCGCCATGGAAAGCGCGCTTTTACCCACGTTGATTTCGTCGATACAGGTGGCCAGCCAGGCCGCCTGGATGGCCTCCGGCCCGACACCGGAGTCTCCAAGGCATTCGGTAAAGGCTTCCACCATGAGTTCTTCGGCTCCCATATCCCAACGTTCGCCGAAACGGGTGCACCCCATACCGATGATCGCTACTTTATCTCTAATGCCGGTCGCCATTTGGAATCCTCCTCCTTCCCGGAAACCCCTTTCCGAGGCGTCTGTCGATTCCGGGAAACGCTCCGCCGGGTTTCTGTCTCAAAACGTAAACAGCTTCTCGATGAGCTGTGATTTCATGATGTCCCCTTGGATCTTCAACTTTCCCGCGGTGAAGGCGGTCATGGGGTTCAATGCCCCCTGAATCATCCGGATGAAATCCTCATCCGCCATCTTGATGGTGGTAGTCGGCTTCGGATGCGTTCCTTCGGCCACCCGGCAGCGGTTGTCCTTGACCGCCACGTTCCATTCACCACCCTCGGATCCGGATATGGAGAATTGAAACACCACGTCCACTCCACCGGCCCGTTCCTCCTGGAAGGCATCGGGAATGCGATCGAAGATGCGCCGTACGGCTTCTCCCGACGTGGTTTCCGCATGGGGTTCCCTGGGAGGTTCAGTCGAGGAGTCCATCATGACTCCCAGCGCCGCCGTGGCATTGGGAAACTCTCTGGAATCGGAAAGGTCGTTGATGCGTTCCCATTGGGCATGGATCTCCTCCGGAGTCGGAATGCGCACGCGATCCCCAATGACGGCGCCGGCGCCGGTAAGCACCGCCGCCCTGTTGAAATAGCCCATGACCGCATTGAATACCATGCCGTTTTCGCGGCAGCGATTCGAACAGAGGACCATCACCAGGGGAGTCACGAATTCGGGCTTGAGTTTTTCGAAGAGATCCGGGGGAAAAACGTCTTCCGTCATCCGCGTGGCCGCCACGGGGGCGATAGAATTCACCTTGATGTCGTACTTCTCCGTTTCCAGCCTGAGAGAGTTCATGAAGCCCAACAGCGCCGTTTTGGCGGCGGAGTAGTTGGTTTGTCCGAAGGTCCCGTACAAGCCGGAAGCCGAAGACGTGAACAGAATACGGCCGTATTTCTTTTTCTTCATGACCTCCACCGCGGGCCGAGTCACGTTGAAAGCTCCGTGGAGATGCACGTCCAGAACGGCGTTCCAGTCTTCGGGCTCCATCTTGCCCAAGGTTTTGTCTCGAAGGATCCCGGCGTTGTTGATTAAAATGGTCACACCTCCAAAAGTATCGAGGGCCGTTTGGATAATGGCCCGGCCCCCCTCGGGAGTGGTTACGGAATCGTAATTGGAGACGGCTTCGCCGCCAGATTCCCGGATTTCTTGAACCACGGCATCGGCCGATGTCGAGGATGCTTCTCCCTTACCGTCCCGTGCGGATCCTAGATCATTCACCACCACCCGGGCCCCCCTGCGGGCCAACTCCAAAGCATATTGCCGGCCGAGGCCGGACCCGGCGCCGGTTACGACGGCCACCTGTCCGTCGAAACGGATGGATTCCGCGGATTCGGGACCGACAGGTTCTTCTTTCCTGGGCGCCGCTTTCCAGAAATATCCGGTGAATCCCCGGTTCGTGTCCGTATACCGCTTGCGGAAGGACATGCGGACCCGCTGCCCCACACGAACCTGGGACATGTCACAGTCCGTGAAATCCGCCATGAAACGGCCGCCGCCCTCGAACTGGATCATACCGTAGATGGATGGCGGATCCACGGAGACGGCCAGCAGATCCCCGGTATAGCTGTTGATCCGCGCCGGGACGTCGGCGAATTCATAGGGTTCCTGGGTGCGAAGTCCCCGGCAGTCCGGATTTACGCAGATGTCGGTTCTGGGAAATTGGGGAGTCCCGCAGCGATTGCATCGACCGCCCACCAGACCGAGGATCATGTCCCGTTTTCGCCAGAGCACGGACATGGCCGTCTGCATCGGGACCTCCGCCCGGATTCCCATCTCTGTTTGTATCAGATCGCGGAACTTGAGAAACTTTAAATAATTATCCGTTTCGCGCTTATCTGCAAGAGATCCCAGGATTCCCCGTCGTTCCGGGAGGTCCTGAATGGCTTCAGTGACCTCGAAGCACAGGGCATCGCAGCCCTGGCCGAAGCCGGCCATCAGGATCCGGTCTCCGGGGCGGGATTCCTGCAGAGCGTGGACGAACATGACCAAAGGATGGGCGGCTCCCGTCTCACCGCACTGCTCGTGGAGGTTATCCATTACCTGTTCCGGAGCCGCTCCTAATCGGGCGGCGATCTTTCGATGCTCCGCCTTGAACAAACAGGGGAACACCAATCGGTTCACGTCCTTCATGGATAGGGACAGCTTGTCCATAAGTCCTGAAATTGCTTGGGGAATGATTTTGGAGTAGCCTTCATCCCGGGCCCACCGTTCCTCCCACATATAGTCGAAATGAGTTCCGGATCCGCGATAATGATCCACAAAGTCGTGTGTCACCGAATGGGATCCCAGGAACTGCGCGATGACGTTCCGGTTTCCCACCAGCACGGAGGCCGCGCCATCTCCGAACCACATTTCGTAAAAATAGGCCGTCCGGGTCATCCGCCTGTCCGAGGCGGCAACCAGGACGCGGCGGTTCCGGCCGCTTTCCACGTCGGCGAGAGCCTGTAGGAGACCTGTGGCGCCCGCCCGAAGGGAAGAGGTGCAATCCGCGGCTTGGATAGAGTCCCCCAGATTCAAGGCGGTCTTGAGAATTCCGGCGTTCAACCTGTCTTGAAAGGGCGGTGTGGTGGAACACAGGATTACGCCGTCCACCTGTGACTTGTCGCAACCCACCAGGCAGTCCCTGGATGCCTCCACGGCCATGGTGAGGGAATCTTCGTCCCAGTTGCAGAAGGATCGTTCACCCTGGGCCACCGTTACGATGGCCGGGGCGAACCAGCCCATGTGCTGGACGATGCTCATCCGGTTAAGCCTGAGTCTGGGAATATATCCGCCGTACGAGGTGATTCCGGTCATATCACTTCCTCCTCTTGCGGCATCAGAACCTGAAGAGTTTTTCGATAAGTTGTGACTTCATGAGGTCGCCTCCGATCTTGAGCTTTCCCGAAGTATACGCACTCATGGCATTCAGTTTTCCGGAAATGAGTCCCAGGAAGTCGTCATCGGACATCCCGATGGTGGTGGTGGGTCGTTCATGGGCTCCCTGGAACACTGTGCATTCCTCGTTCCGGATCACCACGTGCCAGACCCCTCCCTGGGACCCGGAGATGTCGAACTGAAATATCGCATCCACTCCGGCGGCTTTTTCGCGGAGAAACGCTTTGGGGAAATTCTCAAATACACGCTGTATGGTAAGCTCCTCGGCTGGTTTTCCGGATATGTCGTGGGTCTTGGCCCTCAACGAGTCCATCATGCCTGTAAGCGCAGCCAAGGCGTTGGGGAATTCAACGGCCCCTTCCAGGGAAGTGATTTGATCCATGGCGGCGGCCACGGCCTCGGCCGATGGGGGCGTTCGAGCGTCTCCCACGACGATGCCCAATCCCGTGCCGATGGCCACGCGATTGAAATGTCCCATGCCTGCGTTGTAAATCTTCCCGGAAGTGGAACACTCCTCGGAGCACAGATACAGGACGAGGGGGACGACGAACTCCGGTTTCATCCTGTCTAAGAGATCGGGGGGCAGTATGTCTTGTGTGAGTCGGGTGGCGGCTACGGGGGCGACGGTGTTTACCGTGACGCCGTACTTCTCCGCTTCCCGTTTCAGCGAGTTCATGAAACCCACCAGTCCCATTTTAGCGGCCGAATAGTTCGTTTGTCCGAAATTTCCGTATAACCCGGCAGCCGAAGACGTGAACAGAATTCGGCCGTACCCGCTTTCCTTCATCTTAAGGAAAGCGCGGCGGGTCACGTGGTAGGCCCCGCTGAGATGCACGTCGATAACGGCTTTCCAGTTCTCCGGTTCCATTTTGAGAAGCGTTTTGTCTCTCAGGATCCCGGCATTGTTGATCAGGATATCGATTCGACCGAATGCTTGGAGGGCCGTATCCACAACGGCCTGTCCCCCTTCGGAGGTAGACACGGAATGGTAATCGGGCACAGCTTCGCCGCCCGCTTCGCGGATTTCCCGAACCACCCGTTCCGCGGCAAGCTCGGAACCCGTACCGACACCGTCTCTGGATACCCCCAAATCATTTACCACCACGCGAGCCCCCCGCGCCGCGAGGCCGAGGGCGTACATCCGGCCTAAGCCGGCTCCCGCGCCCGTTACCACGGCCACACGCCCGTCAAACCGAATCCCGCTTCGTTTCGCCCGGGCTTGGAATTCCTCCTTATCCAGCCAGTCCACCCGACCCCGATCCAATATCGTTTCCCCCGTGTGCTCGTTCAGCGTGCGAAAGACGGCGGTGTTTTTCGAGAGTTTCCAGATTTCGGTAACCAAGGGTACGCCGGGGTAGAGGGGGCGGGAAAATCGGACGCGAAATCGGCGCATTCTTTCGGGTTCCCCCGGAAACAGGTGCTTGATCACGGCGCGGCAGGCGTATCCATGGGTGCACAATCCGTGCATGATGGGTCTTTCGTAACCGCTGATCCGGGCGAATTCGGGATCCACGTGAAGGGCGAAGACGTCTCCAGACAGGCGGTACAACAGGGGCTGGTCCGCTGATGGGCGGGCGGATTCCCGGAAATCGGGCGGTCCATCGGGAAGGGCGAACGTTTCTCCGGGGCCCGGATCCCCTCCGAAGCCGCCGTCTTTGCGGCAGAACAGGGTGAACACGTTGGTGAAGAGCTTGCTGCCGTTGGAATGAACGGTGTCCGCTTCGGCGACCACAAGTGCGCCTTTGGCTTCGCCTTTATCGAATATGTGCGTAATGGTCCCCTGGGTGGTCAGAGCGCCTTCCACGGGAATGGGATTGTGAAAAAGGATATCCTGTTCTCCGTGAAGAATGCCTGACAGATCGGCGTTGGACTTGACGCCCACGTGAGCCAGGAAGTCGAAAATGGCGGCTATGGAGAAACTCGGGAGCACCTTCAATCGGTCCTCATAGACGTATTCCAGCTCGTCGAAGCTCGCACCGACTCCCAGGGCGTAGAGCACCACGTCTTTCCAGGCGTAGTCCCGGATTAACGGACCGATGTGCTCGCCGACGGCGCTTAAATTGAGAGCCATCCGTTTCCTCCTTTCGGGTTGTGAAGCGAGTATTGCGATGGGGAGAAACAAGCCCCCGTCTCCGGGTACGTGATCCAAGAACGTGATCCGTGACCCGGCGTTGTGCATGGCGCATGGGTGCTCGACACCGGGCGCGCCTGATACCTCGACACCTGCCTACTCCGAGTTTCGGCGATCCTTGCCGACCGGCGTTTACCCCGTCGAGCAGGAGGCCTTTGCGGGTTCTGATGCGTTGCCTGTACCATTTCGAGAGTGGGGGGATTTCCTAAGGTAGAGCTTTAATAGTTGCCTCCACGTGAAGCCGGGAACCTGTCAAGCCGGCTCTTGTCTTTCGTGTGGGCGGTCATCGTCCGATTCCCGGCTGTCGGCTGCGGGCCGGGGGTACGTGAATGCGGGAATGAGGACGAACTTAAGGGTTTCTTTTACCATAGGCAGGTATTCGTCACGGGTTACCCCGAGCATGGAACGGAAGAAATCCTCGCCCGAAACCAGGTTATAGTTGGCGATGGAGAGTATGGCCACACGCATCAGAACGGCTGTGGAAACCCTGCCTGTCGGATCTTGGAGTCCCATGGAGCGAGCGATATCTCCGAGCAGTTCGGGCATTCGGGAGTCCCATTGCATGTCGATGCGGGTCTTGCTGAAATACCGGTAGAAGATGAGATTGGGTATTTCGGGGTGATCGAACAGATAGTCGGTCATGTGATCGATGGCGATACTCATGCGGAGTGCGAGGGGTTTTCCCCGGATGAGCTGCTCTACTTTTCGGAGTTGGCTGCGGAGGTCTTCAATGGTGTCCGCGATGACGGCTTCGTAGAGGTCGCCTTTTTCGCCCCAATGGTAGTAAAGGGTGGAGACATCGATACCCACCTGCCGGGCGATGAGACGGGTGGTGGCGCCATGGAAGCCATAGCGCCCGAATACGCGGCGCGCTTCGGCGAGGATCCGGGCTTTCATGGAATCCGGATCCTTGCGCGCCTTTTCGATGGGAGTGGCCATGGGCGGAACTCCAACTATCGCTTCCATCAATTGTTGGAGCCAGGGTAATCCAAACAAGCCGGTCTTGTCAATGCGCAATCGACAGTCCGGAAATGGGGTCCTCCTGGTACTGAATCGGTGGAAATGGCAAGTTGGATCCACTATAATGGATCCAAAGGGAAAACTTGGCAGGTTGTTGAAAAACGCGATCCGCCGTGTTGCGCTTCATCCTTCGCCATTGCGGCGTACTGCATGTACGCCGCATTTCTTAGGACTTGCGCGCCTCGCATCTCATCGTTTTTGAACAGCCTGCCCACAATGCTGTTTATCAACGGGCTGTTAGAGAAAGGACGGACAACCGTGACGAAAAGCATTCTATGGGGTATCCTGGCGGGCTTTTTCTTCCTGTCCGTGCAGTCTTCCGACGCCAAAATCTATGTCTGGGAGGACGAGAAAGGCTGCGTTCATTACGCGAACAACGAAGAGCGCGTCCCTCCAGCGATCCTGGAAGACGAGAGCAGACACCGGGTGATCGAGACGACCGCTCGAACCGACAGCGGGTCGGGGGATCGCACCCCGGGTCAAGTACAACAGGCTGCGGCGCCGCCTACACCCGCGACTCCGGCCATGGGCGCACCCGGGACTCCCCAGCCCGAAGCGGCGGCCGCTGCAATTTCCATGCAGGAGCAATACCGGGATATTCTTCTCAAGATGCGCGATTACCGTAAGTCGAACCGGAACCTGAACACTCCGGAATACAAAGCGCTTCAGGAACGTCTTCTCGATCTCAGGAAAGAGATGGCCACCGCACGCCCCATGAACTGACTCGGAGGGCCCCCCGACGGCGTGGCGGAGTGCGCCCGGATTCCAGGCGTTTCCGAATCTCCGTCATCGCCGGGGAGGTCCGGGAGCACTTCTCAGGTCTTGCCTACGGCCCGTAAGACGAAGTCCTTCTCCAGGGCCAGGAAATCTTCGAAATTCAACCGGTTGCGCAGGTGCCATCCCTTGAGCACCCACAAGTGACTGAGGATCACGATGTTGTAGGCCAGTATGTCTCCATGGCCGTCCACAAACAGCCCGGCTCGTACGCCTTCCTGCAGGATTTCCCGAAAAATAGCCATGGTATCCACCTCCAGAGCCATAATCCGATGCCGGGCTTCCCGGGACAAGGTATTGGATTCCTGATACACCAGCAACGCCTTATCCCGCTCCCGTTGCACGATGCGGAAATAGAGGTCCATGGCGAGAAGCAGTTTTTCCCTGGGGTCCTGAATTTTCCCCAGACGGGGCCGGATCTCCTCCTGAAACTGGAACAGAATGTCTTCCATGATCATTTCCATGATGGACGACTTGTTCCTGACAAACTGGTACGTGACGGAGGGATGGACTCCGGCTTCGGAAGCGATGTCCTCCACGGAGGTATGCGCCAGTCCCTTGCGGGCATACAGCCGGCTGGCGGCCTCGATGATCTTCTTCTTGATTTTCTGAGCTTCGGCCATGGTGGTTGTTTGCGAGGAAACGGATTGTGTCATAAGATGCGCCTCCTTTCGGGTTGCTCTTTGAATTATACTCGGAATACGTAGAGTCTGTGAAGGATTGGTTTTCAAATTTCAGCCGCGGGCTTTTATCGCCGGGTTTATTTCGCCGATATCCCGGGGAGGTTAGCGGAGAATATCCGGGAATTTGAAAACAGGAGGCGAACCCCTTGCCGAATTGACTCATCCACGGAAGCCGGTATATAGGGGATCGCACATGCTTTCCGCCGTTGAGCATCCTTGGAAAAGAGGGGTGGAGACCGGCGGATCAAAAAGGATGAGGCGCCGATTGCCAGAATTCCGGGGACAGCCCGTTGATACACCGTATTGCGGGCAGGCCGGTCAAAAACGATGCGATGCAAGGCGGGCGAATCCTGAGGAATGAGGCGTACAACCAGTACGCCGCAATGACGAAGGATGAAGCACAACGACGCAGATCGCGTTTTTCGACGGCCTGTTAAGCACTGTGGTTCGAGCGCGGCCTAGATCCTATTCTCCGATATCCCCGGCATGGGTGCCGGCGATATCGGGCGTCTCGGAAAGGACAAGAACCATGCGCATCATCCGGTTTCGAAAAGAGAGACTCAGCCACTGGGGGGTACTCGAACAGGAAGAGCATATCTCGCGGATCGAGGATCCGTTTTCAACCCGGATGCGGAAAGTGGATTTCGAACGGTTACGGGACGTGGAACTGCTCGCTCCGGTAATTCCGGGCAAGGTGGTGGCTGTGGGACTGAATTACCGGGACCACGCCGAAGAGGTGGGTTTGCCCGTTCCCGAAACCCCGATCCTGTTTCTGAAACCGGCTACTTCCGTGATCGGACCCAACCAAACTATCCGGCTGCCTTCATCCAGCAGGAGAGTGGATTATGAAGCCGAGTTGGCCGTGGTGATCGGACACCGGGCCCGGAGGGTGTCGGAGGACGCAGCCCGCCGGTATATTTTGGGGTATACCTGCCTAAATGATGTGACGGCTCGGGACCTGCAGAGCAAGGACGGACAGTGGACCCGTTCCAAGGGATTCGACACCTTCTGTCCCTTGGGTCCCTGGATCGAAACGGAACTGGAGCCTTCGTCCCTCTCCGTTCGATTGTACCTGAACGGGGAACTCCGACAATCATCCAACACCACGAATCTGGTGTTTTCGGTGGATCGCCTGGTAAGTTTCATTTCCGAAGTCATGACTCTGGAACCCGGCGACGTGATTGCAACAGGTACGCCGGCAGGCATCGGTCGCATGAATCCGGGCGATCGAGTGGAAGTGGTAATCGACGGCATCGGCTGTCTCTCGAACCCGGTGGTGAACGAAGAACTCTGACGGCTTGCCGTGCCGTATCTCCGGTTCCAACGGATCTTCGGAATACGTTCCTTGTTTATTTGCCGTACGGATTCCGTACGTTACTTTCCGCCCAGTTCCCTGGAGCGAAGCGTGGCGGCTTCCACCGCGTCCATCAGAGCGGCGCGGAAGGCGTTGCGTTCCAATTCCATGAGACCCGCCAGCGTGGTGCCTCCCGGAGACGTGACCCTATCCTTGAGCCGGGCCGGGTGGTCTCCGGATCGAGCCGCCGTCACCGCGGCTCCCAGCACGGTTTGCACGGCCAGGGCGGAAGCCGTTTCCCTGGGCAGACCCATGCGTACGCCTCCATCGGAGAGGGCCTCGATAAGCACGAATACATAGGCCGGGCCGCTCCCGCTCAACCCGGTTACGGCGTCCATCATGGATTCCTCGACCACCGCCACCCGTCCCACGGATTCGAAGACGGCCCGCGCGGCGTCCATGTCTTCCGGCGTGACGGTGGGAGCGGGACTCAGTGCGGTCATGCCTTCCAAATACAAGGCGGGGGTGTTGGGCATGGCCCGGATGACGCGCGCTCCTTCGGGGAGACCTCCACGGAGTCTGCTCAGGGTGACGCCTGCGGCGATGGACATCACCAGGTGACGGTTTTTCAACACGCTGCCGAGTTCCCGGAGAACCGGCTCCACGATCTGCGGTTTTACGGCAATGATCACGATTTCGCTGGACTTCGCCAGATCGCCTATGGTGTCCACGGTATGCACCTGGAACCGGGATTTCATGAGATCCAGCCGGGGAGGCGCCGTATCCATAAGCACCACCCGATCCGGTTGAAGCAGGCCGCTCTGGAGGACCCCCTGGGTGATGGCTTCTCCCATGTTTCCAGCGCCTATGATTCCGAGGCTTCCTTTCATGGTGATTTTCCTCCTGGTAAATCGATCACAGTGAGGTGCAACATACCCGGCTTGTTCAAACGTGTCGATGCTTTTTATCGTCTGTACACGTAGGTTAAAGGATCCGTGCGATGGATTCCGGGAATCCCGTGGTCCAAATTACCTTGACACTTGGAAACGGCGCGTTTTATGAAGTCAGAAGTTTATAACAGACGGAGGTCAACATGGCTTGGGATTGGGAAAAACTGCAACAACGCCAACAGGGGACCGGAAGAGGGGGGCCCACGCCGCCTGATTTCGAAGAAGTGATCAACAAATTCAGGAACTTCAGGGGTCGTATACCGGGGTTGTCCATTCTCATCGGGCTGGCCGTTCTGGTTTGGCTGGCTTCGGGCATTTTCATCGTGGCTCCGGACCAGGTGGGCGTTGTGAAGCGGTTCGGCAAGATGGTGCGCGTTACGGATCCGGGTCCTCATTATCACCTGCCGTATCCTATTGAGACAGTCATGAAGCCGGCGGTGACTCAGGTCCGGCGGACGGAGATCGGATTCCGGACCCTGTCCCCGGGGCCGCCGCCCAAGTACCAGGCGGTACCCCAGGAGTCCTTGATGCTCACCGGTGATGAGAACATCGTAGATATCCAGTTCATTATCCAGTATCGGATCAAGGACGCGTCCGCCTATTTGTTTAACGTGTACGACCCGGTAAAGACGGTCAAGGACGCCGCCGAGGCCGGCATGCGCCAGATCACCGGAATGAGCAACATCGATGATGCGCTTACGGTGGGCAAGTTCCGGATACAAGAGGATACCAAGCTGTTGGTGCAGGACATCCTGGACAGCTATGATGCGGGTATCCACGTGGTGACGGTGCAACTTCAGGATGTGCATCCCCCCCAGGCCGTCGTCGATGCATTCAAGGATGTGGCCAGCGCCAAGGAAGATTCCAACAAGTTCATCAACGAAGCCCACGGGTATGAAAACGATATCCTTCCCAGGGCCAAAGGCCGTGCGGCGGAGATCGTGAATCAGGCCATGGCCTACCGGGAGACCAAGGTGAATCATGCCCAGGGAGACGCCAGCCGTTTCAGCCAGATCCTGTCGGAATACGAAAAGGCCCGGGACATTACGGAAAAACGACTGTATCTGGAGACCATGGAGGAAGTGTTGAAAAACACGGACAAGATCCTGGTGAGTGAAGGTGTCGGCAGGGAAATCCTGCCCCTGCTGCCGATTCAACAGACTCGAAAAGCCGCGGACAAGCCGGTGGGGTCGGACAAGGGGGTGGGAAGATGAAGCGAAGCGGCACGGTAATCGGTATTCTCGTTGTGGCCGTGTTGATCCTGGCGGGCACATGCGTGTTCGTGGTGGATCAAACGCAGCAGGCCCTGGTGGTGCAACTGGGTAAACCGGTGGGTCCGGTTCGGGGCCCGGGGCTTCACTTCAAGATTCCGTTCGTTCAGGAAGTCATTCACTTCGAAACCCGAGTGCTCGAGTTCGATGCGTCTCCCACGGAGATCCTCACCGCGGACAAGAAGAACCTGGTGGTGGACAACTATGCCAAATGGCGGATCGTTGATCCCCTCATGTTTTATCAGACGGTGCGCAATGTTCCCGGCGCCCTGGCGCGTCTGGATGACATCATTTACTCCGAGCTGCGGGTGGAACTGGGCATACATACCCTGGTGGAAATCCTTTCCGAGACGCGGGCCGTACTCATGGATAATGTGACCCGGCGCACGGACCGGGCCGTTCAGGATATGGGCGTCCGGGTGCTGGACGTGCGCATCAAGCGGGCGGACTTGCCCGTGGAGAATGAACGCGCCGTTTTTGGCCGCATGCGGGCGGAACGGGAACGGGAAGCCATGAGATATCGGTCGGAAGGAATGGAACAGGCTCAGATCATCCGTTCCCGCGCGGATAAGGAACGGGCCGTCATTCTGGCCGAGGCGTATCGTGAATCCCAGGAGATCAGCGGAAAAGGGGATGCGGAGGCCGTGGCCATTTATGCCGAGGCGTACTCCCGAGGACCGGAGTTCTATGAATTCAGCCGAAGTCTGGAGGCCTATCGGAACAGTCTGAAGGAGGACACCACGCTGGTCTTGGGGACCGGGACCCCATATTTCAAGTTTATGAGGTAGATGGATGAATGATCTCGAACCCGGACATCCGGGTTCAAATTCGGCAACGCTCCGGTTGAACTTCCGCCTTGTACCGTGAGTACCCGAGATGGGAGCGCCGTAAACGGTGTTCCCATCCTTTTTCCCGGGTGTCCGGGCAGAGGGTGCGGGATGGGGTCGCGCGGGAGACGGAGATCAAGGGATTCCCACATCCAGGATTCGGAGTTGAACGTTCTCCCTGTCGGCCCATCGGTCGATTACCGGAGTGAACACAACGTCCAGGTATGCGGGTGGAGCGGGGAGAGCCGGGGCCAGATCGAACCCGATGCCCGTGGCGGCGCACCCGTTGTTTCCCCTCAGAGTCAACTTCAAATGGCTGTCCTGGAGCACTTTCCACTGGACCACCTCCACACCTTCCGAAAGAAATACGGGTTCCGGGTTTTCGACTCCGAAGGGGGCCAGGTTCTGGAGTTCGTGGACGGCGTCCAGAGTCAAATCTTCCAGGGAGATCTTACCGTCGATGTTGAGAAGGGGAGGTGAGGGTTCTTCGGGCAGGTTTTCCCGGACCAACGCGTCGAATTCGTCGGCAAACGCCGGAATGCGATGGGCTTCGATCCTGAATCCGGCGGCCCCCGCATGCCCTCCGCAGGCGATCAGGTGATGCCGACAAGCCGTGAGTGTCTGGTGCAGATGAAGTCCCGGAACGCTTCTTCCGGAACCCAGCCCGATGCCCTGTTCGTCAACCCCGATCAACAATGCGGGTACGTTGAATCGATCCTTGAGCCTGGAGGCCGTGATGCCCAGAACTCCACGATGCCACCGATCCCCGGACGCCACCAGACTCCTGGAACATTCCACGGCCCGATCCTCCACTTGGCGGAGAACCTGCTTCAGTAAATGCGCTTCCAGTTGCTTTCTCGTGCGGTTCCGTTCCTCCAAGAGGCCGGCCAGATCCGCGGCCCGGCAGGCGTCGGCGGTAGTCAGCAGGTCGAACGCATCCATGGCGCTCCCCGTTCGGCCCGCCGCATTGAACCGGGGCGCCAGGCGGAACGCCACGTCCCATTCGGTGACGACTCCCGGTTTAATAGCGGCCACACGTTTGAGTGATTCAATGCCCGGACGGGGAGAGGAAGCCAGGAGTTCGAGTCCGGCCTTGACCCAGATGCGGTTTTGCCCTTTCAGCGGAACCAGGTCCGCGATGGTTCCCAAGGCTACCAGGTCCAGGAAGGACTTGAGATTGACGTGCGCCGCCGGATTGTCCGGGAGTCGCTTCCTGAGGGCGGCCCGCAGGGACACGGCCAGACAGAAGGCCACCCCTACTCCGGCCGGATCCAAGTCGGGAAACGGACAGGTTTCCTGTTTGGGATTGACGACGGCCAGGGCTTGGGGACGAATGGCCCCGGGTTCGTGATGGTCCGTGATGATGACGTCCATCCCCAATCGTCGGGCTGCTTCCACTTCCGCATGGCCGGAGATGCCGCAGTCTACGGTGACGATGAGCCGCACTCCTTGTTTCGCCAGGGATTCGAGTGCGGAGACGTTGAGACCGTATCCTTCCCGCAGTCTGTTCGGAATGTAAACCGGACCCGGTATGCCGGCTTCCTTGAAAAAGAGGTACAACAGCGCGGCGGCGGATACGCCGTCCATGTCGTAATCACCGTAAACGGCTACGGGTTCCCGTTGGGACACGGCTCGTACCAACCGATCCACGCCCGTTTGCATGTCCAGCATTTCGAACGGCGGATGGAGGTGTGAAAAAGAAGGCTGCAGAAATCTCCCCGCTTCTTCCGGAACGTGAACGCCCCGGTTGGCCAGAACCAGCGCGGCGAGGGGGGAGATGGACAATCGGTCCCGCAATTCGGAAAGGACACCGGGTCGAGGGGTTTGCAGACACCATCTTCGGGATCGGACGGACGCACCCATATCGTTGGGGACCTTAACCAAATCCCCATCCGAATGCAAGGAAGATCCATTTGGCAAAGCGGTTCGAATCATGTATGGTAAAATCCCAAAAGCGTGCGGGAATAAGACCGCAGGAGCAGAGTATCGGATGAGCCGGGAAACCGAAATGAAACAGGTGTACGATCGGTTGTTTCGCGTGGACCATCGCCTTTGGGAAGACCTGGAACGCGCCCCTGTGGAGGATGTCTTACGCAAGACCTGGACTCGCCGGGAACCCGGCGGAGATGAATATCTGGTTCCGCTGTTGGACGAGACCTACGCCGTGAGTCCGATTTCCAGGACCATTCGACGGGGAAGCGAATTTTTGGAGGTCGGCGGCGACTTTCAGACTCAACTGGTGCTGCTCACGTATCTTGTCCGCGCCGGGGAATCGGTACCTATTGGCGATATGATTACGGAAAGGGATCTCAAGGGAGGATCCTTGTTTTTCCAGGGTCCGCATCGGTTGAACACAAGACCGCTCCTGTCTCGTTTCGGGCGCGACGCCGCGGGATTCAGAGCCTTGGGCCAACGGATTGGGGGTATCATCCGGGATTTTGGAGATGCTTCCTTCACTGTCAGTGCGTTGCCCAAAATCCCATTGGGCTTCATCCTGTATGAAGGAGACGAGGAATTTTCTCCGCGCATGGTGGTCACGTTTGACCGGAGCATCGAAGCGCACTTTCCTCCAGATGTCGTCTGGGCCTTGGTGAATGTGGTCGTGGAACGATTGGACGGAATTTGTCGGGAAAACAAGCCTCTCTGATCTTTGGAGAACGGAGCGTATGTTCAAGAAAACCACCCTGATTCCGATTTTGGCGCTGCTCGTACTGGCGCCTTTGGCTTGGTTCTATGTGGTACGCTTTGAAAGCAGGCCCCCGGAAGTGGACTGGGACCGGGAGATCCGGTATCTGGGGCGCCAACAGTCGCTTCAGCTCACTGTGGCGGATCCGGGCAGCGGTATTCGCAGGGTGCGGGTGATTCTGTCCCAGGCCGGGGAAGAGAAAGTGGTTTTGGACGAAGAGTTCCCTGCCCTCGGCTGGATGGAAGGGGGAGAGCACAAACACGCGGAATTTACCCTGACCCTGGAGCCTGCCAAACTGGGAACGGCCAACGGGGCCGCTCGACTTACGGCGGAGGCGTGGGACCATTCATTCAATTCATGGTTCAAGGGGAATCGAACGTCCGTGGTCAGCGAAGTGACTGTGGACACCAGCCCTCCCATGATCTCCGTCGTATCGAACACGGTGTATTTGAACCAGGGGGGGTCGGGACTGGTCGTCTACAGGATCTCCAAGGATGTACCCGAGCAGGGTTTAAAGGTGAATGGGCGTTTTTTTAGAGGATTCCCTGTCCGCGGGCAAGACGGTTTGTATCAAGCCTTGTTTGCGCTTCCCCATGAAACGTCCGATGTGGACATGTTTCTGAGAGCGACAGATCAGGCGGGCAATGAGGGTGCGGCCCGATTTCACTATCGCGTGAAACGCAAGCGGTTCAAATCGGACCGGATTGAGTTGTCTCAGGGGTTTCTGGATCGATTGGCGGCGGACTTCGTTACACGATATCCCGAGTTGGGCGCCAAAGGGAGTTCCCTTGATGTGTTCCTGGAAATCAACTCGGGGATGCGTTCGGAGAATGACGCGACTTTCATGAGATTATGCACGCAGTCTCATGAAGACCCCCTGTGGGAGGGTGGATTTGAGAGTCTCAAGAACGCCGCTGCTCGTGCCGGATTTGCGGATCATCGGACCTATACCCGGGAGGGCCAAGAGGTGGCCCAGTCGGTGCACCTGGGACTGGATCTGGCTTCGCTGGCGCGCGCCCCGATTCCTGCCGGTAACCACGGAATCGTTGTGGAAGCGGCCTATATCGGTATTTACGGAAACACGGTGGTCCTGGACCATGGAGCGGGTTTGTTCAGCATCTATTCGCACCTTTCGGAATTTTCAGTACAGAAGGGCGATAGCGTGAAGAAGGGCCAAACCATCGGCTATACGGGAACCACGGGCTTGGCCGGCGGCGATCATCTTCATTTGGGAATCGCCGTACACGGTGTTTTTGTGGATCCCATCGAGTGGCTGGATCCGAAGTGGGTGGAGGATAAAATCACGCAGCCGATGAGAATCGCTTCGGAGGCAGGCGACACGGCTTCGTGAGACGTTGATGATGGTTGCGAACGATGGATGAATCGGTCCGGTCCGGAGGAGTCGGGACGCGGAAAGCCGGATGAGTCGATGTCCGGGATGTCGGCTTTCCGATGCGCAGCAACGGTGGGTTCGGAAAGCTTCGGGGAGATACGGATGGAGGGCGCTTCAGGGGATGTTCTCAAAGGCATGGACGAGAATGTGCTCCAATGGCTGGAGCACATCGATGATCTTCCCACTATTCCTCTGGTGATCGGCAAGATCGAGCAGGCGGTTTCGGACCCCAATTCCACGGCCAGAGATGTTGCCGCGATCATTGAAGACGATCCGAGCATCATGGCCCGAGTCCTGAGGATGGTGAATTCGGTGTTCTATCGTCCGGTGGGCGGACGTGAAGTTACCTCACTTCCTCTTGCCATCGCACGGTTGGGGTTCAAGACCGTCAAGAACATCGCATTGACCACGGCCGTGTTCACGGTTCTTGGCGACAGGAAGACCACATGCTTCGATGTCCGTAAATTCTGGGAGCATTGCATTACCACGGGCATTATCTGTAACGTGGTCTACGAAGAGTGCGCCGGAAATCTTCGTTCCATTTATACCAGAGACGAACTTCATCTAATAGGGTTGCTCCATGATGTGGGCAAGATCATCCTGGAATACTATTTCCGGGATCACTTTGCCCGGGCGCTTGAACTCAGCATGGAAAAGCAGCAGCACCTTCTGATGTCAGAGGAAGAGATCCTTGGTGTGAACCACGCTCAAGTGGGCGCCTGGCTGGCCCACAGGTGGTCTCTTCCAGCTCTGTTCCAGTATGGAATCCGGTATCATCATGATCCCGCATCCACGCCTGAAGATTTTTACGACATGGCGGCTCTGACCCACCTGGCGGATTTCATCTGCCTCAAAGGAGGGTTCGGTTACAGCGGTAGTTCCAGCCTCCCCCCATTCGATCGTGTAGTCTGGAAACGTCTGGGGCTCAACAACGACAAACTCAGCACCATTCTGGATCGCACGCGTGAGGAAGCCAAGATGAGTTCGATTCTGCTCTCGGCGCTTTCTTCAAAGTAGACCGGACTCCGTCTCGTACAAAAGCGTTTTTGCGTTCCTGTTGGAGGAAACCTTGTCCCTGGCCAATAGGGTGACTCTCATCCGAATCGCCCTGATTCCGTTCTTTCTGGCGCTGACCATCCCGGATTCCACGTGGACACGGGTGGTCGCTTCGTTCATATTTGCATTGGCTTGCGCCACCGATCCTTTGGATGGTTATCTGGCCCGAATCCGATCCGAGGTCACGGATCTGGGTGCGGTGCTGGATCCCCTGGCGGACAAACTGCTGGTCATGACCGCATTTGTGGTTCTGGTGAAATACCAGACCGTTGCCGCCTGGATGGCCGTCGTGGTGGTAGCCCGCGAATTGATCGTAACGTCTCTTCGGGTGATGGTGGCCCAGCGGAAGTCCACCGTGGTGGCCGCCAATCGCTGGGGAAAAGCGAAAACGCTGGTACAGATGTTTGGAGTCGGCATTCTCCTCTTCATCGCTCCCCTTGGCCATACCGATGTTACCATCAGCCGCCAGATGCCTGTCATCTCCAACCTCATCATGGCGCCGATCCTGATTACCACGGTGGTTTCCGGGTACTTGTATTGCAGGGCCTATCGCGACGTGTTTCGGGGCGGATGAGGATTACCGGCAGGAGGTTCCACTCGCAAGTCGGTCCCGGGGCCTTGGTTTCGGACGGTTTGCGTGCTATAAGAACCCGTTGATAAGCGGTATTGCGGGCAGGCTGGTGCAAAACGATGAGATGCAAGGCGCGTGAATCCTGAGGAATGAGGCGTACAACCAGTACGCCGCAATGACGAAGG
>CAZQXK010000066.1:0-24231 GCA_964597345.1 uncultured Thermodesulfobacteriota bacterium | reverse complement strand
ACATATTCCTATCTCATATAGCAACTTATTTAAATGCATCTTATACACTACCTGCCCAAATATCCACTTAACCAATTATCTCATGATTCCACTAAGTTACACGAAACGAGTCAACCAAAAGTGTCAAACTTCGGAGGCGTCACAGCAGGTCTCGCTTTTCAACAGCCTGTTAATACAAGAAGCCCGGCCTCCTCGATGGGACCGGGCTTCTTATGCATGATGCAATGTCCTTCGGGACGGATATTACTGCTCGGTGACCGTAATGGCGTCCTGCTCGCATACCTCGACGCAACTTTCGCATCCCAGGCACTCTTCCATGTTCACCGGAACGGCTTTTCCGTTCTGCATTTCATAAACATCCACGGGACAAACTTCTACACATTCCTCGTCTCCGACACACTTGTCGGTATCCACTTCAACCAGATAACCCATCGAAATAAACCTCCTTAATTCAAATTGAACCACTCAAAAAGGACAGCTCGTTTCCCAAGCTTTTTACTTCCTTAGGATGTATCCCAACACGGTCCCACATCCCCTTTATCGCGCGGATACGACGCAAATACCTCGGATTCAAACCCCAACGGATCCTATTTGACCCGCCGACCGAAGTCAATCTTTATCTGACGCCGGTACTTTTCCCGATAGAATCGGTTACTTGAGTTCAACCTGCTCCTTGATGGAAACGGCGATTTTGTACAGTACGGTCAGAATCAAGAAGCCGGCCGCCCAGACTCCTAAGGTGATCATCAGTTCAGGACCGGTAGGTACGTATTCACGAACCATATTCAAGGGGTTCGGAACAAAGCCTCCGGAAATCATTCCCAAGCCCTTATCGATCCACGTGGAAGCAAATACAAGCCCACAGGCGATTCCCAAGACCGCCTCTTTTCGGCGCATCGGGCGCCGAATCAGCAGTGCAATGGCGGAAAGTCCGAACACAATGGAAGCCCACATCCAGGGCACCAGGGTGCTATGTCCATGAGAACCGAAGAAAAGATACTCGAAATGATGAAGATGTTCCGGAATCTGACTGTAACCCACGGTGAACACTTCCAGGACCAGAAAGAATACGTTCAGAATAATGGCATACGTTACGATATCGCCAAGTTTCTGAACGGCCTCGCGGCCGGGGTCGAATTTGCTGAACCGGCGTACGAGAAACGAAAGCAAAATGAGAAACGCGGGACCCGAAGCGAATGCCGAAGAAAGAAACCTCGCAGCCAAGATGGCGGTTAGCCAATATCCTCGGCCTGGAAGGCCCGCGTACAGGAAGGCCGTTACCGTGTGAATACTGACCGCCCAGGGAATGGAAATGTAAATGAACGGTTTGATCCATTTGGGCGGCGGAAGTTCCTTCCGCTCCGCTCCCAAAACTGTCCAGCCGATTACGATGTTCAAGAACAAATAGCCGTTCAGGACCACCATGTCCCAGAACAGGATCGAGCCGGGCGTGGGATGAAGGATCACATTTAGAGCGCGATCGGGCCGGCCCAGATCAGCGATGATGAACAACAGGCACATGGACACCGCCGCCACCGCCAAGAATTCGCCCAGAATCGTGATTCGTCCGAACGCCTTAAAATTGTGAAGATAATAGGGGAGAACCAGCATCACGGCGGACGCCGCCACTCCGACCAGGAAGGTGAACTGGGCGATGTAAAAACCCCAGGACACGTCCCGGCTCATTCCCGTTATGGTCAGACCCTCGTGGAACTGCCATAGCCAAAAGGCGAATCCGACACCCACCAGACCCAGTAAAACGATCACCAAGGACCAGTATTTCCTGCCTCCGCCTATAATTGCCTTTTCTAACATGGTCACCTCACACTACGTAGAAAACCGACGGACGGGTTCCAAGGTTGGTCTTTCTGCGAATGGAATACTGGGCACGAAGGATCTTCCGCACATCCGAGCCGGGGTCGGCCAGATCGCCGAAGACGAGTGCTTTCGCTTTACAGGCCTCCACGCAGGCGGGTAACTGGCCGACAGCCAGCCGTTCTTCGCAGAAGTTGCATTTCTCCACCACCCCGCGCATGCGAGTGGGGTATTCCTCGTTTCGCTCCTTGATAAAGGGTCTGGGGTCCTTGAAATTGAAGCTCCTGGCGCCGAATGGACATCCCGCCATGCAATACCGGCACCCGATGCATCGGTGAAAATCCATCATGACCACTCCGTCCGCCCGTTTGAACGTCGCCTTCGTCGGGCAGACCCGAACGCAGGGCGGGTTATCGCAGTGGTTACACAAAGCAAGAAACGGCTTTCCGATGGAATCCGAGTATTCGTGCTCCTGGTTGGGGAATACGTTCTCGTAGGGATCCGTCCAGATCCATTTGATTTCTTCCTTGATGTCGCCTATATCGGGCACATTATGAACCTGATGGCACGCGTGGATGCAGTCCTTGCACTCCCGTTTCTCCTGCTCCTCCCAGCATTTCTTCATGTCTACGACCATGCCCCATCTCTTGCCGACAAGGCTCCGCGGTTTGATGTCGTATTCAGGCCGGCCGGATGCAGCCGACACTTCGCTGAGAGGCGTGAGCCCGGCTCCTACAGCACAAATACCCGCTAGCTTTTTAAGGAAATCTCTTCGATCATTACCCATCGGTCTTCCTCTCTGGCACGAAGTGGCAATCCCAGCAGTATGGGCGGACCGAAGCGTAGTTGTGGCATCGGTCGCAGAAGTTCTCCTTGTTATAATGGCACTGCATGCATGTATTACTCAGGCTCACGGCATACTGCCTGCCTCCCGAACCCGTATAGATACGCATGCCCTCGCGAACGGTTTGGTCCCGCCACTCATTGAGGAGTTGCATGTGGGTGCTCCGCATGAACTCCGTGCCCTCGACACATTCCTTGGCCGCTTTGGCCTCCGCAGTCAACTCCACCTGAGGCAGCGGGGTCGGCCTTCCCGGACTGGACCAGAAAGGATAGGTCATCAGGCCCACGAAGATAACCAACCCGACGATTATCTTTCCCGCATCATACATCCTCGTCATCCTCCATTCCTGGGAGAGGTTCGCCACGCAGGTTCGTGGTCCGCTCATTCTCGCCGCTCATGACCAAAGCATTGGCCACGAGTTCGTGAACGCCTGACACCTCCACTCCCGGGACCCAATACTCCAGCAAGGCCGGTAGCACGGCCCGGTCGATGGCGCAGATGCAGGAAAGCATGTTTACGTCGTGCTTCTCATGTACATATTTCACCGCGTTGGCTCGGGGTAGTCCTCCGCGCATCCGGAGTTCCATGTTCTCACCGGCATTCAGTCCCGACCCGCTTCCGCAGCAGAACGTCTGCTCACGGATGGTATTCTCCGGCATCTCATAAAAATGGTTGCAAACATTCTTCAGAACATATCGGGGCTCTTCCAGCAGCCCCATGCCCCTGGATGTATTACACGAATCGTGAAACGTAACCACGAGATCGTCGTTGCGTGTCGGATCCAAATTCAACTTTCCGTTACGAATCAGATCCGCGGTGAATTCCGTGATATGAACCATCTTGGTGAGCTTGGCATTATCAAACCGCGTTCCTGTAATGGGTGATACGGGTTCCTCCAGGAAATCCGCCGGTCCATTCATGGTATCCATGTATTGGTTGACCACCCGCCACATGTGGCCGCATTCACCACCCAAAATCCACTTCACACCCAGTCTCTTGGCCTCGGAGTACATTTTGCTGTTGAGGCGTTTCATCATCTCGTGGGAGGTAAAGAATCCGAAGTTACCTCCTTCCGAGGCATAGGTGCTCCATGTATAGTCCAAGCCCAGTTCATGGAAAAGCATGAGATATCCCATGCACGTATAGGTGCCGGGGTCGGCAAATACATCCCCGGATGGAGTGATAAACAAAATCTCGGCGCCCTTGCGGTTGAAGCTGGGTTCAATGCGGATTCCCGTGAGTTCCTCGATTTCGTCCACGAAAAAATCGATCATGTCGCGAAACGCATGCGGCTGAATACCGAGATGGTTTCCGGTGCGGTAGCAGTTGGCCACGGGCGCCGAAATCCAGTCCGTGTTGAGACCTAAAAGGTTGGTCAATTCCCGGCCGATAATGGTGATTTCCGCGGTATCAATGCCGTAGGGACAGAAGAGGGAACATCTGCGGCACTCCGTGCACTGGTACAGGTAATACCATAGCTCCTTCAGAACGTCCTCGGTAAGTTCCCTGCCTCCGGCGAGTTTGCCGAGCACCTTACCGCCGAGAGTGAATTCTTTTCGATAAATGGAGCGGAGCAATTCAGCCCGTAGTACCGGCATGTTCTTAGGATCTCCGGACCCAATAAAAAAATGGCACTTGTCCGCGCAGGCGCCACACCGAACGCAGACGTCCATAAAGATTCGGAATGTGCGAAAACGATCGAGCCTTTCCTTGAATCCTTGTTTGATGATATCCCGCCAATTATCCGGCAGTTTCCAGTCCTCGTCCATCGGGTTCCACTCATGAGCGTTCGGCATACCCACGGTCTTGACGTTCTGGGGTTTGGCCGCATAGCAGTGAATTCCAGGTCGTATTCGGACCGGTTCATCCATCCACCCTTTCAAAGGCGGAGAATGGTCGATGTTTCCTAGTTCTTGAGGTTTGGGAACGTCTGCCATTACGACTCCTTTTCTACTGGCAATCCAGCTTCGATCATCCGATCTCTGAACTCGTTCTCATATTCTTCGTATGTGTGCACTTTTACAGGATAATTCCACGGATTCACATGCCGTTTGAACCGGTTGTTATTGGCAAGATTCCGAGTGGGGCTCAGGAACACCCCCGCCATGTGAGTCAACTTACTGAACGGAAAATACGCGATGAGAACGCTTACGAGAAAGAGGTGGATGAAAAAGATGGAGCCGATACCTGTAGCCGCTTTGGGACTGAATGTGAACAGACCCACGATGAACTCTTTCGTCAGCGCCACATCCACGCGAATGAAATACCGCATCAGGATTCCCGTGGCCGCGATTCCCAGGATAAGGAAAAGAGGAAAATAATCAGATGGAAGCGAGATATAACGTATCTGGGGATAGATCACCCGGCGGACGAAAAGCCACCCCAAAGCTCCCAAAATAACCAGGTTAGTTATATAAAGTTCCGGAATCCCGACCTCGAACCAAGCATCAAGTTGCTCGATCCATGGAATAAAGAAAGGAGTTGGTTCAACGAACAGCCTGAAATGTCTTATAAAAATCACCAGGAAAGAATAATGAAAAGCAATGGCCGCCAACCACAACCACTTTTCGGATCCGTAAGCCAGCCTCGGTCCGTCATGCATCTCCATACGCGTATTTCTGAAAAGGGATCGGAATGTCAAAATCTCGAAAAGCATCCGCACAACAACACCTGCGGTTGTGCTGGGATTATCTATCTTGGCATCCTTGATCCATGGTAACGATTTTTGCTGGCCGGCTGTAGTGGGAATTCGAAAAGGCACCGGAGATCGAGCCCAAGTCAGTACCCGATATACGACACCGGCAAAGAACGTCAGTATGGCTGCATAGGGTATCACAACACCAAATAAGCCCCGCAGGTTTATGGCGTACACCCCGATAAACGCCACCACAACGAGTCCTATAACTCCGGCAAAGGACACGATCATGGAGTACAAGGGATTCATGGAAACCTACCTCTCTTCACTGTGCATCACAATTAAATATCCTTGCTGTCGACATCAGCCGTTTCTTCTTCCAGATTACGGATTACGTTGGCGCGTTGGAGCAGCTTGAAAGTTTTCCGGTGAAGTTCATCCATCCGTATCTCATACAGTTTCTCCCGGCATGCGACATACTGCTCAAAAGCGAGAAGACCCAGCCGATCGATCCTGGAATCCAGCTCCCACAACTCCGCCGCGGATATCAAATTCTGGGCGATTTCAGACTCGAGTTCCTTACGCACGATCCTTTTAAGGACAAAAACAAAATCAAGCGCCTGTGAAGGTGAAAAGTCCTGCACCGCCTTGATCCGAACAATACGGTCTACACAAGGAAGCAGTTTCTCTCTGTCCATTTCGCCGAACAGCTGTTCGCAAATGGAACCGATTTCCGTCTTGAATGTGTAGCCTACGGGATTCGCAAACCGGTCGCTGCGGCTTTTCAAGAAACTCGCGGTTTCTCCCGCGTAAGCTCCAAACACGGCCTCCAGCCACTGAGAAAGAACGGATTCCCTTCGCTTTTTTTCCGTAAGAACGGCCAGCAGCCGCATCCAGGCGCCCCTTTGACCTCTCTCCGCGCCTCCGGCCACAAACCCCTGGAAACGCCGGTTTAATCCACGCACTAATGGAGTATAACTAGTTGAATTAACTCAAATAAATCCTATCCGAACCCCTCTCCCGCGTTGAATGTACCTTTTAGAACAAGACGTCTTTATTTGTCAAGAGGAATTCCGCCTGTCGACCGTTGCGGGCGCCCGTTTGGGTCCCGGCAACCCGTTGATAAACCGTATTGTGTGCAGGCCGGTGCTAAACGATCAGATGGAAGGCGGGCGAATCCTGTGGAATGCGCCATACATACAATACGCTGCAATGACGAAGGGTGAAGCGCAACGAAGCAGATCGCGTTGTTCAACGGCCTGGTAGGTTGCCATCAGGGAGGGCAGGGACAGACTCTGGACCTGCATGCAATCCGAAATCGGGTTCATGGATGCCGAAAAAGAAGGTCGAACCCGGTGTTTTGTGCCTTGCGGCACAAGAAACCCGACGCAGCAACGATCATCCGGGCCGTTCATGCGCTCTCCGGACGGGCGCACGTGTGCGCCCGTGCTTCCTCCGGATGGAAAATGGGGTTTTATACGCGTCGGATCCGTTCTTACAAATCTTCAGGCGTTTGAATAGGCCCGGCTTGGTGGACCCCTTCTTCTCCATAACTTTGATGGGTCCGATGATGGGTCCGATGCTGTTTTGGACTTGTAATCAATTTGGCGAACTGGTAAAGTATTTGTGAAACTCATGACATGCGTCTACATTTCGCTCCTGAACAAGATTCACGTTATTTATGTGGGTTTATGAGGAACCCGACCCTAAGGGATATCCGCCGGCTTGGAGGGAGAGAATAATCTGCGGAAGGCGGGGACGGATTGCCGGGAAGGTGAAAGCCGCCATTTCTTGGTGCGCTTTGGAGCGCGGCGTTTTATCACCCGTTGCGCGTCCTCTTTCACACCGGCGCCCATCATTCCTGAAGAGGTCCACATGGAGGGGGCGGAGCGGAGCAGCCTCGGGGCAACCAGTTCGTGCGGGAGGTTTTGTGTTGACAGTCTTGGCTTTTAGAGTTATAGACACGTTTTAACTCTTTGATAAACAAGCTAATTACACTTTTCACAATTGGGCAACTGCTCGGCCGCCCTCGGCATCAAAGCCTTCACGCGCGGGAACTTCGAGACGGCCGTTTCTTCTTGAAAATGAGGAATCTCCTAATTACCAAGGAGGTGGTGGACCCATCCGCGTGGCGCTTTCGAACCCTAGTGACTCGAACCCCCTTGAGCCGTCGTTCCATGACCATTAACCATTGAGGAGGCAAACATAATGTTTGAACCCAAACGAACTGAGAAGGAAGTGAAGTACAGCGAACTGCGGATTTACTCCGATGAGGAGCTGAAGAATTACACGGAAGAGGAACTCAAGACCTTCAAGGTCAAGTATGACATTCCGATGTGCGACGAACTCGAGTCGGGGCCCTGGCCGAGTTTTGTAGCCGATGCCAAACGAGCGGCTCTCCGGAGAAGGAAACTGCCGCAGGAACGCATGATGATTTCCCGTGACGTGGTGGAGGATCTGCTCGGTCAGTTGGAGCTTTCCTTCAAAGACGGAGAAACTCATTGGAAGCACGGCGGTATTGTGGGCGTGTTCGGTTACGGCGGCGGCGTCATCGGGCGGTATTCCGACCTTCAGGACAAGTTTCCGTCCATTGCTCATTTTCACACAATGCGGGTGAATCAGCCCGGCAGCAAATTCTACAATTCGGACTACCTGAGAACCCTGTGTGATCTCTGGGAATATCGCGGTAGCGGCATGATGAACCTGCATGGTTCCACGGGCGATATCATCCTTCTGGGGACCTTCACGGAGCAGTTGGAGCCCATCTTTTACGAATTGACTCACGTCATGGATCAGGACTTGGGTGGCTCCGGCTCAAATCTGCGTACACCCTCCGCCTGTATCGGCAAAGCCAGATGTGAGTGGTCCTGCTACGATACGCAGGAGATGAGTTACGAGTTGACCACTCATTACCAGGACGAACTTCATCGTCCCGCTTTTCCTTACAAATTTAAGTTCAAATTCGACGGCTGCCCCAACGGGTGCGTGGCCTCCGTTGCCCGCGCCGACCTCTCGTTTATCGGCACATGGAAGGACAACATCCGTATCGATCAGGAAGCCGTAAAAGCCTATATGAACCTCGAAATCAAGCCCAACGGAAACGCCCATGCGGGTAAAGACTGGGGCCCGTTCGACATTCAAAAGGAAGTCATCGGCTTGTGTCCCACTCAGTGCATGTGGATGGAAGACGGGAAACTCATGATCGACGACGCGGAATGCACCCGCTGCATGCACTGCATCAACGTAATGCCTCAGGCTCTCCGACCGGGTACGGATACCGGCGTGAGCATTCTTTGCGGCGCCAAGGCCCCCATCCTGGAAGGCGCCCAAATGGGCGTTCTTACCATTCCGTTCATGAAAGCCGAGCCCCCCTACGACAATATCAAAGCCATTATCGAACGGATCTGGGACTGGTGGATGGAAGAAGGCAAGAACCGAGAGCGACTGGGTGAGCTGATTCAGCGGCAAGGCTTGCCGAAATTTCTGGAAATCTTGGGACTGCCGCCTATGCCGCAAATGGTGCGCGAACCCCGCAGTAACCCCTATATCTTCTGGAAGGAAGAGGATGTTCCGGGTGGCTGGACACGCCAGATCGAGGATTACCGTTCCCGGCACAAAAGATAACCAGCCACTCCAAAGAAACGAACAGGAGGCACACGAATATGGCACTGTCTACCGAAAGATTCGCGCGATATAATCCCGAAAAGCCCATGGAAAACAGAATTACCGACTTAGGACCTCGCCACTACTGGCAGTATCTTCCGCCCGTTATTCAGGAGAACTACGGTAAGTGGAAATATCATGAGATTCTTGAACCCGGCGTCTTGGTGCACGTTTCTGAAACGGGTGACAAGGTATTTACCGTACGTGTCGGCGGTTGCCGCTTCATGACTGTCGAGAATGTACGCGAAATCTGTGATATAGCGGACAAACACTGCGGCGGGTATGTACGTTTTACCACACGCAACAACATCGAATTCCATGTGGAAACTCTGGAGAAGGTCGAAGCACTCAAAAAGGATCTGATTAGCCGCAAGCACGTAAGTGGAAGCTATAAGTTTCCGATAGGCGGCACCGGTGCAGGCGTTACGAATATCGTTCATACTCAGGGATATATCCACTGCCATACTCCCGCGACGGATGCATCCTCCATGGTCAAGGCCGTGATGGATGACTTGTTCGATTACTTTCAGAGCATGACCCTGCCGGCCCAGGTGCGCGTATCCATGGCCTGCTGCCTGAACATGTGCGGCGCCGTGCACTGCTCCGACATCGCCTTGTTGGGATATCACCGAAAACCGCCCATCGTGGACGACGTAGTGCTCCAGTCCGTATGCGAGATTCCTCTGGTGATCGCCGCTTGTCCCACGGCGGCCATTTCCCCCACCAAGACGGCCGACGGAAAGAAGTCGGTCAAGATCAAGGACGAACGCTGCATGTTCTGCGGTAACTGCTACACCATGTGCATGGCGTTGCCTCTTTCGGACAAAGAAGGCGACTGCGTGACCGTATTGGCGGGCGGGAAACTCTCCAACCGCATATCCCCTCCCCGCTTTTCCAAGGTGGTCATCGCGGCTCTGCCCAACAACTTTCCGCGCTTCCCGGAAACGTGCGACGCCGTCAAAAAGATCATTGAGGCGTATGCATCCGACGCCAAGAAGTATGAACGGATCGGGGACTGGGCGGAACGTATCGGCTGGGAGCGCTTTTTCGAGAAATGCGATCTGCCGTTTACCGAACACTTGATTGATGACTATCGCTTAGCCTACGACACGTTTCGCACCTCCACCCAGTTCAAATACAGCGAGGCGTCCTGGGCCGTGTCCAAAGCGGCGGAGAGCGCCTCTGAAGAATAGAGTTCGCACATGGGTTCTTGACGAACCAAACTCGAAGGAGTAACTGACCCATGAAAGACGAGATCAAGAAGACCATCCTGGAATTCGCTGAATCCAGCAAGAAGACCAAGTTCTATTTCAAAGACATGGAGAAAGCGGTCCAGGAGAAGTTGCCTGACGCAAAGAGCAGGGACGTGAAGAAGGCGGCCACGGAACTGGTGAACGAGGAGAAGCTCATCTATTTCTCCACCGGCAGCAGCACCATGTACGGCCTCAAAGGTCGAGGAGTCACAGAAGACCATTAGTGGTTATCCGTCTTTTGTGAGCGGCTCGGTATCAGACGGAAACAACGTTTGACGGGAAGCCGTTACCCGGAAGGGGACGGCTTCTTTTCGTCCGTGGGCCGGGATTTTGAGCCACTTCCCGTGTCACTCCCGGAGATGAAGACGTTTCCACAAGGATCATCGATTGAGACAGGAGCATCCCATGAAACAACCTCAGGATGCGGACGAATTCATTGAACGCCAAAAAGCGATTCTGAAGGAAAATCCCGAATGCGCCAATGCCTACTACATCCTGGGCGTCGATCTCTTGAAAAAGGGGCAGCTTGATGAAGCCGAAGCAGCGTTCATGAGCGCCATTGAAAACAGCGCCCGGATGTTCGAAGCGTGGGTGAATTTAGGGTACATTCGATATGCCCGTGAAGATCTGAACGGTGTGGCGGAAGCGAATCTCAAGGCCATTGAAATCGAACCCAGGTATGCCCGGGGATACGCCAATCTGGGGTTTGCATACCTGCAAATGGGCCGCACCGAGGAGGCCGTTGAGGCGCTTGAAAAAGCCATAGAACTGAATCCGGACATCGTACAGGCATGGACGCAACTCGGCAATGCTTACCTGCAGATGGGCCGCGAGGATAAGGCCATTCAAGCGGGCGAGAAGGCCGTGGAGATCGCCCCGAACTTTGGTTTGGGTCATAATAACCTCGCCAATGCCTACTTCTTGAAAGGCGATTACCGGAGAGCCGTCAAACATTTGGATCGCGCCATGGCGTGCGGTTTTGAGGTACACCCGGATTTTCTTCAAAAGATCAAACCGCATCGGCGTGATGCCGATTCCGGATAGGGAAAGAGCCCCGACCGGTCTGATCAGAGCTGAAACCGCTGGAGATGCGTTCGTAGTTCCCGCACGTGAGCGGGTAAGCGCAGATTCACGGTCTGTCTCTCTTCAGGATCCAAAACAGATTCGGAATCCAGAACGGACTCCATTACGGTGTGGAGTTCGTTTTTGCTGAATGACTGGAATAGGCTCAGGATCTCCTCTAACGGGGCCGCATGCTGCTCCATCACCCCCTCCTTCCATTGGAGCGCACCGAAGAACCCTTGCAGGATGGGATCCATGCACCATTCCCCGGCCCAGAGTACTTCGTCCGTTCCATTTCTTTTATCCAAACGCATCTTGAGGCAGAGTTCCAGAAAATAGTAAAGCAACGCCGTGATGGATCGAACCGTTCGATCCTCAGGTAATCCATCTAAGCACTCATACTCGCGCACCGTGGTCAGCTTTGCCTGGACACACGTTCCATCGCTTCGGATGACGAAATCCCCCGCTGCGTGACTCCACGAACGGATCCTTCGATGGGTTCCCCGGTCATAGAAACAGGTAAGAATCCCGGATACACAACAGTAGATCTCTCCGCACTCCACTGGAGAAAGGATTCGGTAGCCTCGATGCGTATCCCACAACTCCGCCCTCACCGACCGATCATCGGAACCGGTCTCGGCCATAAGATGCCATTCGTGAAATCCATCAAGCCACTCCAGGAGCATGATAGGAAACGTTTCTCCGGCGAACCGCACTTCTCCTTTGAGTAAGGTTCTTGGAAGAAAAGGCGTTTCAAATCGGTGATTCAAGTCGCACAGAAGCTCGTATTCCCGGTTCAGCCCCTTTTCCCCCCGAAAGGACGAAGGCGTGACGGCGGCCAAGGTTACGTGTTTTCCCTGAGCCGCAGTCAGATCGATTCGGGCTATATGATAATATGCACCATGCTTTTCGCTTCGTATGGAAATGCGCTTCACGACATCAGGGCGACACGGAGTGGAAGCGTTCCCCAGCAGGAAAGGGGCGTGGGTGCGGGCGAATCCTGCCAGCCCACAGAAATAATGGCCCAGCGTCAACGTGGGATGGGATCTGCCGGGGGCGAGCAAGAGCGGCCGCCCGAGGGACGCATCATCCAACAGGATCTCGCCCTCCGGCGTCCATACCACATAATCGACTACTGGTTCTCCATTCTCCGGGAGTTCCATTAAAGCTCTTCGATGGCCCGAAGCGCCAGTCGGCCAACCGTCGTATGTTCCATTTCACCATCGTGGTATACGGCAACTTCATGGGCATCCTTCAGGAGAGATCTAAGCCCATCCATACCACTCTGTAAACGGAGTATTCCCGCAAGCCGTGCGCTATAACCTCGGATCAGGGGATCCGGGTCGTTCAGCAGCGGCAATAATGAGTTTCCGTACTGAACAACGCGCGCCGGACATTTCTCGGCGATACGTCCGAGACTCCAAAGCACGGCGGAACACAGGTCTCGGTCCCGGAGAAATGCCAGCAAATGCGGCATATATCCCCCGAACAGGTCCGGCTGGTTACGTATGATCTCTCCCACGGCGTCCAGAGCACCCCAGGAAGACGCAGCGCTGTCGGAAACCGACGCAATCAATCTTTGAAGCAGAGTCGATACGGTATCAGGGTCTTGAAGAGCCACCACTCCGGAGGCTACACCCAGAAGATCGGCGGCACGAGAACGGAGAAGACGGTCGCCCGTGTATAAAAGGCGTTGAAGATCACGGAGAACCCTCTTGTCCTCCGTGGCGGCGGAACGCACTCTTTCTCGATCGTAACGGAGCACCCATTGCTCCGTCTCTTTGCGGTCGGATCGCCTTCGATATAACCGTCCGCGATCCGACGATTTACCGGACACCGTTGAAAGCGATTGACCGGGAGCCCGATCCACCGTTTGGGGTTTTGCAGGTTGAGACGTACTCCCCTCCAATCGGACAAACAGGAGAACGCCGCGGATTCTCCGGCCTTCCAGGGTCCCGCCCGGAACGACAAGGTGGGTATCGATATCGTAACGCTCCACCTCTTCCTCCTGAAAATCGATTCCCGATGCAAGGCCCCAGGCGCGATCCCAGTCGTCTTGACATGAAGATACCAAGGCTTCCACCAAAGCGGCTCCCAAACTATGGCCGGTCACGTCGCAAGCAAAAACAGCTCCGCAAGAGCAACCGCCCACGGGCATTTCTCCGAATCTCCGAAACGCGTGCTTTCCGGGAGCCTGGATGGTGTCACCACAAAATGGACATCGGGGACGCCGCACCAGTTCTCTTTTAGAAAACCCACCCACCATTACACGGTCTCACTCCAACGCATCCAATGACATCTCTCCGCCCTCTTCGTCGTATTCGAACTCCACGATTTCGAATGCGGATCCCCGTGATCGGAACGTAATCATCCAACACTTGAACCGGTCTCCGGCAAATCCACAATCAATCACACCGGTTCGAGCATCGAGTCTTCGAAGCTTGGGCGCCATCTCTTCATGAAATACGTCCTGGATGTGAGCACGTTCCTCCGCCGTCAAATTCCTGTGCACCAGATCGCCCTCGCTAACCATGAACGTGTTCCCCCATCGCAACACTGCGCCGGAAATACTCTTTCCATCCAAACAAATAGGCGTTGCTCCGGAAATCATTTTTCGGAAGGTCCCGGCACGTCCAGAGTGTAGCAGGAACTCCCCGGACCACAGGATTTGGAGGTCAACGTGGGTTTCTTGGTCTTGTTTCCGCCGCCCATCAGGTAATTGGTAACGCTCACCACGCGTTCCAACGTGTCGCCCCCACACTCGGGACAAACCAGGTGTGTTTCTTCTTTCGACACTCTGAACAACATCTCGAAGATGTGTCCACACTGAAGGCATTTGAACTCAAAAATCGGCATGGACCGCACCTCGTCGGAGGTCACTACGCGCAGGCAAAGAGCATGCTCTCAACCCACCGAGATCAAAAAGAAAAAAGGCGCTTCGGCAGCAATACACACCTCACGCCTTTCTCAACTTCAACGACAAACGCTGTTATACCGGTCAAAAGCACGGTTGATAAGGCTGGAACCCCCGGATCAAACGCATCCCGTAGGCTTGGGCAGACCGGCCATTTTGCAGGCCCCTTTACCAGGTCCGGATGGAAACAGTTCGTAAATGTACTTCAGTTTATAACCGGTCACTTTGGACAGAATCCGCACCATAGGGGCGATACCATTCTTCTTGTAGTAGTCCTGCAGGACGTTGATCACCTTCCAGTGCTCATCCGTGAGTTCTTCGATTCCCTCTGTTTGTTTTACATAGTCGACCCACGCATGATTCCAGTTATTGAAATCGTCGATGAATCCATCCTCATCAACACTGAATTTATTTCCTTCAAATTCTACTACTGGCATCTCCTGAACCTCCTGATGTTAGGTTAGCTTTTTATAATATCTTTTTACCCATACGTCAAGGCCGCGTCTTCCACCGATCCCACCTCCCATCAAATCAGGAAGCATGTGGGAAAAACGGGACTTCTCATAGATGCCGTGCGCTTCCAGCCCAAAGCGACATGCATGCAACGTCCCGCCCTTGCCTTCGTTGCAGCGAATACTCCGCGGCTTTTTCCACCAGCGCTGTTCCCCATTCATGCACGCCGGCGGCATGAATGTGGCTGTACAGAGCCAAAACGTTTCGATACATCAAGCCGTCCCTGCGATCGAAAGCACCTACTCCGCGATCCAATCGGAATCCCGTTTCCACGTTCGCTCCTGTGGGCACCGCTTTTGAGTAATGAAACTCATGACCTCTCAGGCAAGTGCCGGCACGAAAGAAAGGATTGTCGCGGTCGGCGAACAACAGGCTGTAGCCGTGGCCTTGCGGCTTCTTGTCCATGATAAATCGTATCGGGAATATTCCCGCCATGGGAAACAGGCCATCGGTGGTTTCGATGGCCTCGCCCAACAGCATCAAGCCTCCACACTCAGCATAGATCGGTAGGCCGTCCTCCGCCAGATCGCGGAGCCAGTTGAGAAAACCCCGGTTTCCCGATATGGCCCGGGCGTGAGTTTCAGGGAATCCGCCGCCGACGTACAAAGCGTCGATGGGCCCCGTCGGAGGTCTCTCAAGGGCGCTCACGTCCGTCAAAACGGCTCCGGCCCTCTGCAACGCTTCCAAATTCTCGGGATAGTAAAACCAAAACGCCCTGTCTCTTACGACTCCGATTCGGACGGGGACGCAAGACGTCTCGACAGGTTCCACTTCAGCGGAAACCTCGGAGTTCAACATACGGGGAGCGGAAAAAGCCACAGCTTGCAAGCGCTCCAGGTCCACGTTGTCTTCCACCATCTCTCTGGCCAAGGTCACGGCCCGCTCCCGATCCACGTACTCACTGGGGGAAATAAGTCCCATATGCCGTTCGGGCAGGAATCCGTCAGCCACACGTCTCAGAACACCCAGCACGGGCAGTCCTGTGTAGTGCTCCACTGTCCGAAGGACCAATGCGCCGTGTCTCGTCCCGGCGATTCGATTGAGGATAACGCCGCGAATCGACAGCAACGGATCGAAATGGAGACACCCCAAGACCATGGCCGCAATGGTCCTCGTCGCCATAGAGCAATCCACAACGATGACTACAGGCGCCTGGATGAGTTTGGCCAACTCCGCTGTGGAAAACGTGCCGTCTTCATCCATTCCGTCGAATAAACCCCGATTGCCTTCGATGATAGACATGCATCCGTGAGCACGCCTCCGCACCGAAAGGAAACAGGCATCGCCACCCATCAAGAATGGATCCAGATTATAGCAAGGTCTCCCGGCCGCCAGCGACAACCACCCCGGATCGATGAAGTCAGGCCCTTTCTTGAACGGCGCCACATCCGTTCCTCGCCTCCGAAGTGCGGCAATCACTCCCATGGTGACGGTGGTCTTTCCAGATCCACCCCGCAATGCGGCGAATATCAATCTTGGGGAATGTTCCAGCATAGGCTCCGAACTGTCTAATCTGATACGGACACCGTCTTTCCCAATCTTTCACAGGGAATACGCATCAATATTTGGACACCCTCTGCACCGGATGTGTTTAACGCCGCACTCCTACAACATCGGCAATTCCCGAATCCAAGTCCCCCTCGGAGTGCGGGTCCTGATGTCCCCATGAACCATTGCGTATACATTTTGCCGTACATGAAGTCAACCAGGAAAATAAACTTTTCACAAAGCTCGGTTTCCTTCGCTCAGTGAGTGATCTTAAGAGCCCGTTGATAAACAGCATTTCGGCCAGGCTGTTCAGAAACGATGAAATGCAAGGCGCGCGAATCCTGAGGAATGAGGCGTACAACCAGTACACCGCAATGACGAAGGATAAAGTGCAAGGCCGAAGATCGCGTTTTTCAGCAGCCTGTTAAGCCGACGATCCCCTGCATGAACTCAGGCCCCAGCGGGCTCCCAGCAATTCATAAACGATCCAGTCCAACTTGGCCAGTAGGGTTCCCAAAGGCCCGTCCCAGGCTCCAGATCCTGAAAGCGGGCTTAAAAGACCTCCGTTTTCGTGGCGACTTTCCAGGGATCCGATCCCCGCCTGTGAGAGAGACTCCATTTCAACCACGGTACGACCAAACAACTCCTGAGCGTCTCGAGCGGCATCCTCCATAACCCGGAGGAACCGATCCGGGGAAAGATCCGCAGCCAGCCTAATGGACTGACACCCACCGATCCGATGGATCTCTTGAATCATCTTCTCGATGGTGTTAAATGCAAATCCGTTTACACCGCGTTTCCAGATCAGAAACCGATCGTTCCGGCGTTTCCAGTAACCCAGCAGACCACCCTTTTCCACCAGAAAGCGGATGCCCGCATCCAAATCGGATGCGATAATCCGAATCCTCGATGCGTGTCCGTCTTCCACAGGCACGGATTGGCAAATCTCGGATAAACCCTTCGTACGAGTGCTTTTGTCCCGTAACTGGGACAGAAGATAGTGGAGCAGATTGGATAGCCCAAGCAATCCCCACATGTTTTCCGGGGTCTCCAAATGGACGTAGGAGGCGACCACGGTACCCAAGCCGTAGCGACCTTCCAGCAATGCAGGCTCCCCTTCCAGTCGTCGCGGGTCCAAATTAATTCCGTATCGTGCTTCCAAATCCTTCCATGGGGTTCCTGCGCCTTCCACTTCCCAAACGTTCAGGTCCGCCACGAAAAAGTCCTCGCAGGGTTCGGCATAGCGGCCGAGAACTTCAACAGCCTTCCAATCCACTACCTCGAACTGCGAAGGCCACCACACACACATGGGCCGAGGACCGTTTATTCCAGTCCAAAAGGGGTGCTGCCCTTCCCCGCATCGTATGAGAATGCTTCCGCTGAAGTTTGGGAGGCGTTCACCGACCTGCTTGCGCCGTACCGGTATAAGGCCCAATCCTTCCGGAACATCGAGGGCTAATCCGGCCCCTCCACAAAAACCCAGGTAACCGCCGCCTTGCGCCACAAACCTACGAATCACTTCTTTCTTTTCCCCAAGCCCTCTATATTTTCGGGAAGCCCATCCGCCCGGAACGATGAGTAGGGTATACCCCGCCAATCTGTCCGGACATATCTCCGAAAACCGAATAACGTCGAAGGAGAAATCCGCCTGTAGCAAGCCTTCGCATGCCATCAGGCCCCAAAGAAAGGATTCGTCCCAGAGAAGCGCGACTCGTTTCCCGTTCGACGGATTCAGACAGGCATCGGTTATATCGGTCGGCTGCATACTCGTGACTTCCATGACTTGTCAAGAGAAGCGGAAACATCAATGCCTTACCGGCCCGTTGATAAACACCGTTTCGAGCAGGCTGGTCAAAAACGATGAGACGCAAGGCGCGCGAATCCTGAGGAATGAGGCGTACATAGAGTACGCTGCAATGACGAGGGATGCGGCGCAACGCAGCAGATCGCGTTTTTCAACAGCCTGTTATGAGAGGAAAAGCATAGCCCTCCATTCACAAGCAGTCTCCAAGCCGAAAGTCCGGGATGTGAATTATCTTCGAAATATCTACACCATGTAGGAAGAGCGGAGTGTTACATGAGTGCAAGTGTTCGAGTCATAATTCAAATTCCGCCTTGATCTTGAATACTTTCGTGGCAGGCATATTTAGTATATCTTTTATATGTGTACGTCTTGATATGGTTTCCAGGTTCTTCTCTATATCCTCGAAGGATTCCGCTATGAAGGTGAACCACACGTTGAAGTAGTGTTCCCGACTATAGTTGTGCGTCACTCCCGCGTATTCGTTGACAGTGTTCACGAATTTCGCTACCCGTTCCTCGGGGACATGGGCGGCGCATAAGGTGCTCACAAAACCGATACTTCTCGGATTCACATTGGCCCCTATCCGTCGAATCACCCCCAGCTCTTTCAAACGGGACACTCGCGCCAAGACCTCAGTTTCCGTAAGGCCCAATTCATTCCCGATTTCGAGAAAAGGTCTGGCGGACACAGGGAACCCGGACTGCATCCGATTCAATAGTTTTCGATCCACATCTTCCAGGCGGACTTTCCCGGCACGCAATTCACACTCTCCTGAACAAGGCAGGTTACGTATGGGATCCCTTATTTTGATCCCAAACCCGGTACAAGAATCTTCCCGAGTCCTCCACCGGGGTACTCTCCGTCTGCGATATACTCCGTGAGACGGTTCCCCCTGAAACGGACCCTTTCAGATCGGTTACTCGGTACACTTCACATAGACGGTCCTGTTTCGTGGACCGTCAAATTCACAGAAGAAGACCCGTTGCCACGTTCCCAGAAGCAAACGCCCGTTTTCGATGAGGATCATTTCACTGGAACCCACGAGGGTTGCTTTGATATGCGCCGCCGCGTTGCCTTCCGCATGCCGATATCCGTCCTGCCAGGGAACCATCTTGTCGAGTTCTTTAAGGATATCCGATTGCACGGCGGCATCCGCGCCTTCGTTTATGGTCACCGCAGCCGTCGTATGCGGTACGTAAACGATACACAAGCCTTGGGACATCCCGAAACGCTGTACTTCGTTCTGCAGCTCCATAGTAATATCGATCAATTCCGCTCGATTCTTGCTGCGGACGTGCAGGATTTTCATAACATCTCCTTGCTCGAAGGAAACGTTCACAGAATTAACGAGGAAACAGGAGAGTCCGCTTCTTCGCCTTCCTCCCCGTAACTTCCATGGTGAAGTAACACCGAGAGCCTCAGCAGTTCTGTCAAGAACGGAGTCTCGGCCGTCAGCTGGTGTGATTCGGTGAGATCCAGAGCTGTTGCCAGAGCAATACAGGCCAGTTCTTCCTTCCCCTCACGCCGCCAGATATAACTCATCTCTTCCAGGCGACGTTTCAATTGGAGTCGTTTGGCGGGGGGAAAGAACTCTCTAGCGGCCTGTTCGTAGAGTTCATTGAGTCGACGCTCCTTTTGCGCCGCTGAAAGCACCAGCCTGCTCTCTTCGGCCTCCTCCAGCTTTCGCACGAGTGGATCCACATCCTCTTCCCCAAGAAGCCAACTCGCCATAATGGGTTCTTGAAAGAGTTCCGGCCCGCGTTTCACATAGACCGGGTTCTCTTTCGACAGCTTTGCCTGAGCTTCCTTATATACGGCTGCGGTTTCAGGAACCGGTTCATAGTCCTCGATCCATCTCTTCCACTCGAAGAATTCTCTGGGAGGAATCGTTCCCTGTCTCTCATGCAAGGCCAAAGCCTCCCGGTATAACCCGCAAACATGGCCCGCCGTTGTGGAAATAAACGGGAGCCCTTCACCCTTTTCCGAATCCTTGAGGAAACGAAGTATCCCTGCCTCGGTGATCTCCGTGTGCCGGAAATCCCGAATTCCCGAATCTTCGTCGAGCACGGCGACCAGCAGTCTGTTTCCGGAAGGATGCCTTGGAATAACCAGAGCCACGAGTCTGGCGCCGAATCCATCAATGGCAGTCACATACCCGCGGGGTTCCTTTCGCTTCGGCTTCCTGTATACTCCGGCTTGACGCCTTTCCTCAGGGAGGCTTCCGAAAGCCACGCCCTTCTGCTTCAAGATGTGGCAGCCACGCCGTATTTCCTTGCGGAGCAGTTTCGAGTCGACGACGGCCTCCATTTCACGAAGGACCTGAGCGGCAAACGGGCTTGGGCGAAAAAGAGCCATTTCAACCACGTAAGGGATCAGTGCATGTTCCTCACTCACCGCCCCCAGGATATGCCTTACAAAGACCTCGTTTTCCTGGTTCCCGGCCTGTTCGAAGAGATTTCCAAAGTGCGCCAGTGTTTGCTGCTGCCCCTGGGTCAGGGCCGGTTTCTCTCTGTGGCGGTTCTTCTTCCCCGATTCGGTCATAAACGAAATCCCGCTTGAGAAGAGTTGATACCCGGCCTCCGCCTCGCCATGTCCTCGTATTGCAGAGGCGCAGGGGCAAAACCGGGCGTTGCACTCTAACAGGCCGTTGATAAGCAGTATTGCGGGCAGGCCGTTGAAAAACGATGAGCTACTATGTGCGCAAGCCTTGAGGAATGAGGCGTACATACAGTGCGCCGCAATGACAAAAGATGAAGCGCAATACAGCGGATCGCGCTTTTCAACGGCCTGTCAACGGTTGGGCGCGTACGTCCGCCTAATTTGTCAAAACTCGACATCCACTCCCATGGTCAGTAGAACACCGCCCAGATTGAAATCCTTTGTGCCGAACCCATCGATTACGGCGTATCGGCCTTCCACGAACAGAAATGTCTTCTTGGATCCAACAGCCCGGTGGAAGGTCAGGGCATCTTCCTTCAGGATCCGATCCAAAAGCAACCGCAGTCCCACTGAACCGTGATATCCTCCGGTAAGACCACTTGCGTCCTTATGGATCCCCTTAATTTCCTCCCGGTAATACACTCCCTGGATACCCCCGTCCACATACGGGGTGAGCACTTGGTCCTCGGAAAACTGGAATCGATACCGCAATGTGAACTCCAGCGGCACTATGAACAGATCCGAATTCAACCCGCTGCCATGATCGGAAACGGTCAGAGCCTCCGCGTTTAGTACCATAAGTCCCAGGCCTGCGGTGGTTTCGAAGTTCGAAGGATTGAGCCACGTAACCATCAAAGCCCCCCCGAATCCTCCTTCTTCATAGGTCTTCTCTACTCTTCCGCTGGTGGGAAGGTAGTACCCCGCTTTGAGTCCCATACGAATGCCGGTAATATTGCGCCAGTCCACTTCTCTGGCGGGAGCTTCCGCACACAGTATCACAATTCCGAGAATCCCCAGTGGGATAAAACGCTTTCCGAAGCGTGTTCCCAAAAGGCATACCAGTGTAAGCAGGATCCACAAAACCCATATAGCTCTGCCCGCAGTCCTCTCCAGAGTATTTATGAAGCATCCCCCCGACGATACGGTCCCTGGAACGCTTTCGGGCATACCGCTCGAGACGGGGCTTGGATCGCTTTCATTGCCGGCTTTATCCAGAGCGGAGACGGTCAAGTAGTAGGTAATCCCCGGAGCAAGCCCCGCAAGGTCGAACTGGTGCACGTCTTGGGTGTTCACCGTTTGATCCAATTGGTCCGGAACGGTCCCGAACCGGATTCGATACCCCGCAATACCGGAAATCGCATCCGAACTCGGGTCCCAGCTCACCCGCAGAAAGGTGTCTCCCGTACTGATCCTTACGTTCTCCGGGATGGAAGGAGTTTCCGAGTCCAGAAGAAGCCAGGCGGCTATACGTCCGATGAGAATGGGTTCCTGGGAACTCACGTATACGAACACGTAGTATCCGCCGTCTCCTTCGGTCAAGTCTTCCGCATGCACCGTAAAAGCCATGTCTGTTCCGGATTCCACCGTTCCGGTTTCCAGAAGCACACCCGATCCCTGTATACCCTTTCCCCCTATTTCCACTTGGTAAGAGCCGGATCCGTCCGACTTCCAGGTGATGACGGAACTCGAGTGGTCCGGATGGGTCCCAATGGCTTCAGGCACTGTTTTCAGAATGGAAACGAGGGGGGCTTCCGAGAGAATGCTGACTGAATTATCCTCAACGTTCAATGCGACTATGTGGCTTCCTTCCGGTGTCAAAGCCACACCGGAAGGTTTTCTGCCGACCGCAACACCCGGTCCGGAGAGTACGAAATTATCCAGGCGGATCTCCGCCACTGAATCCTCGCCTCGAAGGGTCACATAAGCCCGATCCCCCTGGGGATGCATCGCGATTCCATAGGGTTCCTCCCCTACGTCCAATTGACCCACGAGCATTCCCGTCGGCAAATGAATCCTGGCCACCGTGTTTTCACCGGTGACCGCCACATAGGCATGGATTCCTTCGGGGTCCACCTCGATGCTGTGCGGAAGCGCACCTACCGACACGAATCCTGCCTCGGTCAACTGATCCGCGTTCAGCATCAAAACCGATCCCGATCCCAGATTGCTCACCAGCACGAGCGTGCCGTCCGGCACCACCTTTATTGCGAACGGCGCCTGCCCTTCACCCAAGGAAACCGAAGTTTTAGGCAGAAGATCTTCCGATTCGTAGGCGGTCAGCGTATCTCCATCTCTTGCCGCCACATAGAACTCACCGGCTTCGGGATTGAAGGCGACTCCCTGGGGCGACGGATCCGTGGTCAAAACGGATGTTACCTTGAAGGCCTGCGTATCGATCACGGATACAGTATTGTCCAGACTATTGGCCGAATACGCGGTCCGGCCGTCCGGACCAAGGGCTACGCCTGAAGGCCCATGCCCGACTTCAAGGGTCTCGGTGTCCACGAGGAACCGATACAAATCAATTCTTGTGAGAGTCCCCGCCGCCGAGTTGGTTACATACGCGTACCGGCCGTCCGGATCAATAACGACGGATAGAGGCCGCTCACCTACGGAAAGCGTATGGAAGACCCTTAACGTCGATCCCATTACCGGCCCTGCAAGACACCACCCCCAAAAGAACAGGAGCACGAGCGCCGTGGTCCGATATTCCCTTGATCGGCTCACTTGATGTCACCCCACTTGAGGCGGGTTCTGAGAATCTGGAAATAGTTGGTCCAGGGTGACCGCACGAGACGGACCTGATTTTCCGCCTTTCGGACGCGCACCACGTCCATAGGCATCAGGTCGAATCCCACCTGCCCGTCAAATGTCAACGTGACATCCCGGGCCTTGCTTCCTATCTGAATTTCGATCACTTTGCTATCCGGAAGTATAATAGGACGATTGGTCAGCATGAATGGGCAAATGGGAGCCAACGTGACACACTCTAGTGTGGGATATAGAATCGGTCCCCCCGCAGAAAGATTATAGGCGGTGGAACCCGTGGGTGAACTCACAATAAGGCCATCTGAGCGAAACGTATTGAGAAATTCCCCGTCCACCGACGTATGGAGGCGAATCATCCGCGCCAGAGCCGCCTTGTTGATTACAGCGTCGTTCAGTACATTACATTCAGCCACCTGGGTATTGTCTCTGTAGACCTGAACCTTGAGCATCGTTCGCGGTTCCGTGTCGAACCTGCCCTCGAGAATCCGATCCATCATCGGATATAATTCGTCCAGCGAGAACTCGGTCAAGAAACCCAATCCGCCCAAGTTCACGCCTAATATGGGATCGAGGCCTCGAATTTTCCGTGCCGCGCTCAGAAGAGTCCCGTCACCTCCCAAAACGATCACAAGATCCACGCTGGGAAGACAGTCCTCTCCTCCCACAAATCCGTTTACACCCGGTTCGGCATTCTCATATACACACACGCTTCGGCCGCGCTGTTGAAGCCAAGCCGACAGCGAATCGGCGATACGTATCGCGTGAGGTTGATTATACTTGATAACCAGCGCTACCCGATTGACTTTATTGTTATTCCCCATGCTCCTTCCCTATATATAGGGTAAAACGGCAAGTCAAGAAGGTACGCTGTACCCTTCTTCTTCGGTTCCCGTCCCAGGCATCCTTCAGCCCCGGCAAGCGACGGCGGAAACGAGCCCGTTCCCACACATCGAGCCTTGTCTCGCCATACTTTGGGAGTACCCGTTCAGAGGGTAGCTATAAGTTATGGTTATCGACTGACCCATGAGAGGT
>CAZQXK010000065.1:0-24466 GCA_964597345.1 uncultured Thermodesulfobacteriota bacterium | reverse complement strand
CTGAGGAATGAGGCGTACAACCAGTACGCCGCAATGACGAAGGATGAAGCGCAACACAGCAGATCGCGTTTTTCAACGGCCTTATACCTGCATACGCATGACTTCCCGGTAGGCTTCCACAGCTTTGTTCCGAACCTGCAACATGAGCTGGAACGATATGTTCGCCTTTTCCAGAGCAATAACCGTCTGGTGAATATTTCGATTCTCGCCCGTGCTCATTTCGACAACCGCCTGATTCGCGTCCATCTGGATCTGGTTAACCTTCCGGACCGCTTGCTTGAGCATATCCCCAAAGCGGGCGCCATCTCCCTGGGACTCCGACAAACGGGAACCTCGATCGACCTCCGCCCGTGGGGCGGCCGGGAGATCTATTGCTGGAAGCACCATCTTCATACCTTTCGCCTCCTTTTTTCGGACATCGGAACGGCGGGAAGCCCTCACGGCCCGTTGAACAGCGGACTGGAGCCGTAAATCCTCGGAAATGAAGCATCGTCCCGGTATACCGCGTGTTCAGGGACGAAGCACCGCAGACATGACCGCGGATCCCGCTCTTCGCCGGCCCGGCGGCGTTACCGCCCGATCTCCAGTGCGCGTTGCGCCATGTTCCTCGCCGTCTCGACGGCCAGAACATTGGCCTCATACGCCCTGGAAGCATCCATCATGTTGACCATCTCGGTGACGAGATCCACATTGGGCATAGTCACGTATCCGTCTTGGTCCGCTTGGGGATGATGGGGATTATACACCTTTCGGAACGGATGCCCGCTCCGCACGATCCGGCTGACTTCCACCTGACTCAGATGCCGTTCCGCGGCACTGCGCAAATGGGCTTCGAAGAGGTTTCCCTCCGGCACAGCCTTGAAAACGACCTCCCGCTTCTGGTACGGTCCTCCCTCCGGCGTGTGAGTGGTATGAATGTTGGCCAGGTTCGACGCGATCACATTCATGCGAAGACGCTGAGCGGCCAAACCGGATGCACTTAACTGAATCGCCGTAAAAAAATCCATATCACTTCCCCGCCTCCCGGATGGTCGTCTCCATGAGCCGCAGCTTCTTATTCATGGCCTGGACCAACATGTTATAAAGCATAGCGTTCCGACCGAGCTTCATAAGCTCTTTTTCCATGTCCACCGAATTCAGGTCGTTCTTGATCATGGCGCCGGCGGGAACGACTACTTCCGCAGTCACTTCGGAAATAGCCGGGGCGGAACCCACGTGGAGTACACTGGTTGTTTTCAACGGCAACGAAGCGCCGGCCCCCGCCGCTTTCCGGAGTTGGTTTTCAAAGGAAAGATCCTTCCCGCGATACCCCGGAGTATGGACATTGGCCAAGTTGCTTGAAATCAGCCCCTGCCGTTCGAGGGTGAAATCCAGTGTTTTTTCTAGAAGGGCCAGTACCTTGGAATCCCTCAAATCCATACCTCACCTCCCGGTTCGAAGAGAGGCAAGATCCATGCCCCGCCATCCGGTCAGGGGCCTTTCGGAACAGACGGGCCGAAGCTCAGCCGTCAACCAATTCACCCCGCTCCCGGTACTCGTTGATCTTGTTCCTCAGCGTTCGAATGCTGATTCCCAACATCTTCGCAGCGTGGGTCCGATTTCCGTCCACCTTTTCCAAGGTATGCAGAATCATGTTTTTTTCGACGTCCCGTATGGAATCCCCCGCCTGGAAAGCCACCCCTTCTCCTGCGCTCACGGCGCGAAAAGGGCGGAGGGATTCTTCTGAAAGCATCAGGTGCTCCGGGCCTATGGGTCCATCCATCGAGATCAGCACAGCCCGTTCAATCGTGTTCTCCAGTTCGCGCACGTTCCCTTTCCACTCGTGGGATATCAACACATCCATGGCGGCTTTCGTCAATTCCTTGACTGGCTTTCCATTCCGAATACAGGCTCTTTCCACAAAATACCCGCCCAGCAACGGAATATCCTCCGGTCGCTCTCTCAAAGGAGGAACCCGGACCGGAATCACGTTCAGACGATAATACAGATCCTCTCGAAACCGGCCTTCGGCGACTTCCTTCTTCAGGTCCCGATTCGTGGTGGCCACCACGCGTACATCAAGTTTCAGCGTTTTTTTGCCGCCCACCCGGCTGATTTCATACTCCTGAAGAACCCGAAGCAGTTTGGATTGCAACGGCAAGGCCATTTCACTGATTTCATCCAGGAGAATCGTCCCGTGGTTCGCCAGTTCGAACTTACCGATCCTCTGATTCACCGCTCCTGTAAAGGCGCCCCGCTCGTGGCCGAACATCTCGCTTTCCAGAAGGTTTTCGGGGATGGCCGCGCAATTGACCGCCACAAACGGCCCCGTGGATCGGGCGCCCGTGGCGTGCAGCAACCGGGCGAACAATTCCTTTCCCGTTCCGCTCTCGCCCTGGATCAGAACCACGGCCTGACTGGACGCCACATTCCGGACCAGCAGGACCAGCCGTTTCATGGATTCGTTTCGGGTGATAATGAGGGGCTCTCCACGAACGGTGGCGGACCGGTCCTCCAAGCCCCCTTTGCGCTCCCTCCCCAACACGCTCGCCGCCACTTCCTGCAACACCTCCAACGGAAAGGGCTTCTGTATGAAATCCAATGCCCCGGCCTTCATGGCCTCCACTGCTTTCTCCACGGTGCCGCAACCTGTGATCACGATTACCGGAGGCTCGGGGCCCCGATCCCTGAGTTGTTGGAGCAATCTTATCCCGTTCAACCTGGGCAGTTCCAAATCGGTTACAATCAAATCGAACCGGTGCCGATCGATGGTAATCAAGGCTTGGCGGCCATCCTCGGCAGTAACCACGTCGTATCCCCACCTCCGCAGTGTCTCCGCCAGCGTCGCGCGCACTTCCGCATCGTCGTCCACTACAAGAATTTGCTTCTTCATAGGCCGGACACCCTGCTGAACCTCTCTATCCATTCTGCCGTAACACGGCCGTCAGCTTTTCCCTTAAGGTTTCCAGCCGTTGCACGCTCTCGCCCACATCGAGCCAAGGTTCCACCTCCCGGAATTCCCTGAGGCGCGCAATGGATTCCAGATACCCCTCCCGGTCACCGGCGTTCCTTTGGAGCAGAGCCAGACGGTACAAGGCCCATGCCTGATCCGGACCGGCCCCTGAAGATTCCTTCACTTGTCTGTAATACTCCTCGGCTCCGTCAAACGACTTCTGCTCGAACAACGCATCGGCCAGGATCAGGTTGCATCGAATCATGAAAGGGTCTCGGAATTCGGCTTCCACATTATCCGGCAACAGACGCTTCGCCCGGCTGACATAATGAAGGGCGTTCGAACGCAGCCCCGTCTCCAGATACAATTCACCCAAAAGGAGCGAGGCTTCCGCCGCCACGCGATCCCTCGGATCATCTCCCGCTGGGATCAATTCCAGAAGGATCGCCGCCGCTTCCCGGTATTCCTTGTCGTCAAGCCGGATACGCGCCAGGCGCAACTGACAGGATCTTGCGTGCGGACCCTCGGGGAAACGCTCCACATACCGTTTACAGTTTTCAGCCGTCCCCGGGCCGTTTCCCCTCTGCGTCTCCCAGTCCACCATGCGAACCAGCAGAACCTCTTCCAGCTCCGGATAATCGACATGTTCCAAGCTTTCCCGCCCAAGAGAAACAGCCTCCTCCAGGAGATCCAGTTCGGCGTAACTCTCCGCCAGGTTGAACAGCAAGAAGGAATCCTTTACAGGAATCCCAAAGGGCAGAAAAAGCTGCTCATAGTTTTTCACTATATCGTAATCTCTTTGATCCCGCTTGAGAAGAAGTATCAAGCGCCTCAAAGTCGGAACCATCTCCTCCATGGCTTCAGGCGCCCACTCACTTCCCGGAAACTCCGTCATCAGGTTGTGGAAGGTCAGGAGCGCTTCCTGGTATAATCCTTTGATTACTTCTCCCTGAGCCAATTCGAAGAACACGCGGTCCCGGATGGCGGATGGGGCCTCTTCCAGCATGGACCGCATGGCTTCGATGGGACGCCGGTAGATTTCCAGTTGCGCCGAAGGAAGCACCACCCTCAAAGGAATCTCGTTGATTCCCATCTTGGCCAGTTTCAACCGAGCCTCGTAGGTTTTAGGATGTCGGGGAAACAGCTCGCTCATGAGTGCATACGTGGTGACCGCTTTATCCGTTTGGCCGCTCTCGTCGTAAGAATTGGCCAATTCCCACATGAGTTCGTCGCCCACGGCGCTTTCCGGATACATATTCACCGCCATGAGCAACAGGTCCGCCGCCTTCTGTTGCTTTCCGGCCTTGCGGAACGTCCGGCCCACCACCAGCATGGTTTCCGCGGCAAGGCTCGTCAGCAGCTCCGGCCACCGGACAAATAGCTCGTCAAAAATACGGTCCGCATCCTGGTAGCGTTCCTGCATAAAATAGCATTCCGCCAGACGCAGCATGGTCCTGCGATGCAGATCATGATCCGGGGCGAGTTCCAATACCCGTTCAAAAGCCTTCCGAGCTTCTTCCAGCCGGCCGATACGGAGCGAACTTTCCCCTGTCCAGAACAGGGCCGGCCGAGCATGAGGGCTGTTTGGATACCGAGTCAACACCCCGCTGAAGGCCGCCAGCGCCTCATAGAAAAGCTCCATGCGAGCATAGGCGAGTCCCTGCTCGAACAGAGCCTCGGAAGCCCAATCCGCCTCAGGAAAACGGATATACGCCGCGTCGTACGCATCGACCACCCGGTCCAACGGTGCTTCGTTCTGCTCGGCCAGCATTTTGATACACCGGGCCTTGAAATACAGGGCTTCCCTGTGAATATTCTCTCCGACGGGGGATCTCAGAATGGTGTCCACTTCTGCAACGGCTTCTCTGATTCTCCCCATGCGAAGCAAAGTTCTGGCTCTATCCAGAGGATCGGATCGAAGATCCCCGACGGGAACGGGTGCGACGGCCCTATCCTCGATCCTCTGTTCCATCGATCCGGGTACGATCCTTTTTCTCAGAACATTCCGGGGTTCCTCCTGCGCCTCCGTTTCGGAGGAAGTATCCTGCGCCACGGCTGTGGCGCCAAAACCGAGCAACGATCCGGAGCGCCCTCCACCCGGCGCAGGAAGCAGCCTTCCCGGCACGGACTTCCGAACCCGTAATCCGCCGTTCTCCCCCGGATCCGTCACATCGACGGCAACACCCTCCCCCCCACCCGAAGGGATGCCCGCTTCCTTCAGGCTTCGGGGCTGGGGAACCAGGGGACTCCGAATTACGGGCAGGCGGTCTTCTTTGCTCTCATCGGATTCGCCGCCGCCGGCCTCGGTCCCATTTCCTTCGGCGGTTACCTGTTCTTCAGGGCGCACACGGGAACCGGTTCGGGAAGCCGATGGAGGACTTACAATTTCATCTCGTGGGGCTTGTTCAGGTCGACGCACTTGGACCCGCTTGCCTCCAAGAAGCGGACCCGAGGCCCCTTTGGCGTCCGTCCTGAAATCCATGTACAAACGGGGCGGAACGGACAAGAAATCGTGCTTCATCAACACGACGCCTTGACCCGGCCCGATGCGGCATTCCAAACCTCCTCCTTCTCCCGCATCCAGGCGGATATGCGTCAGTCCGGGAGGAAGCGGATCAATGCTTCCGGCAAAACGGCTTTCCACAGTGGGAAGATCCACCCGTAAGACCCGATCCCCCTCCAGCGCGAACGAATACTCCGGCGTCCCCGAAAAATCCAGGACCACCCGGATCTTTCCTGAACCGTGCCCGATCCGAATCCCTTTCAAGAGCACCTTGGATTCCGGATAAACAAGGGATTCGGCCCTGAGCGTAAGCGCCATCAAGACCCAAACGACCAGGGCCCACCCGGTCACGCGCAGGATGTTTCGGAAGAAAAACGCCCCTGTCAAAAAAAATCCATGTGTCATGGGTTCCGTGGAAATCGATGTGGTCTGTCATTAGAGGGACCGGACCCAGATGCCCGAGTCCTTTTACCGCACGATTCCAATCGAGCAAGAGACATGCCATAAGGTCCACCACGGCTCAGAGTAGGGGTCACGGCTCGACACGCAACCACGGCGGGAAGCTTTAGACGCAAAATCGGCGGGGACAGTGTATTCCGAGCCCAACGGCGCATGGAACACGGAAAGGAGAAGACCTTCGTCAAATCATTGACACCAGGGCTCAACGGTCGGGTTCCGCATCCTGAATGCGGATGCGCTTCATTTTCTCCACAAGAGTGGTTCGCTTGAGGTTCAGCAGTCTTGCCGCACGGTTCTTGACCCAGTCCGTCCGGTTCAATGCCTCCAGAATCAGCCGGCGTTCAAATTCGCCCACGGCCGTACTGAAATTGACGGATCCCCCATCAAACAGGCCGGCGAAATCCCCCTTGTCCGGCCCGAGCCGCCCTCGGCGGGCGAGTACCGCTTCACACATATTCTCCGGAAGGTCCTCCATCTCGATACGCCCTTCGTCTTTGAGGATAATGGCCCGCTCGATGGCATTCTCCAACTCTCGAACATTGCCCGGCCAATCATACTCCATGCATACGGCCAAGGCCTGCTCGGAGATTCCGGAAATTCCGTGTCCTCTGGTGGATCGAAATCCCTCGAGAACAGCGTCCGCAAGGAGAGGGATGTCGGACCTTCTCTCCCTCAAGGGCGGCAACGAAATTGGAAATACATTCAAGCGGTAATATAGATCGTCTCGGAAGGTTTTTTCACGGATCCCCGTCTCCAGATCCCGGTGAGTAGCGGCTACGACACGGACGTTCACCCGGACGGACTGCCGGCCGCCGATACGCTCGAAAGACTTCTCCTGCAGAACCCGAAGCAATTTCACCTGGAGCGCCATGGGCATATCTCCGATTTCATCCAAGAAAATGGTTCCTTCGTGGGCCAGTTCAAAACGTCCCGGCCGGGATCGATAGGCCCCGGTAAACGCACCCTTCTCGAATCCGAACAACTCGCTTTCCAGGAGTTCCTGGGGGATGGCTCCGCAGTTGATGGTAACCATTCTGTTGGCGGCCCTGGGACTCAACCGGTGGACGGCCCTGGCGATAAGTTCTTTGCCGGTGCCGCTTTCTCCCAGAATGAGTACGGTGCTGTCCGTGGGCGCCACCCGTTCCACCATGCGCAATACTTTCTTCATGGCCTCGGATTCACCCACGATCCTTGTGCATTCCGATTCTTTGACGGGCTTGGCTTTGTCTCCCTCGACTCCCGGATCACGCTCCCGTTCCAACGCTCGGCGCACAATGGTCCGCAGTCGATCCGGTTCCGCGGACTTGTCGAATACATCAAAGGCGCCTTTTCGGACCACCTCCACGGCGGTTTCGAGATTCGGGCGATCCATGCAAAGAATCACCGGGGCGCCGGTTTCGGAACGCTGAAGGAATTCCAGGGCATCCAACGCCCCCATGCCCGGAAAATCCATGTCGAAAAGCAAGACGTCGAAGGCGTCACGTCCGAGAGTAGTAATCAAATCCTCGCCGGTATGCACCTGCCGCACACGCCATGACCGATTCTCCATGCAGAGCCGGATCTTCTCACTGAGCCGGCCGTCGTGGTCCGCTACCAGGATCGTCGGTGTCTTCGCCATATGGTCACGCCCGGATACTTCAGTGCAACGTCTCGTTGTGATGGGGACAACGGGGAGAATAGAACCCTCGAGGCTTCCAACCCACGGTCGATGTGGATTATAGAAGAGAACGGAACCCGCTTCAAGAAATATCCGGGCGCTTTGCAAGCTGTTGAAACACGCAATCTGCTTCGTTGCGCTTCATCCTTCGTCCTTGCGGCGTACCGGTTGTACGCCTCATTCCTCAGGATTCACGCGCCTTGCATCTCATCGTTTTTGAACAGCCCGCCCGTAATGCGGGTCATCAACGGGCTGTCGGATGATCCTGGAATCGGGCGCTTACGCCCGGGTAATCAATTTCTTTTCCGTTTCGGGAGTATTCCGTTGAGAACGGCGGTTTTCTTCCTCGGAAAGATCCTTTGGAGAAGCGGAGGGCGCGGAACCGGTCAGAAATGGGAACTGCCTGAGAAGCCCGCTTAGAATGTTTTCCTGCTCCTGCGCATGATTTCGGATACTTTCCATTTCCTCTTCCAGCGCCGCCTGACGGGCTTCCAAGTCCTTGTTTCGATTCTCGGCGTGCATCAAAGATTGGATCAGGGATTGGTTGGACCGCTCCAGGGCGATCCTTTCCTTGACGTTCTTGAGCAACAGGCGCAGCTCCTCCAATTTGAAGGGCTTGGTGATATAGTCGTATGCACCGGCCTGAATGGCCTCCACCAGGGTTTCCATGCTGCCGAAACCGGTGATGATGACCACATGGGTCCCGGGATTCATGGCCTTGGCCGTGCGTAATACCTCGATCCCGTTCTTTCCGGGCATGACGAGATCCGAAACCACTACGTCGTAGCGTTCCGATTCCATCATCCGAACCGTCTCGGTGCCGTCGCAGGCCAGGACCACATCCATCCCCGCGTCCTGCATCAACTCGGCAATTATTTCCCGATGAAGATCATCATCCTCAGCCAGGAGCGCCTTGATCTGTTCAGCCATAAATCACTATCCAACTAATATCATTAGTATTTTGTCTTTTGAATCCGATCTTGCCCCTTCGGGCTCGATTCTTGCCTTTCAAATTGTCCGGAACCGGGCCGCGGCTCCATGCCGCCAGGGCGGCACAGCGGAAATATGCGGTCTCCGATCGGCCGATAGATGGAACAACACGATCCGCCGCCACATCGGCGGCGTGGCGTCTCATCCTTCGTCATCGGGACGAACCACGCACACACCGGGGCTTTGAGCATCGGGGCGTCCTGCATTTCGTCGTTCAGCATCGAGCAGCCATCCCGTTCCCTACTGGTTGTCAGGACACACTGACCCGGTATCGTAACTAGAAAATCGGCAAGGCATCGGTTTTCTTTAGCGCCGCGCATAAAGTCCGGGCGCGTTTTTCCGATAAGAGGATAAGAGCCGCAGGAATCCAATAGCCGGGTCCAAGGAGGGACGTATGGCGATCAGACTGGGGGGTCTGGCTTCGGGTCTCGATACCCAATCCATCATCGATATCCTGATGAAGGGGGCTCGAGCGCCGCTGGTGCGGCTGGAACAACAGCGGGACCAGATTGCTCTGAAGAAGACTCTGTTCGGGCAACTGGAAGAAAAGCTCCTGGAATTTCGACGCACTCTTCTCGACCTCCGTTTGGAGTCCACCTTCAAATCCAAAACGACCACTTCTTCGGATACCCGCTACGTAAGCGCCACAGCCACCGTGGATGCGGCAGCCGGCTCCCACGTGGTTCAAGTATCCCAGATCGCCACTCCGGCTCAAGCGCGGAGCCTGTATACCCGGGCATCCCTGGTGTCGGATCCGCCCAACGGCATAGGCGTCGTCTCCGTCCTGGGTCGTCCCCACGACAACCTGGAAGGCGCCCACGAAATCCAAGTGACGCAGGAAGGATCCTATGTACGGGCGCGCTCCGAATTCAAGCTTGCGGGAGGGGGCCTGATCCGTACCCTCACTTCCACGGCGTCCCTGGAAAGCGCCCTCGTGGAAGGAACCCTCGCAACCGATATCCACGACGGCAACAACCGGCTTAATATCACTGTGGCCGGAGAAACGGTGGAGGTGACGCTGAATTCCGCCGTGGCTCACGTGACCGCCGTATCCCACGTGGCGGCCGACCTGGAAGACAAGATCAACGCCGCGCTCAATCTGGAAAAAGACACCTCGGGAATCACCTACGTGAGCGTTCGCGCCACCCGAGACGCCGCCGCGGGCGCCGACAGGCTCGTCATCTACGATGTTTCCGGCTCCGGGACCCCCATTACGGTGAACTCCACGTCCAATTCGGTTCACGAAGCACTGGGATTCGGCTCGCTTGCATCGCCCTCGGGCGCCGCCGGGTCCACGACGCGTATCGTCACGGATGTCACCGCCTCGTCCCTGGAAATTCTCCAAACCAAGATCAACGAACCCACTACGGGGCTGATTCGGGGCGTCCAATGGACTTTTGCGGACGCGGGACTGTCTTTGGGGCAGGCGGTGGTGCACACAAGCGCCGAATTGAACGCCGCCGGTCCCGCGCCTTCCGTCATTTACGGCGTTGCCGGGGCTTCCAGCGGCGGCATCCTGAACACCTCCGCCAACGGTCTCCATAATGCCGGATTCACCCTGTCCCCGTCGAGCAATACCAACGGAACCTTCACCATCAACAACATCTCCATCACCATCTCCAATTACCAGAACATCAGCGTCGACGGCATCCTCGGACTCATCAACGGAAGCGGCGCCGGTGTCACCGCCTCTTACGACGCCGCGCAGGACCGTTTTCTCCTCATCAGCAACGAGAATACCGGAGCCCCCATATCCCTCGGCAGTCTCTCGGACACCAGCGATTTCCTGACGCTGGCCAAGCTGACCTCTCTTCAGGGAGCCGTCTCCAGCGTGGGGAGCTTCGGAGGCGCCGTCAGTGATACCGTGGCCTTGAGCAGTGCGGGATTCACCCTGAAACCCACCTCGGGAACCTTCACCATCAACGGGGTCTCCCTGTATGTAAATGCCGACACTCATACCCTCCAAGACGTGATCACCATGATCAACCAGTCCGGGGCCCAGGTCACGGCCGGCTATGACAGAACGTTGGACCGCTTCGTTCTGACCTCCAAAATGGGTACCGTGGACACGAACGCGGACAAGATCGAATTGGGCGCCTGGTCCGACACCAGCAACCTGCTGCAAGCTCTGAACCTGGTAGACGATCTGTATGCCTCTCAGATCGCTTCCACTCCGGTGGACGGCTCCAGGGGGTTGGATACCATAACCATCGCCCGATCCGGTTCGCCCACATCCACCACGCAGGTCTATATCCCGCAAACCTTGAGTACCGGCGCGTACCAGGAAACCGCAGGCGCCGTGAACTGGGTGGACGGTATCGCCGCCAAGGCCGTATTTCACGTAACCGCCGGGAACGATGGAACGCTGGCCGCTACGTGGACAAACCCCTTGGATTTCGCCATCACGGATATCGACCGGTTCGTGGAGCATTGGAACACCGCCGGAAACTGGAGCAGCGGTAAGGTGGAGGTCGGAGTGATCAAAGAGGGTCCGGACCGACTTCGATTTTTCAATCGTTCCGACGGAGCCGGGTCCGCCGGGGCGGACTTCACCATCCTGGCGCCCGGTGCATTCGACTTGTTCGAACTGGGTCTGGCCGACTCGGCTCCGCCCACCGAGTTTCAAAACGACTCCGATACGCTCGCTCTGTGGCGCTTCAACGAAAATACCGGTACCGGAGCTTCGGACGGCTCCGGAAACGGAAACATGCTCAACCTCAGCGGAGCTTCCTGGCAGTCCGGTGCATTCCTGTACAACGCACTCGCCTTCGACGGAGTGGATGATACCGCATCCGCGGCCGCGGGCAGTGGGACATCCCTGTATGTGGACGGCAAGAACGAATTGAGCGTCGAATTGTGGGTGCGGCCTTCGGCTGTAACGGATTCGACGATTCTGAGCAAGGGCGGAGACGGATTCGAACTCGTTTTGAACGCCTCGGGGCAATTGGAATTCTCTGTCTGGACTTCAGACGGTAAGCAGACCTTTACCTCCGACGCCGTGCTCGACAACGACCGCTGGTATCGCATCACCGCGACCTTCGACGGGATTGCCGAGGACATGGGCGTGGTCGTGGAGACGGCGGGAGAAGCCGCCGTGAACAGCGGCGCCATAGCCGGTGCGGGCTGGGGCGCGGGCGCCGTCGTGGACAGTGGAGGCGATCTGTATCTGGGCAGCGATTCGGGAACCGCATCCTGGTTCTCCGGAACTCTGGACGACCTGCGCATTTCGGATACGGTTCGCACCCCCGGGGACCTGGGCTCCTGGTCCCGGAGCTTCTCCAACAGCAGCGCCTCGGTGGACGCACAGTACAACGCCTTCACGATGGCCTACGCGATAAACCGATCCGGCACGGTGGTCCGCGCCCGAACGGACGACGACGGAGTCCTGACCCTGTATTCCACCCAGTCGGGCAAAAGCGGCGGGTTTATCGTGAGCGATGAAGGCAGCCAACCCGTCAATACCGTATACGATTATTTCGGCGCCTCTTCCATCACCGCCGAAATCCCTCAAGGCATTGCCTCGGGCGCGCGCGGACAGGATGCGGTCTTCACCGTCAATGGATTCACCTACACCCGTTCCGAAAACTCCATCACAGACGTCATCGGCGGAGTAACCCTGCAACTCAACGCGCCCACCACTACTCCCGTAACCATCACCATTGAAAACGACACGGAAAAGGCGATCGATCGCCTCGCGGCCTTTGTAACCAGCTACAACGAGCTTCTCCAGAAACTGAGCCCCCCGTTACTGGAACGGGATCAACAGAAATACCTCAAGCCTCTCACGCAAGACGACCTGGACCAGATGACCCTCCTCGAATACGAGGAATACCAGCGCCTCCACGTCTTGTACAACGAATACGATTACATACGAAAGGAAGGCTCCCTCAGACTTCTGGCCCAATCTCTCCGAAGTCAGGTCAACGGAACGGTGAGCGGCTTGAACGACACCCTGAACAGCCTGGGCGACGTCGGAATCCTGCCCGGACTCATCGGGGGTTTTGAAGACGCCAAGGAAGGGTACCTGTTGCTCAAACCCACAGGCGAAGACGACTATCTGGAAACCGTCCGCGAATACCTGGCAAACAACCTGGACCTCGTGGATGCGCTCAAGTACGACGCGGATCGATTCTATGACTTGTTCGCGACCGAAGGGTCTTCCACCGGCGGCGGCGACTCGGGAATCGCACGCCGACTGGACGATTTGATGAATCGGTACGTCAGTCGTGGAGGGATCCTGAATGAGCAGATACGGATCCAGGGATCTCTGGACAAGCGGCTGCTGGATATCAGCAACCGGATCGAAACCGCGGAGCAGCGGTTGGAGCGCCTGGAGCAGAGGCTCTGGACACAGTTCACCGCCATGGAGGAGCAGATGGCGCGCCTGTCCAGACAAAGCTCGAGTGTAACGGCTCTGCTCGCCAATGCGGGACTCAACTCGTCTCAAACCGGCTGACACGAGCCCGTGCGGCTTGCACGCGACCAGCGGGTTGACCGCGGCGACGGCGGGGAAGGAAAAGGATCGACGGTATGCAGCCCAGACAACAACTGAATGAGTATCTGAAGCAAAGTGTGGAAGGAGTCGCCCAAGGAGACCTCATCCTGATCCTGTACGAAGCCGGGATCACGTGCCTGAATCTGGCAAAACGAAAGATCCTGGAACAGGAAACGGAGGGGGCCCACAACGCGCTGGTCCGCGCCACAAACGTCGTGCGTGAACTCATGGCCAGCCTGAACATGGAAAAGGGGGGAGAGATCGCGCAGAACCTGCTGAGACTCTATGCATACATCAACCGGAGAATCATGGAGTCCAACGCCCGGAAAGAGACCTCCGGCATCGATGAAGCGTTGATGCTGTTCAGCCGCCTTCAGGAGACCTGGAGAGAGGCCGTGAAAGTCCACCAGGAGTCCAACGGCGCCCTCAAAAGACCGGACACGCCGAACCCGGGATCCGTATCCGCTCCAAGAGACGAGGCCTCCATAAAACGTATCAACATACGTGGATGATCATCGGATCCGCAAGAGGAGAACCATCCATGAACATTAGCGAGATCGGAAACATCATTTATCTGAAAGAAACGGCGCAGGCCGGTCCCAACTCCAAGAAAGTCCCGGAAAAGAAAAGCCGGGAAACCGGCGCCGAAGGTTCTTCCCCCGGAGAGAGCCGGAGCAGCCGGGCGGCGGAGGTGGAAAAACAGAATATTCTGGCCTCTTCGGTGGGGATCGCGGACTTTGAGGAGGCCATGAAGGTCATGAATCAACTGAGCAAGCTGATCGTGGATCGCAATGAATCCCTGCCCGCGGTGCATTCGGGCAAGCCCCTGGATCTCTCCGCCTTTTGACGCGGGAACGGCATCATGGACTTAAATGTTCTGTTGATCGAGACGGCCGGTGCGCTCCGGGCAATGAGATCGGCGGCGGAATACGGCGCCAAAACGGCCCGCGTCGCTTTGGACGCACAGCGGCAGGCGGGGGAATCGGTCCTCAAGCTATTGGAGTCATCCGCCCCGGAGGCAGGCGCACCCACGATTTCCGCTAAGGGAATGCAACTTCATGTAATCGCGTGAATCCCTCAGGGGGTATTCCCGGCTCCGAGGTTTCCGGGTTCTCCTGAATCACGCCTCGTTCCTGAACACGCGAGGCGGCTCGGAAGCGGATGGGCCTTCCCCGGTGTATTGCCTTTTCACCTTCCGGGCCAACCGGATATGCCCGAGTTGCACGCCCAGGTCATACTTGAACGACTCTCCCAAATGCATGCACCGCTCCTCCAAATCGCGCACCTGCTCCAAAGTACTACGCGTCGCCTCCAGGATCTCCAGGTATCGGTTCCAAAGCGGTTCCTGCATCCACGAAGACCGTATTTCCGGTTTCCCGGGCCCGGGCAGGCTCACGGCCTGATCCAGGATCCCCTGGCGCAGGTCCAACACACGGGTGATGTCTTCCGTGCTTCTCTCCCGGATGGCCGTCTCCAATCGCTCGGTCACGTGAAGCAGCTCTTCCATGAGTTGGTGTTGTCTGCCCGCCAAGTCCATGGCCTCGCGAAAACTCAGTTCCCCGATCATGAGCCCGTCTCCAAAGCACATCGGGAAAGCAGTTCCTTCAGAATGCGCCGCCAGCGCTCGAAGTAAGGTGCGAGGTCCGTCTCCAGGACGTCGGCCATCTCTTTCCAGCCCTGCTTCTGCTGAGCCTCCAGCAAGTGGGAAACCATCGGCTCCAAACTCCGGTAGTGCTCCAACACCCCGACGCCGTCCAGGGTTTCCCGCGAGTAATCCATGGGCGCGAATCCCTGGGTATGCTCCACCATCTTCGCGAACCAGTGCATGCCCTCCACCGCATCCGCAAGCAGGGTGGAGGCTTCCTCAACACGATGTTCCCGGAAGAGGGAGGCCGTCCGGTTCAATCCAGGCACCAGGTGATCCAAGTAGATCGCCCCCTCCCGAAGGGTATCGAGGGCCAGTTCCGCGGGATTGCGGGTCTTGATTTCCAGCCGGCCCGAACGCACCGTGTGATCAATGGAAAGAGTTCCTTCCTCTCCGGGGTGAATGGCGTGTCCGTCCAACAGAATTTCCGTTACGGTCTCACCCTGGGGTGCAAACCGCTCCGACACCCGTTGTACGAGTTCCTCCAACGTCGACAGATCTTCCAACCCCGGAGGCTCGACACGCGTGTCGTTGACCCAGATCTCCATTCCAGCCTCTCTTCCTGTCCGATTTCGACGGTTCGCCGACGATCCGGAACGGGACAGCGGCCGCCGGCGCACCTCATCCAAGACAATAAACCACCTTCCCGCTTCCCACCCTATTTCGGCGCGGTCGGCAAGTCAAGGCGGATTCCGTCGTTCAAAATCGGGACAAAATAATCCCTGCCGGATGTGAGAGACGAAAGGAACCATCCCGGCTCCTGCTGCCCCAATTCAAACCCGGGACCACCGGTCAAACCATCTTACTGACCAACATTCCCACCAAGTGGCGCATCTTTCGCGCGATCCGCAACATCTCTTCGGGAGGAACCTGCCGCACGACCTCGCCGGTTTCCTTGTCGTACACTTTGAACAGGTACCGTCCCGACAGATCATCCACATCGTATTCGAGCTGTACCCGGTCGGCCCGGAACAGATCATCCAATTCCTTCTGAGCGCCTGCGGAACTTCTTTCTTCCCGCACGGCGACATTCACTTTGTCCTCAACCCGCGCCCCAGTACCGGGTCCGTCCCGATCCCTGCCACGGGCGGAAGACGTCCATTTCCGGTCTTCTTGCGGAAGAGAACCGGAGACTGACGATCCCGCCGGATGGTTGACGCCGTTCACGGCCATGTTCGCTCACCTCGCTTTCCTCTTGGATTCGGGATCAGGGGGACCTTCCCGAGAAGGTCCCCACTGAGTCTGAAGGGTTCCGGTTTACTCCCGAATCGTTACCGGAGGAGCGTCAACACGGTCTGCGACAGGGTGTTCGCCTGAGCCAGCATGGCCACACCGACCTGCTGGAGGATTTGGTATTGGGTCATTTCGGAAATGGCCTTGGCCATGTCCAGATCCCGGATGGTGGATTCCGCCGCCACCTGGTTTTCTTCCTGTACGGCCAGGTTGGCGATGGTGTGATCCAACCGGTTGATGTAGGCGCCGATACGGGCCCGTTCCGAAGACACCCGCTGGATGGCTTCATCCACACGGCTCATGGCCTGGGCCGCCGTGGGCTGGTTGATCACCAGCACGTTGTGAACCCCCAGGGCCACCGTGTCCATCTGGCCGATGAAGGCGTTCATGGTTTGACCGGGGTTCGCCCCGATCTGGAAGTCCGTGGCGTTGCGCACCAGGTGCAGGTAAGCCGTCTGCTCACCCGGAGAGCTGTAGAAGACGATTTGTTTGGTTACATTGTTCCAGGAACTGGATACATCCACATTGGAATCGATGATCACATCCACGCCCCGAATCACTCCGTGCAGGATACTGTCGCTCACGGTATCCGTGCCGATCAGCTCGCCGGTATGGGCGTTGTACACGGAGATGGTCAGCGGATCCACCTCGGCGGCGGGATCCCGGATGGTAGCCAGACTCAGGGCCTTCATCACGTCTTCATCACCGCTGAAGTACAGATAGCCTCCCAGACCCTGCTTGGGCGACCGGATCACGATGGTGCCCTGCACCGCTTCGTCCGTGTTCTCCACGGGATTCACCACGTAGTCGGTGACACGGTTGATTCCCGCCGAATCCAGGACACGGCCCAGGTTCAATCCCGTCCAGCCCTGCCGGGTGACCTCCAGGCTGATGGCCTCTTCGATCTTGTCCGCCAGTTCCTGGAGCGTATCTCCGCCGTCGATGTAAATGGATACCCCCGCGCCGTCCGCGGTGTAGATGTCGATCCACTTGCCGTTCTCTCCCAGAACGAAGTTGCCGTTGTTGTCGTAGAACCGATCCACCTTGGAGAGTTCCGTCTCGGCGCCGGCGATGCTGCCTCCGCCCAGGACCTGGATGTTCGTGCTCTTGCTGGCGAACGTCCCCGTGCCGAATTCCACGTCCATGGAACCAAAGGTCACCCTTCCCTCCTCATCCATGCGGGCGAAGGTCAGCGTGGCCGTGGAGCCGGGTACCTCGTCGGCGTCTCCCACATCCGTCCACAATCCGTGGGTGAAGGTCCGGAAATCCGCTCCGGCCAACTGCTCCCTGGGGTCCCAATCCCCGTCGGCGCTGTTGATGTTCGTAAACGCCGAAGCCGGACCCGTGAGACGGGCGATGTTGGAATCGGAGTCGATCTGGTTCTGGAGGCCGATAAGGAACTTGTCCCCCTCGGCGAACTCACCGGTAAATGAAGTGATCTGGAATTGGTTGGCCGTGGAACCGATCAGCATATCAATATTGTCGCCCGCGCTGTAATTCTCGTAGTTGGTCCACGTGACCCCCTGATCCCAGGACACCCGGAAGTCCACGGCACCGTCTCCGCCGGCCCCCGTCACCTCCAGAATCACGTACCGGTTCTCCGTGACGGCCACATTCCCGATGCCCGTGATCTCCGCGGTGGACTCGGACGTGAGGTAGGCTCCCATAAGGAATCCTTCGTCACCGCCCGTCAACGCGTTCAACCCCGTGGCGGCGATCAGATGGGCGTTGTCCACGGTTACGATCTCGTAATCTCCGGCGGCCAGCCCTTGGGCGTTCCGCACCGCTTCGATCAAGGTATTGTCCATGGCCGTGCTGTTGTGGTCTCCGAACACGCCCGTGGCGGTTCCCACGCCCGTGGTCAGATCCGCAAACTGGTCGAACCGGATGCCGGCTCCCGCGGAACTCCACAGCGCTTGGCCCAAGGCGGTATTCGACGTGACCATGCCCTCGCCGGCCCAACTCAGGACTTGGCCCCCCCAAGTGGCAAGCGCGTCGCCTTCATAATGGAATCGTAACGTGTATCCATCGCTGGCGTCCGTCACATCCTTGGATCGGAGAATGATGGTGCCGCCGGAAACCAGTTCCGCTTCCACATACTTGCTGATTTCCGAATGGGCGTTGATGCTGCGCACCAGGAATTCCGCGTCCGAAAAATCCGTGGCAACCGTGCCCGATGCACTGGTCAACGCCACAGAATGGGTCGTGACACCCCCGTCGAAGCTGAACACCACGTTTAGTGTTCCCAATGCGTCGATCTCACCGGTGCCGTCCCCGAAGTGAAAGCGCAACTGGTTGGGAGATCCCTCTTCGGACTGGGATACGGCCCCTTCCTTCACCCGGAAGATGTCGCTCTTCAGGACGTGGTTGGGCAGGGGTTCCGAATCCATGACGAGTTTGTAGTTGCCTTCGGCCACCTGTCCTCGAATGATGGCCTGGATGCTGTTGGAATCCGCGCTCCACAACGCGGACGCCGAACCGTCCAGCAGCTTCTTGGTATTGAACTCCGTGGAGTACGCGATGCGGTCGATTTCCTGCTTGAGCTGGTCGATCTCCCGCTGGATCTCCTGCCGGTCGCTTCCCGTGAGCACCCCGTTGGCCGCTTGCACGGCCAGCTCGCGCATTCTCTGGAGAATGTTGTGCACTTCACCCAGGGACCCTTCCGCGGTCTGCAGCATGGACTGGGCGTCCAGGGCGTTCTGCGAGGCCCGGGCCAATCCCCGGATCTGCGTGCGGAATCGCTCCGAAATGGCGAGGCCGGAAGGATCGTCGGCGGCGGAGTTGATGCGAAGTCCCGTGGAAAGGTGGCTCAAGGCCTTTTGCAGATGGTTCGTACTAGCCAGAAACGATTGCTGCGCTTTTAACGCGGCAAGGTTGTTCACAATAGATAATGCCATGATTCAATCCTCCTTGATTGATTCAATCGGGAATCCTTTCCCTTCAAAAAACGCTTAATTCGGCGATGTGTGTATTTGGTATTTTCCCCCTGATCACCTCCCTTCCTGATGGTTCCGGCAGGGTCCCCGGCACGGGACTCCTCTCCGGTTTCCGGTCGTTCGTGTATGGAATCGGTAAGCGGAGGAGAACTCTTTAGCGATTTCGGCGGAGAAAAGCGGACGGGAGGACTTTCTCCGGATGGTCCGAAGAATTCGCCCCCGATGGGGAGGGGAAGGATGTCATCGATCCGCATCCCTTGGCGGACCGTCTCTTAGGGATTCGGTTTGTACACAGGCTACGCCGCAGGCGACTCTGCCTGTCCAGGGTAATCCGGCTACGGATACGAGGTTCGCGCTCGTCTGTAAAAAGGTTCTTTGCTTCTGAGCGCCGGGAACGGGGCGTGCCGGCCTCTTGAAATCCCGGAGTTCACATCGCCATCTTCAAGGAGAATGAATCGGCATATCTACTTGAGTTTAGTAATCGACAAACGGCGACATAACTTTAGTTTAATAGAACAAAAGGCTAATTAACAGTTATTAAATTTTCATTTCGGTTGTTTTACTTCCCGTTTCCAACAGCGGTCGACTCGTGTGGATCGCTCGAAGCCTCTTCCGAAAGCATACGCCGGCAGATTTCCAGATTCTGCCGGGCTTCGGGGTGATCCGGCTTCAGATCCAGGCAACGGCCAAAATGGTCGGCGGCTTCGCGGATTTTCCCCTGGCCCAGGTACACCATGCCCAGATTGTTCAACGGATCCGGAGACACACGCACCTCCCGGATCTCCCGCTGGAAGTACGCTTCGGCCTGGTCGAACCGATGGGCCAGGTAGTATTGTTCGCCGATCCGGTTGCGGACGTCCGGTTCCTCCGGCGACATGTCCAACAGGTCTTCAAGGACCCGCGCCGCCCGTTCGTGTTCTTTTTGAACTTCCAGTACCCGAACCAGGGCCTCGACGGGTTCGGGAGATCCGGGAAACCGCTTCCGGCTTTCCTCGGCCGCACCCAAGGCCTCCGCCGTCTTCCCCACGCCCAGTAGGGCGTCCACCCAAAGCCGGCTTACATTGGGAGTCCAGAGGACGCCCTGCTCCCGATGTCTTTCTAAAAAGTCCAGCGTCTGCACGAACCATCCGGACTGGACAAGCCGTTGCACAAGCTCTTCCATGGCGGCGGGATCCTCCGTGCGGGCGAACTGCAGCCACCGGAGATGCCAGAGGGCCCCCTGGGCGTTTCCACGATCCAGATCCTGCCGCACCTTTTCCAGCCCGCGGTTCACCACGGAGGAATCCAGGAGGCTCATCTCCGCCACCTTGGTCCTGGCGGCCTCTTCCCGGTCCATCTGAAGCAACAGATTGGTAAGATTCCCGGCGATCAACGTATCGTCCACCTGGACCGAGTAAAAAGGCCGGAACTCCCCCCGTTGAAACTTGAGATACCACGCATAGCCCGTTTCCAGGAAGGACAGGGCGCTTTCGTAGTCTTTGGCCAAAAAGCGGCACAGCGCCAGGTGGATCTGAAGTTCGGGGTGTTCGGGACACACTTCCAGTCCTTTCTCCAGGACGGGCGCCCCCTGTTCCCATGCCCCTTTCAAAATGTACAGATATCCCAGACGGGGATAGATGTCGGCCAGGTATTGTTTGGACAGATCCAACCCTTTCGTTTCCGCCAGTTCCAGAACCTTTTCGCCGGCTTCAACCGCCTCGTCCAGTCTGCCCGCCGAATGGCAGATGGATACCAGGTAGTACCAGCCCAGAATATCCTGCGGATTGACCTCCACCCGCCTTTTCAACAGCGAATAGGTCCGCTCGAACTTGGCTTCCTTGACCTCCCGGCCCAAATCGTAGCCGTAGTGATGGATCCTCACCGGAGAAAACCCGCAGCTCCCTTGATACCAGAGCTGGTTATGCACGATACCCTCGTAGCGAAAGCCCTTGAAGTTCCGGAACAACCGGATGGAGTTCTGTTCGGAAACCTGAGCCCCCCCATCGAGGTAGTTCAACACCCGAAAACTCACCACGTCCCGGGAAAGGTCGCCCGCCTCCTGCCGAAATCGTTCGATATCGGCCGATTCCAGCACTTCGTCGGCATCCAGGATGAAGATCCAGTCCCCCCGGGCATAGCTCAGTGTGATGTTCCTCATCCCGGAAAAGTCATCGAACCAGGGGTGGTGGACCAGGCGCGCGCCAAAACTCCGGGCGATGTCCACGGTCCCGTCTTCCGAACCCGTATCCGCCACCACGATCTCATCCACGGCCCGCTCCACGCTTTCCAGGGCCGCTTCCAGGCGCGCTTCCTCGTTCTTAACCATCATGCACAACGATACGGTGGGCGACTTCTCCATGGCCGCCGAAGCTTCAAAAAAGGCCCGGGAATAGTCGCTGTTGCGGGGTTCCAGCCGCATGGCTTGGGCCAGGCGGTCCATCGCATCCAGTCTCCGGTTCATGGTCCAGTACAGGCTGCCCAGATTGAACACGGCCAGGGCGAAATCGGGCCTGCGCTCCACCAAACGGACCAGGTACTTTTCCGCTTCACGCAAACGGCCCTGTTCCCTTCGGATAAGGGCCCGGGCCAATCCGGCGTGGGGATCTTCCGGCGCACGCTGGAGGACCTCTTCCACCTGCTCTACGGCGGCATCGTATAACGTCAGTCTCTTCAGCACCTCCGCCAAAGCGATGCGCGCTTCCGTACGTTCCGGTTCGAGCTGTACGGCCCTTTCCAAATACTTGCGGGATTCTTCATCCTCCCCCAGGCGTTTCAAGATCACGCCCACGCCTTCGCACGCCGGAGCCAGGATCCTCCGTCGGGCCTCCAAGTCATCGTCCATTTCCTCGGACAGGCGAACGGCCGCTTCCAGTGCGGGCCGAGCCGGCTCCAGACGGCCCTCTTTCAGAAAACGGGCCCCCTCCTCCAGCTTTCTCCAAGCCAGCATCTCCACCGGTTCGCGAACCGCGAAGGTTCCGGCATGGTAAGGCCGCTGCATGGAACGATCCGTTCTTTGGAGCGTTTCCAGGTTGCTGCGGGCCGCCGAAAATTGGGGGTTCAGCTCCAGGGCCCGCTCCAAAAATTCCCGGGAAAGGTCCCCACGGCCTGCCTCCAGCAGGGATCCCGCCAATCGGTTCAGAAAATAGGGTCCTCGTTCCGCATAATTCCAGAGATCCGAAAGACGATCCTTCAGGGATTCCACGCTTCCGGATCGAATCAGGGCTTCTCCGTGCATGTATAGGGCGTCTTCATGGCGGCGCGCCATGTTCACCACATAGGGATAGGCTTCCGGATGTTCCAGATAGTGCCGGCGGCATTGCAGATACCGCTCGAAAACTCTTGGAACGTCCTTCCAGGCCTTCTCCTCGAAATCATGAGCCAGAAGCAGGAAGGCGGCATCCACGTTGTTTGGGTCCGCCCGGAGGAGTTTTTCCGCCTCCTCCCGGGCCAGATCCAGCTCCTTCAAACTGAAGGCCGTGGAGGCGATAAGGTAGTGGATGTCGAAGTACATGACGTATTCGGGATGTTCGCCCAGGAGACGGGCGGCCTCCAGCGCCTCTTCCAGGCACTTCCGGAGATCTTTCCGGCTGGCGTGGATCTTGGCCGTCTGGTAATGGGCGTAGGGCAGATTTTCGCCTTCCCGGATCATTTTCTCGAGAAGCGCCTGGGATCGGGCTCGTTTCCGCTCCATCCCTTCATCGTCCAGACTGTACCCGTAATGCCGCACCGTAAACGGCGCCGGGGCCGCTCGATGGTTTCCCAATTCCAGCTGATTGTGCACGATGCCGCGGTATTTGAATCCTATGTGGTTCCTGAAGAGGCGAACCTGGTTGAACGTCGTGTTGACCACGCCGTCTCGTCCTACGTTTTCCAGGTGAAACGTGAATACCGAACCGGGCGTCGGATTCCTCAGAAAGTCCCGGATCCCCATGCCGGGATCCTGGCGGAAAAACTGGTCGTCCGCATCCAGGATGACGATCCAGTCTCCGCGGGCGTAGGAAAGGGTGATGTTCCGCATGGCCGAAAAGTCGTCGAACCACGGGTGGAAATACACCCGATCCGTGAATCGCCGGGCGATTTCCACGGTGCGGTCTTCGGACCCCGTATCCACCACCACGATGTCGTCCGCTTCCTCCCGGATACTCTCCAGGGCCCGGGGCAGCATCTCCTCTTCGTTCTTCACCATCATGCATACGGAAATCTTTACGGACGCCGCATCCAACACCCAAGCCACCTCCCTCTCTCTTCCGGTCGACTCCCGGTGGACATTCACCCCACGCAACACCCGCCCACGATCCTCCGCGCGGCGTCGCTGTCCCGGCGCACCCCAGCCGCATTGCTCGACGAACTGCCGCAAACCGCCGCTACCCCCGTCGGAAGGTCGCGGAGATACACTAACGGGGTCGAAGCAAGGACCGTGCCGTAGGGTTATTCGGGCGACGGGGACCGCATCGACGCCTTGGATCGTATCCATTGTGCATAAAACACCCTCTTCCCGGCAGAAACTGCCCACCTCCCCCGCTCAACCGGAACTTGGAGAATCCCGTGAAAAAGCGGACTTTGTGTTCATGAAAACCGGATCCACGGACGATACTCCCAAAAAGCATACCGGCTGTGTCGGTTCCGGAAGACGGTTCCCGGTCCGCGACCATTCACGCCCGGTTCCGTCCTTGTTAAGCCGTCAAAAAACCTTGGCATGAAACTTGATAGATAACAAGCCCAAGAAAGCCTCCTCGGATCCCCGAACCGACCTTCATTGGATGGAAGTCGGTTTCCAGCAACTCGGCAAGCCGGTTCAACCGGGCTGTCAGGAGGCGAAGCCTCACGGATGAGCGGAACCCCCATGGAATTCCTGGAGCAGATCGAGAAAGCGGAACGGTTCTTCAGTATGGGATTCGCCGCGGAGGCGAAAGCGCTGTTCACCCGGATTCTCTCCCTTGCCCCGGAGCAGCCACGTGTATTGAACAACCTCGGTGTCATTTCCTTTCAACAGGGTGAACTCTCCAAAGCCGAGGACTACCTCGTCAAAGCCTTGGCGATTCAACCGGATTATGAGGACGCCTGGACGAATCTCAACCAGGTGTTTTTCGCCCAGGGGAAGTCCAAGGAAACCGCCGAAGCTCTGCGGCGGCGGGTACGCCGGATTACGGAAGCCGGCGGAGCCTCGGGGAATTCAACGCCCCGGCCGTCCAATCCCATAGGGGCGCCGGAAAGCGGGTTGAATCCACCGGAAGAAAACGACACCGAAGCGCTGCACTCCTGCCGGGAGTCCGATGCGCTTGATGAAGCCCCGGGTTCCAGGCGGAGCTCCGAGCCGGGACAGAGTGCCTTTCCGTCCCATAAACCGGAGGAGCATTTCCCTAAACCACAGGACGACCGGTCCTCTGCATCCCCCTCGCCGTACAAGAACGACTCATCGGAACCTGCGCCGGCCCCGCTCCCCGCATCCGAAGATCACAGAACACACCGGACTCACAGCCGACCAAGGTACGCCTCGAGACCTCCCGCACCCACGGTGAGCGTCGGTCTGCCCGTATACAACGGCGGGAAATACCTGGCTGAAGCCATTGAATCCATCCTTTCCCAGGATTTCGAGGATTTCGAGCTGATTATTTCGGACAACCACTCTACGGATGA
>CAZQXK010000064.1:0-24488 GCA_964597345.1 uncultured Thermodesulfobacteriota bacterium | reverse complement strand
TCATTGGGGCGTACTGGTTGTAGGCCTCATTCCTCAGGATTCGCGCGCCTTGCATTTCATCGTTTTTGACCAGCCTGCTCGAAATGAGGTTTTTCAACGGGCTGATACGGGACTGCGAGGATACCCGGTATCGAGGGTGCGCGGAACCGGAGAAAGACTGCGAGAAGAGGAAAAGCATCGAGGAGAACCAAGAAGACGCCGCTTCGAGGTATTGCCTCCCGGACATCGGCCTCCTCAACGTGACCCCGATCCCGCGGGGTCGCGCCGCCTCGTACCACGCTCCGCGCCGCCCGTCACACCAGGAGCGATTTCACCCCTCGTGCAAGGAAGGTGCGGCCCTTCCCGGCGTTCAAGCCGCCTCGATCCGGCAGGGCACGTACCGATGCAGCGGCGTACCCAAGGGGTCCCGGTGAGTGCTTTGGGTCAACCGATTCACGTTGATTCCGTATACGGTGTCGCCGTAAATGAGGCCGAAGCCGTGGGGGATGAGCACCATGCCCGGCCGCACCTGTTCAGTCACCTGAAGTTCCCCCACCTCGGCGCCGGCCGCCGTGATCACCCGCACCCGCGCTCCGTCGGCCAGTCCCAACGCCTGGGCATCTTCCGGATGCACCGCCACGCAACAGGCCCGCTTGCCCTGGTTCCATTCCGGGTTGCGCATCAGGGTATTGGCGTTGTAGTCCATGTGGCGGCCCGCGTTCAGAATCAGCGGAAACGCTTCCGGCAGTTTCAGATCTTCGGCCTCGCTGCGCGCATTCAGGGACCGGACCGGCTCCTCCATCTCGGGAATACAGACTTCCACCTTCCCCGACGGGGTCTTGACGCCGTCCATGGGGTTTTCGGCATCCGCCCGGCCCACCCACAAGCCCTCGGGATGATCCAGAACGGCCTGGAAGATGCGGTCCCCCTGGTCGATGCCGGGTTCGAAGCCGGCCCGGACGGCATGCCCGCGGAACGTCTCCGGGGCGGTCATGAGCAGTCCCCACAGTCCGGCCAGGGCCGCGCTGTCCCAGGCACTGCCCAGCGTCTCGGCCAGTACGAAGGGCATGGCGGGCCCCGCCTGCGGCTCCCCGGCCGCCCATTGCATCAGTTTCGCTCCAAAGGCCCTTCGATCCCCGGCGGCGGCCTTCGCCAGCTCTTCCGGGATCTTCGGAATGAGCCCCAGCCTGCCTGCAATGAGGGTATGGATCTGGGCCGCCTCCTTACACTCGGCGGGGGGATCCACGATGGGACGCCGCATCTGGAAATAGATGCCCGGATAGTTGTTGGGGAAAAAGGCGCCGTCCCAGGATTCGTAGAAGGTGCGGCAGGGCAGCACGTAATGGGCCAGGCGGGCGGTTTCGGTCAGGGCGATGTCGTTCACCACGAGCAGGTCCAGTTCGGCGAAGCTCTTTTCGTACGCCGAGGTGTCCGGGTAGGACCTCAACGGGTTGCACGCGCTGACCATCAGGGCTCGAAGCCGTTCGGGACGGTCGCTGAGAATCTCTTCCGGGACGACGGCCGGCGGAAAGGATCCCGCGGCCGCGGGCGGAAGGTTCGTGGTCACCGTACGCCAGGTCTTGGGGCTGCGCTCGTCCGCATGGAATCCCATGGGCATGATGAAGCCGGGAATCACGTTGCCTCCCGGCACGCCGAACCGACCGCAGAGAGCCGTCAACACCGCGATGAGGTAGGAGTTCAGGGTGCTGCGGCGTCCCATGTAAATGCCCAGATCCGTGTGTACGGCCCAGCGTTTGGCGGTCATCAGGCGGCACAGTTCGAGGACTTGCCCGTAACTCAGTCCGCAGACATCGAGCGCGGCCCGCGCATCGAAGCCCTGGAACCAGGAGCGCATGGCATCCCACCCTTCCACGTGGCGGGAGAGGTAGTCCCGGTTCTCCCAGCCCTGCTCAAGGATGATGGAGATCATGGCTTTCGCCAGCAAAGCGTCGGATCCCGGCCGGACGGGGATGTGGAGATCGGCGACGGCGGCCGTTTCGCTTCTTCTGGGGTCGATGCACACCAGCAGCCGGTCCGGGTCCCTGTGAAACGCATTGAGCACCCGGCGAGCCTGAGGCATCTGATGACTCATCATGCCGTTCCATCCCCACGCCACGAGCATCTCCGCCCGGTGCTCGTCGGGAATGGTGATGTTATATTGCTTGCCCAGCAGGCGGCCGTTGACCCACCAGACTCCGCTGAACTCCTGCCCCGCCGAGGAGTAATAGTATTGGGACCCCAAGGCCCGGATCATGCGCAGGGCGAACATGGTCTCGAACTGGCCTCCCTGCGGGCTGCCCCCCATATAGGCCAAACAGCGGGGCCCGCGCCGGTCTACGAGATCGCGCATTTTGGCGGCGATCTCATCCAAGGCCCGGTCCCAGGATATGGGCTCGAAGCCGTCGCCCACCCGTTTCAGGGGCCGGGTGAGACGATCAGCGGGATACTGGTGGTACAGGACGTTGAGCCCCTTACGGCACGCGTACCCTTCGCTCCGGGGGTTGTCCTTGTCCGGCCGAACCCGCACCATGCGGTTCCCTTCGGTCAGCACTTCCAGCCCACAGTTCTGGGCGCATAAAACGCATCCGGTCTTTTGCCATATACCCATGGGGATCCTTTCCTGCGGCCTCGGGGACGGGCCATTGGGGTACGGTGTACCCGGTATTTCGAGTGGGTGGAATTTCTCCCGAACAAGGACCGTGCGGTCCGGGCTCGGGCGCGGGCGGCTTCGGCCCTCGCGGCTTTTTTCACTCCGCCGTTCAGACCGGCGTTGTCTTGCCCGGCGGAACTCTCCTGGGCCGTAAGGGGTTGCCATCGGTTTGCGTACCTTGCAGGAAGGCGGATTTCCGTTCCCTTCCCGCACCGGGCTCCTCCGTACGCGCGGCGCGAGATAGGTTTATATACACCTAATTCAGGCCGAGTCAACACCCAAGCGAACCTTCGACCCGCGGGCGGCCCGATACAGGCCGTACGGGGAACGGCTTCGGTTGTGGGAATCTTCTTCCCGGACTACGCCAAATCTGAAAACCATGCTTGACAGACAATGTCCTCTATAAGATATAATCCATTAGTGGAGGATATCCTGTAATGAAATTCGAAAACTGCTCCTGCACCGGCGTCAACCTGGACAAACTGATCCAACCCACGATCCTCCTGCTCCTCGCCAACAAACCACTCCACGGGTACGCACTCATAGCACGCATCGCGGATACGCCCATGTTCAACGGCGCCAAGCCGGATCCCACGGGGGTGTACCGGGTGCTGAAATCCTTGGAACATCGCGGCCTGGTGCACGCATCCTGGGATGTGGAAGGATCGGGGCCCGCCCGAAAGATATACGCCGTCACAACGGACGGATACGCCTGCCTGGCCCGCTGGATCGTGTCTCTCAGAAAACACCTGGAATCGGTAACCGCCTTTCTGGCCATGGCAAGGGAAGTCGGGGAATCCGCGGCGGCCCGGCCCTGCGATTGCGCATCCCACGACCGGGAGGATCCGAATTTGCAGTCCGCCGGCCTTTCAGGCGTCTGAAGGACGAAATCCTCTACCCGCACGTGGTACCGCAGTATTCCTTGAACGGACGGGCATGCGGGAGGACCCGCCCTTGGTGGGGGTCCAACCCGACAGGATCCCCTTGCTCCCTGAGGAATCGCGGGGCTGTACTCACGGAAGACCAAGAGGACCATTGCGGGAATTGGGATGTTCCTCCAACCATACAACCAGGGTGCTCCCACCCCCAGGACACGAGGAAGATCATGTTGACCCGGATACGAAAGACGAACGGCATGTATGATGGAACGGCGGCGTCTTGGGAAGAGACGGACCTGGACGGTTCCATCGGAAGGATACTGAACAAAGCCGCCCAGGGAGTCCCACTGGAACGGGAAGAGGTCATTACTCTGCTTTCCGTGGATGCCGCCGGTGACGCCGCCGCACTGCTCCACCAGGCGGGACGAGTCGCCGCGCACCGGTTCAGCAACAACCAAGGACGTGTTTGGGCCGCCATCGGCGTGGATTACCAGCCCTGCCCCATGAACTGTCGATTCTGTGCTTTCGGTGAGGGTTGGGGAATCGTCCGGTCCGCAATGGAGTGGCCCGTCGAACGGATCGAGGCTCAAGCCGTCGACTTCGCCGACCAGGGGGCCCACTGGATTACCCTGCGCACCACGGAGCATTATTCCATCGACCGGCTTTGCAGCCTTTGCAGGCGGATCATTAGGGCCACACGGGGCAAGGTGAAACTGGCGGCCAACACGGGCGAGCTTACCCGGGCATCGGCGGGCAGGCTCCGGGAGGCGGGCTTCACCACGGTGTACCATTCGTGTCGGCTCCGGGAGGGAACGGACACCACCTTGTCCGCCGACATCCGGCTATCGACCATGAAGGCCGTTCGAGACGCGGGACTGGATCTGGCGCATTTGGTGGAACCCGTGGGCGTGGAGCATTCCCCCCGGGAGATCGCCGATTGTCTGCTCCAGGCCCTGGCTCATGGCGCCTCTCTCACGGGCGCCATGGCCAGGGTGCCGGTTCCCGGAACGCCGTTGGCCGTCCACGGTCCGCTTCTCAAACCGGAGCTGGCCAGGATCGTCGCCGTGACGAGGATCGTCGCGGGACCCAGGGCGACGGACATCTGCGTCCATCCTCCCTGCCGGGAAGGACTCCAGGCCGGAGCGAACACTGTGGTGGTGGAAACGGGTGCTGTACCCCGGGAGATGGAGGCGACACGGTCCGAGTGGCAGGCCTTCACGATTTCCGAGGCCAGGGCGTTGCTGGCGTCGGCCGGGTATAACGTGTCCAATGCCTGACGTCGTCGGTACCGACGCCATGTACTTCGCACGCTGCAAAAAAGCGGCCGCCCACGGGAATTAATCCATTGGGACAAATGAGGAGGAGTCCATGATCGGACATCGGTTTCTATGCTTGTTCTTATGCATTCCGGTCGCTTTCGCGGCCTCTATCCGGATCGGTTCCGAATCATACGCCGGAGACAAGAAACCGGTTTCGTTGAAGGTCGGCACCTGGAAAACGGCTCAGACCATCACCCCCTATTTTTATGAGAAGTTCGCCCGCAAAGACTATGAAATCACCGTGTTTCCCTTCACCAATCCCGGAGATCAGAAGACGGCGTTGCTGGCGGGGACCCTTGACGTGACGGGGACGACCCTGGTGCACGCCATCGCCTCGTCCGCCAAAGGCGCACCCGTCGTCGTCGTGTGCGCCCTGTGTGACAAATGCTCGGCCCTGGTGGCCCGCAAAGGACAGGGCATCCGTGAGCCGGCCGATCTCAGAGGCAGGAGGATCGGCTACGTTCCCGGCACCATGCACGACGTACTCCTTCGCGAAACCCTGATCCAGGCCGGTCTGGACCCGGCCAAGGACGTCACCCTGCTGCGCGTCGATTTCTTTGACATGGGGCTGGCGCTGGCCCGTGGCAACATCGATGCCTTCTTGAGCGGAGAGCCGTATCCCACCCTCGCCGTCGTCCAAGGCTATGGCGAACTGGTGAGCTATCCGTACTACGACGATTCCATCGGGCCCATCAACGCGGCCATGATTGTCACCCGGGAATCCGTCATCCGGCGGCGCAACCTCGTCCAAGAGGCGGTTACCGCCCACGCACGGACCACCGAATATCTCAACCGACACCCGAACCTGTGGTTGAAGCACGCGGAGAGTTTCGGAATTCAACCCGAAATCCTGCGCAAATCGGCTGAAAATATCGCCCTGGTCTGGAGAATGGACGACGAATATATCCGTCGGGCCCAAGCGTTAGGGTTGCGTATGCAGGCACTGGGAATGATAGACCGCCAACCCGACTATGCAGAACTCTTCGACCTGTCGTTTATCGGACACGCAGAACAGGAATTGCTGAAGGACTGAAATCCGCCGGAATGAATCCGACGACCTTTGTCGAGAACAAGCGCCCACGGACGGAGATCGGACCATTTCTCCCTTTTTTGCTTCCGGCCCTGGTCCTCGGGCTGTGGGAACTCGCCACATCCCGAGGAGCGATCGCGGAGTACGTGCTTCCAAGTCCCCGCACGCTGATACTGACCACATGGGATTTCCTGTCGGGAACTCTGAACCGATCCGCCTATTCGGGAACCTTCTGGAAACATGCGCTGGCCAGTTCGGAAAGGGTGGCCGTCGGTTTTCTGCTTGCCGCCGTGATCGGCGTTCCTCTGGGGTTGGCCGCTGGGAGCATTCGAACCATCGAGAGGCTGGTGGACATGAGCATTCACGCAATCCGGGCCGTACCGGGTATCGGCTGGCTCCCCATCGCCATCGTGTGGTTTGGCATAGGCGCCAAGACCACCGTGTTTCTAATTTCACTCGCCGGCTTCTTCCCTGTGTATCTTAACAGCGCCCAGGGGGCGAGGCATGTCCGACCTATCTGGAAGCGGGCGGCGTTCATGCTCGGAGCGGATCGATGGTCCTTGTTCAGCACGGTGATCCTTCCCGGGGCCATGCCTTCGGTCGTCAGTGGATTGCGGGTGGCGCTGGGTCTCTCATGGGCTTATCTGGTGCTGGGGGAACTGACGGGTGTTCCGGACGGCCTGGGGGCCGTCATTATGGACGCCCGAATGATGGGGCACGTGGACATCATTCTCGTCGGCATGATCTCCATCGCCTTTTTGGGCCGCCTCAGCGATCGCCTGTTGGTGTTTGTCCTGGGGAAACTGCTATGGCGGAAGGAAATGATCTGATCGGCCAGCAAGAACGCGGATGCCTGCTCACTGCCGAGGACGTGTGCAAGTCTTATGAGATCCCCAATGGCCGGGGAGCACGCGTACGGGTTCTCGACCAGGTCAATTTGTGCGTGCGATCCGGTGAACTGGCTTGTCTTCTGGGCCCCAGTGGATCAGGGAAAACAACCCTCTTGAACATCGTCGCCGGCTTCGAAAGACCGACCTCCGGTCGCGTTCTGGTGAACCATCGGGAAATCCGGAGACCCGGATCCGACCGGGGTGTGGTCTTTCAGGAAGACGGCCTGTTCCCCTGGCTCACGGTTCGGGGGAATATCGGCTACGGTCTCGCTCGTGCAGGCTCTTGCCGGAAAGAAATTCGGGCCAAGGTCAGCCGGTTTATCCGGCTGATGGGCCTGGAAGGATTTTCCGATTTCTATGCGGACCAGCTCTCGGGTGGCATGAAGCAACGTGTGGCCCTGGCTCGCGTGCTTGTGAACAAACCGGTCGCCTTGCTCATGGATGAGCCTTTTGCTTCCCTGGACGCCCTGACAAGGGCCTCGATGCAAACCCTCTTACTGGATGTTTGGGCGGACACTTCGCAAAGCGTTCTCTTCATCACCCACGACGTGGACGAAGCTCTGATTCTCTCCGACCGGATTTTCGTCATGACAAGCGGTCCGGGCTGCATCCTGGAAGAGGTGACCGTGGCGCTCACCCGGCCCCGCACTCTGGACGTGACGATCGGCCCCGAATTCCTGGCGCTCAAACGCAGACTGGTCAATCTCCTCGAACGGGCCAAGGCCGGCGAACGACCTCCCCGTGTTATGCCGGTCTCCATGGCGGGTGCCGCACCGTCACCCGGCGATCCTTCGGGATGATGCAATCCACCCGTTACCGAAAGAAGACGTGCGGGAGGGAGCCTTTCAGTCCGTATCCGTTGCCCGCCTCGGGCACGCGACGCGACCGTTGACGACGGCCAGTAACGGGTCTGATAATGGCGGTAGAGGCGTACGTACACTCCCCCAGGATATCACCTACCCGATTTTCAGCGTAGCAGCCCGTAGATAAACCGTATTGCGACACGCCGGTCAAAAACGATGAGATGCAAGGCGGGCGAACCCTGAGGAATGAGGCGTACAACCGGTACGCCTCAACGACGAAGGATGAAGCCCAACAACGCAGATCGCGTCTTTCAACGGTCCGATAACCCGTTATCGCAAGAGCAGGATCACGGCCATGGTGCATACCAGGCTGTTCATGAAGATCACCATTCCCAGGCTTTCCACGTTCACCGCTGTTTCTCCTTCCCCATGCGCCGCCCACAGGCTCGGCCTGCCGGTCATGAAATCTCATGGACTACACGGCTATTGTACCAAGCAAGTTATGTGCCCGATCTCCAAAAAGTCCCTGTCTTCCTGCTTCGGCTTCGACCTGGCGCAGCCCTCCGGGCTTGAGCGATATAGCCAACTGAAATCACAGCGAAAAGAAGCTCGTCCGTATAACACGTTACGTCCCATCTACAGCGAGACCGACGATTGTTTTGTACGGGCGTCTCCCAAAGCGGTCGCAAGGAACAAAAAGTGTCCCGTTCCGGCCAAAAACGTCTGCTGCATGAGCCAGGAAGCGGAAATCCGACGAGTCTTCGGAAGTCGGGCTTCCTGGCAGCCCGTTGATAAACCCGTATTGCGGGCAGGCCGGTCAAAAACGATGAGATGCAAGGTGGGCGAATCCTGAGGAATGAGGCGTAGATATACAGTACGCCGCAATGACGAAAGATGAAGCCCAACGACGCAGATTGCCTTTTTTCAACGGCCTGCCGGACGAATCCGTTCAGGGAAGCGCACCGGAAGAAAACGGTATGGGGGCCGGTTCCAGAGAAACCTCACGCCAGCGATTCTCCGCGCCGAGGGCGGTTCGCAGCCGAAGGGAATCGCGATGCCACCGCAGTTGCACAGCGCCATGAATGTCCGTACGGTATAATCGGCAGCCGAGTCTTTCATATCGTTCCAGCACTTCCGGATGGGGTATGCCCCAGGGATTTCCGGAACCCACGCTGAACACGGCCAGCCGGGGAGCCGCACGACGCAGGAACGCCTCGCTGCTGGAAGTCCGGCTTCCATGATGCGGCGCCAGGATCACGTGGGCGCGGATATCAGTTTCTTCCGAGAGGATTGCCGCTTCTCCCGCCGCCTCGATGTCTCCGGGAAGCAGGACGCGGAAGGACTCGGATTCCACGAGCAGCGTGAGCGACGCGTCGTTGGGATTCAGGCCCGAGAAATCCGGGCGCTCTGCGGGCGGGGGATGAAGCACGTGTATCCGGGTTCCTTGGATGGCTGCAACGGGATCTCCCGCGGAAAGCACCCGGTGACGGATGTTCCGTTCCCGGACCGTGTCCATGAGGCGGCGGTAACTTTCGATGGAGGAAGGCCGTCCGTTGGTCCAGAGTTCTTTTACACGGAAGGTTTCCGCGAGATAGGGAAGGCCGCCCACATGATCCGCCTGGGGATGGGTGAGGACCAGATAATCCAGTGTCATGATCTTGTTTTTCCAGAGGTACGGCGCCACCACTCTCTCCCCCACATCGAACGCGGATCCCGCAAATCCCCCGCCGTCGACGACCATATGAACCGCGCCGGGGAAGGTTATCAAGGCTGAGTTTCCCTGGCCTACATCCAGAAAGGTGATACGCATTTCCCGGGAACCCCATTTGGTAACTATCCAGTATCCCGCATCCACGACGGCTAAAGCCAAACAGAGGCCGAAGACCGTTGCTGCGATCCGCCGACGGAATTTCATGGCTGCGAGAGAAAACAGAATCCCGTAGTACAGGAGGATTTCAGGAACAGAAGGCGTCCACACGGGTAGGGCGGAACCGGGCAGGTTTGAAACAGCCTCCAGCAAGCGTGTCAGTGTGCCCAGGGGAGCCCCGGAAAGTTGGAACGCCGCCGCGGCCGCCGTTGGGAATAAGGGAAAAAGGAACGCGCCGGCCAGTCCCAGGGGCAGAATCCAAAGCCCCACCAGGGGCACCGCCAGGCAATTGAGCGGTACGCCTGCAACGGGCATCAGATTGAAGTACCGTGCGGTCAAGGGGGTGGTCAGCAAAGCGGCGATCACCGCGGTGATCAGGAGCCCCGATACGTACCGGACGATGCCGGGGTAGGCCCGTCGGCGCAACCAGGGACGCACCCACCGATCGCCCAGAACGATGAGACCCAGAACGGTAATGAAGGAGAATTGAAAGGAAGGTTCCACCACGGCCTGGGGCCATATGGCGAGAACGATCAGGGCCGCCAGAGCCAGACTCGATACGGGATCCGCCTCCCGGTCCAGAAGAAATCCGAGGATGAAGGCTCCGGACATGATGAAAGCCCGTGTGGCGGAGATGGAAGCTCCCGAAATGAGCAGATACAGCACCAGAGGCGGAACACTCAGGATAAGCGCGCTTTTGAACGTATTCAGCCTCAAGGCGACAAACTCGCAACGGCTCAGGATCCAGCGGAAGAACAAGAAACCCGTGAGAGCCACCAGACCCATGTGAAGCCCCGAGATGGCCAGCAGATGCCCGGTCCCCGTCCGTTGGAAGGCTCTCCGGGCGGCTTCGCCCACGCTTCCCCGATCGCCCAGGATCATGGCTTTGAGCACCCCGGCTTCCACGGGTCCCAAGTGTTGATCCAGGAATCGGGAAAGATGGTTCCTGAAATGGGAGAGCCGGTCTTTCAGCGAAGAAGGATCTACGGCCTGCAGGCGCAGTACGAGATCGTCGGAGCCCACAAAGGCCCGCGCGTGCGTGTTTCTCCTCTCCAGGAACTTCACATAGTCGAATCCACCGGGGTTGTGGAAGTTTCTCGGCGGTTTCAATGTCATGAAGACCGCCAGCCGATCTCCCTCGTGAAACGGGGAAGTCGGTTTCCGAATCGTCATTCGGACTCTGCCCGTGCACGCCTCCCAGGTACCGTTACGCCGCATGAATTCCACCTGGAAAGTCAGGATTTCCCGGTCCGGGTACCGGTCCGGAGGTTCACGCACCACCCCTACGAAAGAAGCGGGAACCTCCTGTTGCGCAAGGTGAAATACATGGCCTGCCGGAAAGGTTCGCGGGTCGGGTGCGGCGCCGTGGAGAATTCCGATTCCCAGGAAGACTCCCAGGAGGATGCCCGTGCGAAGCTTGAGGGGGAGAAACGGCGGCAGGGAGCCCAGGAGCGTCAAACAGACCGCTCCAAGGATCCAGCATGGGGAAAGATTCGTGCGTCCCCCCAGGATGATCCCGGTGAGAAGCATACCTGTGGCGAAGCACAGCGGTCGTGGCAGGTGCACGGGAGTCTCCACCGCGAGTATGGACGCAGCCCCCGCCGAAGAAAGCGAACCGCCCGACAGCAGGGTCACATCGAGACGCGTTCGATGTGCGCCCCCAGCCCGGAGAGTTTCGACTCCAGGCGTTCATATCCACGATCCAGGTGGTAGACCCGGTCCACCAACGTTTCTCCGTGGGCCACCAGACCGGCAAGAACCAGCGATGCGCTGGCCCGCAAATCCGTGGCCATGACCTGGGCTCCCTGAAGCCTGGAGTTTCCCCGAACCACGGCGCTCCGGCCGGAAACTTTCACGTCGGCTCCCATACGTTCCAGTTCGCTTACATGCATAAAGCGGTTTTCGAAGACATTCTCCGTAATGACGCTCAGCCCTCTGGAAACGGCCATCAGCGCCATGAACTGCGCTTGCATGTCCGTCGGGAAGCCGGGGAAAGGCGCGGTGGTGATGTCCACCCCTTCGATGGCCCCGTTGGTTCGAACGCGGATCCCCTGAGGCTCTGCCCGGATATCCAGCCCCGAAGAGACCAATTTCTTGACGAGGGCCTGCAGGTGCTCCAATCGCCCGCTTTTCAGCAGAACATTTCCGCCGGTAATTCCCGCGGCGATCATGTACGTTCCCGTTTCGATCCGATCCGGAATGATCGTGTGCTCCGCGGCGTACAGGTGGTCCACACCGTCCACAACGATGGTGGAAGTCCCCTCTCCCTGGATTTTGGCTCCCATCTTGCTCAGTGCGTCGGCGAGATCGGCCACTTCGGGCTCCCTGGCCGCGTTTCGGATCACCGTGGTCCCCTTGGCCAACGCGGCGGCCATCATGAGGTTTTCCGTACCGGTCACCGTGGGCAGGTCCAGGTGGATTTCAGCACCCTGGAGACGCCGGGCCCGAGCCACCACATACCCGTGCAGCAGCTCCACCTGGGCCCCCATCTTCTCCAGGTTCGAAAGATGCAGATTGATAGGCCTGGCTCCAATGGCGCACCCCCCGGGCAGGGAAACTTTGGCCCGGCCGAATCGCGCCAACAGAGGACCCAGGACCAGCACCGACGCCCGCATGGTTTTCACCAGATCGTAAGGAGCTTCGTACCGGTCAAGGTGCGTGGCGTCGATTTCAACATGTGCGCCGTGTTCCACTCGAGCCCCCAGACTGGTGAGCAGGTTCTCGACGGTGAAGACGTCTTTGAGTTGGGGAACATTGAAAAAGCGGTTGACACCCTCGTTCAGGATAGCCGACGCGAGAATCGGCAGGGCCGCGTTCTTGGCCCCGCTGATTTCCACTTCACCCATGAGAGGCGCGCCCCCGACGATACGGATCTTATCCATGGATTCGCCTACGTTTTTTGAGCACAAACTACGCGCGGTAGTCCGGAATAATCGTTTCGTACGGAAATTGCGCCGTATCGTCCCACTTCGGAGGCCGCGCGGCAAGCCCGATCCTTCTGCGTGCCTCCGATTTCCATGAGGAGCCATCCCCCGGAAATCAGGTACTCGTAAGCTTCCCGAAAGATGCGCCGAATGACCGCCATGCCGCCGTCTCCGGCCAGTAAGGCTTCCGGGGGTTCGTGTTCCCGGATTTCACGGGGAAGCAGGCTGAATTCTTCCGGAGAAACGTACGGAGGGTTGGAGACAATGGCTTGGAACCGGGGTCCGGGCTTGAACGCATCGAACCAGTTTGAGGCCACGAAAAGGATGCGGGCTGCGTATCCAAGCTCCACGGCATTGGCATGGGCCGTGCTCAGTGCGGCGACCGAGCGATCCGTAGCCACGGGCCGGGACAAAGGCAGTTCTTTGGCCAGAGAAAGGGCGACAGCCCCCGACCCCGTGCCCAGTTCCAGGATGCGACAAGGCATAGCGACGGAGATGCACTTCAAGGTCTCTTCCACCAGGATCTCGGTCTCAGGGCGGGGGATCAGCACGCCGGGATTGACTTTGAGGTCCATGGACCAGAATTCCCGATGTCCGGTCAAGTATCCCGTGGGAACCCCTGAGGCTCGACGCAGGATCAGATCACGGTATCGGGACCGCTCCGGAGAAGACAGAGGCTTGTCGAAATTCAGGTACAAGCCGATGCGTTCCATGCCCAATACGTGCGCCAGCAATATCTCTGCCGCGGCCCGAGGCTGTTCCACCTGCTTCGTCTTGAAATAGGCGCCGGTCCACTCGAGGATTTCGAGAATGGTCCACTTCCGTTCGGACACAGGGATCAGAAACCGCCGGTAATGAGGTGATCGCTTTGTTGTTGCGCCATGAGGGGCTGAATCAAAGGGTCCAGATCGCCTTCCAGGAACTCTGGAAGCCGGTACAGGGTTACGCCGATTCGATGATCCGTCACACGACCCTGGGGATAGTTGTACGTGCGGATGCGCTCGCTCCTTTCCCCTGTACCCACCTGACTCTTGCGGGTCCTGGAGATCTCATCCTGTTGTTCCTTGATCTTCAGATCCAGGAGTCGGGATCGAAGCACTTTGAGCGCTTTGTGTTTATTCTTGTGTTGAGACTTTTCATCCTGACACGCCACGACGAGACCGGTGGGGAGATGCGTAATCCGGACGGCCGAATCCGTGGTGTTGACGTGCTGGCCTCCGGGGCCGCTGGATCGGTACACATCGATGCGCAGTTCGTCGGGATGAATATCCACATCCACCTCTTCCGCCTCGGGAAGCACGGCCACCGTAACCGTGGAGGTGTGTATTCGGCCCTGAGCTTCCGTGGCCGGAACCCTCTGTACCCTGTGGACGCCGCTTTCGAACTTCAGTCGGCTGTAGACGCCGCTGCCTTCTATCAGGGCGACTACTTCTTTGAACCCGCCGACGCCGCTGTCACTGTGACTCAGCAATTCCACGCGCCAGCCCTGATCCTCCGCGTATCGGCAGTACATACGGAACAGGTCGGCGGCGAAGAGCGCGGCCTCTTCGCCGCCGGTCCCGGCACGGATCTCGATCAGAATGTTCTTTTCGTCGTTGGGGTCTTTGGGTGTGGAAAGTTCGACGAGACGCCCTTCCACCTCCTCGAGCCTGACTTTGAGGCTCTGAATTTCCTCACGGGCCAATTCACGAAATTCGACGTCCGCATCGGACAGCAATTCCTGGTTCTTACGGATCTCATCTCTTAACCGGACGCACGTGCGGTAGGCCGCCACCATGGGAGCCAGCGAGCTGTGTTCCTTGGCCAGCTTCTGGTACTGCTCCTGGTCCCGAATCACTTGGGGATCCCCCAGTTTCGTTTCCACAGTCGCATACCGGGATTCGATTTCAATCCATTTATTCGAAGAATCCATCGAAAGACCCCATGGGTCCTATATAGGGGGATTGTTTCCGAGACAAACCAAGTGAATGCGGTTCCAGGATGAGACGCCGATGCCGACGCCTTCCATCCGGCAAGGGAAGGTGAAACCCATTGCATCACAGCCGTTTTCGGCAAGCCGTCGAAAAACACGATCCGCGCCAAGCCTGCGGCGCGCCGCTTCGGCTTTCCGCGCGTGGGTGGCGGCGGTTACGGCGCATGCGCCCACCCGGGCGTCACCGGGGCCACACTGTGTGCGCCGTATTCCTCTGAGTCCGTGACCTTCCGTTCCGTCTTCGGCTACCCACCCCACTGCGAAACGGACGGCGCACGGGCTTGTCAGGCTTGGGACTGATAGCCTTTGTATTTCCTTAGAAAGCGTTCCACGCGACCTTCCGAGTCGACCAGCTTTTGCTTGCCGGTAAAGAAAGGATGGCAGCTGGAACAGATTTCCACCCGAATGTCTTGCTTGGTGGATCCCACTTCGATAACATTTCCGCACGCACAGCGAATCTGCGATTTGTAGTATTCCGGGTGCAAGTCTTTCTTCATGGGGACGATTTCCTCCAAAACAGAAATAACGATCCACCGCCGGGGGACCCCCCTCTGAGCGGTGCGTCTGAACTGTTTATAATAACACGAATATCCGGATTTGCAATACCCCAAAACCAGGGTGTGTGTTCTTTCATGCCGGGGTGGAGATTCCATATCCTTTCGCCGCCGGGCTCACGACATGCGCGGAAAGGCCATCCCTGGAGCGACTTCTATCAGCCCGTTGATAAACCGTATTGCAGGCCGGCCGGTACAAAACGATGAGATGCAAGCCGTGAGAATCCTAAAGAATGAGGCGTACATACAGTATGGCGCGATAACGAAAGATGAAGCGTAACGCCGCAGATCGCGTTTTTCAACGGTCTGCTATCGGTTCATGGAGTCCAGAAAGTCGCGGTTTCCCTTGGTCCCTTCCATCTTTTCCAAGAGAAACTCCATGCTGTCCACCGACGTAAGCGGCGAAAGCAGCTTCCTGAGAATCCACACCCGATTGAGCACGTCCGATTCCAGCAACAGCTCCTCTTTGCGGGTCCCCGATCGGTTGATGTCGATGGCGGGAAAAATCCTCTTATCCGCAAGTTTGCGGTCCAAGTGGATCTCCATGTTTCCCGTACCCTTGAATTCCTCGAAGATCACTTCGTCCATCCGACTTCCCGTATCGATCAAGGCCGTGGCGATAATGGTCAAACTGCCTCCGTCCTCGATGTTTCGGGCAGCCCCGAAAAAACGCTTGGGTCGATGCAAAGCGTTGGAATCCACACCTCCGGACAGGATTTTTCCACTTGGGGGGACCACGGTGTTGTAAGCCCGGGCGAGACGGGTAATGCTGTCCAACAGGATCACCACGTCCTTCTTGTGCTCTACAAGCCGTTTCGCCTTCTCGATGACCATTTCGGCCACCTGAACATGGCGCTGAGCGGGCTCATCGAAGGTTGAGCTTATGACTTCGGCCTTTACGGAACGTTGCATGTCCGTAACCTCCTCCGGCCGTTCGTCGATCAGAAGAACGATGAGCACGACTTCGGGATGGTTCTTCGCAACGGCATTGGCAATGGCTTGCAGGAGCATGGTCTTTCCGGTTCGGGGCGGCGCCACGATGAGACCTCTCTGCCCTTTGCCGATGGGCGTCAGGAGATCCATGATCCGCAAGGAAAAGTTCTTGGGGTCGTCGTTGATTTCGAGCTTGAGCTTTTGTTCCGGGTACAGGGGGGTCAGGTTGTCAAAGAGAATCTTGTCCCGAGCCACTTCAGGATCTTCGTAATTCACATACTCCACCTTGAGAAGGGCGAAGTATCGCTCGTTGTCCTTGGGCGGACGGATCTGCCCCGAGACGGTATCGCCGGTCCTAAGGTTGAAGCGGCGGATTTGGGACGGGGATACGTAAATGTCGTCCGGTCCCGGTATGTAATTGTAGTCGGGAGCCCTCAGAAAACCGAAGCCGTCCGGCAGAATCTCGAGTACGCCCTCTCCGTAAATCATGCCGTTCTTTTCGGTCTGTGCTTGGAGAAGGGCGAAAATGAGTTCCTGCTTGCGCATCCCGCTGGCGCCTTCCACGCCCAGCTGCCGCGCCACCGAATTAAGTTCGTTGATGCTCTTGCCTTTGAGTTCGATCAGATTCATTCTCTCACCTGGTGGACATGTCTAATGAGGCGCAATCAAGACGGACTACGCCACTGCGTGGATACCGGTTTCCTGATATTCCCTACATTGGAAAATGGTTCAAAGAGGACGCTATCAAGAAATAACTGCTCTAAGGGGATGCTCGAAAATCGATAACACGGCTCTTACCGGTAGGAAACTTCGGCCCATGTAAGTCATTCCCGGAAGAAAGTCAACCGTTTTCGATATCCTTTTCAAGATTATAGGAGTTGTCCCGGAGTCCCGCCCTGAGAATCCAACCCCGATCCGGCTCAGCGGGATCCGAGGCGCCTGCATCCCGTATGTTGTCACGGGTCTGCCCCGTCGTTCTCCGCCATTCCGTCTAAAGCCTCGAGTGCTGAAAGGACGGACCGCATATCGTCGGGAACAGGGGCTTCCACGGAGACGGGCCCATCGCCGTCCGGCTCCCGCCACCGGAGGCGCAAGGCGTGCAGCATCTGCCTGGAGACCGGGCTTCCCGCCTGCTTCAGAATTCGGTCCGTGTCCCGGCGCCCCCCATACACAGGATCGCCCAGTACGGGGTGTCCTACGGCCGACATGTGAACCCGGATCTGATGCGTCCTTCCTGTCTGGATCCGGACACGGACATAGGAAACCGGAACGGACGCGAAGCGGTGCATCACCTCATAGGTCGTAAAAGCGGGTTTTGCGGACCGACTGACGATACTCATTTTCTTCCGATGAACCGGATGGCGTCCGATGGGGAAATCGATACTTGCCTGAGACGGCCATACGTTCCCGTGGACCAGGGCCACGTAAATCTTTTCGATGCGCCCTTCTTTGAATAATCGGGCGAGCCGGTCATGAGCATGATCGTTTTTTGCAATCAACAGAACTCCTGAAGTGTCTTTATCCAAACGGTGCACCAATCCGGGCCGTATAACGCCACCGATGCCCGAAAGGTCCCGAACGTGATGAAGCAATGCGTTCACCAGCGTTCCGGTCCCGTGCCCCGGGGCGGGGTGAACGACCAGGCCCGGGCGTTTGTTCAGCACAAGCAGGTCTGCGGTTTCATAGAGAACCGAAATGGGGATGTCTTCCGGTTGCAGTTCGGAAGGGGCGGCCTGAGGCATTTCGACGTGTATCCGGTCCCCCCTCCTGGGCCTGAAACTGGTTTTGACCGGTTTTCGATCCACCAAAACACACTGTTCTCGAATCAACCGTTGAATCTGGGAACGAGAAAGGTTGGGCAGCAATCCGGAGAGGATCGCGTCGATTCTTCGGCCCTCTTCATTCAGGGTGACTTCAAAAGTGCGGCGCTCTTCTCCCAAATGACCTTGGTCTCGGGCGATGAGGCCTCAGGGGATCCATCCCGGGGCCTGCTGTCAAAAGGATTTTAACGGTGCAGCGAAAATGGATGTTCCCGAAAGCGGACGAAAAAACGTACTCTGCACGGCGCACCCATTTCAAGTGTTGAGGCGCACGTGAGGGGTGCCGGATTCGGCGACGGTCGACAGCCTGTCAGAACTGGAATATACGATTCAGGTCTTGTTCGATGGCGGTTTCGTCCATGTCGGATGCCAGAGAAAGCTCCTTCACCAGGAGGCTGCGTGCTGTGTCTAGCATTTTGCGTTCGCCGAAAGACAAATCTTTATCCGATTTAAGAAGAGACAGGTCCCTGAGAACTTCGGCGACGTCAAACAAGGATCCCGTCTTGATCTTCTCCATATACTCCCGGTATCTTCGATTCCATGTCTGGTTATCCACGATCACGTCACGCTGCTTCAGGATTTCAAAAACCTTCACAACGTCCTTCTTGGAAACAAGCTCCCGGAGTCCTACGGTTCCGACATTCTTGGTAGGGATCATAATGATCATGTCCGTATCCAGGATGCGCATGATGTAAAAATCCTGTTCCTGATCCAGAATGGTCTTGGATTCGATGGCTTCAATCTTTCCGACTCCATGCGCGGGATATACTGCAAGATCACCGATACTGAACATGACTATATACCTCTCACGGCACAACTCGACGCATCAAGGGTTTCCCTCACCCGGATCCTCGTTTCACGAACCCCTGCAGGATGACCTGGACCGCAGAAAACAGGACTAGGCCCGTTCGCTGTTGAGATGGAACTGGGGGGGAAAGCGCTCACTGGCCGCGGAAATTGTTAGGGTGCACAGTGCAGGGCTATCGGTTGACATCCATGGCCCCTCGACAGCGACGAGAGGATCCTGATTGGCCGGAGCTGCTTTGAAAGCTACCGCCGGAACGCTCCGAACAGTCTTTTCCTGAGTGAAAGAATCATACCATCTTGACCGTGAAAACTCAAGCGGTATCTGTTCGAGCAATGGGGAAACGCCTGTGCCTCAAGCCTGGAATCGAAACGTGACGATATCCCCGTCGCGGATCAGGTAGTCTTTGCCTTCCGAACGGACCAGCCCCAGTTCCCGCGCCCGTGACATGGAAGACGCATCCAAGAAGGATTCGTAGGCGATCACCTCCGCACGGATGAAGCCGCGTTCCATGTCCGAATGGATCTTGCCCGCGGCCGAGGGGGCCGGGGCGCCTTCCGTAAGGCTCCAGGCTCTCAGTTCCGTTCCCACCGTGGTATAAAAAGTGATCAGTCCCAACCGGCGGTATCCCACCCGGATGATACGGTTCAACGCGGATTCCTCCATACCCATGTCCTCCAGAAAGGCTCGTCTGTCTTCTTCCGGGAGTCGCGTGATTTCCGCTTCCAGGGCGGCGCACACCGGGATCACGGGACAGGAGTCGTCTTCGACGTCTTGTTGAAGGCGTTGCAAAATGCGTGGTTCCAACCACTCCTTTTCATCCACGTTGGCGACCACCACAGCCGGTTTGTAGGTCAGCAGTCCCCATTCCCGGGCTTTCGCCGCATCTTCCGGGGACAGATCGGCTTTGCGCAGTTCCACGCCTCGCTGCATGGGTTCCACGAATCGTACAATACGATCCAATTCCAGCGCGGCTTCCCGGGCTCCTCCTTTTGCCGATTTCTGGGTCTTTTCGAGCCTTCTTTCCAGCAGTTCGAGGTCCGCGAGCAGCAATTCGGTCCGAACGACTTCCAGGTCACGTACGGGATCTACCGATCCGTCCACGTGCGCAACGTCCGGATCCTCGAAGCAGCGCAGCACATGCACGAGCAAATGGACGTCCCGGATATGGCCGAGAAACTGGTTGCCCAGTCCTTCCCCTCGACTCGCTCCCTGGACCAGACCTGCGATATCCACGAATTCCAAATGAGAGGGGGTGCTTTTCTCCGGGTTCAGCATGCGGGACAATCGATCCAAACGGGCATCGGGAACCGCCACTATGGCTCGATTCGGATCGATGGTGGTGAAGGGATAATTGGCCACCTGAGCGTGACCGGCGGAAAGCGCATTGAACAGGGTGGATTTGCCCACGTTGGGCAACCCCACCAGTCCACATCGGAATCCCATGGAACCGCTCCGAAACCGAAGCCTGAGGCCGAACCTCCGAAGAGTCCGGCCCCAGACAGGGTTCGCGTATCCGGTGAGACGATTACTTCCAGTACTGAACCAGGATCGGGGCGATGACTAGGCTCACTACGGAAATCAGCTTGATCAGGATGTTCATGGAAGGTCCGGAAGTATCCTTGAAAGGATCGCCCACGGTGTCGCCCACGACGGCGGCCTTGTGGTTGTCCGAACCTTTACCGCCATGGTGACCTTGTTCGATGTACTTCTTGGCGTTGTCCCAGGCGCCGCCGGCGTTGGCCATGAACAGGGCCAGGAGAACGCCGGTCACGGTGGCGCCCACGAGCATGCCGCCCAAGGCTTCCGTGCCGATGATAAATCCGACGGCCACGGGTGTGAGCACACCCACGAGACCGGGCAGGACCATCATCTTCAGAGCGGAACGGGTGCAGATATCCACACAGGTGGCCGGATCGGGTTTTCCGGTTCCTTCCATGAGTCCCGGGATTTCCCGGAACTGGCGCCGGATTTCTTCCACCATTTCACCGGCGGCTTTCCCCACCGCGGTCATGGTCTGGGCGGCCACTAGGTAAGGAACGATACCACCGATAAACACGCCGATAACCACGTAGGGGTTGGTGATGTCGATGCGATCCAAACCGGCGGCCTGGGTGTATGCCACGAACAGGGCCAGGGCGGTGAGGGCCGCCGAACCGATGGCGAAGCCTTTGCCGATGGCGGCCGTGGTGTTTCCGAGGGCGTCCAGTTCATCCGTAATGGCACGGGTTTCCGGCCCGAGACCGGACATCTCCGAAATGCCGCCCGCATTGTCTGCAATGGGTCCGTATGCATCCACCGTCATGGTGGCCCCCACGGTGCTCAGCATGCCCACGGCGCTGATACCGATTCCGAACACGCCGGCTGTCTCGTAAGCCATAAAGGTGGCGGCGGCAATGGCCAGCATGGGAAGTACAACGCTTTCAAATCCCACTGCAATACCCGTGATGATGACCGTGGCCGGTCCCGTGGCGGATTGAGCCGCGATTTTGCGGACAGGCGCGGCGGAGGTATAGTATTCCGCCAGGAGCCCGATGACGATACCGGCGACGAGCCCGGAGATTACGGCCCAGAAGACGCCCATGGGCAATCCCAGGCCTTTCACGGCGAGGTACGTGGCCACTATAAGACCGGCCGCGGCCACGAAGGTGGAATACCGGAGCGCCGCCTGGGGCGGAATATTCTGCAACACCTTGATGGAAGCCACGCCCAAAAAGGACGCCAGGAGTCCGCCCATAACCACCAGCAGAGGAATGGCCATGTACGCGGACCGCAGTCCTTCCATCTCCTGGGTCATGGTCATGGTGGCGGCGATGGCGACGGTGGCGATAATGGAACCGACGTAGGATTCGAAAATATCCGCACCCATGCCGGCGATGTCGCCCACATTGTCGCCCACGTTATCCGCGATGACGCCGGGATTGCGGGGATCGTCTTCCGGAATGCCGGCTTCCACTTTGCCCACGAGATCCGAGCCGACGTCCGCGGCCTTGGTATAGATACCACCGCCCATACGAGCGAAGAGGGCGATGGAGCTGGCGCCCATGGCAAAGCCGTTGATGGTGCTCGCCGTGGCCGGATCCTTAGCGAAAATATAGAAAAAAACGCCTACGCCCAGCAAACCCAGGGAAGCCACGGAAAGGCCCATGACGGATCCGGCCAGGTAGGAGATGTTTAAAGCCTTGGCGCGCCCGCTCTTATTGGCGGCTTCTGCGGTGCGGGAGTTACCCCGCGTGGCCGCGGTCATTCCAAAGTAGCCGGCGAACATGGAGCACAGGGCGCCGGAGGCGTAGGCTATGGACGTATGCCAGTTGATTCCAATCCCCAACAAAATGAATACCGCCGCCGCGAAAAAGAATAGAATGGTGTATTCACGTTTCAGGAATACCATGGCTCCCTTATGGATCATGGCTTCCAGTTCCTGCATGGTTTCGTTGCCATTGGGCTGGTTCTTCACGTATCCGTAGATAAGAAACGCGACGACAATGCCAAAAGCCCCTAAAAAGGGTGCGTACACGGTCCACTCAAGCATGGGTCTCTTTACCTCCTAGTTAATTACAATTAGTTGATGAGATTCATGACCTTATCCAAACCGTCGCTAATCACCAATTCTACAATACCGGCTGCTGCAACAACCGTTTCGTCTCGGATGGATCGTTCGTCTTCATAAAAAGGGCTGAGAACATATTGCTCGATGGGTTCGTTGAACCGGGGGCGCCCGATACCCAGTTTCAGGCGCGGGATGTCCTCATTTCCTATTCGATGGATGATGGACGCCACTCCCTTATGCCCGCCGGCTCCACCTTTTCGGACCAGCTTGATGCGTCCGGGCTCCAGGTCCAGATCATCGTGAACCACCAGTAAGCAACTCGGAGGGGCCTGGTAAAAACCAACCCATTGCGCTGCGGCCTCTCCACTCAGGTTCATGTACGTCTGGGGCTTGACGAGCACCACCGGTTTACCTCGCACCATCCCTTTACCATACAAGCTCTGATATCGGCGTCCCTGGATTTGAAGGGACCAGGTTTCGGCAAGTCGATCCACCACCATGAACCCCAAATTATGCCGGGATTCGGCGTAGGAACCGCCGGGATTGCCCAGCCCTATGATCAGATACACGCGTCCTCACTCCGATTCAGGCACACGATGCGGAACCCGTCTATTTTCCACCTCCCTCCTATTCTTCCGATGCCGCTGTTTCCTCGCTTTCTTCGACCGGCGGGACTTCCGCGCTGGGCGCCACAATGGCGGCTATCGTGAAATCGGTGTCCGCCAGGATCTCGATCCCTTCCCCGATGGGCACGTCCCGAACGTGAAGAGAGTCTCCCAAATCCAGGTGGGTCACATCGATCACGATGGCTTCCGGAATGTTCGTCGGCAGACAGGAAACGGTAACTTCATGACGGATTTGTTCCATAACTCCGCCCTTATCCAATCCCACCGGGGCGCCTTCCAGGCGAACAGGAACATCCACCGTCAAGGTTTTTTCCAGGTCAACCTCGTAAAAGTCCACGTGGAGAACACGCCGGCTGAGAGGATCCCGCTGGAAGTCCTTTAGCATGGTGGTTTTCTGAATCGGCTGTTCCCCACCCTGGATGGTCAGATTGTACAGAGACGTGGCTCGGGTGGCGGCTCCGAATGCTTTAATGAGCGCGGACTCGTCCAGACTCAGAGATATGGGCGCCGTTGCCGGGCCGTACAGAATGGCCGGGATCCGATTCCGCATCCTCAGCCTTCGGGCCGGGCCCTTTCCCGTGGCGACACGTATTTCAGCCGTAAGATCGACTCGTTCTCTCATATCGACAAATCCTCCCCATACCTGGGATGTTCACCCGTTCCACAGAGACCCCATGCAACCCGAGGCGTTTGCCGATTCCCATAAGCCGAAGAATACATATGGCGGCGCGCCATGTCCGAGATGCGGTTCACTCCTGTAGACGGGGGGCAGTTTATGACATTTTTCACAAATTGGCTATACAAAAAGAGAGCTTACGGAATCCTTGTTGTGGGTTCTTCGTATGGCTTCCCCCAGCAGTTGGGCCAAGGAAAGCACCTGAATTTTGGAGCATTCCCTGGCTTTCTTGCTCGGTGGAATGGTATTGGTCACCACGAGACGGCGAATGGGGGACGCCATAATCCGCTCCACCGCCTCCCCGGAGAGGACGGAATGGGTGGAATAGGCATACACGGCCTCGGCTCCCTGCTCCGCCAAACCTCTGGCCGCGTTGCACAGAGTACGCGCCGTGTCCACCATGTCGTCGACTAAAATGGCCACCCGGCCTTCCACTTCTCCAATGATGCTCACGCCGTGATCCGATTCCGGTGATTCCCGACGGCTGTCCGTAACGGCCAATTGCATCTTGAGCCGTTCCGCAATGAATCGAGCCCGCTCCACGCCCCCAGCATCCGGGGAGACCACTACGGAGGAAGCGGAGAAATGTTCACGAATATGCCGGATAAACACCGGCGCTGCAAAGAGATGATCCACCGGAATATCAAAAAACCCCTGCACCTGTCCCGCATGGAAATCCACGCTGGTCACGCGGTGACAACCCGCTACGGCAAGCAAGTCCGCCACCAGCTTGGCGGTAATGGGGGAACGGGGCAACTCCTTCTTGTCCTGTCGGGCATACCCGTAATAGGGGATCACCGCCGTGATGCTCCCCGCCGAAGCTCTGCGCAGGGCGTCCACCATGATCAGCAGTTCCATGATGTTCTCGTTGACCGGCGTCGAGGTCGATTGAATAACGAAAACTTCCCGGCCCCGAACGGTCTCCAGGATTTCAAGGAAAAACTCGCCGTCGTCGAACCTCCGCCCCCGCGCCACGCCAGGCTCCACGCTCAGGAAAGAGCAGATCTCCCTGCATAGTTCACGGCTGGAACTGCCGCAGAAAATGAGTGGTTCGTCCATCCTGATATGGGATTCCCTTGAGATGACGGTGAGTCAGGCCGCAGTCCGGGTCCCCGTTTGCCGAAACGAGGTAAGACTTGGTTCTGGCTGGGGTGGGAGGATTCGAACCTCCGAATGCGGGTTCCAAAGACCCGTGTCTTGCCGCTTGACGAC
>CAZQXK010000063.1:0-24537 GCA_964597345.1 uncultured Thermodesulfobacteriota bacterium | reverse complement strand
ATCGAACTGGAAGACAAGTTCGAGAACATGGGCGCCCAGATGGTCAAGGAAGTCGCCTCCAAGACTTCGGATGTAGCGGGAGACGGCACCACTACGGCCACCCTGCTGGCCCAGTGCATTTATCGTGAAGGATCCAAGATGGTGGCGGCGGGACACAATCCCATGGCCCTCAAGCGCGGAGTGGACCAGGCCGTAACGGTAGTAGTGGACGAACTCAAGAAGTTGTCCAAACCTACCCGGGACAAGAAAGAAATATCACAGGTGGGCACCATCTCATCCAATAACGATCCAACCATCGGTGACATCATTGCCGAGGCCATGGAAAAGGTCGGCAAAGAAGGCGTCATCACCGTGGAAGAAGCCAAGGGTATGGAGACCACCCTCGAAATCGTCGAGGGAATGCAGTTCGATCGCGGGTATCTAAGTCCGTATTTCGTCACGGATCCCGAAAAAATGGAAGCGGTCCTGGATGAACCTTACATTCTCTTGAACGAAAAGAAGATCAGCAACCTGAAAGACCTGCTGCCCATCCTGGAGCAGATTGCAAAGATGGGAAAGCCCTTGCTGATCGTTGCAGAAGACGTGGAAGGGGAAGCCCTGGCCACTCTGGTGGTCAATAAACTTCGGGGTACTCTGAAGTGTGCCGCGGTCAAAGCTCCCGGATTCGGAGACCGGCGCAAAGCTATGCTGGAGGATATCGCCATCCTTACGGGAGGCCGCGTGGTGTCCGAGGACCTGGGGATCAAACTGGAGAACGTAACCCTGAACGACTTGGGTACGTGCAAGCGGGTGACCCTGGACAAGGACAATACGACCATCGTGGATGGTGGAGGCAGCAAAGCGGATCTGGAAGGAAGAGTCCGCCAGATCCGGGCTCAGATTGATGAAACCACCAGCGATTACGATCGGGAGAAACTCCAGGAACGACTGGCTAAACTGGTGGGCGGTGTAGCGGTCATCAACGTAGGTGCAGCCACCGAGATCGAAATGAAGGAAAAGAAGGCCCGGGTCGAAGACGCACTGAACGCCACCCGCGCCGCGGTGGAAGAAGGAATCGTTCCCGGCGGCGGGGTCGCATTTATACGGTGCATGACCGCCCTGGAAAAAGCTAAAGTGGAAGGTGAAGAAAAGCTGGGCGTGGATATCGTTCGCCGTGCACTGGAAGAACCTGCTCGCCAACTGGCTGAAAACGCTGGGTTTGAAGGCTCCATCGTAATACAAAAAATTAAGGAAGGTGAGAAGGCCTTTGGCTTCAATGCGGAAACCGGCGTCTACGAGGATCTCATGACCGCAGGCATAATCGATCCGACGAAGGTGACCCGGTTTGCATTGCAGAATGCCGCTTCCGTAGCCTCGCTGTTACTCACGACCGAGGCCATGGTCGCCGAGAAACCCAAGAAAAAGGAAGCAGCTGGAGCGGCGCCTTCCATGCCCGACATGGACATGTACTGAGCCGTGAAAGGCCTGAACCTCAAACTGGAAGTTCCGGGCGGGCCATGCCGGCCCGGAATACATCTCGGAAATGGACCGCCCCGAGAAGGACAACGGGAAGCATTCCTCCCGCGCAATACTTGAGGAAACCACCTCCAAACTCCGGCAGGAGCCCGTCAACCCTATGGATCCTCCCCTCTCCGGCGCCGCCCCCCCCCCGATCCCTTCGCATCGGGAACACACTCCGGATGCCGAATCTGTCATAGAAGCCATCTTGCAGGCCCCGGACCCGGAAGTTCTTGTTCAATCCATGGCCGAAGAAGATCTGTTCTGGCTGTTGTTGGAAGCCGATCCCAATCGCTTTCTCGAGATGCTTTCCCTGGCATCCGAAGATCAGTGGCTGTATCTGCTGGATCTGCATATCTGGAATACCGAGGGCCTGGACATGGACGCCTTGACGGCTTGGTTCGACGTCCTCCTGAGTTCGGATGGTCCCCGATTCGCAACCTGGCTCCTTCGGGATCATCCTTCGCTGTTGCTCCTGTTTCTCTCGCGCACTTCGTCCGTGGCCATCCGGCAAGAGGACGAAGTCCCCGACGAGGATCCCGCTACCACGTTTACCTTGGACGGGGTCTTCTTCGTGTCGTGCCGGCGGAAACGGCAGCGAGAGGCGGTGCGAGGGCTCTTGGAGCAATTGGCCGATCTGGACATGGAAAGGTACCAAGCTGTCTTACTGGATATGAATCATATCCTGCATGCTGAAGAAGAGGAAAATCTAAGAAGATTTCGGGATGCACGCCTCTCGGACAAGGGATTCGTCCCTTCGGATGAAGCAATGAGCATCTATGCGTATCTCCGATCCGAGTATCTGCCGTCGAAGCACCTGTCGGAGATGACCGAGGACTCGGAGAAGCCCTCCGAAACCAGGACCGCCTACACTCCGGTTCTTCTTGCCGGAGGACAAGGCGCTTTCCGGCAAGCGGTCGAGGGCCTTCCGGACACCCCCGTTCGGGACCAGATCCGTATCGAGTTCGCCGGTGTTTGCAGCCAAATCATGAGCGCGGACAGTACGATACCCCAGGATGCAGCATCTTTGAAAAGACTCTACAGGAAGGCGTCGGGTATCATCGGCATCGGAATCGAACGAATCGCAGGCGGTGACACGGACCGATATACGGAATTGGTGGAAAGCAAGACTTTGCATGATCTGTTTCGCCTGGGATTCAGCACGTTACTGGATCTTCAGAAGCAGGCGGCGGACCGCTGGATGCAGAGTTGGGCCCGGTCCCAGGGGTGCAACCCGAGTTTTTGGGATACGCCCTGGGCGCGCATTCTCGAAGGCCTTCTGCTCAAACGCCCCATGCGCTATGATCCGGATTCCCCGGCCCATCCGTTTACGGGTTTCGAAACCTTGCGTCAGGTTCAGGAGTGCCGGGCATCTCTCGAAGCCCTTGCCGCGGTGGACCAATTCCTGGCCTGCTGTTCTCAGGCGCCTCTACCGCCCGAATGCGTGTCGGATCCTTTTTTCACGTACAAGAAGTGTCTTTATACCATCTGGGCTCGATGTTCCTTGGAATTGAATCCCGTGTTGGCGCCGCTGTCCCTGGTACAAGTGGAACACTTCATGGATCGAATGGCGGAGGTGGGAGACGACCTGGACCTGTGGGCGGGTGAAGCCGCACTGAATGCGTTTTCGGAACGCCTGCAGAGCAGGATCTCAAGCCTTTCTCGAGAGGCCCGGGAAGCACTCCGTATCGTCTATCACGAACTGCTTTCCATGGCATGGATAGAGTTCAAAGGAGTGAGCCGTCTCTATATGGACCCGAAATATATGGACCTGTTCTGGATCGCATCGAACTGCGCAGGAGCCCTCGACTGACATGGCGCGCCCGCGAGCGATCCTCCCTGCCGACCTCCCGGTCACCGGATCGCCATGAGCCTTCTCATCCACGAGGTTTTCCACTCCATCCAGGGAGAATCCACGTATGCAGGGTTACCCTGCGTATTTATTCGTCTGACCGGTTGCAACCTCCGCTGCTCTTATTGCGACACCCGGTATGCCTACGAGGAAGGACGTCTTTGGGATCTATCCGTCCTCCTCGAACAGGTGCATGCCTTCCGCTGCAATCTCGTGGAAATTACAGGTGGGGAGCCACTGCTTCAATCGGAGACTCCCACACTTGCATCGGCTTTGCTGGATCAGGGATATGAGGTGTTGCTGGAAACGAACGGAAGTCTGGACATTAGAAGGGTCGACACCCGAATTGTGCGCGTCGTGGATTTCAAATGCCCGTCCAGCGGGGAATCAATGCATACCGACTGGCGGAATTGGCTCCGCATGACTCCACGGGATCAGGCAAAATTCGTGATCGGGAACCGGCAGGACTACGTGTACGGACGGGATCGGTTAAGACGTTTCTGTGGAGACGACGCGCCGGGATTTCCTGTGTTGTTCTCACCCGTGTTCGGTGTCCTGGCTCCCAAGCAATTGGCCGCGTGGATCCTGGAAGATCACTTGTCCGTGCGGCTGCATCTCCAACAACACAAGCTCATCTGGGGACCCGACGCCAAAGGGGTTTGAAAACGCTTCGGGACACGACGGTCACATCACCGCGGAGCGTTCCTGGGATTCCTTGTCCCAGCTCTCAAAGAGGATCCTGGCCTGTTCCACGTCCACACGGATCTGTCGGATCAATTCATCGATGTTCGAAAACTTCTTTTCTTCTCTAAGCATCCGGACGAAATCGACACGGAGTTCCTCTCCATAAATATTCTCGTCGAAGTCCAGAATGTACACTTCCACCGATAGACGATTCAGTCCGAAGGTAGGATTGAATCCCACATTGCAGACAGCTTGATACGCCTTCCCACGCCGGATTACCCGGACCGCGTACACGCCCTGCCCGGGAAGAATTCCATCAGTGGGTTCCAGGTTGGCTGTAGGAAAACCCAATTGCGACCCGCCCACTTTGCGGCCGGGGATCACCGTGCCCTGGAGTTGGTAGTATCTTCCGAGGAAGCTGTAGGCCTTTTCCATGGCGCCTTGTTCAATGAGATTCCTGAGGACCGTACTGCTCACCCGTTCCCCATCCACGAGCACCGGGGCTTGGAGCAGGACCCGGAATCCCAGACGACGCCCCATCTCACGGAGTAGATCAACGTTGCCCTCTCTGCGATACCCGAAGGCATAATCGTGGCCGATGACAATGGATCTCATACCCAAACGGCGCCACAGAAGGTCTTCTACAAAGGGGGCGGCTCCAATGCGCGAGAACTCGGCGGTGAATGGAATCACCACAATGTGATCGACTCCGCTCCCACCGATGAGTTCGATTTTCTGATCCAGGGTGTTGATCATTTTGGGAGCGTGTCCACCGCTGGGAAGGAGAACCTGCAGAGGATGCGGATGAAACGTGATGACAACGGACTCGCCCGCTTCTTCTCGAGCCGTTCGGTTCAAATAGGCGAAGAGGCTCTGGTGGCCTCTATGGACACCATCGAAGTTGCCTATGGTGAGGACCGCGTTCCGGAACGGCTCCTGGATCTGGTCTAAGCTAAAGAAAACGGCCATGGATCATTCGCCTCTTGCTTCTTCACAACCCGGATTCATCTTGACAAATCCGTGGGAAACAGCTACGTATGAACTGCACGCCGAAGTGGCGGAATTGGTAGACGCGCTAGGTTCAGGGTCTAGTAGGCGTATGCCTGTGCGAGTTCGACTCTCGCCTTCGGCACCAGGAAAATTAAATGACGCCCGCACCACGCGGGCGTTCGTTTTTCTTTTCCGTTTCGACTTCTCTCCTCTTTCCACGTCACTCCCCTCGTGCCCCATCACCGATGACCGCACGTACAACTACCTCCTCCACGGAGAAACAGCCCTCTATCGTCGCTCCTTTTATAATCCCCGAGACCCCGTCTGTCAATGAAAGCGGGTCCGGGTCCTGGAGTCACGACACGTTGCCGGGAGTCTCTTCCCGCACGGAAGAAGCTCTTTCAGTTCCCGTTCCGGGTATGGGACCCCATGAATGAGCCTGGAATCTTTCTCCCATCCCTGCATCCTCTGGTCTGTGCTGCGCGGTCATGGTACACTTCTCTTAGTTGTGCCGCGAGGCGCTTAACCTGCGGCTTGGGCCGATCTCGGAGTGCAGTCCGGTCGGCGGCGTGACACGACCGCATTGAAACTCGTAAGTGCCCGGTTCCCCGTGGAGGAAGGCCTTGATCTCACAGCAAAAGTCACCTCGTTTATCCATCGGCGTGTTGTGTTGCCGGACCCTGGAACGGGAAGTTCGTCAGGTCATCCGGAGCCTTGGGCACGAACCGTACGTGCATCGTATGGAGATCCTGGAATGGGACCTCCATGTTCAGCCGGAAACGCTTCGATCCACGGTGGAACAGCGGATCCGGGCGATGGAAAACCACGTGGACGCCGTAATGTTAGGATACGGCAGATGCCAGGCCATGGATCGCCTCCCCGGAGACTTTCGAATACCGGTGCTGTACGCCCGGGCGGAAGACTGCATCGGGGTGCTTTTGGGTCCCGATAGATATGCTCAAGAATTAGAGAAGGAAGCCGGAACCTGGTTCTTGACGGCAGGATGGGCTGAATTGGGCATGAATAGGATTTTTCAGGAGCTTCAACTCCATCGACTCGTTGAAAGAGGATACGACCCCATCCAGATAGCCCGTCGAGTATTCAAGGACTACACTCGGGCCTTGGTCATCGATGTGGGAACCATCGCAGAGGATGTCTTGATGGCACAGGCGGAGGGCATTGCTCGGCAGTTCCATTGGAAGCTGGAACGAGTTTCCGGCACACTGGATCTCATCGAAAAAACCTGGAAACAAGCTCTTTCAGCGGCGCGCCGTATGATTTCCCGAGACGCGTCCCCATGTGGCGGAACCGATGGTTCTCCTTCCCCATAACAGTCCGTTGATGAAATGTGCCGCGGCCAGGCCGGTGCAAAACGATAAGACGCAAGGCGCGCGAATCCTTAGGAATGAGGCGTACAACCAGTACGCCGCAATGAAGAAGGATGAAGCACAGCACAGCAGATCGCGTTTCTCAACGGCCTGATAAGCCCGAAAAGCCCTCAAAGACCGCTTGGCTCGAACAGCCTGGAAACGGTCCTTGAGGGCGTATCCTTACAACACTTGGCCCCTATAGGGAATGAAGACTCCAGCACTGCCCAAGACTTTGGCACTGACTTCACACCAGCAGCATTCCTTTCACCGGAAAACCGGTCAGTCCGTCTCCAGACCCGTCACTTCCAAATCCGATGGCTGCTTCCTCATCGACCCTTGGAAAAACTACCGCCTCGGCAGGCTCTGTGAAGCGATTGTATTCAAGAGACGGATTTCGGGTATGAACCGCAAGGCCGCCGTCAAGGTCCTCTATACCCTCGTTACATTACTCCCATGAGCGATTCCCGTTTGAAGTCCTGCACCACGTTCTTTTCATCGAACAAGATATCGAGAACTTGGTGGTCGTATTCACGGCTGTGCCGAATCTTCTGCACGTAAACGTATCGCCAGGCCAGCTTGCCGTTGGTCAGGAACTTCCCGTGAGGGGACCCAAGCCAATTTTGGATATCCTCCCGCGTCGTTTTTCCCACCTGAATGTCGGCAACCTTGGAATCATCGAATTTCGTACAGTCCGTCGCCAACGAACTCATATACTGGACACCTTGAAGCGTGCCCGTCTTAAAAAAGAATTCGATTTGCTGAATCGGATATACGCCGGGGTTGCACGGAGTCGCATTGGGATCCATGTGAGCGTAGCTCAACTTGGTGACTCCCGTTTCAGGCGTGGTTTCCGCATACATCAAATCCTGGGGACCGTACTTGGCCTTGATTTCTTCCACGGTGGTTTCACCCAATCGCACCGCCTCCACGCCGGAACGACTGATTCGCTCGGGAGCGGCGCAGGCCGTCATGAAGCCGGTTACGGCAACCAGCGCCACGGTAACACCCCAAAACCTCCTCATAGTAGTCCTCCTGTATTTTTGAGCAGTTACATATACCTTAAGGGATAGGATAAAGCGGAGTCAACACCATTCGCAATTGTCAAGCAAACGAAACACGCGATTCAGAACCGCCTCGAAAAACAGAAACGGAACAGGCAGCCGACATGCGATACGATGTGGGCGCAAAAATTTCGAGCGATGATGAACCCAACACTCTTGGGAAGAAAAGGGTCAAGCACCACGCCGCGGCTCCAGCCGAGGATTGCGCTTTTTCGACAGCTTGTTCGGTCGTCGGGAGCCACGGCGGGCTTGCACCCGCGGCGTTCACCTTCTATACTCAGCAAAATACGGACGAGGAGTATACTATGCCGCGAGTGGACGACTACAGAGCCGCACTGGAACTAGCCCGGAGAGAACTGAAAGAACTGGATCCGAAGCAGGTGGCCCGCAACGCGGGAGGACAATTCCTGCCTGAAGACGATGGCTCGGTTCAGCTCCCTTTCCTGGATAAGACGCTCCTCGTGCGGTTCGGTGAAATGAACGTAACCCGCTTGGAGAACGACGGTATCGGGGAACTTCCCATCCAGGAGCAAATCCTCGTTCTCCATTACCTGCTGGGAGCCACGGGTTCCCCTCCCACCGGACGACTTATCACGTACCGCGAAATCCCCTCGGGGGAATTCTACTACTCTGCGTTCAAGAAACGGGCCATAGATCCCTTGGTGCGGACTTTCGGCGCCAACGGCCCCGCGCTGGAACGATCAGCCCGGATCCTGGGCGGCATTCGCCGGCCGGAACTCGCGGGACTGGCGTTTTGGTTCACTCCGTTCCCGGGAACCCCCATTACCCTTCAGGTTCAAGAGGCGGACGATGAGTTCCCGGCGAATGGGAATGTGTTCTTCGATGAAGTGGTGGCCGAAACGCTGTCCCTGGAAGACGTGGCCTGGCTCGCCGGGATGCTCGTATATCGTCTTATGGCTGTAGCGCGGGAGGCCGCGTAACAGCCCGTTGATAACCAGTATTTCGAGCAGGCCGGTGCAAAACAATGAGATGCAAGCCACGCCTTCGGCGTGGCGGTACCCCCGCGATGACGCCTGTCTGGCATGGAACGCACAGGCAGACAGGATGAAGCCTCAGGCTGTCGGCGTGACCGTAGATCGCGTTTTTCAACGGCCTGCTGAAGCGAGTCCAAGAACCTGCCCATAAAGGTTGGGTCAGATGCCGTTCTCGGCACAGGAGGAGATTTATGAAGTTGGCGGTCAGCGGCAAGGGCGGAGTGGGCAAGACTACGGTGGCCGCCTTGCTGATACACGTATTCAATGACATGGGGAAAAAGGTCCTGGCCATCGATGCAGACCCGGACGCTAATCTCGGTAGCGCCCTGGGTATCAAAGACCCGGAGCGTCTTGTACCCATCTCGGAGATGAAAGATCTGGTGGCTGAACGGACGGGGGCTCAGCCCGGAAGCATCGGAGGAATGTTCAAGTTGAATCCCAAAGTGGACGACTTGCCCGAACGCCTCTCGCTGAAGCTGGACGGTATCAAACTCATGCGATTGGGGGGCGTCAAAAAGGGCGGCGGCGGATGCATCTGTCCGGAGAGTGCCCTCTTGAAAGCTTTGGTAACGCATATCGTACTGGGTCGAGACGAAGTGGTGGTCATGGATATGGAAGCCGGAATCGAACACCTCGGACGTGGCACGGCGCAGGCCGTAGACCGTCTGCTGGTAGTGGTGGAACCCGGAAAACGAAGCCTGGACACGGCTCATCACATCCGAAAACTGGCTTCGGAAATCAACCTGAAGAAGATCGCCCTCGTGGGAAACAAGATCCGAGGCCCCCACGACCAGGAATTCCTTGAAAAGCACATGCCCGGATTCGAGTTTCTGGGATTCATTCCCTACGACGACGCCATCATAGAAGCGGACCTGACGGGAGAATCGCCGTACAGCCGGAAAACAGAGGCGATTTCCATCGTACGGAAGATAATTGACGCTTTATCGTGACCGTCTGCAGAAAGAGGCCGACACGCCGACGCAGCAGGTCGCGTTTTTCAACGGCCTGCCTGCAATACGGTTTATCAACGGGCTGATAGCGGTGATCTCCGGTCATGAAACAAACGGGTGAGCGACAGTTCGCGGCTCACCCGAAAAAAAGCGGCGTACAACGGCCTCGGGAACCTCGTCGTCGGTGTGACATCGCACATTCACGTAGACCATGCGAGCCGCTTTTCCGGGTCGGAGGTCCCCCAGCACGGATCTCAAACCCAACGCCGAAGCTCCGAACTGGGTGCCCATGGCGAGCACCTGCCGAGGATCAATGCGGGGAAACTTGTCGGAGATGAACGCCATTTCGTTCCAAACCTGCAGGTCACTCACACCGGCCAGGCTATCCGTCCCCAAAGCCGGACATAATCCTCGGCGAAACATGGTTTCCAATGGCGGCAACCGGCCGTACATCGTGAAATTGCTCCTGGGACACACACACACTCGGCATCCCGATCCAACCACCAAGTCCAAGTCCTCCACCGATGCATGGGTCAAATGAACAACGAGAGCAAGTTCATCCAAGAGCCCCAGACCGTGCACATACTCCACGGGACTTCGGTTTTCCGGGAATGAAAACGACATCTCCATCCCCCGTTCGGCCAGAAAGTCCGCCCATGGGCCTTTCCCGGTACGCACGAATTCATCCTCATCCGGAGATTCGGCCACATGGAAGGAGCACAATACGCCCAGGCGTCCGGTAAGTTCCTTCACAAACCGGAAGATTCGCCCGGGAGTGGTGTGGGGGGCGTGAACCGCGAAACTCGAGCCAGGCCTCCCCTCCCGGTTCGGATCCGGCGGGTACACATTCAAAACGGGCACGGGAGACGTTCCCAGCACTTCTTGAAATACCCAACCGGTCACCCTCTCCCGCTCGAGGACGGCGGCCCTGCCGTCAAGCGTTCCCACATCCCCAACGGCGGCGCATCCCGTCCTGGAAAGATCCCGGACCGCATCCCAGGCCGCCTTCCGCGTGGTTTCGAGGAGGAGCGCTTCGCGTTGAGCCAAAAGACTCCGGACCCAAGATAGAAACGTCCCATCGCCCTGAACCCGACCCTTGAATGCGGACAGTTCCAGATGGATATGCGCGTTAACCACTCCGGCCATCAGGAGTCCTTCCCCCAAGTCCACTTCTCTCTCTGCAAAACGACTTCCGCGTCCTGAGCGGCCCGATTCCACAATACGGAATCTGGAGACACACACCCGGCCGTTTTCAACGATGTTCCAGGGATCCAACATGACCCACTTGGCCCGGTAGGCCAATGTGTTGGATTCTTGGACAGGGTGTTCGCAGCCGGAAGCTTCGGACATGAAATCCCTCGCGGCGATCAGGATGGAACCGCTTCCAGAAGGCGGTACAACGTGTCTCTCCGGGCCGGTTCGAAGCCCGCATCCAGAATCAACCGCACCATATCCGATTCCGAAAGGCGGAATCGAACCCCCGCCGCAGCCACGACGTTTTCTTCGATCATGGTGCTTCCAAGGTCGTTGGCCCCGAAGCTCAACGCCACTTGCCCCACCTTGGCTCCTTGGGTCACCCAGGAAGCCTGCAGGTTGAGTACATTGTCCAATACAAGCCGGGAGATCGCCAGCGTCCGCAGATACACGACTGCGCCGACCGCCGGAACGTTGATAGTTGTATGGTCCGGCTGGAACGTCCATGGGATGAATGCGGTAAACCCTCCCGTTTCCTCCTGCAGATCTCGTATCTTGAACAAATGTTCCATGCGATGCCTGGAGGTCTCCACGTGGCCGAACATCATGGTAGCCGTAGTAGGTATCCCCAGGAAATGCGCTGCCCTCATAACAGCGAGCCATTGGATCGATGTGCATTTCCGGGGGGATATACGGCTACGGACCTCATCCACCAAGATCTCGGCGCCTCCCCCGGGGATCGACCCCAGACCCGCATCTCTGAGGGCTTCGATAATGTATTCCACGGACTTCCGCTCCCGTTCGGATAGATGCAGGATCTCGGGGGGGGAAAACCCATGAATGTGAATGGGGAAACGATCCTTGATGTAGCGGAGCATGCTCACCATATCCGCCAACCCCAGCCTGGGATGCATTCCCCCCTGAAGCAGGATCTGGGTTCCACCGAGTTCCACGGTTTCCTGGATTTTCGCGGAGAGGTCTTCCCTGCCAAGCACATACGCTTCCGATGAACCGACGGCACGATGAAACGCACAGAACCGGCACGCGGAAATACAGACATTGGTGTAGTTGATATTCCGGTCCACCACGTAAGTGACCCGGCTTACCGGGTGCAGAGTCATGCGGCGTGCGTGGCCCAGCGCCCCCAATTCGAGAAGGTCGGCCTTTTCGTAGAAAGTTTCGTATTCCTCCAGGGACACACGCTTGCCTGCACGGATGGTCTCCAGAACGACTTCATGCTTCGAAGGCATGGGCTCGATCCTCCACCGGATGGTAAAATGCGTCGCGTTCCACGGGTTCGAAGCCCGCTTCCTTGATAAGACGGGACAACTCGTCGGGTGACAACCCTGTGGGAGTGTCGGCGCCTGCTGCATGAGTGATGTTCTCCCGCACCACGGTTCCATCCAGATCGTCGGCCCCAAAACTTAGGGCCAGCTGAGCCGGCTTTAGACCCAGCATCACCCAGTACGCCTTGATATGCGGGATATTGTCCAGAAGGAGTCGGGAAACGGCAACGGTCTTGAGATCGAGATATCCGGTGGTAGGGGGAATATGGGACAGCCGCGTATTCTTGGAATGAAACGCCAACGGGATAAACGCCATAAAGCCTCCGGTCTCATCCTGTAACCGGCGGAGCCGGAGCAGGTGCTCAACGCGTTCCTCAATGGTTTCGATATGTCCGTAGAGAAGAGTGGCGTTGCTTCGGATTCCGGCCTCGTGCGCTTTCCGCATGACCTCCATCCATTCTTGGGCGCTGATCTTACCTGGAAACAGACGATTCCGGACGCGTGATGAAAAGACTTCGGCTCCGCCCCCCGGAAGAGACTCCAAGCCGCAGTCCTTGAGGCGCTCAAAGGTTTCGGCAAGGGTCAATCCCGCAATTCGGGACAGATGATGGATTTCCACCGCAGAGAAAGCTTTAACGACCACCTCCGGCCGAGCTTGCTTGATCCGGCGCACCAGGTTGAAATAGTACTCGGGCCCCAGGTCGGGATTTACACCTCCCACCACATGAATTTCGGTGATGGGTTCACATAGACGCTCCACCACCGCCGTTTCCACCCTATCCAGGCTCATGACATAGGCGCCCGCCTCTCCCGCATCCCGTGCAAAAGCGCAGAAAGCGCATCGGTTCTTGCAGATGTTCGTATAGTTGAGGTGCTGATTGTAGATAAAATAGGCCTTGCGGCCATGCCTTGCCCAACGGACTCCGTGGGCGAGGCCGCCCAACCCGAGGAGATCGGCTGTTTCGTACAGCTGAATTCCCTCTTCTTTTCCAAGCCGCTTTCCCGATTCCAACTTCGTTCGGATGCGTCTCAAGCGAGTGTCCCTGGGTTCAATCATCATGGACATCCTGTGTCATCCTTCTGATCCTGCCGAATTCCTTGCCGCCGAACTATCCGGCGGATCTGCTCCGCCACTTCCTCCGGAGGAACCCCTTCCGTGGAGACCATGGCATGGGCGCACTCCTCGTACCATGGCGCACGACGCGCAAGCAGACCCTCCACCTCCTCCTCCGGAGATATTCCGGTCAAAGAGGGCCTTTGATGTTCCGATGTCGGGTCGGACGTCATCCGCGCGCGAATGGTGGCGGCTGACGCCGTAAGCCATACGGTGAAGAAACACTCCTTCAGCCGGCGTCTGGAAATTTCGCTCTCCACGACACCCCCTCCCGTGGCGAGTATGCAGGGTGTTTCACGACCGCATCGCGCCAGCAGTTTCGTCTCGATGTCCCGGAACGGTTCCCATCCCTGGTCAAGAACGAAGCGGGCCACATCCATACCCAGAACCTTCCGAATTTCTAGATCAAGATCGACAAAGGGAAGTTTCCATTCATGGGCCAGGAGCCGACCGACGGTGGTCTTCCCCGTGCACCGGTACCCCACCAGGGCGACGCGTGGAATAAGTGATGCGCTGTGAGTCATGCGTTTTTGCATCCGGTCCGACAGGAGACACCTCTCGATGACTGCCGGGACAAAACCATTGTGCAACGGTGCGCGTTCTGCTATTATTGACCAGGTGGTCACCTATATGCAACTTTATTTTAGGGGGTTATAAATGACCGATCGGTCATATAAGAGGTCCGCGCAACCCTCCTTTCCGCCTGTCCGTGTAGGCAGAATAAAGTACATGAATTCGGATCCCGTATATTACCATCTTGAACGCCATCCCAAACCGGAAATCCTCTCCCTGTACCCGGGAACCCCAGCGCGCCTGAATCGGCTCATGCAAACGGGCGCTCTGGACATCAGCCCCGTGTCCTCCGTGGAATACGGCAGGAATCATCAGGAATACCTGATACTGCCCGGTCTCTCCGTCTCAAGCAATGGACCCGTGGGCAGCGTATTTCTCATGAGCCGCGTCCCCCGCCGCCGCCTCGCCGATCAACCGCTCTGGGTTACCGAGGAATCGGAAACGTCCCGGGAATTGTTGAAGCTTCTAATGAGAACACAAACTCCGTCTCCTCCCCGGTATGTACCCAAACGCATCTGTGAGGAAGAACTCGATAGAGAGAAGCCTCACGCCGCACTCCTTATCGGAGACCCGGCCCTTCGAGGGAGCGCCTCCTTGCGTGATTTTCCGTATCGATACGATCTGGCGGAATGGTGGAAGGAAGAAACAGGGCTCGGTTTCGTATTCGCCCTCTGGGTGGTACGCCGCGACTTCGCCTCCAAGCACCCGAACCGTGTGCGCGCCGCGCACGAAGCACTCCTGGAATCCAGGCATCGGAGTCGCGGAGCCATCCTAGAAATGGCCGCATCGGCCGAAAGCCGGTTAAAAATCAACCGGGACCTACTGCGAACCTATCTGGAGAACCTTGAATTCGATCTTTCGCCCGCCCTGCTCCAGGGACTCGGCGCCTTCTTCGAAAAACTCCGCGAGGAGAACATTCTGCCGGCTTCCGTTCCCCTGGAATTCTTTGCAGATTCAGAAATGGCGTTTCGCGATTGCATGCGTCGGATCACTCCATCCAACGAACACGTCCGGAGGCCCGCTCCCCGATGATCACCTGGCTCACCATGTTTACAAACAAGCCGTTGCCGACGGTTCCGGGTATATTGTTCAGAAGGGTCTCCAGTTCTTCCGGATCATCGATTCCGTTGAAATGAACGTCCAACAACAAGTTTCCAAAATCCGTAACCACCGGCCCTGCTTTGTGCACCGCCATACGCAACACGGGACACGCCCCCAGTTTCTCGACCGCGGCCATTACGGTGAACAGGGCCACAGGGAGAACCTCGACGGGTACCGGAAACGATCCCCCCAATCGCTCAACGAGTTTGGAATCGTCCACGATGACAATGAATCTGTCGGCGAACCCGTCCACGATCTTCTCCATCACATGAGACGCTCCACCCCCTTTGATCAGGTTCTTGGATGGATCAACCTGATCCGCTCCGTCAATGGCCAGGTCGATATGGGTCACGTTATCCAGGGCTCGGAGAGGAACCCCTGCCTGTCTCGCCAAATGGGACGCCTGGTAAGAGGTAGCCACCCCCTCGATATGCAGATCTTCCTCCCGAATTCTTCGACCCAGTTCGGCGATGGCCAAGGCTGCGGTGGAACCGGTTCCCAGTCCCACGATATGCCCGCCCCTCACGAAGGAAACGGCTTCCAATGCCGCCGCCCGCTTGGCGTCACCCCCCCCGCCGACGGGCCGAATCACTGGCGCATCCTTCAACGACGTCTCACCAACCCCGCTTTCCAAAGCCATAGGTCGCAACCTTCTCCCGAATTTCCAGGAAGTTAACGATGATACCACCCTCTTTCCGGGCGGACGCCTTGTCCATAGGGCAGGACGAAGGCCCCTATCCCGGGACCCGATGCCTTCATACGTCCGGCGTATAGTGAACGGAATGATCCTGTTTCACGAGGCTGTCTTCCGCGAGACTTTCCCGGCAGGGTGGCCCTACACGGGTTGAGGGGAACTGGAGACCGTTCCCCTCAACCCGTGTCCCCTCTCATGTCGACCGAACCACACCACTTTCATGGCTACGGACATCCCACACCCCTCCTTGGGATATCCCGCACCCGAAAAAGGGAACTTACCCCGGTCCACTCATTTCGAGGACGATTCCTCCTGATAGTGAAACGGTTCTCCCATTTCCTCAAACCTGAAGTTGTAGAACACATTGTGTCCGTTGTAGTCCAAGACGCGCAAGTCATCACTCTGATTCAGATCTCCCAGAATCACGTTATACTGATTGCCGTATCTCTTCTTGCACAAATCCACCGGGACCTCATACGCGATGAACTTCTTGATACCTTTCTGTTTGAGTTTTTCGACGAATTTAGGATCCGAGAAACTTTCATAGGTTGAGAGCACCAGGATCGGACCCGTCCCCGTAAACACGACACCCGCCAAGTTTGCCATAATATGACCTCCTTCCAGACCGGCGTGTTAAAGGATGTTCCGATTTCGTTTCCCGCAGTCTATCACCGGGTAGAAACCACCCGACCCTTCAAGATCCCTCAACTAAAATATACCATACAGGGACTCCGTTGCCTACCCAATTCGAGACGCGATCACGGCCGACGTTCACCCATCAGATTGGGCGATGGTCGTGTTTCGGAGGACCGTCACTCAGAATTTTTCCGGCAAGCGCCGAACCGTATCTTCCGTGCTGTCGTAGCAGCCCTTTGGAAAACCGTATCGCAGGCAAGACGCGCGAATCCTGAGGAATGAGGCATACAGTACGCCGCAATGACGCCTGTCTGCGTGGGATGCACAGGCGGGAAGGATGAAGCGTCACGCCAAAGGCGTAACCGGAAATCACGTTTTTCAAGGGGCTGTTAGGGTAAGTCCTTCACCCCATAGGTTGAGCACGCTTTGGACCAAACCGAAACAGCCGCTCAACATCATGTCGCCGAAGGGTGCGGCCATGCGCCCTCCCTCGGCGAGCAGCAGAAACCGCTGAGGTCCGGTGACCAGCAGGGGAGCCGCAGAAAAACTGCGCCCTGCATCCCCGGTGTAGGCTACCCCATGCCCTTCGTCCCCGAATATCTCGTCATGAGGAAGAGTTCCCTCCCTGAACCGTGCCAAATGATCCCGTATTTTGACGGAATCCAGACACCCGGTGTGATGCTCATAAATACCGTAACAGCGATCTCCGGCCACCAGGTAGGCCAAGGTGTGCGCGTTCCCTGCGTTGACCACCAGAAGACCGTCTTGGATCCGCGATACGGCCCAGTCATCCAACAAGGCGCCCAGAATGGCCGCAGGCCCCGTATCCATGATCAGCGCATCCGGGTGGACTCTTCGAACCGCAGCCATCCGGCGGTTCTGTTCGGGAAGATCCCCGAACAGAAGGTTCCGCAGACGACCGCCGGAAGATAGAAAAGTCCTCCACTGGGAAAACCGCGCCTCCCGGTTGCTGGCTGTCGGCGAATATCCATGGTCTTGAACGGCCACCGCAATCCGATGCGGTATCTCCACCTCATGTTCCCGCAAAAGACGCAACACTCCGTCTAATTCCAGATCTGTGAGCAGAATCGGGACGGCGCCTTCGGGAGGTTCTTCAGCCAATACCACTCCCATGTCCCGGACATACTCGAGATTGTCGTAAAACGTGTGGGCCGCGGCTGTCGTGGAATACGCCGCCAACCCTTTGGCCAAGTGGGCTTTCAGAGCCGCCGTATTGGCCCCGCCCCCCATTTCCTGTCCGTGCAGAAAAACAGGAAGCCCGCGGTCAGTGGCCCTCCGGATTCTGGACGCCGCGACCCGAGTGGGGGATGGCAACACGAGCTTGACGCAGTTCTCGATTCGTTCCTTTGGGTTCCATACCAGAAGATCTTGAGTACCGCCGCCTATATCCACCGCTAAGAGAGCCTGCGCCGACATCTTCGGGTCACCTTGGTCCGGATTGGCGTCCATACGTAAGACCCGCTTGTGACCGGTATTGGTGGTCGGTTGCGGGCGGCAGCTTACGTCGTATCATTCTCATCGGACGTTAATAACGCATTTCCCATGCAGACGAATCCGCGAAAGCCGGCGAAAGTCGCCTCATGCGATCGGGGAGTTCCTATCGCCTTTTCGGGAGGGCAAACGATCCACATCTCTCTAGGCTATCCCCCTATGCTCCACATCTTTCGACCCACCGTCTGCCGGTCCATCGCCGGTCCGCGCCACCGCGACTTTTCGGAAACGGCCCTGCAAACGATCTCCGAAAGTTCCTGGTCCGAACAACCCATTCGTAACGGGCCCTTGAGATCCGCCTCCACATCCGAGAAGAGGCATGCCCGGAGTCTTCCCTCCGCCGTCAGGCGCAGGCGGTTGCAGGTACTGCAGAATTCGTGGGACACGGCGCTTACGAACCCAATCTCTCCGGCGGAATCCCTGAATTTCAACCGTTCCGCCGGACCATCCAGCTCTCCCCGCCGAACGGGGAGCAGATCTCCCACGCTCTGAATTCGCCGCCTGACTTCGTGTGAAGGAACCACTAAATCCGGATGCCAGCGAATGGGACCTCCCAAAGGCATGAATTCAATGAATCGAACGTGATAGGGACTTTTCAGGGTCAGGCGGGCAAAATCCTCGAGTTCGTCGTCGTTCCAACCCTTGATCACCACCATGTTCAGCTTGATGGGATGGAATTCCAGCTCCTCTACACGGCGGATACCCTCCCAAACACGATGAAACGCGTCCCGGCCCGTCAGTTGGGCGAAACTTGCAGGCCTTAAGCTGTCCAAACTGACATTCACCCGACGGATCCCTCCGGCTTTCAATGCCTCCGCGAAGCCGGACAGCAGAACCCCGTTGGTGGTCAACGTGATTTCCCGGATACCCGGTATTTCGAAAAGCCGGGGTATGAATTCACACAAATCTTTTCGGACCAGAGGTTCCCCGCCCGTAATGCGCACTTTACAGATGCCCATGCCTGCCATCATACCCGTGATCCGGAGAATTTCCTCGTAGGTCAGGATCTCCTCATGGGGAAGGCACTGGATACCGCTCTCGGCCATACAATAGCGGCACCGAAGGTTGCATCGATCCGTCACCGAAAGGCGAAGATAATTCACGACGCGATGACATCGATCCATCATGGTCGGTTCGTTCACATCCGTTCCTCCCCCTGAATCCAGCCGATTGTCACAGGACCCAACTTGAACTTAGGATGCGGATCCGGCGAGGTCAAGATCCAAGAAGACGGATCCTCGCCCTCGGCACAGCTGGGGGCTAAGCGCAGAACGAAAAGGAAAGGGCAATCCGAGCCTCTTGTCTGGTAGGAAAAATCAGGAATACCGAAAGGAATCCCGTCGTGTCCATAACCGATCGGACCTCTGCGGAGAGTCCGCACAGGGCGAAGGAACGATGGCGGCTCCTCAGATCCCTCCAAAGCACGAACAACGCATGCAATCCCCCCCCACCGATATCCGTGACATCGGTCATATCCAGCAGAAGGGAACCTCGGCTCTTCAGGATCCAACTCCGTGTCTTCTCGAGAAATCCTTTGGATATATCCACGCTGAAAGAACCGTGGATACGAATCACCTTCACCAAATCCTCTCTCACGGAATCCAAGTCCGCAACCTCCCGTTCCGACCCCCTCTCTCAGGTTCTAATCCCGCACACCTCGATCAGACGCTCTCCGAAGTCAAGAATGTGCTCCATCTGTCTGCGGTCGGCGTAACGAATGCACGAACAGTGCAACGTATTCAAGCTGCGAACCAGCAACTCGATCTTGATCCAGTTCCGGCCCACTTCCAGGGCAAAACAGTGGGGACTGCAATTAGGATGATTCTGCTGATGCGCGTTTAGTAACTCGTCCGGAAACTCGACAAAATATACATCCTGGATGGAGGCCGGGAGGGCGTGTGTCTTGAGATGGTTCCGGACCGCTTTCATGTCCGCCGTACTGATCTCATCGTAAACCAGATTTCTCATCTTCAAATCTCTTCAATCTCTTTCCTACAACGAACGCATCCACGATCGAGAAGATCCACAGGATGAACAACATTCCGAGCAGGATCCATAATACCGTGTGGTCTTGCTCGGCCATGGCGGGCCTGAGTTGGCTCAGCAGGTCTGAACTCCGCTGGAGATCGGGAATGGATTGAAACGCCCGATTCAAATCCACTAGAACCTTTACCAACAAACACAGGAACAGGACGGTGACGGTGCCGATAAGAATTCCACCCTTGAGGTATTGTCGATTCAAAACCTGCCCCGTCCCGGGAAGAACCAGGCCGCTCAACAAGGCGGCTCCCCAGTGTTTCTTCATGTCTCCGTCCGATCGTTTCCGGTCCGTGGTGAAACTGCTTCCATCCAGCCGCGTAGATTCAGTGGTCCAACAGGCCGTTGAAAAACGCGATCTGCTTTCACGCCAACGGTCACGCCTTTGGCGTGAGTTTCTTCTTCGTCATTGCAGCCTACTGTAGGTACGCCCCATTCCTCAGGATTCGCCACGCTGAAGACGTGGCTTGCATCTCATCGTTTTGCACCGGCCCGCCCGCAATACGGTGTATCAACGGGCTGCTAACGCACGTACGTCCCGAATATGTGGGCCGAATCCAGAACCTTACCCTGCATGGAAGATTCCACCACACCGCGCGTGGGCATCCCGGCGATATTGAGGGTGGTTACACTCAACGCATAAATTCGAAAAAAATACTGATGCACGCCACTCTGGGGAGGTGGATCCATGGGCAGATATCCCAGTTGGGTGGCCCCGTTGATCCCGTGTTTCGCTCCCGCCGGCAGACTGGAATCCGCGTTCTCCATCAATTCCACAACGTCGGAGGGGATATCATACACAATCCAATGAGTCAAATTACTGGCGGTGATGTCTTCCACAATCAGAACGTAGCTCCGGGTCCCAGGAGGTGCGTTGAACCAGTTTACCGACGGAGACAGGCCGACGCCGTCGGCGGTGTATTTTGAGGGAATCATGTTTCCATGGTCAAATGCGTTGCTCTTGATACGGATCCCATCGGGTCCCTGAAACCACAAATGCAAATCCCCGGCATAGAGCTTGCCTTTAGAATCCTGAAACTGAAACCAGTGCGGGGAGGAGTCTCCCGTAGCCGAATACGCTGTTCCCTGAAGCCACAAAGCCGCTGCATCCTCGAACAGGATGGAGAGTCGGGCTCCGCTCCCCAAAATGTCCTCCGCTTCGAAGTCGACGAAGACCTCCGCATCCAAAAAAGCATAATAAGATTCCCCGGCGTCCGGAGTAACCACGGCTATAGCCGATACCGGCGCTTCCCCGAAGTACGTTTGAAGATAGACGCTGAAAGGCGATGTCCCTGGCTTGGGAGCGTCCTTGTAGATCCCATTCAATGGACGTGTGCTCAAATCCGGGGCTTGGAACCATTGATATAAGGTGAATGCGGAGGCATCCGTACCCACCCTCAGGGTCACCGCACAGGAAGACTCGTCGACAAAATTCGGGATGTATACCGCCACGTCCTTTCCGCTTACGTCCATCGCATTGATTCCGTTCGTGTAATCGGGATCTATGAAGGCGAACATGCTTCCCGGAGTGCTTAGGCCCGAGTGATCCAGAACGATAAGTACCGCCGATCCCTCGGTGGTGGTTTGAAGAAACGCCACTACCCGATCCTCCGAGCTCCCCAGAGGAACGTCCTTCCAGACGCCGTCCAAGCCCCCCCACGCTGTTGCGGAACAACCCAACCACGCCGCGAGAACATACAAAATCGCACGCTTCCGCATCCCATTTCCCTCCCTTACATGTCTCAAACACGTTGAAAATACACCGAATCCGGTTTCTCTGGAAGTGTCATTATGAACCATGCCGAAACGAGGGGCAAGGGAAAACCAAATCTTCCGCATGTGGACCTTTCCGAGGCCGCGCTCTGATTTGACAAACTTTCCTGCTAAGGCGAGTATAATACATACGCACCAAAGCAAGACACGATAGTTTTGGCCTTTGCTCCCGGGCACGCCTGGTAAACGCATCAGAGCCGTGATTTGCGCGCTGCGCATCTTTCCGCTGCGGCGCGTGATTCCTACAAGCTGTTCAAAAACCAAAGCCGTTTGTGCGCCTCTATCCGCAGGAATGCCATGATCATTACGCGACGAAGATTTCTGAAGAGCTGTGCCGTTGCGGCCTTGTGGGGCGGCACACCGATTCTGAGCGGCTGCGGGGACGACCTCTACGCTTCGGATCAGCCCCAGGCCGCCGAGGGCGCCGCTTACCCCCCCGCCTATCCCACTGAATTCGAGCTTCGCAACGATCTTGGAACGGCCCCCGACGCCCAGGGCGCACCCGGCCTATCGGGAACCCTGGCTCGCTTCGGCCATATCACGGATACGCACATCACCCTAGACGAATACACTGTAACCGGAAATCCCGCGCTGGAATCCCTTCTGGACTCCCTGGGGGGATCCATTGGGTTCGGCGGACTGGATCGTCCGCTTCCCCAGGAGCGTTACGATGTGGATGTGCTCCAGGCCGTACTCCAGACCATGAACGCCATATATCCGCCACTCGATGCCGTCCTGCACACGGGGGACGCACTGGACATCGGGGTGGGACAAGAAGCGGAAGCCTTTCTCCGGGAGTTTCAGAGGTGTGCAATTCCCGTGGTGCAGTGTGTGGGGAACCATGATACGTTGGCCTTGGGAAACATCCGGCCCGTGACGGCCAAGAAAATTTCCGCCTTGGATTTTCTGGACACGCAAGGGTTTCTATTCCGACATTTTCTTAGGATACACAGGCCCACATTGACGGCCTTCGGCTCTCTCGCCATGGGATTCGATTTTTGTCCCGGTTTCGATGGGGACCCTTCCGCCGCCAAGAGTTACTATGCATTCAATATCAAGGTCCCGCTCAGGGACTCCCAAGGAGGTTTAGCGTCACCCGGGATCCGATGTTACACGCTCGACACCGCCAATCCCGCAGGAGGAGCGGATGGCGCCCTGGATGAAGACCAACGCTCCTGGTTTTCGGCGGATCTGGATGCTCATCCAGACTCCCTGTGTCTGGTGATGTGCCACCATCCCGTTAACCGAATAGGCAAAGGGCGCGACGACTTCGTCGCCATACTTTACAATCATCCTCAAGTTATCGCTGTATTGTGCGGGCACGACCACCGGCACAGAATCCGGGCTTTCTCCATCGCCGGGAGTGCGGAACGGGGGTTCTGGCAGATCGAAACGGGCTCACTCATCGACTATCCCCAGCAGGCGCGATTTCTGGAAGTTACCAATCTGGGGGATGGAACGGGCCGGATCCGGACCTATGTATTCAATCAGAACGCAACGGGGCCGCTCGGTGAGAACGCTCGTGCCGCATTCGAGTCCGCGGAGAAGGAAGCCTACCCCGGCATGGGAGATCCTTCCGACCGAAACGTGGATCTGCTGTTTCAGTTTCCTGCCTTCCTGCCATGAACTGAAGGGTCGCGGAGCTGTGAAAAACGATGCGGGAACGCCGGAATGGGTTGCCTTGCGAACTCGCCCCCGTATTCTCCGATCTGGCTGAGCATCGAGCGTTTTCACAAACCCGAAAAACACCTAATCAAGGAGACACCCGATGAATTGCGTATTCTGCAGGATCGTCGATGGGGAAATTCCCTGCGTGAAACTCTACGAGAACGATCGGGCGATTAGTTTCATGGATATCAACCCGTTAACTCGAGGACACCTTCTGGTAATCCCAAAGAAACATTTTGAGAATATATTGGATGTGGACGAAAACACATACAGTGTATTGGCCGCGACGATTCACCGGATGTCTAAAGCCGTCCGGCGGGCTCTGAATCCAGACGGAATGAATGTCCTACAGTTAAACGGTGAGGCGGCCAACCAGGTCGTGCCTCACCTTCATATGCACCTGATTCCGCGCTGGTATGGGGATGGGATCCTCACCTCCAAATGGGAACCCGTGCCCGGTGACATAAAGGCGATCCAGGAAACCGCCGACCGGATCAGGGAGCGGCTGGCATAAATCGATAATTCGGCCGAGATACCATTATTCCGCAGGTATTCCACAGGCGCCTTTCTCGAACAGGAAAGGGGAAATGAAACGGTGTGAGCTGATTCGGCCATACCGAACAGCCGGGCCGGCCCCCGGAGGGAGAAATCCGCTTCGGTCCCGTGGAAATGCGTTCACCTCGGGGTAAAGACACCCCAAGTTCGCGTTGCCATGGGTGTTCGCAGGATGCCGGAATCGTGACACGGAACGACGGAGCCAATGCGGTCAATGGGTTTCACGTTCCCAGGATTCCGCCAGAAACTCCAACGCGTTCACGGAAGCCGTCAATATCCCGTCATCGCCCTTTGGGAATGAGATCCCCTGATGCGCACACCAGGTCTCGATGGGGCTCTCCACTTGGTACATCAAGCCGTATACCTGCTCAAGATCCACGCGGCGTGGTCCGATCCGAGCAAACCGCCGGATCAGCCTGACAAATATATTGTTCCAGCACTCATAGGGCTCAAGACCCGAACACTCCTTCCATTCCGCGACCGACCAGGAATGATCCGTTTGAGACCCTAGACAAAACTCAGGCAGCTGCTGGTAATAATATAGAGTCGTTCCTTCGACAGAAATCCCCCGGCTCAATGGGAAATTTCTGCAGGCTCCCGGCCGGTCCGCATATACCGAGCATCCATAGGACCTTAGAAATACGCACCTCCCTTTCCGGCCGGGACGGAGCACCACCTGCGGGAATCCCCCCAGTTGACCCGGTTCGAGGTGGGTGTATTCATATAGAAAACGTTCCGACGATATGCGAAGCGTACGCCTTAAACGAAAGACATCATAGGGCGTGAGTTCGAGTTTCATTCTGCAGCACTTCCCGAAACAGGCCAGTCCCTTTCGACATTCGAATACAAAACATTCCCCCTCTTTCAGAGGGCGGCCTTTTGGTTCCACCTGCATGCCCCTCTCTTCGCGCGCGTGCCTGCCTGCCATCCAAAGCGGCTCTCTCTTCCTGCATATCCGTCAGTTACCCGGCGATCCCTCACTCAATGCCTCCAAC
>CAZQXK010000062.1:0-24795 GCA_964597345.1 uncultured Thermodesulfobacteriota bacterium | reverse complement strand
CCCGAGAGTCCGCGGACGAGGTGCCTCCAGGCGCGTACCCATACCCGCCTTCCTTCCAAGACGATGGATACGCGGGGCTCCAGCGGCTCCAGTAGGTGTTCGGGTTCCCAGGGACAGGGGCTTTCGGACTGGTTTCCGATACGGTCCAGCGTCTGGCGAAAGTATCCTTTACGGTGCACCAGCGTCACGGCCGCCATGGGAATTCCCAAGTCGGCTGCGGCCCGTATCGTATCGCCGGCCAAAACCCCCAAACCTCCACTGTAGGTGGGTATGGAGGGAGTAATTCCGACCTCCATGGAGAAATAGGCGATGGCGGCCCATCCTTGAAAGAACGAGGAATGTTTCATGCCGGAACCTTGCTACTTCCTTTTCAAAATAGCCCTCCAGCCCGTGGGGCTTTGAGACATGGGCCGCAGAATTTTGCTCACACTGCCCGCGTATTCCGTGATGTAAAATGCTTCCGGCTCGATTTCGCGGACCAGAGTGATGAGTTGCCATAAGTCCTTTCGGCGGCAAACCACGTACAATTCCGTGACGGGGCCAAACTTGCCTTCACCCGAAAAAGTGGTTACACCGAATCCTCGTTCACGGATGACGTCCGCCATAAGCAGGCCCTTTTCCACCGTAATGATCCTCAATACGGCGTGCCCCGCGGCCAGACGCTTTTCCAGCAGTATGCCGGCCACGCTGCCGGTGGAAAATCCCAGCGCATAGAAAACCCCCAGCAGCGGTTCGGAAGCGATCCGCTGGACCACGGTGGATATGACGACCAACCAGATGGTGACTTCCGCGAAACCCAGAATGAAGGCTGCTTTCATCCTGCCGTGAACGATACTGATGGTGCGTATGGTGCCCAGGGAGACGTCCGCCACGCGGGCGCAGAAAATCACGATGCCCATGAGGAGCGTTCCCGTGTCCAATACTGTCATAACTGTAGTCAAATCCGTCCTTTTGTACGCCCCGCCGTCGATTCCTCATTTAATCGGCGGGAATCTTCCGGAGCCCGTCGGTGTGCCCAATGGCACGGGGAAGGAAAACGAAATTCCTTTGAAACAGGGTTTTCATCGGTTCGCCGTAAAGCACCCGGAAACATCCTTCACCTGCATGGCCGAAAACGAGCCCACGTTCCGGAGCGCCCTCAAGGCAGCGGTGCTTTTCGAAGGCGTGTTCCCGATTCAATAGACAGTGACCACACTGTTTCTGCTTCCAAAGGAGTTCATCACATACAATGTGTTTTTGGGATCCTCGATCCACTCTCCGTCCACCAGAAATTTGTACTCGTAGGATCCCGGATGCAGCATGACCACCCGTTTCCAGACCCCATCGGGATCCCTTTTCATGGGATGAGTTTCGGTATTCCACTGGTTGAAATCGCCCGCCAACGCGACTTCGGCGGCATCCGGCATGCGGCAGGCAAATGTGACCCGCTTTCTCCCTGCGGTGATTCCTTTCCTGGAAGGGTTCATAGTGTCCTCTCTCTTCGCCTGAAGGCATGTCGAAGTTGTTAACATCTCAAGTCTTTTCGGAGATTGTGGGAAAGGCGTTCTTCTGGTGCGATCCATGTGGTTGCTTGAAATTTTCCTTATGCAGTCCGTATTTGGTCAACAGATTATGGAGCTGTCGGGTGGTGATTCCCGCCATGATCGCCGATCGATCGATGCGGCCCTTGGTCAGAGCGAGCACTTCTTGCAGGTAGCGGGTTTCCGCTTGTTCAAGAGCCCGCAACCGCACATGGGCCAGATTCGGCATGCTTGAAGCGCCCTGCCTGCCGTCCACCGGTTTCATTGTGAACAGTTCCGTGGGAAAACTGGGGGGGGTGAGCAGGCGACCGCGCTCGATGATATAGGCGCGTTCGATCAGATTCTCCAATTCGCGAATGTTTCCGGGCCAACTGTAATGCTCGAAGGCCTCCAGCACTTCCCCGTCCACATCCTCGATGCCTTTGCCGTAAGTACGGTTCAGTCGTTCCAGGAAGGCCTGGATCAGAAGAGGGAGGTCTTCCAGTCGGTTTCGAAGAGAAGGAAGTTCGAGGGGGAACACGTTCAGTCTGTAATACAAATCCCTCCTGAAGGACCCCTCCTCACACATCTTGTGGAGATCTACGTTGGTGGCGCCCACGATCCGAACATCCACCGAAATCATGGTGTCTCCCCCCACCATGCTGAACGACCGTTCCTGCAAAACCTGTAACAACTTGACCTGGGAAGACGCGGAAATGGTGCTCAATTCGTCCAGAAAAATGGTTCCTTCATGGGCGAGCTGGAATTTGCCCAACTTCCGCCGCAACGCCCCGGTGAATGCCCCTTTCTCATGACCGAACAGCTCGCTTTCCAGGAGAGTGTCGGGAATGGACCCGCAATGTACCGGAACGAAGGGGTTGTTGGCGCGGTTACTCCACTGGTGGATTACACGAGCCATTACCCCCTTGCCGGTTCCCGTCTCACCCAAGAGAAGCACCGTGGTCTTGGTGGGAGCTACGGAAGCGATCTTGTTCAGAATTTCCCGCATCAGGGGGGAATGGGTCTGGGTTTCCGGGGACAGCCGGCTCTCCAACAAGCCGTTCCGGAGAACCTGAAGTTCCGATTCAATTCTCAACAGATGAGACAGACCTTCCATCACCTGATGTACTTCCGTGGTTTCGAAAGGATAGGTCAGATAGTCTCCCGCCCCGCCTTTCACTGCGGAAACGGCCTCTCGAATACGATTCACCGGGCATACCACGAGGATGGACGCATGCGGGGAAACCTTCAAAAAAGGTTGCAGCTTCCCTTTATACTCTTCCGGAGTCCCGGGAGGATCGCCTTCCCGCCGCAACAGATCCAGATCCAGAAAGGTGAATTGCGCGCGTTTCCGCTGGAACAACTCCATACACTCGGGAAGATCCGAAGCGGTCAGAATCTTGTATTCCGCTCCCAGGCATTGCCGAAGACCGGAAACCACTTCCGCGTGAATGGTTGCTACCAGAACCGATTTCATAAGCCTTTCACATCTTGGGTGGAAATTGCGGATACCATACCACAGGCAATGCAGATTTCAACCATTCCCTCCGTACCCGTCATCCACCGGGCAGGTTCCCCTCAAACCGTGACAAGCCGCTGGTCGTGTATCCTGACCTGCTTTCGAAAACCGGGACGTTCTTTCATCCGGGAGCGGATCGGAACCACCCAGCGGGACGAGAACCGAGGATTTTACGGCAAAAAGAGCGCTTGCCGGAGGTATTATCGGAAGCGGAATTTCTCCCGGTCGTTGTCGCCGGCAAAAAAGGTAAGGAAACTCCACCAGTTATAACTGGCATGAATCTTGATTACTGTTGCAGCGGTTGTTACTCAACAACAGCTTACTCAACGATCAGGGTACGCATGAAAGTATCATCATCTACGGCGGTCTCGGCTCGAGTTACGGTAAGAGGGCTTGTAATTCCCTGGAAATGGGACTCTCAGGGCAATGTGACGGCGGTCATGATATCCGCGCCGGACGAACGGGAATACCTGGTCCACATGACGGGCAAGGCGATGGATCTCTTGAGGCATCTGCATGAGCGAGTCCAGGTCAAGGGTCGCATCATGGGTTCGGAAGAAGGCAAGCCGCTTCTTCAAGCCGAACACTACTGGGTGCGCAAGGGATAACACCCCTCCGCCCACTCGCCCCTTTCCCGAATGAGTCTTCATTCCGCACATTCCACGAAGCTCTTACGAGAAACCTCTCGCGGCGGATCAGCACAGCCCGGCGAAGGTTTATGAGAACGGCCGAAACCTTCCTTTTTGGAGGCTTGTGCGTCTCATCGACTCCCTTCTTGAGAATTCCGCCGTCCGCTGGTACATTCGTACGCATGTCGGATGATCCCATCCATCGGCCCCCTCGGTTTACGTCGCCGGACGAAAACGAGTTGAAGGTTCTGGCTCGGGAATTACTCTGCACGGAATCCACCATGGTGGTGGCTACCTGCGGCGCGGAATCCGCGTGGGCCGCGCCCGTGTATTTCGTGTACCGGTCCGGCGCGCTGTATTTCTTTTCGGATCCGACATCCCGCCATATTCGGGACGCTCAGGGCGCGAAATCCTGTGCCGCGTCCGTGCACGGGTCCAGAGCGGAATCCTGGAGAGAAATCCGCGGAATCCAGATGTCGGGACGGGTGATCCGGGCGCCTTTGGGCTTGGAGGCCGTACAGGCGGTACGGAGTTATTTAGACAAATTCCCGTTTACGCGGGAGTGGCTCGTGTCGGAATTACGGGAGGATGTGGAAGCGTTCCGGAAGCGTTTCGGGGTGCAATTGTTTAAGTTCGATCCGACGCTTGTCTATTATTTGGACAACCGATTCCGATTCGGCTTTCGGGCGGCCGTTCGATTGGATCCGACGGCCGGTTCAGGGGGGAGAGCATCGTGAAGCCTTCGAGAAAAGCGGTGGTCTTATCCAGCGGAGGATTGGATTCCACCACCGCCATGGCTATAGCCGTGCGGGATGGATTCGAAATTTACAGCCTGAGTTTTTATTACGGGCAGAGGCACTCCGTGGAACTGGATGCGGCGCGGAACATCGCCAAAGCGTTGGGGGCGCGGCGGCATCTGGTGTTGCATGTGGATTTGGATCGGATCGGGGGATCGGCGCTTACGGGAGGCTTTGAGGTCCCCAAGGATCGACCCCTGGGGGAACTGGGTCAAGACATTCCGGTGACGTATGTCCCCGCGCGGAACACGGTGTTCCTGGCGCTGGCGGTTGGCTGGGCGGAGGTCCTGGGTTCATGGGATCTGTTTATCGGAGTGAATGCGTTGGACTACAGTGGGTATCCGGATTGCCGGCCCGAGTTCATCCGTGCGTTCGAGCGATTGGCCGATTTAGGCACCCGGGCCGGTGTCCAGGGTCAGGCGGCGTTCAGGATCCATACTCCGCTCATTCGGATGAGCAAAGCCGAAATCATCCGCACGGGTATGGCGCTGGGGGTGGATTTTTCGTTGACGCACAGCTGCTATGATCCCGTGGACGGCCGGCGGGCCTGCGGCCGGTGCGACAGTTGTCTGCTGAGGAAGAAGGGGTTTGCCGAGGCCGGTTTCCCGGATCCTGCATCCTATTCGGTCCATGGATGAGTGCACGGCCGGCGGGATCCGTTCCGGCTGGTTTACCATCCCCGTTTCAATGGCGGTGTTGGAAGGGGAACGCGAAACAGAAATCCTGTAACAGCCCGTCGATAAACACCATTTCGAGCAGGCTGTTCAAAAACGATGAGATGCAAGTAGCCCGAATCTTGAAAAATGAGGCGGACCTATACGGAACGCCGCACCGACGAAGGATGAAGCCTCACGCCGAAGGCGTGACCGCAGATCGCGTTTTTCAACGGCCTGGCAACGGAGGTTTCGCCATGCATCGCACTGTGTTGAACGTTGGGGCGCCCGTTTTCCTGGCGCTGGTGCTCGGCCTGTCTTCGCCCGTCGTTCGGGTCGCCTGCGCCCAGGAGGATGCGGAGAATAGCCGGTCCGCTGAATCCATGGCGATACAAGCCGCCCTGTCCTGGCTCCATCTGGTGGATGCGGGCCGATACACCCGGAGTTGGGAGGAAGCGGCTCCCCTCTTCCAAAATGCGGTAACCCGGGAGCAGTGGAAACTGTCCCTGGAAGCGGTTCGAAGTCCCCTGGGAGCCTGCATGCAAAGGCAGGTGAAAACAGCGACCTACGCCACGGTTCTTCCGGGAGCGCCGGATGGGGAATACGTGGTGATTCAGTTCGACACCGCGTTCGCCAACAAGGCGCGAGCCGTGGAAACCGTGACCCCGGCCCGCACCCCCGACGGTGTCTGGCGCGTATCCGGTTACTATATCCGGTGAACCGCGCCTTCCCGAGGGCCGGAACGTTCATGACAGCCGATCCAGGGCTTCCCGGGCCAATCGGTCGCACCGTTCGTTTTCCGGGTGACCCGCGTGGCCCGCCACCCAACACCACTCCACTTGGTGTCGGGCTGCCAGGCGGTCCAGTTCTTGCCAGAGATCGACGTTCTTCACCGGTTTCCGCGCGCTGGTCTTCCATCCGTTCCGTTTCCAGGTGCGGATCCACAGGGTGATCCCGTTCTTGAGGTATTGAGAGTCCGTGCAGATGCGCACGCGGCAGGACCGATGCAGCCGGCGTAAGGCTTCTATGGCGGCGGTGAGTTCCATGCGGTTGTTCGTGGTCAGGGATTCCGCGCCGGAAAACTCCTTTTCTTGCCGCCCCTGACGCAGAATAGCGGCCCACCCTCCGGGCCCGGGGTTGCCCTTGCAGGCCCCATCCGTGAATACCTCCACCAGGGTCGGGCCTCCTTCATCCATCGGGGCTTCCGACGCCGGGGGAGGAGCGGCTTCAGATCTTTCCGGCCGGGGAGCTTCACGGGATGAATCCAGGATGGACCGCAACGCGGACAGAAGCCGCAACGTTTCTTCCCGGGGAAGGACCTCCCCGCTGCGGACCCGGCGTTCCAGGACATCGAGATCGTTTAACGTCAGCGGCTTCGGCATACGGAGAAGTCCTTGGAGCCGGGGCCCGGATTCCGGGGCGATTTGGTTTGAAGAGAAAAGAATTCCGTCGGTCCGTTCATACCGGGACACGGGACATGCGCAGGCTGTTGAAAAACGCGATCTGCTGTGTTGCGCTTCCTCCTTCGTCGTTGCGTCGTACTGGTTGTACGCCTCATTCCTCAGGATTCGCGCGCCTTGCATCTCATCGTTTTTGAACGGCCTGCGCGAAATGCTGTTGTATCAACGGCCCGTTATACGGCCAAATAGGCCTTGCGGATGTGATCGTTCCTCAACAGGTCCGTTCCCCGTCCTTCCAGGGCGACGGAGCCGTTTTCCAGAACGTAGGCTCTGTGGGCCATTTCCAGCGCAAAATACACGTTTTGTTCCACCAGCAGCACCGTAAGGCCTCCCGAGGCGATTTCCCGCACCTTCTCGAAAACCCGCGTCACCAAGGACGGTTGAAGGCCCAGGGATGGCTCGTCCAACAGCAGCAGGGAAGGACTGGACATGAGCGCCCGTCCGATGGCCAGCATCTGGCGTTCTCCTCCGCTCAGGGTGCCTGCTTTCTGCCGGCCTCGCATTCCCAGGAGCGGAAACAACTCCAGGACCCGTTCCAGGTTTTCTTTGCGCCGGGCGCGTACGGAAGGCAAGTACGAACCCATGAGCAGGTTGTCCTTGACGCTCATTTCCGGAAAAATTCGGGCTCCTTCCGGCACGATGGTCATTCCCAGGGAAACCAATCGGTCCGGGGATAACCCGTCCACCCGTTGTTCCTTGAACCGGATGGAGCCTCGAGCGGGGTGCAGGAAGCCGATAATGGTGTTCAACAGCGTGCTTTTTCCGGCGCCGTTGGGACCGATTACCGTTACGATTTCCTTTTCCCGCACGGTCAGAGAGACCTCGCGCAGAACCTGGACATCCTGGTAATACACATCGATCCCTTGGAGGTGCAGCATGATTTCAATCCCGATCGTCTTCCCGCAAGGAGGGAGAGATGCGTTCGCCCAGATAGGCCCGAATTACCTCGGGATCGTTCCCCACGCGCTCCGGCGCCCCCTCGGCGATCTTGACCCCATAATTGAGCACCAGTATCCGGTCTGAAATATCCATGATAGCGTGCATATTGTGCTCGACCACGATCAAGGAAACCCCCGAAGCACGAAGTCTGCGGAGGAGTGTCACCGCCGTTTCCGTTTCCGAGGGGTTGAGACCCGCCATGGTCTCGTCCAACAGAAGAACCCGGGCTCCACAAGCCAGCGCTCGGGCCAATTCCAGGCGGCGGCGCGCCGCCACGAAAACCTTTCCCGCCGGCCGGGCCGCATACTCCGAAAGATTCACGAAGTCCAGTAGCTCATCCGTCCGGATGCGGGCTTGCCGGAGGTTCAGTCCTCCGCCGTGCATGGCTCCCACCAAAACGTTTTCAAAGACGGTCAACGAGGAAAACGGTTTCATGATCTGGGACGCCTTGGCCAGTCCCAACCGGCAGATTCGATGAGGCTTCCACCCCGTAATGTCCTTCCCCAGGAACCGGATACGACCGTCGTCCGGCTTTCGAACGCCCATGATCGTGTCGAAAAGGGTCGTCTTTCCCGCCCCGTTGGGTCCGATCATCCCCAGAATCTCGCTGTCTTCCAGAGTGAACCCCACCCGGTTCACCGCGGCCAGCGATCCGAAACGGACCAGTACTTGATCACACGCCAGAACGGCCATACCTCTTTCCACTCCGTCCCGATGACCCTGGAATTCATCCCGTCGGGGAGGCCCTTACAGGGAACGAAGCCTCTTGCGTTCTTTCCAGGTTCCCACGATGCCGCGAGGCAGCAGGAGAATGACTCCCACGATGATCATTCCCACCAGGATCAGGTAATATTCCACAAACGTGAGTCCCAAAATCTCGGACACCCCCGTCAGGAACACGGCTCCCACGATGGGTCCCAAGAAGGTGCCCATGCCCCCGAGCAACGTCATGATCACCATTTGAACGGTCTTGTGCACGCTGAATACGTCGGCGGGCGTGATGTAGGTGATCCAGTAGGCCTCGATGCCGCCGAAGACTCCCAGGAAGAAGGCGCTCATGGCGTAGGCGGTCAGTTTGACTCCAAAGGTATTCACTCCGGATAGTTCCGCCGTGTCTTCCGCTTCATGAATGGCTTTAAGGGCGTAACCGAACCGGGAGTTTTCGATCCAGTGGTGCGCGAGAAGCACCAGAGAGGCGACCGCCAGGGCGCAGTACAGGAAAAAAGCGTTGCCGTAGGGGGCGATGGGGAGCGTTATGCCGTGACTCCCCTGGAAGAAGGAGATCCCGAAAGTTCGATCGAACTCCAGAGTGATTTGCTTCATGGTTTCCGCAAAAGCGAAGGTGGCTATGGCGAAATACGCGCCTTTCAAGCGGAGCGTGGGCATACCGATGAGGAAGGCGACCAGCGCGGCGGTGCAGCCCGCCACGGGAAGAGCCAGGAAAAAGCTCCGGCCTCCCTCTGTCATGACCAGCGCCGCGGCGTAGGAACCGATGCCGAAGTAGGCCACCGGACCGAAATCCACATATCCGGTATAGCCGCTCATGAGGTTCCAGCATCCCGCCATGCCGATCCAGAACACGATCAGCGCCGCAACCCGGAGCAGGTACTGGGAGGATACGAACGCGGGAAACAGGCAGAGCAGAAGGGTCAAGACACCCCAGATCAGCAATCGTTTCCGTGCGGTTTGCACCTTCATGAGTCGCTTTCGGGATCAGCCGGCGATTCCCTTGCCGGTCAAGCCTGTGGGACGAAGCACCAGCATGACGAAAAGCAGGAGAAAGGTGACGGCGACGGAAATGCCTGCGCTCAGATAAGCGGCGGTCAGAGACTGGACCACCCCCAGAGCGAATCCTCCGTACAAGGCTCCCTGCATGTAGCCCATGCCGCCCAAAACCACCACGCAAAAAGCCGTCACGGTATACCCCAAGCCCATTTCCGGAAATATGATCGTAAAAGGACTCAAGGACGCTCCCGCCATACCCGTAACCGCGGCCCCGAGGCCGAAGGTGAGTGCATAGATCTCACGAACATTCACACCCATAAGACGCGCGGCGTACTTGTCCTGCGCCGTGGCGCGAATGGCCCGCCCCGTTTCGCTCCGGTTCAGAAACAGCCATAAAAAGATCACCACAGCCACGGCCAGAAAAAAGGTAATCAGACGGGCATAAGGAATGTTCAATCCCCAGAAGGCGGCGTTCATTCCCGAATACGAGGTGGTGATGGTGCGGAAATCATGCGTCCAGAGCTTTACGGCCGTGTTGGCGAGGATCAGGTGAAGGCCGAAGGTCAGGATGTAACTCATGAGATGGGGCTGCTCGATGACCCGGTTGATGATGAACTTCTGAATCGCATATCCCCCCAAAAAGAGGGATACGGCCGCAATGGGAATGCTGAGATAGGGATCCATGTGAACGAGTTCGAATAACCCGTAGGCGATGAAAGCCCCCAGCATGACCAACTCGCCATGGGCGAGATTGAGCACCCCCATGACCCCGAAAATGAGCGAAAAACCGGCGGAATACGCCGCATAAACTCCTCCGAGAAGGAGCCCGTTGATCAAGGCTTGAACGAATAGGACATCCATGAATCGCCCGAAACTGAAGACGGCGCGGGAACGGTTCCCGCGCCGTCCGTTATGCAAGCCGGATTCGATGCTTCCGTGGAGCTACCGCTGCTTCCAGGGCTGGAACGGGTACCGGATTTCGGATTCCGCGTATTCCAGGGGATACACCGTTTTCAGGGCGCCGTCCTGAATTTGAACGGTTACCGGAGGTTGAGCCACGTTGGCCCCGTCGGGAGCGAAATCGATGACGCCGTAAAATGTGGGGAAGGTATCCGAAACGAGCTTATCCCGGATGGCCGCCCGGTCCGCGCCGGACAGAGGCGGTTTCAGGCCGAGGCGTTCGATGGCCAGTTGCTGGGCCAAGGCGCCGCCCACCGCCGCTGCCTCCACGAAATCGGGACGCCGTTTGAACCGGTCCGAAAACGTTTGGTTGAAATCTGCGGCGGAACCGAACACGGCGCCTTCGAAAGGAAGATTGGGAGCCCATTCACTGGCGGCGATGACAAATTCCGCATCCCCTTTCAGTTCTTCGGTGAAACGGGGAACCGTGGGACCGTAGCTGAACGCCACGGCTTTGGGGCTGTAGTCGATTTCCTTCAATGCTTTCATGACCCGCATGGCCACCAGCAAATGGGACCCTACGAGCAGGAGGTCCGGATCTTTGGCTTTGATCTTGAGGAGGAGCGAATTGTACTCCTGGAAGGCCATGGGAAACAGCTCGTAATGAATCACTTCGATGCCGTGGCGGCCCGCATATTCCCGGAATCCTTCACAGGCCAGCGACGTAAAGAGAATGTCCGCTCCGATGATGGCCGCCGTTTTGGGTTTGGGGGTCACCGCCGTGAACATCTCCACGCAGCCGCGCACTTCTTCGGTGGCCTTTCCCAGGGTGGAGAAATAATACTTGAAGCCGCGTTCGAACAGTCGGTTCGAACTGGCGGCCCCGCTGATCAGGGGGTAACCATGGCGCTCCGCCGCGGCGCTCGCCGCAAAGACGAGACTGCTTCCGAATCCGCCCAGCAGCAGATCGACCTTGTCGCTGATGACGAGCCGGTCGATGAGTTTGGCGCTGGTGGCGGGATCGCTTTTGTCGTCGTAAAAGATCAGTTCCGCCGGATGGCCGTTGATTCCGCCCCGGGCGTTCACCGTTTCCATCCACAAGGTGTACGCGTCTTGAACCATGGTGCCTTCTTTGCCGAAAGCGCCCGTCAGCGAAACGGCCACGCCCACGCGAAAGGGGTCGGCGGCCACGCTCCACGATGCCGTTGCCGCCAGGAGGCTCAAGGCTACCAGAACGATTAGAGCCGTTCGGCGATTCACCATCATGATTTCCTCCCTCTGGTATGCGTTGATGAAACCGAGATTCCGGAGACCGCGCGTATTCCGGGACCCCGAATCGGGTTGAACGCAAGAGACAAACACACGACCCGGCCCTCTCCGGCGTTCCGGGAGAGCCGTTGGAGAGACCGCCTTATGAAAACAGGCGGGATATTCGCTTAAAATCCATGTATATATGGGCTTCCTGGAATGTGTCAATCAAATACCGGGACCGGATCCGTCGGGGACAGACTGACTGTGCCGGCCGGAACGGTTGAATGCCCGGAAGCCCCGTCTGCGGTCGGGCCGGAAGGAGGACATGCGTATGGGATTGAAGACCCCGAAGGAGTATGTGGAATCCATCGAATCGTTGGAACTGGAAGCCCACGTCCTGGGTGAGAAAACCTCCGGGTTGGCGGCCCATCCCCTCGTCCGGCCTTCCTTGCAGGCCGTGGCCAAGACGTACGAATGCGCCCAGGCGGAGGAGACGAAATCCCTGTTCCGCGTTCGGTCCTCCCTGTGCGACGAGGAAGTGAACCGCTTTACGCACCTCCATCGGAATACCGAGGACCTGGTGAACAAAGTGGTCATGCAGCGGGTTTGCGGCAATGCAACGGGCTGCTGCTTTCAGCGCTGTGTGGGTCTGGACGCGGCCAACGCCGTGTTCAGCGTGACCTATGAATGCGACCGGGAGTCCGGCACGAACTACCACGAACGATTTCGGAGGTACTGGGAGGACGTCCAGCGGCAGGATCTGGTGGTGGACGGCGCCATGACGGATCCCAAGGGGGATCGCGGCAAGCGACCCAAGGACCAGAAAGATCCGGACCTGTATCTGCGGGTGGTGAAGCGAGTGTCGGACGGCGTGGTGGTGAGAGGCGCCAAGCTGCACCAGACGGGTATGCTGAATTCCCATGAAATCATGGTGATGCCCACCCTCAACATGAGACCCGGCGAAGAAGACTGGGCGGTGTGCTTTTCCATCCCGACCAACACACCGGGAGTCCGGTACGTGTATGGAAGGCAGACCAGCGACACCCGAAAGATCGAGGGACCCGGCCTGGATGTGGGAAATCCGATGTTCGGCGGCCAGGAAGTGATGACCGTGTTCGAGGACGTATTCGTACCCCGGGAGCGGATCTTTCTGGACGGTGAAACCCGCTACTCAGGCCTGTTGGTGGAGCGGTTCGCGGCGTACCACCGGCAGAGTTACGGCGGGTGCAAGGTGGGCGTGGGGGACGTACTCATCGGCGCCACCGCGCTCATCGCCCGGATGAACGGCGTGGAGAACGCCTCCCACATCCGGGACAAGATCGTGGAGATGATCCACTTGAACGAGACCATGTATGCGTGCGGTATTGCGTGTTCCGCCTTGGGTCATGCCACAGCGGCCGGGAATTACGAGATCGATATGCTTCTGGCCAACGTGTGTAAGCTCAACGTGACCCGGTTTCCTTACGAACTGGCCCGCGTGGCCACGGACGTGGCCGGAGGGCTGCTGGGCACCATGCCTTCCGCCAAAGACCTGGAAGATCCCGTGGCCGGGCCCTACATCCGGAAGTACCTGGCCGCCGCCGACGGGGTGGACGTGGTGGATCGGATGAAGGTGCTGCGCCTCATCGAAAATCTGGTGGCCGGAGCCGGTTCCGTGGCGTATCTCATCGAGTCCATGCACGGCGCGGGCCCCCCCATGGCGCAACGCATCATGATCGCACGCCAGGCGGATATCGAAGGCAAGATGGGTCTCGTCCGGCGGATCTTGGGGATGGGGTGAAACGGAAGCCTTTGCAGGCCGTTGAATAACGCGATCTGCTTTCACGTCTTCGGCGTGACATCTTATACTTTCCGCCTATGCGTCCCACGCGGACAGGCGTCATTGGGGCTACGGTATGTACGCATCATTCCTCAGGATGCGCGCGCCCTGCATCTCATTGTTTTTAAACCGCCTGCCCGAAATGCTGTTTTTTTGTTTCTCGTGACACCGCTCCTGCGGCGTCACGTGGCATCCGCGGCGCTCCCGCGCCGTCCTTATTGATTGCAAGGGCTATGGTCCGCACTTCTATCGGTGGGGCGCAGGAGCGCCCTGGGTTGAGGGTTACACCGCAGGAGCGGTGTAACGAGAGGAACGAGAAGGAGGTCGGTCTTATTAACCGGCGCACCCTTTTTCCCCGCCTCTCCCGGTATTCCTTTGAGGACTTTCGATCTTGTTTTGTAGGGGCGGTTCATGAACCGCCCTCCCGTCCTTCCGTTGCGGTTATTCCATGCAGCCGGGCTGCCGCCGCGGCCTTCGGGCGGTGAGATTTCTCCCACGCCTACGGCGTGGTCGAAATGACAAGCGGCGTCGTCCATCCTTATGGCGCCTGGGCTGTGGCGCGCAATACCCGTCTTCCCGGTTCTCGTGACACCGCTCCCGCGGTGTCACGAGAAGAAGATCTGTTTCGAGACCGGCGCCCTCTTTGCCCATGGGAGAAGGGTTTCCTGCCGTCCATTTTTCCCTCGACATACACAACATATTGTTGTAGTATCCAAAAAAACCATAGATACTGTGGTTCAAACGCCGCTTGCGGCTCAGGGCTCGCATAGCCTCCACAGCTTCCATGGAGAATTTTCCGGAGGAAACCGAATCATGATCGCAGCCGTTCGCCTGTTGGATTCCCCCGTGGGTCCCATCACCGTGGGAGCCATGCCCGAGGGAGTGTATCGTTTGGATCTGGGGGATGCGGGGATGCCCCAATGCCCGCACCCGGAAGAAGACGGCGCCGGCCGGGCTACCGCCGCCGCCGAAATTCTGGAACGGGCCTGCGCCCAGGTTCTGGAGTATTTTGACGGAACCCGGAGGGATTTCGACGCGCCCCTGTATGTACCGCAGGGCGCCCCCTTCCAGCAGGCGGTCTGGGAGGCCGTCCGCCGCATTCCTTACGGGGAGACGCGGACCTATGGGGACATCGCACGGGAAACGGGGCGACCTAAGGCCGCCCGGGCCGTGGGAGCCTCCCTCCACTGGAATCCGGTGGCCCTCATCATCCCCTGCCACCGGGTCATCGGCAAGGACGGAAGCCTCTGCGGATTCGGTTCGGGCGTGGATATCAAGGCGTACCTCCTCGCTTTCGAAAGAGAGAGGAAGCATCCCACCGCTGGAGCATGACCCCGCGCTTGTTTCATCCTATCATCCGAACGTACGCTACAAACACCAGAGCACGAGGCTTCAGGAAATGGAACACATGGCTCAATTGAATCTCACGGAGAATGCGCGCACCGTCTTGAAGAAACGGTATCTGAAAAAGAATCAGGCCGGCGAACCTATCGAGACCCCCGAAATGATGTTCAAACGGGTGGCCCGGGCCGTGGCCGAGGCGGACGCTCTGTACGATTCCGGGGCGGACGTGGATGCCGTGGAGCGGGATTTCTACGACATGATAGTGCGGCTGGAATTTCTTCCCAACTCCCCCACTTTGATGAACGCCGGGCGGAAGTTGGGACAGCTTTCCGCGTGTTTTGTGCTGCCCGTGGAAGATTCCATGGACAGCATCTTCGACGCCCTCAAACATACGGCCATCATTCACAAGACCGGAGGCGGCACGGGGTTCTCCTTTTCCCGTCTCCGGCCCAAGAACGATCTGGTGAAATCCACGCACGGAGTATCCAGCGGCCCGGTTTCCTTTATGGGGGTGTTTGACGCCGCCACGGAGGCCATCAAGCAGGGGGGCACCCGCCGGGGGGCCAACATGGGGATCCTGCGGGTGGATCATCCGGATATCGAGGAATTCATCGACTGCAAACGGGATCTGAAACGACTGAATAATTTCAATATCTCCGTGGCCGTGACGGATGCCTTCATGAAGGCCGTGGAAAACAACGAGGACTTTGCTCTGGTGAACCCGCGCACCAGGGATAGGGTCCGTGAGGTCAAGGCGGGAGCGTTGTTCGACAAGATCGTGGAGTCGGCCTGGAAAATGGGGGATCCCGGCCTGGTGTTCATCGACGCCCTGAATCGTTCCAATCCCACGCCCCATCTGGGGCGTATCGAATCCACGAATCCCTGCGGAGAGCAGCCCCTGCTTCCTTACGAATCCTGCAATCTGGGATCCATCAACCTGGCGCGTATGCTCAAGCCTGTGACGGGGGCCCAAGGCTCACCCATGGAAATCGATTATCCGAAACTCAGGGAGGTGGTGCACCGGGCGGTGCGTTTTCTGGACAACGTCATCGACGTAAATGCGTACCCCATTCCCCAGATCGAGGAAATGACCCGGAAGAACCGGAAGATCGGCCTGGGCATCATGGGGTTCGCGGACCTGCTCATCCAACTGCAGGTTCCCTACGATTCCGACGAAGCCATCCAAACGGCCCGCCGGGTCATGGGATTCATCCAGGCGGAATCCAAGAACGCATCCGCCGATCTGGCCCGTCGCCGGGGAAATTTTCCCGCGTACCCCGGTTCCATTTATGATTCGGAAGAAACCCCCTTCATGAGGAACGCCACCACGACCACTATCGCACCCACAGGTACGCTGAGTATCCTGGCGGGTACGTCCAGCGGCATCGAACCCGTCTTCGCGCTTTGCTACGTGCGCAAGGTATTGGACGGCCATGAACTCCTGGAAGTGCACCCGGAATTCGAAGCTTTGGCCCGGGAGCGGGGGTTCTACTCCGAATCCTTGATGGAACTCATCTCGGCGCAGGGGGGCATCCGTTCTCTGGACGGAATCCCCGAGGATGTGAAACGGGTGTTTCCCACTTCTCACGACGTTACCCCGGACCGCCATATCCGGATCCAGGCGGCGTTTCAGGAGTATGTGGACAACGCCGTGTCCAAAACCATCAATTTCCAGGCGGACGCCCCTCTGGAAGCGGTTCGCCAGGCCTACCTGGATGCCTTTCATTCGGGATGCAAAGGGATCACCATTTATCGATACGGCAGCCGGGGCGACCAGGTTCTGAACTTGAGCGAGCCGGGTCCCAAGAAGGACGCGGAGGCCGGCGCCGAACCCGTTTCCCGCGTGACTCCCAGGCCCAGGCCCGTGCGCACCCAGGGGGTGACGGAACGCATCCAAACGGGGTGCGGGAAGCTGTACGTAACCATCAACGCGGATGAGATCGGCATCTGCGAAGTATTCGCCCAGATGGGAAAAACGGGGGGGTGCGCCGCGTCCCAAATCGAAATGGCCGGCCGGCTCATCAGTCTGGCGTTGCGTTCCGGGGTGGACATCAAGTCCGTGATCCGCCAGCTGTCCGGTATCCGATGCCCCTCCCCGGTGTGGCACAACGGGTCCATGGTGTTGTCCTGTTCGGACGCCATCGCCCGGGTCATCGACGGGTATTCGAATTCCCATGCCGTGGCCCGGGAAAACATGATGGGTGCGTGTCCCGACTGCGGCGGGGTGGTGGAGCCCGAAGGCGGCTGCCTGGTATGCCGCAGTTGCGGCTTTTCGCGATGCGACTAATCGGTTCCCGCCCGAACGCCATGGACCACGTCGCGCTTTGCCTGTTCGGCCGCTGCGGGGCGCCCATCGACGCAGGCAGGCGGAGAGGGCGACGTCACCCGGGCGTCGCTTTGTCCCTGCCGCGCACTCCTCGGGATTTGAGCCGATGTAGGCAGGCCGTTTTTTCGCCGCCTGACGGCGATTTGAGGTTGGAAAGCGGAAACCGCCTATTCTATAGTAATCAAGGATTGGTGCGCGTGCAGGATTCGTGTCGGCCCTGCGCCTCCTCGATCACGCCGAAATACCCGGTTCCGCCTTGGGCAAGCAACGGGCGGCGGAGTTTCCGAACGGTTCCAGGTTGGGCTCATGTTCCGGACTCCGGCCGGATGCGGGAGGGATCCGTGAAACTGAAGATGTTGGTTATCGGGTTCATGGTGTTTTGCGCCGCCGGCGCCTGCGACCGGCTGAAGCTGGACCGGGGTAAGGAAACCGAGCAAAAGCTGACTCAGGAAATCTCCCGGCTTCAGGAGCATATCCGGACCCTGGAGGAAGAGCTGGATCGGGCGCGCATGGAGGTGCTCGATCTCCGGGCCAAGAACGCCGAGTTCATCACTCAGGCGAAGCTCAAGGCGTTTCAGGCGGAAGAAATCTCCAAGACGCTGGAACGGTACGGCGAACTGGAGATTCAGAAGAACCTGCTCGAGCAGAAGGTCCGGGAACTGCAGGGGAGCGTTCGCGCACAGGAGGCCGCCATCAGGGAGTTGATGTCCCAGGGATCGGAGGAAAGTTTCGGTCCGGAAGAGGCGCCTGATCGAGGGCTCCGGAAAGGGGACTGCGTGCAGTGGTTTGGAAGCGCCTATAAGGAGCGTCTCAGGATGGTGGGGCGCGTGGAAGGCTTACGATCCGGCGGCGCCGTGCTCGTGCGATGCACGGAATCCGCCATGCCGTATCAATGGGCGGAAGACCAGCTCTACGAAATCCCTGAAAACGCGCTGGAGGTGTGTGAGAGTCCCTGACGATCCGGCTCGGGCTTGAGCCCCGGAACCGGATGCCTTGCGCCCGCCTGCGAGAAGAATTTCCCCCTGGTGAACGGGGGGATGCCTGTTTTTTCGGGTCCATACGGACCCGATACCGCTCAAGAGACCCGAAAAGAGGGACGATATCGGTCTTAACAGGCCCCGGCCCGCCCGCAATACGATTTATCAATGGGCTATTCTCAGCCCGGCGGAAACTCCATCCGGCGCAAAACACGCCGGTGGGGATGTCTGAAGTCATCCAAGGGGAATGGATATGCGAGGAACCACCGTTGGAAGGGCTGTTACTCTGCTGCTTTTTGTGTGGCTGATGCTCCCGGGGTCCATGGGCTGGGCGCTACCCGACCCGGAAGCCGAAGTCTTCAAGCACCCGAAAATGACCTCTTCCGTGTTGCGTCTGGCTGCGGCGGATTCCCCGGTGCAGGCCTTGGATCACGCCAGGCGCATGGCTGTGGAATGGGACGAAGACGGCAGGGTGCGTCTCACGCTGGTGGCGGCTTCTCTCGCGACGGAGCCCTTGTTGGATCGGCTCCGTTCCATGGGTCTGGAGGTGGAGGCCGTATACGAGGAATGGATCCAGGTTTTGTGTCTCCCTTCCGTCCTGGAAGAGGTGGCGGATCTCCCTGAGATCCGGTATGTACGGGAACCCATCTACGAATCTTCTAAAGGGGTGGTAACCGAAGGAGCCGCCGTCATGGATGCCCCTTGGTGGCATTCCATGGGGTATTTCGGGAGCGGCGTGAACGTGGCCGTGCTGGACCTCGGCTTCAAAGGGTACCAAAACCTGTTGGGGACCGAGCTGCCGTCGTATGTGACCACCAAGAATTTCAGCTCGAAAGGTTTCGAGACCACTTCGCATGGGACCGCGTCTGCGGAGATCGTCCACGATCTGGCGCCCGGCGCTTCGTTGTTCCTAGTTACCTATGCGACCTCGACGGAGAAGGGACAAGCGGTGGATTGGATCATTTCCCAGGGGGTGCACATCCTGTCCGCGTCCACGGGTTCCTCCAACGAGTGGCCCGGGGACGGCACGGGCAAGAGCTGTGACATGGTGGAGAAAGCGTTTCACCATGGAATCCTTTGGGTGAACGCCGGAGGGAACGAAGCGGACGAATGGTGGACCGGTCCGTTTTACGATCCCGACGGCGACGGCTGGCACAACTTCAAGGGGCAATACGAAGGAAACTACCTGGACGTGAGCCAGGGGGACGAGATCCGGGTGAAACTCACCTGGAACGACTGGCCGTCTTCGGCGCAGGACTACGACCTGTACCTGGACGACAAGAACGGAAAGACCGTGGCCAGTTCCGAAAACGAGCAATCGGGCGCCCAATGGCCTTACGAATCCCTCACGTATACGGCGGCGTATACGGGAAGGTACTACGTGTACGTCAAGCGCTACAAGGCTTCGGGCGCGGAAATCTTGCGGCTGTGGTTCGGCGGCATGACCCCCGGATACGTCACGCCGGCCTACGAAATCAACGAACCCGCGGATTCTCCGTATGCGCTGGCCGTGGGAGCCGTTGATTTCAGCGATTTGCAGCGGAAATATTACAGCTCCCGAGGTCCCACCACGGATGGACGGCCCAAGCCGGACCTGGCGGCTCCCGCCGGCGTCAGCACCCAATCCTATTCCAAGGCTTTCGAGGGAACCAGTGCGGCCTGCCCTCATGTGGCGGGCGCCGCGGCGCTGTTGAAGGAAGCCTTTCCCGGCTATGATCCCCGCTTGCTGACCACATGGTTGATGAGCAGGGCGTATGCGCTCGGTGACTTCCTGCCGAACCCGGAATTCGGCTACGGGCTGGTTAAGCTGCAATGGCCCGGATGGAACGCCCAGCCTTTCGGGCAGGTGTTCCTGAACCGAGGGGAATTCAAGACCGGGCAGGAACTTGTCCTCAGTGTGGGGGTGCTTCCGGGCGTCCACCCTTCCATAGCCAATGTGTACGCCGCGGTGCTGTTTCCGGACCGGGTGAATTACGTGGACTTCAAGGCGGAAGGATGGCCCGTGCAGGCCGTGTCCGGAGATCTCATGCGGTACGCCTTCAACGGGTCGGAGCCATGGGGGGAATATGTTTTCGGCATCGTCGTCACATGGCCGTACGGAAGCCTCTGGAATTTCAGCTCCTGGATCGATGCGCGGATTCTGACCTTTACGGTGGGTCCCTGATATCGCGCGGAAGCCGAAGTTGGAAAGGCCGGGACACCCACATCCCGGCCTTTTCGTTTTTTTTACCGCATCGTGTGAAGCAAAGTTTAGGGTTCGAGAAGAACTCCTTGCCCTACGCAGCCTACATTATCGTCCGTATGCGCCCATCAGTTCGGCGGTCCCCAGAATATGTCCCTCCATGGCCTCCAGCAGCTGTTCCTTGGATCCCTTACCCGCCACGGTTACAGGAGCGTCCAGGGCATACAACTTGAAGAAATATCGATGGGGTTTTCCGGGAGGAGGGCAGGGTCCCCCGTATCCAGGCCGCCCGAAATCCGTGACGCCTTCCTTCATGCCGGGAGACAGAGGCGCCTTCTTGCCTAATCCCTCCGGGAGTGAATGCGTGTCCGAGGAGATTCCCCACAATACCCAATGGACCCAGACGCCTCTGGGGGCATCCGGATCATCACAAATCAGTGCGAATTCACGGGCGCCTTGCGGCGCATCGGACCATCGCAGCGGTGGAGAAACATCAGCGCCGTCGCAGGTATACTGCGTAGGTATAGTTTTCCCTTGGGAGAACGCTTCGCTCGCTATTTCGAAAGCCATTGGAGTACCTCCCGCCGGCCAAGCAGGAAACACCAGCAGAACCGTACACACCACGCCGATGATGCCCCGCATGGGTTAACTCACTTATTCTTCCATAACAACGGCTGAAGTCTCTTCTTCACACCGAATCAGGCCATGCGAACCTTTTCAGCACGAGCAGGAACTCCCACAAGATTTGGGCGCATGGTTCTCTGCCGTGATGGAGAATCCGGACTGCCAACCGTTTTCCACGAAGTCGATCTTCATATTACCCATTCGGTTCTTTAAGGAAGCTTCGACCAGGTAGGTGAGTCCTTCAAACGAAAACACTTCATCGGTTTCTCTGGGCTCATCCAGAGCCAGCTGTAACGATGGACCGCCTCACCCGCCTTCCGACCAGAAGACTCGAATAGGTCTGGTTTGTTTCTGGTTTTCGAAGTACTCCAGAAACTTGTGATGCGCATTATCAGTCACTTCGAGCATAATGAGTTCCTTTCCTGAAATACGTTTTGGTTTTGGATTACCTTATTGTTTATCCATTGGACGGTGAAAAGTCAAGAAGGTGCGATGAAAGCATGGTCGCAAACGCCCGTTTCCCGCGGGATACCGCCCCGTGGAAAGGGGATTCACCCACTCGCCCGGACCGTTTGAAGGCGCCCGTCCCGGCTCCACGACGGTCGGTTTTCGGCATACAAACGGGAATAAAAGGGCCGCCCCTTCCGCAAATGGCTTGCATCGTGAAAAACACGCTTTAAATTTACAGTAGATATCCCGTTGGTACACCGTATTGCGGGCAGAGGTTCGCCGCGCAGGCATAAACGGTGTACGCAATAGGGATGCTGTGCGGACGCGCGCCCCGGCGCCGTGGTTTCGACGAGGACGAAGCCCGTGCACCGTGGGCCGTTTTCCCTCTGCCTGTAAAGGGCGTGGCGCCCTTGGAAAGGATATACTATGGAACAGTTGGAGCGTCGAGTACTCCCCCTCTTTCCCTTGCCGAACCTGGTTCTGTTTCCCGGCATCGTGTTGCCGTTGCGGATCTTTGAGCCGCGGTACAAGGTTTTGGTCGCGGACGTCCTAAGGGGGGACGGATGCTTGGGCATTGTGGCTTTGAGGCCCGGTTGGGAAGCGGAGTACGAACGATCCCCCGAAACCTACGAAGTCGGATGTAAAGGAATTATTCTTCAATGCGAAGAGGCGGAGCACGGGCAGTTCAATATTTTGCTTCAGGGAACCCAGCGATTTCGCATAGACCGGGAGGTGGAGGGAAAGATATATCGTGAAGCCGAGGTCGAGCTGTTACCAGAGCCTTCTCTGGAGGCGGGAACCGACCAGGGATCCCGGCTGCGCCAGGACCTCGTGAACCGTATATCCGGGATCGATTCGGGGCCCCCGCTTATGGAATGGGAACTGATCCGCAAGCTGGTGGAGTTGGACGAGAGCCTGTTCATCAATGCGATTTCGTATTTGAGTCCTTTCAACACGAGCTGCAAACAGTTCCTGCTGGAAGCGGAGGGGATCTCCCAGCGCTATGAGAAGTACCTCCGATTGACGGAATTTGAACCCCCTGTCGAGCGAATCCGTCGCCGAGCATGCGGTTCTTCGGGCGCGGAGGTGATCCATTAGCCGGCTGGTGAAAGCCGTGATGCGGCGGGTTGCGCGCCGGTGTGCACCAGCCCATGGATAAATAACATTGCGGGCAGGGTGGAGAAGAACGGTGACATGCAAGGCTCGTGAATCCTGAGGAATGAGACGTACATAACAGTACGCCGCAATGACGAAAGATGAAGCGCAACACAGCAGATAGCGTTTTTCAACGGCCGGCTACACTACAGGTAGTCGCCTCATCGGCGTTCCTTCCGCGCACCGTATTCCCGGCTATGGGCGCATCGTGCGATATCATTGCTTGTCGCCGGCGTGCCGACAACCCGGATTTTCAAGGATATGGACATGGGATATCCGTATTGGAACGACAAGTCGTGGGACTCGGAGGACAACCGCAAGATCCGGGATCGGGTGCACAAATGGTACCTGTCCCGGGCATGGTATGAAAGCCGATGCCCCCTGGCATGGGCCCGGGAGGTGGAAGCGCTTTTCCAGGACCTGTACGGGCGATTCCCTCAGGTCCGGCTCCTGCGGTTCGGCGAGGATCGGGGCCGCCTGTACATCGTGGTGGACGGTCTTAATCCCGCCGAACTCGAGGATCTGCGTCGCATGGTCATGCGTTGCGAGATGAAGCTGGCGGCCAAGGGGGCTTATCTCCGGCCCGGGGAGCTGTTGTCCGTAAGGAAACAGACTGTGGATCCCCAAACGGGGCGGATCCAGGTAACATATCCCTATCACGAATTCTTGTACGACGAATCTTGACGATTCCTCAAAAACCCGCCTCACTTCTTAACAGCCCGATGATAAACAGCCTGCTGAAATCGGTTTTCAAATTTCTTTCAACGGGTTATAAATACCGGAGAGCGGCCCCGCGTCCGGGGGGCCGTTCGGGAACCCTGGGATGCGTGATGAAGCATCAAGGCGCCGGCGGGCGGAGGACGGCGCTTTACGCGGACCGGATATCCGGGTGCATGAAGATATTCCGAAACCATGGGAAAAGGAGCGGATATGGAACATATGGATCTGTTGTATGAGCGGGGTGTAGCGCGGTTGACCTTCAAGAAAGGTGTGATTCACTCCATCTCCACGGAGTTGCTTCTCGAACTGGACTCGTGTTTGGAGACCCTGGAGTCCGATTCCGAAACAGGCGCCGTGATTCTCACGGGAGACAACGACAAGTTTTTTTGCATCGGCTTTGATCTTCCCTCTGTGGTGCCTATGACACCGGAAGAATTCCGGACGTTCTTCACGCTTTTTTACGACGTGAGTCTTCGCTTGTACGCGTTTCCCAAGCCCATGCTGTGCGCCTTGCGGGGCCACGCCACCGCGGGTGGGTGTATTTTCGCCCTGTGCTGCGACTTCCGATGGATGGCCGAGGGGCGTAAGCTGTTCGGGTTGAACGAAATGCAGCTCAACGTTCCCGTGCCTTACGTGGCGGATCGGCTTATGGCCCGCTTATGCGGAGACGCTCATACCCGGCGTCTCATTTACAACGGGGAATTCTGCGCCCCGGAGGAGGCGTTGAAGCTGGGGTTGGCGGACCGGGTCCTTCCGGATGCAGAGTTGATTCTGCAAGCTCAGCTTACCATGGAAAACCTGGCCGGTCGCCATGCACCCGCTTTGGCGTATGCCAAACGCCTTCGGACCATGGAGATGCTGTTCGCGCTTCAAGCCTACAAGAACGAGGATATCGAGAAATTCGTGGAGTTCTGGTACGATCCATTGGCCCGCAAAGGTCTGGATGCCGCTCTGGAAAGATTCCGGAAGTCGTGAAAAAAGGAGGCGTCTCTTTTCGCACCCGGTCCGCAGCGGTCAGGACAGGACGAGGCGAAACGCGATGAGTATCAAGACGATGGCGCCGGCGACGCCCATTTTTCGACCTGAACGGCGGCTCAAGAAGCCGGCAAGCTTCATGGCGCACCACGTCATGATTCCCGCCGTGACCCCGATCCAAACGGCGGGGAGCCAGAGGGGACGATTCAGCATCCCGAAAGACAATCCCACCCCCAAGGCGTCCATGCTGGTGGCCAGGGAAAGGGTGAGCAGCGTCACGCCCCGGGTGGGATCCAGGCTATAGTCGGATTCGGGTTCCTTGCTCAGAGCGTCCGCCAGCATTTTGCCGGCGAGAAGCACCAACACCAGGGCCGCCGCCCAGGTTCCCCACCGACTTACCATATCCAGGAGGCGTGTTCCGAAAAACCAGCCTACTGCGGGCATCAGGAACTGGAACAGGCCGAAGTGAAACGACAGCCGGAATACCTGCCGGGGATGGTTCCATCGCGTTCCGACGGCAAGTCCCACGGCGAACGCATCGCACCCCAGAGCCAGGGCTATTAGAGCCACTTCCAGCATGATTCCGCCTTCCGCCGCAGATTCCAGACCCTGCCATTTAGTGCATTTCACCGTCACTTACAAGAGGCTTTGAGACATTCCCCCGCGGCGGCTGCGAAGTATCTCCTGAGGGGGTCTCCTAACAGTTGAAAAACAGCACTTCGGGCAGGCTGTTGAAAAGGAACGCCCCCTCGATGGAGGGGGCGTTCGGTAGGTTCCGGTTCGAACCGCGGGGTTCGGTTTAGGCGGCGGATTCCAGTTTTTGCCGGTCCGCCATATCCATGAGCACGCGC
>CAZQXK010000061.1:0-25511 GCA_964597345.1 uncultured Thermodesulfobacteriota bacterium | reverse complement strand
ACGGGAATGTGCGGTTGCTGCCGGGTGACCGTGGGTGGGGAAACCCGCTTTGCCTGCGTGGACGGGCCGGAGTTTGACGGGCACGAGGTGGATTTCGACGAGTTGATGCAGCGTCTGGCCGCCTACCGTGAGGATGAAGCCGTCGCCATGGAGAAATACCGGTGCGCATGCGGGGCGTAGCGATCCGGGATCGGAAACGGATGTAGTGGATCGGGAGGAAGATCAATGGCCAAAAAGGATGCGGAACAGGCAAAACGAGTATTGATGCCCGAGCAGGAACCGGATGTCCGCAAACGCAATTTCCTGGAAGTGCCCACGGGGTACACACCGGAAATGGCCGTGGCGGAGGCGGAACGCTGTCTGCAATGCAAGAAGCCCCAATGTGTCGCAGGTTGCCCCGTGCATATCGATATTCCGGGATTTATCCAGTTAGTCCGTGAGGGAGAGTTCACCAAAGCCATCCGCCGCATTTGGGAGCAAAATGCCCTTCCCGCCGTATGCGGTCGGGTCTGTCCTCAGGAAATTCAGTGTGAAGGGGAGTGCATACTGAACAAGAAGGGTACGCCCATCGCCATTGGAAACCTGGAGCGTTTTGCGGCGGACCATGAACGGATGTATGGCAGCGGGGAACTGCCTCCCAGAGCGCCCTCGACGGGAAAACGAGTGGCCGTGGTAGGATCCGGACCGTCCGGCCTTACCGTGGCTGGCGACTTGATCCGGAAAGGTCATTCCGTAACCATTTTTGAAGCATTTCACAAGCCCGGCGGCGTGCTGGTCTACGGCATACCCGAGTTCCGCCTGCCCAAAGAAATCGTATACTCCGAAGTGAATTTCCTGGAGCGCATGGGAGCGCAATTGGTGTGCAACCAGGTGGTCGGCCGCTCCATTACGGTGGATGAGCTGTTCGAGGAAGGATTCGATGCCGTGTATCTGGGTGTGGGAGCCGGTCTGCCCAAGTTCCTCAACATCCCGGGAGAGAATCTCATCGGAGTTTACTCGGCCAATGAATACCTCACCCGTTCCAATCTCATGAAGGCCTACCTTTTCCCGGATTACGACACGCCTATTGCGCGGGGGAAACAAGTGGTGGTGCTGGGTGGAGGAAATGTGGCCATGGACTCGGCCCGCACGGCCATGAGATTGGGAGCGGATACGGTACGCATCGTGTACCGGCGTTCTCGGGAGGAAATGCCCGCCCGAATCGCCGAAATTCACCACGCCGAAGAGGAAGGGATCGAGTTCTTTCTCCTGACGAACCCCAAGAGGTTTATCGGAGACGAGCGGGGTCGGGTGATCGGCATGGAATGCATTCGGATGGAACTCGGCGAGCCTGATGAATCGGGCCGCAGAAGGCCGGTGCCCATGGAAGGGTCCGAGTTCGAGATGAAGTGCGATTTGGTGGTGATTTCCGTAGGCGCCGGGGCGAATCCTCTGCTTACGCGGTCTACGAGCGGGCTGCAGGTGGATAAAAGGGGATATATCCTGGCCGATCCGCTCAGCGGCAAGACCGGCAAGAAGGGAGTCTGGGCCGGAGGGGACATCGTGACGGGTATGGCCACCGTCATCCTGGCCATGGGGGCAGGCCGAACGGCTTCGGATTCCATTCATAATTATTTGACGTGGGGCTGGTAATCACGAATCGGAGTGTTATAATGAAACTAAGCCGTAAGACACGGTGACAAGTGACTGTCTCGGGGGTGTAAGAAACCCTTGATTTTCAATGAGACAGGTCTTACCATGTGTTTTACAAAAAAAGGGGAGTTACGGAACTTGCCTTCCCCAATCCCCTTTTCCCCCACCATGTGCTCAGGAAGGCGGCCGGGTGGGGGTTTTTTATGCCCTGATTCCGCCGCCACGGGTCGCCGCACCCCGCAACAGGCCGTTGAAAGACGCGATCCGCGGTCACGCCAAAGGCGTGGCTTGCATCCCATCGTTTTTCACGCGTCTGTTCGCAATGGCGTTTATCAACGGGCTGGTAAGATGCCCAGGAAGCGATTCAGTCTTTATCATCCAATACGGAAGCGGGATTGGAGCGAAGTTTCTCCAGTGTGGTTTCGAACGACGAACCGAGGTCCACTCCGAGCTGTTGAGCCCGCTTCTTGGCGTGCAGCCCGATGTTGCGGGAGTCCCGATAAAAATCGCCCGTTTGGGGAGCGGAAGGGTCGTACGCCTCCAGTCGGTCGCCCTCGGACATATGGTAGGCCACCCGGGAAATCAACCGCTTCAGCCGTTTTCCACCACAATGAAGGCATGTGATTTGTCTCTCGTCTTCCTTTCGGAGCACCAGGAAACCGGATTCCTTGGAGCAATCCAAACATTCGTATTCGTAAATGGGCATGTTCTCTTTCACCCATAACAAGCCGTCAGAAAACGCGATCTGCTTCGTTGGGCTTCATCCTTCGTCAGTGCGACGTACCTACATACGCCTCATTCCTCAGGATTCTCCCGCCTTGCATCTCATCGTCTTGCACCGGCCTGCCGGCAAGAGTGTTTATCAACGGGCTGGCGAACATAGGGGTTCGGACCCGCACGTTCCGGTGCGGGTGTCCGGATGAAATTTGGATTTTTCCACTGGGTACCAAAGGCTGAAAAACGTGTCAACCGGAGACTGATTCCGGGTGTGGGCGACGTGTTCAGAAAAACAAACGGCAGAATACGAGGGCGGAAAGGATACCGGTGGCATCCGCCAACAAGGCTGCGGCAAGTGCGTATCGGGTGCGTGTGATTCCCACGGCGCCGAAATACACCGCGAGCACGTAGAAAGTGGTTTCGGTGCTGCCCTGCATGGTGGAGACCAGGAACGCGCTGAAACTGTCCGGCGCATGGTGGACGGTTTCGCTCATGATACCGAATGCGCCGCTTCCCGAGAGTGGGCGCATGAGGGCCATGGGGAGGGCGTCGGGCGGCATGCCGATGAGGGAGGTCAGGGGTCCGACGAGCCGCACCATGAGGTCGAATGCGCCTGAAGCACGGAACATGCCCACGGCCACCAGGATCATGACCAGAAAAGGTATGATCCGTACCGCCACTTGGAAGCCTTCTTTGGCGCCCTCCGTGGCGGCCTCGTATACGGCCACTCCCCTCAGATGGCCGAACATCAAGAGTCCTCCCATGATGAGGGGTACGAGCCAGTAGGATAAGATCTCACGACCCGCTTCCGGGAGCGAATCCGCCTGAACCATCCTGAGAATCATTGCGGCAAGGAAAGCGGCCGCCAGGAGAAGGCAGACCCATCGGGTCACGGAACCCGGTGGATGCAGGTCGGGAAGGTCCTCGGGATTCGGGTTTGTCGCATCCTTGAGGATGTTCGAATCTTCCGGAATGGGTGAACCGTTTTCCATCGCAAGATCTTGGGATGGCGAGTCCGTATCCCGATGCATCCGGGCCAGGAACCGTGCGGCGGCAATAGCCGCCAGAGTCGAGCAGAACGTGGCCAGAAGCGTGGGGACGATGACGGCGGCGGGTTCCGAACTGCCGGCAGCGGCCCGTACCCCGATGACGCCCAAGGGAAGCAGGGTTACATTGGACGTGTTGATGGCCAGGAACAGGCACATGGCGTCCGTGGCCCGACCCTTGACGGAGTTGAGGCGATCCAGTTCCATCATGGCTTTGATGCCCATGGGCGTGGCGGCGTTGCCTAGACCCAATGCGTTGGCGCTCATGTTCATCACCATGGCGCTCATGGCCGGGTGGTCTCCCGGAACCTGGGGAAAGAGACGCACCATGATGGGACGGATGGCGCGAGCCAGAATACGCAGGAGCCCGGCCCGCTCCCCCACCTTCATGAGACCCAGCCACAGAGCCATGACCCCGATGAGTCCGATGGACAACTGCACGGCGCTTTTGGCCGCCGCAAAAGAGGCATCCAACAGGGCCTCCATGGTACCGCCGAACGCCGCAGCCAGAATGGCGACGAGTACCAGAAAAAACCAGACGTGGTTCATGGCCGCGGCGCGTGGTTTCACCATACAAGCACTATCCTGTCCGCCCGTTGATAAACCGTTTTTTGACGGCTTGGGTATACGGTTGATTCGGGCCTTTTAGCGACATACCCGCCGGGGCGGCGGCTACTCCGATGCGCAGGCGTAAGAAACCCTGCGCCGCCGGTTCAGAGTTCTCCACGTCGGGAATGTCTTGAGTCCCCGGTTCCGTACCGTATACTTGGTGATTGCGGATGCTGCAACCCCGTTGAGGCATTTTCGCCCTCTATCCGGATACACATACCCGACTGCGGGACAAGGAAGATCGCTTATGCACGCCGACCATGCGGAAGACCCCGCCGATTCCTCCGTCATGAGTTTCCGCAGGACCTTGGAGCGGGGCCTGGAAGCATGGAACCTGGACCCCGGCAGCCGATTCCTGCGGCAATGCGAGGGATATTTCCGGATCCTCCGGGAGTGGAATCGTGTGTTCCGCCTGGTCGGGCACCGAAACGCGCGGGATATGGCCGTAAACCTCTTCCTGGATTCTCTGTCTCTCGCTTTTTTGCTTCCGGAGAAAGGCCGGCTCCTGGATATGGGGTCGGGGGCCGGATTCCCGGGCCTGGTGTTGAAGCTGTTTCGGCCGAATCTTCATTGCTTCCTCCTGGAGTCCGCCCGCAAAAAGGCGAATTTCCTGAGACAAGTGATTCTGGAACTCGAGCTGGAGGGAATACAGGTGGTTCAAGCACGCCTGGGCCTGGAAACGGTGAAGGAACCGGCTCTGGAGTCGGTGGACGTGGTCACGGCCAAGGCGCTTGGCCCTATGAAACATCTGTGGTCTTTGGGGGCGCCGTTCCTGAATTCCTGCGGACGCCTCATTGCCATGAAGGGTCCCCGGGGGGAGGAGGAAGCCTTTTCCGAAATGGATGCGCATGTAACGCGAGTGGGATATGAATTGCCGGAAGGCTTTGGGCCCAGGACTCTTCTAATTGTGACCCGGTGCGTTTCCGCGTGAGAGGATGAAGGAAGGATTATCGTGCGGCCCCCGGATGGTTGCGCCGGCAGTCTTCTTCACCGTACCGGAGGCAAGAGCGGGGCTTGATGTTGTGGATCGCGCAGAAGAGGATGTCCCTGTCGAAATACTGAAACAGAAACGGGCAGAATTCCTGGACCATGGGCGCGTCCCCGCTCAAATACGTGTACCAGTACCCCGGATACCGAACGGTGGGCGGAGGATCGGGGACGACTCCTCCCAGGTGGCAGCAGAGACCGCACAAGCTGCACCATTGGTCCTCGGGAAAGGGATGGTTTGTTCTTCCATCCAGGGGTACCGCGGTGATCCGGTCCAGGCCGAACGCCGGCAAGTCCGACCAGATACGTAGAAAAATCCGGGAGAATTGTAGCAGACGTCGCTTGAGGTTGCGTTCCCATCGATGCGGTGGAAGCTTCCCGCCGGGGTGGTCCGCCCGAAAATGGGTCTGAAGGAGGGCTTTTCTCGGAAAGTAGGGATTCAGCAACGCCACCCGCAGTACCGAGATGTCCTCGGGGGTTTCGAAGTGGAACGGCAGTCCCGACTCCTCAAACCGGTCCCTAGAGGCTCCTCCGGAGCTGAAAAAGGGGGAGACCGCATATCGTTCGAAGTCGTTCCGGAAGAGCGTCTCCCTGTTCATAACCTGAGAAGCGTTCGGGCATTGGCGCCGAGGATCTTTTCCCGCTGTTCTCCCGATAGATCCGCCTGATCCATTTCCTGAAAATAGCGGCCGGCGGCCAGCAAAGGATAGTCCGTTCCAAAGAGGATCCGCTGTGCGCCGCACAGTTCCACGGCCAGCGAATAGACCCGGGGACGATACAGGAAAGGAGACGCCGCGGTATCGTAGAATACATGAGACAACGCCTCGGAGACTTCCTTTTTCATAAGTTCGTAGAAGAACAACCCGCCTCCCCAGTGCGCCAGGATGACCGGGTGGGGTTTCATGGATTTGACAAGGCGGTACATCTCACCCAGATCCGTTTCCGCCTTGCCCGGATACGGGTGGCCCACGGTTTCATTGGCGTGGAGCATGAGGGGGACCTGATGTTCGCCACAGACCTCCAGAATCGGTTTCAGAACTTCCAGCATGGCTTCCGCCCGCATCCGTTCCGCGTAGAAGGCCAGTTCCCCCACTCCCTTCATACCGGCGTTGAGACAACGCTCCACTTCCCTCTGGACTCCCTTGCCGCCGGGATACACACAAGCGAAGCCGATGAGACGATCGGGATATTTCCGGACGGCCTCCAGCACGTAATCGTTGGACTGGGCGGCCGTAAACAGAGTCTGCCAGGGAAAGCCGAACACAACGGCTCGGTCCACCCCGTGTTCGTCCATGGAGACGATGAGTTCGTCGGCGGAAACCATACGGGCTTGGTCGCTCCCGTAGATCTGTTTGAAAGCGGGTTCGCCCATCATGTAACGGGATCGCTCCTTGCGTACCTCCGGGAAGAAGATGTGCGTGTGGACATCGACGATCATGATGTTTCCCTGCCGGGTGTGCGGCGCCGTCCGGATTCGTACCGGCGGATGAAACGACTTCCGGCGACGTGTGTAAACGGTTACTGACTCGCGGAACATGTTTGTTAGCATGCGCATGGGGTTTATGGGAAGAGAAATTACGACCGCAGGTGAAAAGACGGTTATCGGAGACCTGGAGCCAAATCGTCCATGAGCAGGAAGAAACGATGTTGGAGCATTTCCCGGCATTTTGACAGGACCGTTCAGAATGAACGGAATTTCATCCGCCGCCGGGCCGCCGTATATTGCCGTGTCCAAAGGTCGTGCTTCATTTCTTGTGACACGGCGGCCGAAACGTGATAGAAAACACAAGAAGGCGGCAGGACATGGGAAACCCTGTTGCCGCCAATTATCAGGCCGTCGAAAAACGCGATCTGCTTCGTTGGGCTTCATCCTGTCTGCCTGTGTGTCCCATGCAGACAGGCGTCATCGCGGCGTACTGCATGTCCGCCTCGTTCCTCAGGATTCGCCCGCCTTGCATTTCATCGTTTTGCACCGGCCTGCCCGCAATGGGGTTTATCAACTGTTACGTGGCGGACTCATGACGTGCCCCCGCTGTTCCCATGACATCCGGATTACACGAGTATGACGCTCCGTGAGCTTTCGTTGCACGGGGTGCGGCGCGGAGTTTCCCTTGAGTGAGATTATACGTCAACTGGACGAAGAATCCGAGAGGCTCCTCGCGGGCATTCGGGTGGATCGCCTCGGGTGAATCGTTCGTTCTGAGAGGATTTCATGCCGTTTCGAATGGAGGTTGGTCTCAAACCGCATTTCTTCGATGCCGAAGGCCACCACATTCAAAGAAAGGCCCGGGAGTACCTGGGACTCCGCATCGAGTCGGTCCGGACCCTGTCGGTGCTCACGTTCGATGTGGACCTGACGGAGGTTCAGCGGGAACGGATCCGCACGGCGGTGTTTACGAATCCCGTTACCCAGGAGTCCGCCTTCCGGCCCCTGGCGCGGGACTTCGACTGGATGGTCTGGGTGGGTCTTCGTCCCGGAGTGCGCGACAACCCGGGCGCCACGGCGCGCGAAGCCGTTGAGGACCTCCTGAATATACGGTTCAAGCCGGGCGAGGCCGTGTATTCTTCCAGGGCGTATGCGATCCAAGGGAACTTGACCTCTTCGGAGGTGAAAACCTTGACTTCCGAACTCCTTGCCAACGACATCGTCCATCAGTGGAAAGTGTTTTCCAGAGACGAATGGAATCCCGAGACGGGCATCGGCGTCATACTTCCCAAGGTGCGGCTGGAGCACGAACCCCGGGTCTCCATAATACCCGTCCAAAGCGATGAAGAACTGCAGCGCATCAGCGCCGAGCGGAACCTGGCGTTGAATCCCAGGGACATTCCGGCGATTCGGTCCTACTTCCTGGATCCCACGGTACGGGAGGAGCGTCGAGCGGTGGGCCTAGACGAGCCTACGGACGTGGAGATCGAATACATCTCCCAGGCTCGGAGCGATCACTGCAACCATAACACGTTCAGGGGGCTTTTCCGTTACGTGGACCGGGGGGCCGGCGATCGAATCACTGTGGACAACCTGTTCAAGACCTGCATCGAGCACCCCACCCTCGAGATCCAGAAAAGGAAACCCTGGGTGATCTCCGTGTTATGGGATAACGCGGGGGTGGCTCGCCTGGACGAAGATCATTTTTACGTGATCACCGGGGAGACTCATAACAGCCCCTCCAATATGGAAGCCTACGGTGGAGCATTGACGGGCATCGTAGGCGTGTATCGGGATCCTATGGGCACGGGCCTGGGTTCCAGGCTGGTGGCCGGAATGTACGGTTTCTGCGTGGGACACCGGGATTACTCGGGTCCCCTGAAGCCGCGTCTGCATCCCAGACGGCTTCTGGACGGCGTCGTAGAGGGCGTTCGGGACGGCGGGAACAAGAGTGGTGTGCCCACACCCTTCGGCGGAGTCTACTTTCACGATGGATATATCGGCAAGTGTCTGGTTTTTGTGACGGCCATAGGGCTCATGCCGGCCCGGGTGAAGGGAAAGCCCTCGGAATCCAAGACTACGACGGACGGTGATCTCATTGTCATGGTGGGCGGGCGTGTGGGCAAGGACGGCATTCATGGGGTAACCGCCGCCTCCGAGGAATTCAGTGAATCCACACCCGCCGGTCATGTGCAGATAGGGGACCCGTATACCCAGAAGAAGATGCATGAGTTCCTGCTGGAGGCCCGGGACGAAGGGTTGATTGGATTCATCACCGATAACGGAGGCGGCGGGCTGTCCTCCTCCATAGGGGAATCCGCTCGATTCAGTAACGGCTGCGAAGTGGATCTGGACCGAGTTCCATTGAAATACGAGGGGTTGGATCAATGGGAAATCTGGGTGTCCGAATCCCAGGAGAGAATGACGGTGGGTGTGCGCCCCGACCACCTGAAGCGGTTTATGGAACTCAGCCGAAAACACGCCGTAGAGAGTACCGTCATCGGCGTGTACAGAAATTCCGGAAAGCTGCATCTCCGGTATAAGGGCGCTACCTGCGCTTTTGTGGACATGGACTTCCTGCAGAGGGATTTTCCTCAGTGGGAATTCGATGCGGAGTGGATCCCTCCCGATCTTCGAGGACTGCGTGAACCCGTGCTGGGACCGGTGCTGAATCACGAAGGGCTTCTCAAGGACATGCTCACGCGCCCGAACATGGCATCCAAAGCGTGGATCGCCAGACAATACGATCACGAAGTACAAGGAAGCAGCGTGATCAAGCCCTTGGTGGGTCGGGGTCGCGATGTTCCCTCGGATGCCTGTGTCTTGCGTCCCGTACTGGACAGGCCCGTGGGATTGGCGGCCGCCCAAGCCGTGAATCCGGAATATTCGGCCATTGACGCCTATCACATGGCGGCCAACGCGGTCGATGAGGCGTTCCGCCGTGTGATCGCCGTGGGGGCCGATCCCGAACGTGTCGGCGGGGTGGACAATTTCTGCTGGCCCAATATCCAGTACCATCGGCGTACCAATCCGGACGGTCGGTTCAAGGCAGCTCAATTGGTGCGCGCCTGCTGGGCGGTGCGCGACGTGTGTCTGGCCTACGGGATTCCCCTTCTATCGGGCAAGGATTCGATGTACGTGGACGGCATGATCGAGGAACGCTGGGGACAGCGGATAAAGGTGTCCGGTCCCGAGACGCTCCAATTTGCCGCCACGGGAATCGTGGACCGGGTGGACCGGTGTGTGACCATGGACTTCAAGATTCCGGGGGACCTAATTTTTGTGGTGGGGGTGACCCGGGACGAATTGGGAGGTTCCGAATACTATTCCTACCGAGGGGTGACGGGATTGAACGCGCCGGTGATCCGGCCCGATGAGTTCCGGGAACAGTACTCGGCCGTGCATCGGGCCATTGTTCGGGAATGCGTTTCATCGGTCCACGGAATCTATCGGGGAGGTCTGGGCGTGCACACGGCTCTGTGCGCCATTGCAGGCCGGACGGGAGTGGATATGGATCTCCGGAAGGTTCCCGCGGAGCAAGGCTTGGATCATGAACGGCTCCTGTATTCGGAATCCGCCGGGAGATTTCTTGTAACCGTGCCTCAGGCGCAGGGTGAGGCTTTCGAGTCCCTGTTCAAACCCGGATCCGCAGCCTGCGTGGGTGTTGTCACGGATACCGCGCGCATGCGCCTCACGGGCGCCGGGGGAGCCGTCCTGATGGATACTTCCGTGAATGAACTTGCCGCTTCCTGGAAATCCTTGTTTGGAGTACTGATCTGATGGAGAAGAAGGTCCAAGCCCTGGTGCTGGCGGGCTACGGAATCAACTGCGACCGGGAGACCGCATACGCACTGGAACTAGCGGGGGCCGAGGCTCACCGGGTGCATATCAACGAACTGGTCGGTTGGGCCGGCCGGCCCCATGCTCATTTGGACCAATTCCAGATCCTGGTGTTCGACGGGGGGTTCAGCTGGGGTGATGACCACGGTGCGGGAGTGATCTTGGCGACGCGGTTGGGTACTCACCTCGGAGAGGAAATCCGGCGATTCATCCGGGAAGGCAAGTTGGTATTGGGGATATGCAACGGATTTCAAGCCATGGTGAACATGGGTTTGCTTCCCGGGTTGGACGGCGACTATGCGTCACGGGAAGTGGGACTGACGTGGAATGATTGCGGTAATTTTCAGGACCGGTGGGTGCATCTGGCGGTGAATCCCGACTCTCCCTGTGTGTTCACCCGAGGCATGGACCGGATGGAGCTTCCCGTACGACACGGGGAAGGCAAGTTCGTGGCGGCGGAAACCGTGCTGGATGCTTTGGAAGCAGGGTCACGGATCGTGTGCCGGTATGCGATGCCCGACGGTTCGCCTGCGGGAACTCGGTTCCCGGAGAACCCCAACGGGTCCATGAGGGATATCGCCGGAATCTGTGATTCATCGGGACGTGTGTTCGGATTGATGCCTCACCCGGAGGCCTACAATCATTGGACCAATCATCCGGACTGGACCTTTCGGAAGGCGTCGGGGACTGCGTCGATGTGCTCGGAAGGCGCCGGGATCCGGGTTTTCCGCAATGCCGTGGAGTATATTCGAAGCGGAGTTTAACCCATATCAGGAGGGCTTTCGATGGCTAATGGGAGACTGACGTTTTATGGCCATGCATTCTTTTCCATTACCACCGCAACCCAAAAGGTGATTCTCATCGATCCCTGGGTGGTGGAAAACCCCCTGTGCCCCATAACGCTCGATGATCTTGAACGCGCGGATCTTGTGCTGGTCACCCATGATCATTTCGACCATGTGGGGCAGACCGGGGAAATTCTCAGGAAGACCGGGGCTACCCTGGTGGCCAACGTGGAAACCGCTTCCCGGATCATGCGGGACGAGCAAATTCCTCAAACGCAAGTGTTGAACGGGGGATTCGGTCTGAACATCGGAGCCACGGCACCGGTGGACGGCGTGGAAATCACCATGACGCAGGCCTTTCATTCTTCGGGGACCGGGGCGCCTACAGGCTATATCGTGCGGCTTGAAAACGGCTGGAGCATCTACCATGCCGGAGATACGGGTTTGTTCGAAAGTATGGGGACCTTGGGTCGAACCCATGGAATCGACATGGCGCTTCTACCCATCGGAAACGTGTTTACCATGGACCCTGTGCAGGCTGTCGCCGCCGTGGGGCTCATTCAACCCAAGGTGGTGGTGCCCATGCATTACCAGAGCTTTCCCATTCTGACCCCCAGTGCGGACGGTTTTGCCAAGGAATTGGGGAGGGTTCATCCCGGTGTGCGCGTGCTTCCATTAAAACCCGGCGAGGGTGTGGATCTGAACTTCTAACAGGCTGGTGAAAAGGCGACCGGCTGTCACGCCATAGGCGTGGCTTTCATGTCATCGTTTTGCACCGGCCTGCTCGAAATGATGTTTATCAACGGGCTGATAGACAATAGGGGTCGAATAATGGAAGATATCAGAAACATCTTATTCCCGATGGATCTTTCGGAAAACTCGAAGAAGATCCTTCCCGTTGCCCTGCAGGTAGCGGGGAAGTTCCAGGCTGCTTTGCACATAGTGTTCGTGGTGGAAGACATCCGGTATATGGCCGGATTCTACGTGCCGCACCCTTCGCTGGATACACTTGAAAAAGACATGGAGAAAGCGGCGCGCGACAAGCTCAAGGAATTTCACGATGAGCACACGTACGGCAAGAACGTGCAATATCAGGTGCTCGAAGGCGATCCCGCGGAAGAAATCATCCGGTTCGCCAAGGAAGCGAACATGGACCTGATCGTCATGGGTACGCACGGACGCAAAGGGTTGGACCGCTTGATATTCGGGAGTGTGGCGGAGAAAGTGGTCAAGAACGCCCCGGTACCCATACTCATCATAAACCCGCACACCCACCTCGACTGATCCTGTTCCGGGCGGCCCTCAGGGCCGCCTCTGAAAGGCGACCGTTCACCATCGCTGTTCCGCTTGGAATAAAGATCCCGGAAGCCCCGACGGATCTCGATGCTTGCGGAAGGGGCGGCACTTCTTGTTCCGCCGCTCCGGTGAGCAATGGACGGGCTCCGTATGGGAAAGGGCTACGAACCGTCGATGAACCCGGCCTGCGGCTGTTCCTGCGGCGCCGTTTCTTCCGGAAGAGATGGATTAAAACCGGGCATGTTGGTTGATCAGGGTGGCCACGTAAGCGGCGCCGAACCCGTTGTCAATGTTGACTACGGCCACGTTGGAGGCGCAGGAGTTGAGCATGCCCAGAAGCGCCGCCACTCCCCCGAAACTGGCGCCATAACCGACGCTGGTGGGCACCGCGATCACCGGACGCCGCACCAGCCCGCCTACCACGCTGGGGAGAGCGCCTTCCATGCCCGCCACGACGATGAAGACGCGCGCCTCATCCAATATGTTTCGCCTGGCCAGTAACCGGTGAACACCGCTCACGCCCACGTCCGTCAGATACTCCGCCCGGTTTCCCAGGAAACGGGCCGTAATGAGCGCCTCCTCGGCCACCGGCAGGTCGGATGTCCCCGCGCTGATGACCAAAATGAAGCCCGAGGGTTCGGGGGATGCTTCGGAACCCGTGACGGTCAACGTCCGGGACGAGGGATGATAGATGCCTTGGGGAAACGCCTGGAGCACCGCCTCACTCTTCCCGGCGGAGAGCCGGGTGACCAATACGCTGTCTCCATCGGCCAGAAGCGCGGAGACGATGGAGATCACCTGATGCGCGCTCTTTCCTTCCCCGAACACCACTTCGGGAAATCCCTGTCGCAGGGGCCGATGGTGATCCACCGTGGCAAATCCCAAGTCCTCGTATGGATATCCTTTAAGTTGGTTCAAACCCTCCTCGATGTCGAGGGTTCCCTGCCTCACCTGAGTTAGGATGTCTTTGAGCCGGTCTCGGTTCATAATACCGCCTTGTACCTGAACCGGGTCCCGCAGGACCCGGGAAGTGCGATCAACCCAACTCCCTGTCCGGGCCGGGTGGATGCCTGTTTTGGGTGTGCGAGGTGGGGATTGGGGTCGACGTTTGCGGACCCCCGGCCTGTCGATCCGGTAGGATCAGGCCCGTTCCACTCGAAACCAGCGGGTTCCTTCAGGGCCGTCCACAATCGTTACGCCGGTTTGCTCCAGTTCGGCCCGCAGACGATCGGCTTCTTCCCAATTTCTCATATTCCGGGCCGATTCCCGTTTGTGCAACAGGAGTTCTTCTTCCGGCGTAAGATCTTTGGAAAACGACTCACCGATTCTAAGCGTTCCGTCGATGGTCCTCCAAACTTCCAGAACTTCATGGGCCTGCTGGTCATCCAGCGCATTCCGGGATATGAGGGGGTTCACGCGACGCACAAACTGAAACAGGGCCGCCAGGACGGCGGGTACGTTCAGATCGTCGTCCATGGCGTGGTTGAACCGGCTTTTCAGCTCGTACACGAACTGAGGCGCCTCTTCGGAACCGCTTCCTCCGTGGAGAAAGTGAGTGCGTCGTATGAACTCGTCGAGTCGTTTCAAGGAATGCCGGGCGGCCTGCAGGGCGGAAGGGCTGTAGTTCAGTGGTTTCCGGTAGTGTTGACTCAAGAGCCAGTAACGAATCTCCCTCCCGGTGTACCCCTGGTCGACAAGACTTCGGAGGGTCACCGTTTCCCCTGAAATCCGGGACATTCGCCGGCTGTTCATCATGACGGGTTCATTGTGCAACCAGTAGTTGACGAACCTTTGGCCTGTAAGCGCCTCCATGATGGCGATTTCGTTCTCATGATGCGGAAACACCAAATGGGAGCCGCTGGTATGGATGTCAATGGTTTCCCCCAGGTACTTCATGGCCAAGGATGCGCACTGTAAGTGCCAGCCCGGCCGGACGTTGCCCCAAGGCGTCCGGTAGAATTCTCCCCGCTTCAGTTCCGCCAGCGTGGTGCGCTTGAGCAGTGTAAAGTCCCGCGGGTTGTCCTTCTCGTATTCATCCAGATCCACGGTCTTCCCCACGTGAATCTTGCTCAGGTCCACCCGGGAAAGGCGTCCGTACCCTTCAAAACGGGATATGTCGAAATATACGGATCGAAACTTCTCGTAAGCGTATCCCTTGTCAATCAATCGTCGAGTGGTTTCGATCATCTGTTCCACGTGTTCGCTGGGTCGGGGATAGTGCGTGGCCCGTTTCACCCGAAGCGTATCCACATCTTTCAGGATCTCGGCAACGTACCCGTCCGTGAACTCGCGCAATTGCTTTCCGGCTGCGTGTGCGCCATGGATGGTCTTGTCGTCGATGTCCGTGATATTCATCACGTGGACGACTTCCATACCCCGGTATTCCAGATGACGCCGAACCAGGTCCGCCGCCACCAATCGCCTGCAGGTGCCCAAGTCCAAAAAGTCATTGGCCGTGGGTCCGCAGGAATACATGGTGACGGATTCGGGGCGGCGGGGGATGAAGTCCTCCTTGGTCCGGGTGAGTGTATTGAAAAACTTGATGGGAGAGCGCCGGCGATCCTGGAACAAGGTGGTGCTCAAATATCTTTCCCCGCCGTCCGGAAGCAGAGTCACCACCATTCCCTGATCCAGATCCCGCGCAATGTCACAGGCGGCGGACATGGCGGCGCCCGAACTCATCCCGGCCAGAATTCCCTCCTCCCGGGCAAGCCGGCGACACATCTCGAACGCGGCTTCATCCTCCACATGAACGATTCGATCCGGAACGGATTTGTCAAAAATCCCGGGCTTGTAAGATTCTTTCATGTTCTTGAGCCCTTGGATCTTGTGTCCCAGATAGGGTTCCACGGCGATAACCTGAATGTCGGGATTGTATTCCTTGAGTCGCCTGCAGACACCCATGACGGTTCCCGTGGTGCCCAGGGTGGCCACGAAATGAGTGAGCCGCCCCCCCGACTGCTCCCAGATTTCGACACCGGTGCCTTCGTAATGAGTCCGCACGTTGTCTTCGTTGTTGAATTGGTCGGGCAGATAGTAGCGTTCGGGAAACTCCCGGGCCAGGCGGTAGGCTTCTTCGATGGCTCCGTCCGTGGACAGGTGGGCCGGGGTGAGCAGGAGTTCCGCACCGTAGGCTTTCAGGATCTTGCGTCGCTCCGTGCTGGCGGATTCCGGCATGACCAGGGTAATGGGATAGCCCTTGATGGCGGCCACCATGGCCAATCCGATGCCCGTATTTCCGCTGGTGGCTTCGATGATGGTCTTGCCCGGAAGTTCACCCCGCTGCTCCGCTCCCTCGATCATGGACAAGGCCACTCGGTCTTTTACGGAACCGCCGGGGTTGTGACTCTCCAGTTTGGCCAAAATACGGACGTTGGGGTGCGGACGCAGTTTGTGGATCTCCACGAGAGGAGTGTTTCCAACGCGATCCAGAATATTCCCGTACGATTTCTTCATGGCTCGAAGCCCTGTATGGGTCTTCGCGTTTCAGAAACGCGCCGTGTCTCCGACACCGTGAGAGCACTGCAATTCTGTACTCCGGGTGTAGGAGAGTACTCCGGATGGAATCCATCCGGAATACAAGGGTCTTTTTGGAAAACGGTAACGATGTTCATACATTGCCTGAATACAAGATCCACCTGTAAAGTTCAAACAAAAACTGGAAAAGCCGGAGAGAGCACCGCGTCCGAAGGTGTCCGTAACTCTGCCGGATCCGGGGGAGACCCAACCTCGTTCCACATGCCGCAACGGGGTCTTCATCCGCGGAAAGATGCATCTCCGCGCGACTCGGGTTCCCGGGAATCCCCTGGTTTTGCCTTGACATACGTTTCCAGTCATTCTAGAGTTACAATGTAGCTGAATTGTGATTGAAACGGAGCACTCCACCACGACGGACGACATGAAAAAGAAAGATCCTCCCATTAAAGAACATGAAAGTCGGTCCGAAGAAGACAAACCGACGCCCGCCAAGGTGCGCTTTGAAGTGTATGGCGAGGAAATGATCGACAAGGTCGTTAAACTCAGCGGTAACAGCGGCCGCGTGTATCTTCCCCCGGACTGGGTGGGCAAGCATGTCAAAATCATCCGTATCGACTAACAGGCTGGTGAAAAACGCGATCCGCCGTGTTGCGCCGTATCCTTCGTCATTGGGGCGTACTGTAGGTACGCCTCATTCCTCAGGATTCGCGCGCCTTGCATCTCGTCGTTTTTCACCGGCCTGTCCGAAACACTGTTTATCAACGGGCTTCTAAGCCCTACCGGCGCGACAGGTTTCAATGATGATCGAGCACATGGAAATCAGACCCCTTGGAAAAGAGGATATCGACGAAGTGGTGCGGATCCACCATGTAATCACCGGTAAACCGACGCCCGCGGTTGTCCGGGAGCTTCTTCGAAAGAGCCTGGATGACAGGAGCAGCGCCGCTTTTGTGGCCGTTCTGGATGGTCACGTGGTCGGGTTCATGATGGGCGTGTTCAAGCGGGGGGCGTTCGGGTTGGATCACAGTTTCTGGATCGAGATGATGGGGGTGGATCCCAAATATATGGGTTCGGGAATAGGACAGGCCATTGGAACGAAAGTGTTTGAATTCTGTAAAGATCAAGGCGTGCACGATGTGTACACTACGGTTCGATGGGATTCCGTGGACCTCCTGTCCTTTTTCAAGACGCTGGGTTTTGATCGCAGCAATTTCATCAACCTCAAGAAGAGCCTGCAATAGCTTCGAGAAAAGGCCCATGAGCCTCGTCCACGGTTTTCACGTACCGTGCTTCGCCGTCCGCAAACGCCGGGAGATCAGAGGATTGTCGAATGATTGCCAACTACGGGTATAAAGACGCATCGGGCGAGTTTTTCATCGCCATCGATACGGATCGCTGCAACGGGTGCGGCGCCTGTGTGCGCGTTTGCCCGGCGGGCGTATTGCAGGTGGTGGAGGAAGACCCGCACGATCCCCTGCGGGACGGGCCGGTGGCCATTGTATCGGAGAGCCGCAGGAACAGGATCAAGTATGCATGCGCCCCGTGCAAACCCGAGGGGGAAAGGCCGCCGCTGCCCTGTGTGGCCGCCTGCGAACCTGAGGCCCTCTCCCATTCGTGGTAATCACGCGAGCAACGGTCCCGCGCCGGCGGAACACAGGAAGCGCCGATGGGCGTCATGCGGCGGATTCGCGTCCACCGGTTTTGAGAAGAAGCGTTTCTTTTTCATGAAGGCCCATATACCAGGGTCAATGGGTGCGGATGCACCTCGACTTCCATGCGTTTTCCCTCATACGGTTCTCCTGTAACGTCCGTCAGTTCACCGTCCACGCAAAAACGTATCTTCCTTGGGAACCCCGGTTCACCGAAGTCCACGGTGGCGGTTCGGAGAAGCAGGTCCAAGGTCCGATAATCTCCGCCCCGATCCATGACCAGACTCAGCAGATCCACGGTAGGAAGCCTCAGCAAATCCCGGACGTGGCGGGAGGGGTCCCGCCGGGACACGACCAGGTTAAAGCGCCCCGGTTGTTCTTGAGCCCTGTGGCAGAGGGGCAATCCCAGCGAGATATTCCGCACCGTGGAGGCCATTACCAGGGTTGCGTTTCGTACCGTAAGGCATGGGTGTTCCCCGTCGGCGAAGAAACCCACCCGTACCGTTTCCGCGTCCATCCCGTTCTGGAAGACCAACCGGGCCAACTGAACGGGAAGGTTGAGCCACCTGGGTATCCGATGTTTCATCCGGTAGAACCGATCCAGAAAGCCGGCGACGTTGAGGCCGGAAACGTTCAGGCCATACAAGGAACGATGATCCAGCGAAACGTGCAGCACATCCAGGGGTGTGGTTCTCCGCCATACGCCCTGCCGTTTCATCCCGTTCAAGAGCGTGTCCAGATGAGAGTGGATCTCCTTCCATGGGACTACGGGGATGCCCAGGGAGGATGCGATGAAATTGAACTGGCCTCCCGGAAGAATGTGACAGGGAGGCAGCGGAGTTCCGTTATTGGAGTGGCATCGATATGCCTCATCGAGAACCGAGCTTACGGTTCCGTCTCCCCCCCATACGACCAGGAGGCGGGGAGCGAATCTCAGGAGGTTTTCCAGGATCGGGCCGTTCCATGGCTTCGGGGGAAGGAGGCGCACTCGGACCTCGTGGATTCGGGACAGACAGGATTCCAGGACGCGGATCTGGGAGAGCAGTTCGGCCCGGGGGAGGGCCCGCACGCGGGCGGCGTGTGGATTGATGAGAACCACCACGGGGTGTTTCAAAGGGACGGCGCAAGAATCCGGGTCGCCTGAACCGGCGACACCTGTGTAACGGGATGCTGCGAGCGCACGGATGGACGGCATGGGCGGCGAGAGGAACCGTGAGTGGGTAACGGATCGGTCCCGAATCTAATTCTCGGGGTGCTCGAAGGCCTGCGTGGCATGGGCGATGACTTCGCGGGCGCGGACCTCGTCCTTTCCCGGCACCCACAAGGCGCCCCAGCCTTTAGTGGTCACGAAGATCCCATTGTAGGCGGTGTCCTGATATCCCTTAACCCAGTATGGGATGCTTTCCCTATCCAGCACTTCGCACACCTGGTCGGCTTCGAACTGGTTTTCCAGGATATGCACTTTGACCCAAGCTTCCGGATCCTGCAAGGGGTCCTCTCCTTATCCGTTGAAAACGACGTGTTCGGAAATGCCGAGATCCACCCTTCCCGTGTTGAAGCGGTATCGGCGAGTTCTCGGCGGCTTTGGAGGAACTCCGGCTCCGGATGCACCTCAGGATGCGAGGTCGGATGCGCCGCCGGCGGTTTTCGGGCGGGTCCAAATCACCCGGAAACGCTCCGGAGCGAGTTTCAGACAGGCCGTGCACTCCCCGCCTTCTTCGCTTAGCTCCACCGGTTCCAAGAGAACTTCGAACCCCAGCGTCCGATACTCCTCCACCATCTCGCTCAGGCGGGGTTCGTCCGTCAGGAACTGGCGGGTCCAGCCTTGACTTCTCAGGTATTCATCCCGATGCATGAATCTTCTTCGGGCTCGCGGAAATGGGCGAGCTTGTCAGCCGGCGACAGGGTGCTGGAAGTGCGCGGCCGGCTTCCTTGCATTCCGCTGCGATACCGGTCGCATCCATCCCCTCCAATACCGGAATAGTCCGGTTCCCTTGAGAAAGGGATCGCCGGGCTATCCTGGAGATCGATGGGTTCGCAACAGCTCATCGACCTTGCTCAACAGAACGCCCGGTTCGACCGGCTTATCCAGGAAGCTGTCGCCTTCAAGACCTTCCGCTTCTTTGGGAAGGTTGAAGCGGCTTCCCACTTCCTGTTTCACGGAGCTGATCATGAGGATGGGCGTATCCCGGTAGTCGATGTACTCCGTGGTCATCTTGAGGGCCGCGCAGACACTGAAGCCCTCGAACATGGTCTCCATCATGATGTCCAGGATGATCAGGTCAGGGTCTTCGAGGGTTACACGCTCCAGTCCCTCGGCGCCGTTTCTGGCCGTGACCACTTCGTAATCTGCGGATTCCAGGATAATACGGGTAGCCTCGGTAAAATCCGGATCGTCATCGATGATCAGAATCTTTTTCTTTTTCACGGTCCATCCTCGCGCATGAAGACTCAATATAGTTGATAAAAAAGTACCCGTGGGAAACCGAATCTGTCAAGAAGAATCAATGAGTTTTGGGACGGCCGAACCCGGAGAACGGCAAGGATTCTCGGAACGGTTGGAATTGACACGGGAAGTCCGCCGTGCCACAATCACCGGCACGAAAAATATAATTTCCGTGACAGATTCCGGGGCGCTGGTTTCCCCCCTGCGCGCAACGGCCGTGAGGTGTACATGTTCTTCGAGACCGCCGGTATAGAAGTCTCTCCGTGGGCGCCTCCTCTGGTGGCGCTGGTCATCTCCACATTCACTTCCATGGGAGGCGTCTCGGGCGCCTTTCTCCTCCTCCCCTTCCAGATGTCGTTTCTGGGATACGTACATCCTTCCGTCAGTTCCACCAATCAGCTCTACAACATCGTGGCGATTCCCAGCGGTGTGTACCGCTATATACGCGAAGGGCGCATGGTTTGGCCTCTCACCTGGGTCGTCATCATCGGTACGCTGCCCGGGGTTTTCATCGGCGCTCTCGTGCGGGTGACCTATCTGCCGGATCCGAAAACGTTTAAGCTCTTTGCGGCCTTCGTTCTCCTGTATATCGGCTTTCGGATGCTGAAGGATCTCTTGCGCAGGGATCCCATCCAGTCGGACAAGGGGTCCAGCGAACGGCGCTTCCAGGAACTGGTCCGGCGGCACCGGAGCCGCCTGGAAACGGCCCAAAGCGCGGGCTCCGAGCCGTTGCCCACGGTCCGCGTGATCACGTTTAACCTGCGCCGAATTGCGTATGAATTTTATGGCGAGCGGTTCGACTTTCCCGTCTGGGGGATTCTTTCCCTGAGTTTTGCCGTGGGTATCGTTGGGGGAATTTACGGTATCGGCGGAGGGGCCATTATCGCCCCGTTTTTTGTCTCCTTTTTCCGACTCCCGGTGTATACCGTGGCCGGGGCTGCACTCATGGGAACCTTTGTCACCTCGGTGGCCGGGGTGGCCTTCTATCAGGCCATCGCCCCCTTCTATCCGGATATGTCCATTGCTCCGGACTGGTTGTTGGGATTTCTGTTCGGACTGGGCGGGATGGCCGGCATGTACCTGGGGGCCCGACTCCAAAAGTTTGTTCCCGCCCGGACCATCAAGTGGATGCTGGCCGGCGTCCTTACCTGGACGTCCCTCAAATACGTGTTGAACTTCTTTGGCTACTAAGGGGCCGTTTGGAGACGGTAACTTCCCGGACGGCCCACGGAGTTCACCGGCCCAGCATGCCTTTCTTCAGCTTGGCGTCGGCGGGCTTCTCCCCCAGCCATATGCCGAATACGGCCTTCTTGAAGTCCAGTCCGGGCAGGGTCTCTACCTCCGTCTGGTTCAGAGACAGACCGGCGCCTCGCCCGGGCAGATAGCGTATTTCGTACACGTCCCCTTTTCGGGCGTCTTCCCGGAAACAGGCGTTGAAACGATCCATGCGTTCCTTCAGGGAGGGGGATGGATCCGGCGCTGCGTGTTCGAAGCCTTCCTTCCATGCGTTCACCAGGCTGTCCTTGGATACCCGGTCGTGAAGAAAGTGCATCCGAATGGCCATGGGCTCATCCGCCTCCTGGATCTTTATAGGATCCGTTTCTCTATCCGTCAGATACAGCCCGCCGGCGTACACGGATATGAACATCTTCTTCCGGAGTCCGGCCCCGTTGAGGACCAGGGTGTGACCGTCCAGGGCCAGGGAATCGGGCATGAGGATCCCGCTGATTTCCACCGCCCAGGCGCCGACAGCGGTCAAAAGGACACAGAGAGCCACAACACACCCTTTGCGGATCATGGAAATCCTCCTCGCTTCCGTATAGGTTCAATATGTTGGTCAAAACACCGGACCAAGAGGCATCATGGGGTTTCCTCGGCCAAAGCCTCCCGAATCGTGGGAAACCGAAAGCGGAAGCCTTCCCGAATGAGCCTTTCGGGCAGTACCCGTTGTCCTTCCAGGAGGGTCGACCCGAACTCGCCCAAGATCCAGCGGAGGGCAAACACCGGCGCCGGGAGTATCGCCGGGCGTCGCAGGACTTGGCCCATCGCACGGGTGAACTCCAAATTGGTTACGGGATCCGGGGCGGTGAGGTTGAAGATCCCCTCCGCATCCGGGCGCCCGATCAAGAACACCAGAGCGTCCACCAGGTCCTGGATATGAATCCAGGAGAACCATTGTCTCCCATTCCCCAAGGGTCCGCCCAGCCCCCAGCGAAAAGCCGGAAGCATGCGCCGAAGGGCGCCCCCGGCCTTTCCCAGGACAATGCCGAATCGGGTGATCAACACCCGGGCTCCTGCATCCACGGCACGCCGGGCCTCCTGCTCCCAATCCCGGCAGAGAACCGCCAGGAAGTCCGTCCCGGGCCCGTCTTCCTCGCTCAGCGCTTCATCTCCGTGAAAGCCGTAGTATCCCACGGCGGAAGCGCTGCACAACCAGATAGGTTTTCCTTCCGGAAGTCCGTCCACCAAGTTTCGGGTGGTTTGGATCCGGCTGTCGCGGAGTCGCCGTTTCTTTTCATCGCTCCATCGTCCGATAATGGGCTCACCCGCCAGATTGACGATGCCGTCCTGGAGCCCGATTTCCTTTTGCCAGGCTCCGGGCGACGTAGTATCCGCTTGGAGATAGCGAACCCCCGCAGGGAGCTGCAGGTCCCCGGGTGCTGAGCGCCCTGTGACGGTGACCGAATGTCCCTCCCGAATCAGGCGGTCGGAGAGATGAGATCCTATGAAACCGGTCCCACCGGTGATCAGAATGTTCATGAGTAAAGCCTTCCTTTTTCGACGTATTCGTCGGGCCGCCGACACACGCGAATTCCGTTGCGCTTCATCCCTCGTTACCGCTGTGTACTGCAAGTGCGCTTGGTTTCTCGGAATTCAGCGCCTTGCATCTCATCATTTCTTGTTTCGCCGACCCGCATTCCGATTTATGAAAAGACTCTTTCCGTCGGAGCGCTTTCCGATTGAACAAAGCTCCGACGAACGGGGGATGCATGGGTTCGCCCCGTTCCAGAGTGAGGCGAACCCGGATCGTGGCCCCGGTTCCGGGCCGTTTCCCGTACCCTTTTCCCTAACACATCGCAATTACCTAAAGTATACGGCACGTCTTTCAGCAGCGTCAAGAAAGGGGAACATGAGGGCGCAGGGCCGACCTTGCGGTAACGATTTCAAGCCGTGGGCGCGGCGCGAAGTATAGGCGGACGGGACGGCCCAAGCCGACAGGGGAGGTAGTGCTACGGCTGTTCCAGTGGATCGGACTCACAGGTATAATGGTGTAACCATCCTGTTTACCTATGCTATAGGCTGTAACCGACGGTCGTTTCCTTGGGGGAAGGAGAAGCATCATGGCAACGTATGAGTACGATATAGGAATCATCGGCGGAGGGGCGGCCGGTTTGACCGTGGCTTCGGGAGCCGCCCAGTTGGGCGCCAAGACGCTTCTGATCGAAAAAGAGCCTCATCTGGGGGGGGACTGCCTGCACTACGGATGCGTGCCCAGTAAGACGCTTATCCGAACGGCTCGAGCCTATCACACCTTGAAAAACACCCAGGTGTACGGACTTCCCCCGGTTGAGGCGCCGCCGGTGGAGTTTTCGAAGGTGAAAGAGAGAATCCAGTCGGTGATCGGCGCTATTCAAGAGCACGACTCGGAAGAACGATTCTGCCGTTTGGGCGCCCAAGTGGAATTCGGCGAGCCCACCTTTTTCGATGAGCACGGCGTCCACCTGAACGGTCGAAGCGTTTCCGCCAAGACCTGGGTTGTCGCCACAGGCTCCTCACCGGACAACCCGCGCATCGAAGGATTGGACGAAACCCCTCATATCACCAACAAAGACATTTTCTTTCTGGATCGCCTCCCGGAATCCCTGGTGATACTGGGTGCAGGACCCATTGCCGTCGAGATGGCCCAGGCCTTTTGCCGGCTCGGGACGAAGGTCCGGGTGATTCAACGAAGCGGACAGATTCTCACGAAAGAAGACCAGGATATGGCCGATGCGGTCATGCACGTTCTGGCCGCCGAAGGGGTGGCCTTTCACCTGAATGCTTCCGTTCTCGGGGTGAAAGACTTGGGGAGCGCGCGAGAAGTACGCTTCCAGGACAGGGAAGGAAACGTCACTTCCCTGAAGGCGGAACGGATCCTCGTGGCCATGGGACGTGATCCCAATGTGAAAGGACTGAATTTGGAAGAAATCGGCGTCGCATTGGACCGCAAAGGCATTCAGGTGGATGAGCGGATGAGAACCACCCGGAAGCACATCTACGCGGCCGGCGATGTAACCGGCAAGTTTCAATTTACCCATGCGGCGGGTTATGAAGGGGGTATTGTGGTCAGCAACGCGGTTTTCCATCTGCCGAGGAAGGTCGATTATACGTTTCTGCCCTGGTGCACCTACACAGACCCGGAACTCGCCAGTATCGGAATGAATGAAAAGAGAGCCGCGGAAGCCGGAATCGAATACAACGTGTTTACGGAAGAATTCAAGGATAACGATAGAAGTCTTGCGGAAGGGGAACGAGTAGGGAAGATCAAGTTGATTCTGGACAGGCATGAAAAACCCATCGGCGTCCAGATTCTCGGACCCCGAGCCGGGGAGTTGCTGAGCGAATGGGTTGCCGTCCTGAACGGGAAGGTGAAGCTTTCCACATTGGCCTCCGCTGTCCATACCTATCCGACCCTGGCGGAGATCAATAAAAGGGTGGCGGGCCGCTACCTTTCGCCCAAGATCTTTTCCGACAGGATTCGAAAAGGGTTGAAGTTCTTCTTTCAATTAAAGGGAAGAGCCTGTGGGGAGTGAGATGGGAAGCCTGTTGTTCATATACGGATCCTTTCCGAAAGGATCCGCTGTCGCCCCTTGCCCCGAGGCGCTGATAGTCGGTTTCCCCGCGGGTCAGAAAACGGGCTCAACAAGATTCGGAACAGAAGAGGGGCCGGGATGAAGGATCAGCAGGATGCGCGGGAAGCTTTTGGACGGCCCGGAATCGAGCCGAGATGGACTTCGAGCGGCAAAGAGGCGGTGGGTACGGCCTATTCCAGATCGAGCCGCATCTGGTTTACCGTGTCTCATGGCATCGTGAACGAAATCTACTATCCCACCATCGACCATCCACAGACGCGGGATCTGGAACTGCTGCTCACGGACGAAGAGACGTTCTTTCACGAAGAAAAGCGGGACTTGAAGGGTGACATTCGCTGCGTGGAAGGGTCCGCTCTTGGATATTGCATTCGCAGTTCCGCTCCGGACGGCCTTTACCATATCCACAAGGACATCATTTGTGCCCCTGATGACGCGTGTATTTTGATCCACACCAGGATAGAGGCTTCCGAAGATCTTCTGAAGCGCCTAAAAGCCTATGTTCTGCTCGCCCCACATCTGGGCATCGGCGGCGCAGGCAACTCTGCAAGGAAGCATAAGGTTGGTGCAAGTGAATTGCTCGTCGCCTGGAAAGCCGACACCTTCCTGGCGCTCGGGGCGAGCCCCGATCTAACCCGCACTTCGTGCGGGTTTGTGGGCTATAGCGACGGCTGGCAGGATTTGCGGGACAATTTCCGCATGGATTGGTCCTTCGATGAAGCGATGGACGGCAATATTGCGGTCATGGGAG
>CAZQXK010000060.1:0-26866 GCA_964597345.1 uncultured Thermodesulfobacteriota bacterium | reverse complement strand
GGCATAGCCAAGTGGCTAAGGCAGCGGTCTGCAAAACCGTTATTCACCGGTTCGAATCCGGTTGCCGCCTCCAATAGTTCAAAGGGTTACGTTGTCGGCGTAGCCCTTTATCGTTTTGGACTCAGGAACGGCCTTTACCAGGCCCTTGGTAAACAGCCCGCCACAGGGCGACGGCGTGTTCCGCTAAGAGGAAACGCCGCCTGGATCGCAGAGACCGGGGTTGATGTCGTTTGCGTCGACCGTTCGGACTCTCCAGCGGACGAACTTAATCGCCAAACCCGGCGCAGAGGCGCTCCTTCTCTGTCTCCGGCAGTTCTCGCGCCCATCCTCCAGCCCGGCTTCACCATTTGAGAGACCGGCCGGACTTTCGGCATCTTCCGACCATAGGATCGCATAGACAGGCTTGAGTATTCTCACGGGGAATTTAGACACCCCCGACCGGGGAATGCCGTAAAGCACGGCGAATTCCCGTTTCGCCTGAAGCGCCGGACTTGCTTCCCTTGAACGGGTGTACGGAAGGGGATCCGGATGCCTTCGGATTCAGGGACACGGCGCCCTATCCCCATCGAGAACACCCTTGTGCGCCGGCATAAAGACCTCGTGAATGCGTGGCCGCCAAGGGATACCTCGACACACTCTGGAGTCGCGCCGCCACGCATGTCAACGTGTACCGCAGATCGGTTCCCTCTTTCATCGATCCCCCCCTATCCCCCATATATCGCTCTGATGAGGGATACCATTTACTCCCTTCGGGGGATTTTCATTTACGATGGATTCTGCTTTCCTGTTACATAGGTGAATTGTATGCATTTCAAACTAGAAACCGGGGTCTCCCGCGCGTTGGGACCTCCCTGGATCTTCAGAAGCCTCCTGGCCGTTTCCGTTGGATACTGAGGAAACGCGCAACACCCAAAGCGGCTGACCGCCCGGGGCCGGGTCTCTTCCGGTTCCACCCCCGGCGGATGATGCTTGGATAAACCGGAACACGAGGGACATGCGGGTTAGGGTTTGTCCTACATTTTCAAATACCCAAACAACAAGGGAGGTACTTCATGAGCCGAATGTTGCTAGCACCAAGTCGGTACATTCAGGGAGCGGGCGCCATCCACGAAATCGGGGTGCACGCCGCCAGGATGGGAACCAAAGCCCTGTTAACAGGCGGCAAAACCGCCTTGTCCAACTGCGGTCGTTCGATTCAGGACAGTTTGACGAACAACAAAATCGCATGTCACCAGGAATCGTTTAACGGTGAATGTTCCCAGAAAGAGATCGATCGTTTGATCGGCGTGGCCAAGGCGCAAGGCGCCGACATCGTCATCACGGCCGGCGGCGGCAAGGTGATCGACACCGGTAAGGCGGTGGCTCATTACATGAAAATACCCGTCCTGGTGGTGCCCACCATCGCCGCCACGGACGCCCCTTGTTCCGCCCTTTCCGTTGTGTATACGGAAAACGGTGTCTTCGAAAGTTACTTGGTGCTGCCCAAGAACCCGGACTGCGTGTTGGTGGATACGGCCGTCGTGGCCCAGGCGCCAGTGGAATATCTGGTATCCGGCATGGGCGACGCCTTGGCCACTTTCTGGGAAGCGGATACCTGCAACAAGAGCTGCAAGCCCAATGTGCTCACCGGGGGCACCCCTCCGACCCTATCGGCCATGGCTTTGGCGCGGCTGTGCTACGACACTCTTCTCGAGTACGGATTCCAGGCCAAACTGGCCGTGGAAAGCAAGAGCGTTACCCCCGCTGTGGAAGCCGTTGTAGAAGCGAATACGCTTTTAAGCGGACTCGGATTCGAGAGCGGCGGACTTGCGGGATCCCACTCGGTTCACAACGGGTTCACAGTGCTCGAGGCTTCCCACCACAAGTTGCACGGCCAGAAAGTGGCGTTCGGCACGATCACTCAGTTGGTCATGGAAGGGCGGCCGTTCGAGGATGTGGATGAAGTACTGAGGTTTTGTTTGAGCGTGGGTCTCCCCGTCTGCCTCGCGGATATGGGAGTCGTCAATCCCACCCGGGAAGAGATCCGCCAGGTGGCCGAGGCCACCACAGCGCCCGGTGAAACCATTCACGCTACGTGGTTTCCCGTGACCGCGGATATTGTGGAAGCGGCGATCTGGGCCGCGGATGCTCTCGGACGGCACTACAAGAAGTGCTGACGGGTTCGCGTCTCAGCACCTGGATCCGCTCCGAGAATCACCAAGACGAGGGATGGGATCCGCATGGATCCCCCCCGATATTCGGAAACGGTTCCCGTATATTCTGAAGGAGGACGTTACATGATTAAAGAGGCATTGGGAATGATTGAAACGAGAGGTCTGGTCGCCAACATCGAGGCCGCGGATGCCATGGTCAAAGCGGCCAACGTGGTTCTGGTGGGTCAGGTGAAAATCGGAGCAGGACTGGTGACCGCCATGGTTCGCGGGGACGTGGGGGCCGTTAAAGCCGCCACCGACGCGGGCGCCGCGGCAGCCGGCAAGGTGGGTGAACTGGTGTCGGTGCACGTAATCCCCAGACCGCATCAGGATGTGGAGAGAATCCTGCCTGAAGCTCCTGACAAACCTTAGGCGTCCACCCTGTGTCGTCTTGGCGACGGGACAACTCCAGGAGGTAGTCTTCTATGCAAGATGAATTGGTGAACAAGGTGATGCAAGAAGTGATGAAGCGGGTGGGCTCTTCCGCCTCCACTCCTGCCAAGCCTGAGGCAAGAGAAGAGAAAAAGAATCCAGCCCCCCCCAACGATCTTATCCAGGTTACGGAGTTCGTCGGCGTGGGCCTGGGGGATACCCAAGGCATTGTCATCGCAAACCTGGACCCCTTGATCCACGAGAAGATGAACATCGATAAGAGATTCCGATCCATCGGCATCATCGGAGGCCGAGTGGGGGCCGGACCGCAGATCATGGCGGCGGACGACGCTGTCAAGGCCACGAACACCGAGATCGTGACTGTGGAAATGCCACGGGACTGCAAGGGTGGAGCCGGTCACGGGAACTTGATTATTTTCGGGGCGGAGGACGTGTCCGATGCCCGCCGGGCCGTGGAAGTGACTCTGGAGGTATTGCCCAAGTACTTCGGCGACGTATACGCCAACGATCAGGGCCATCTCGAGCTTCAATACACGGCGCGTGCCAGCCGGTGCCTGAACTACGTGTTCAAAACGCCCGAAGGGAGAGCTTTCGGCCTCATTCTGGGAGCTCCGGCGGTCATCGGCGTACTCATGATTGACACGGCGGTCAAGGCGGCGGATGTGGAAGTGGTCGGATATGCATCCCCCGCTCAAGGAACCAGTTTGACCAATGAAGTAATGATATGGGTTTCGGGCGACTCCGGGGCTGTGCGTCAGGCTGTGGTGGCCGGACGAGAGGTGGGGAGAAAACTCCTGGCGGCATGGGGCAACGATCCCAAGTCCGTGACCACGCCCTACATTTAGTGAGGGGAGGCGCATATGAGTAAGCGACAAAAACGCTTTCAAGTCCTTGCCGAACGTCCGGTCAACAAGGACGGTTTCATCAAGGAATGGATCGAAGTGGGTCTGGTGGCCATGGACAGCCCCAACGATCCCAAACCGAGCATCACAATCTCCGGCGGCCAAGTGGTGGAGTTGGACGGCAAGAAGCGGCAGGACTTCGACCTTATCGACACCTGGATCGCCGACCATTGCATCGACGTTTCCGTCGCCGAAGAAGCCATGGCGATGGATTCGGAGAAATTCGCCCGCATGTTGGTGGACATCAATGTACCGAGGTCGGAAATCGTCCGGCTTTCGGTGGGCATGACCCCGGCCAAGATCCTGGATGCGCTCAAGAAGATGAATGTGGTCGAACTCATGATGGCCATGCAGAAGCTTCGACCGAGGCGAACCCCCTCCAACCAGGCCCACGTGACGAATCTCAAGGACACCCCGGCCCTTCTGGCGGCGGACGCCGCGGAAGCGGCATATCGGGGATTCAGTGAGTTGGAGACCACCGTGGGAGTCGGCCGCTATGCCCCCATGAACGCCCTGTCCATCCTCATTGGCTCCCAGACAGGCAGGCCCGGAGTCATTACCCAGTGCGCCGTGGAAGAGGGTTTGGAGCTTTCCATGGGCATGCGAGGTTTGACGGCCTATGCGGAAACCGTATCCGTGTACGGCACCGAACAGGTATTCGTGGACGGTGACGACACTCCTTGGTCCAAAGCCTTTCTGGCCTCCGCCTACGCATCCCGCGGACTGAAAATGCGTTTCACTTCCGGTACCGGCTCCGAGGTGCAGATGGGGTACGCGGAAGGCAAATCCATGCTCTACCTGGAAATCCGCTGCGTCATGATCGCCAAGGGAGCCGGAGTACAGGGACTTCAGAACGGCTCCATCAGCGTCATCGGCGTGCCCGGATCCGTACCTGCGGGCATCCGTGCCGTACTGGCGGAAAACGTGGCCACCGTGCTCATGGACCTGGAAGTGGCGTCGGGAAACGATCAGACCTTCACTCATTCCCCCATCCGCAATACGGCCCGTATGCTCATGCAGTTCCTTCCGGGCACGGACCTCATTGTGTCCGGTTACAGCAGCGTACCCAATTACGACAACATGTTTGCCGGATCCACTCATGACTGCGACGATTACGACGACTGGCTGGTGCTGCAACGGGACCTCCAGGTAGACGGATCCCTGCGCCCGGTCGCGGAACAGGAGGTCATTGAAATCCGTAACAAGGCCGCCCGAGCGGTGCAGGCGGTTTTCAAGGAAATCGGCCTACCCCCGATTACGGACGAAGAGGTGGAGGCCGTTACATACGCCCATGGCAGCAAAGAAGTGCCCGACCGGAACGTCCCGGAGGATCTCAGAGCCATAGACGCCTTCATGAAACGCGGAGGCAACGGACTGGACTTGGTCAAGGCATTGGCCAAGAACGGTTTCACGGATGTAGCCGAGGGCGTGCTCACCATGCTCAAAGCCAAAGTCTCCGGCGATTACCTCCAAACTTCGGCCATTTTCGATGACAACTTCCAGGTGCTGAGCGCCGTTAACGATCCGAATGACTACCAGGGACCCGGCACGGGGTACCGCTTGGAAGGAGCGCGTTGGGAAATCCTGAAGAACATCCCTCAGGCCATCAGTCCGGAAGAGGTTTAGGTCTGGGCGACGGAGGTATCGAACCATGAACATTACCGAGGAAATGGTAAAAGAAATCATCCTTGAGGTCCTCCAGCAAATGCAGGGTGGGGGCAAATCCCCCGGAGGCGCCCAGGAAGCCGCCGAACCGGTTTCCTTCAAGGAATTGGGAAAAGCCGGAACCGGGAAAGACCGCAACGAAGTGGTCGTGGCCCTTTCTCCGGCTTTCGGCACGGCCATGACCAAGACGATCATCGGTATTCCTCATCGGGAAGTGCTCCGGGAGGTGATGGCCGGTGTCGAGGAAGAAGGTCTCAAGCCCCGCCTGATCCGCGTAAACAAGACGGGGGATGTGGCTTTTATCGCCCATGAAGGAGCCAAATTGAGCGGCTCCGGTATCGGCGTCGGCATTCTTTCCCGGGGGACCACTGTCATACACCAGAAGGATCTGGCTCCCCTGCAGAATCTCGAATTGTTCTCTCAATCCCCGCTTGTGGAAGCGGATACGTTCCGGGCCATAGGCCGCAACGCGGCAAAATACGCCAAGGGTGAAAGTCCGAGCCCCGTACCGGTCCGTAACGATCCCATGGCGCGGCCGCGATACCAGGGACTGGCCGCACTCCTCCACAACAAAGAGGTCCAGTACGTCAAACCGAATACCCCCAGTACGGAGCTTTCCATTGGGTGACACGTGCCGGTTTGAAATCCCATAAGGGAGAAGCTGGAACTACACATCATCGGAGCGAGGTGCAATGCAGGCGGAATTAGTATCCAAGGAGGTAAAGCGCATGGCGCAAGACAAGGGAATCGATATCTCTCCCGACCTCGTAGTCGAGGCCGTAAAGCGTGTGATGGCCGCTCTGACGGAAGGTCCGGGAAAGTCCGAAACAGTGGTTCGGAATTCGGGAAAGCTGGACGCGAAGAAGGACTTTCCCATTGCCGTCAAACGGCCGGAATTGGTGAAATCCGCCGGCGGATTGGCGCTGGAAGACATCGGTCTGGAAAAGGTTACCACCGGCAAGATTACCTTCGAAGACATCAAGATCCGCCCGGATACCCTTGAATATCAGGCTCAAATCGCGGAAAGCGCGGGAAGACCCCGCCTGGCGCGGAATCTGCGGAGGGCCGCCGAACTGACCCGAATTCCGGACGAGCGCGTTCTGGAAGTGTACAACGCGCTTCGTCCCTACCGATCCACCAAACAGGAATTACTGGATATTGCGGCGGAACTGGAATCCAAGTATCAGGCCGAAGCATGCGGAAAGCTCGTCCGGGAAGCAGCGAACGTTTACGAAAGACGCGGCCGCCTCAAGCAGCAGTAAAGGACCCTTCGACTCATGGCCTATATCGCGGGTGTGGATGTCGGTAACAATACGACGGAAGTGGCCTTGGCGGAATTCACGAAGACCGGGGAGCTGAAATTCCTTTCCAGTTCCATCGTGAGAACCGTGGGGATCAAGGGCGCGCTCCAAAACGCGATCGGCATCATCGATGCCTTGGACGAGGCTCTGCGCATCCCGGCCATTGCCCGCAGCGAGTTGGGGGTTATCCTCCTTAACGAAGCCACCCCCGTGATCGGTGATGTGGCGATGGAAACCATCACGGAAACGGTCATCACCGAGTCCGCGATGATCGGACACAATCCCTCCACCCCGGGTGGGCAGGGGTTGGGTCTCGGCAAGACCATCCTTCTGAATGATCTGGAAACGGCCTCCACCCAGGAACCGTGGATCGTGTTGATCCCCGGAGACATAGAATTCCAAGAAGCCGCCGCGCGTTTGAACAAGGCGGCTTCCAGGGGTGTTCGTTTTACCGGGGCCGTGGTCCGGAAAGATGACGGAGTGCTCATCGCCAACCGCCTGCACCGGCCCGTCCCCATCGTGGACGAAGTGATACACATCGACCGCGTGCCTTTGGAGATGCCGGCCGCCGTAGAGGTTGCGGCGCCCGGAAAATCCGTGGAAAAGCTCTCCAACCCATACGACATCGCAACCCTGTTCGGCCTCAATCCTGAAGAAACCCGCCAGGTCGTGCCCGTAGCCAGGGCGCTTATGGGAACCCGAAGCGCCGTAGTGATCAAGACGCCACGTGGCGACATTCAGGAACGGAGGATTCCTGCGGGGAAATTGGCGCTGATCGGGGCGAACCACCGCGCCGAGGTCCGGGTGGATGAAGGCGCCGAGGCCGTCATGCGGGCGGTCCGAAGCGTCGAGCCTCTGGTGGAAATTGAAGGAGAAGCGGGGACCAATGTGGGAGGAATGCTCGAACGTGTTCGCACGGTCATGGCGGAACTGACGGATCAGCCTGCGGACACCATCCGCGTCCGGGATGTCCTGGCCGTGGACACCTTGAAGCCGCAACAGGTTCTGGGCAGTCTCGCCGGCGAATACGCCATGGGTACGGCCGTGGGACTGGCGGCCATGGTCGAGACCAACAAGCTTCCCATGCAACGAATCGCCCGAAAGTTGGAGCAGGAAATCATGGTCCCGGTGGTTGTAGGTGGAGTGGAAGCGGAAATGGCCATCAGCGGCGCGCTGACCACTCCCGGAACCGAGCCTCCTCTGGCGGTCCTGGATCTGGGAGGAGGTTCCACGGACGCCTCATTCAAGGACCATTCGGGTAAGGCGCGCAGCATCCACCTCGCCGGCGCCGGGGACATGGTCACACTCCTTATTGATGCCGAATTGGGACTGGAGGATCGGGAACTATCTGAGAATATTAAGAAATATCCTCTAGCCAAGGTGGAAACCCTCTTTCATATGCGCCATGAAGACGGATCGGTGCAGTTCTTCCATGAACCCCTGGATGCCCGCATATTCGGCAGAGTGGTGGTCCTGACGGACATGGGACCGATTCCCGTGGAGTCACGGGAACCCATGGAGAAGATCGTGTCGGTGCGTCGGCAGGCCAAAAAGCGGGTATTTGTGTCAAACGCGCTTCGGGCGCTGGAAAAGGTGGCTCCATCCGGCAACCTGCGCCTGATCCACTTCCTGGTGATCGTGGGAGGATCTGCGCTGGATTTCGAAATTCCCCGCATGATCACGGATGAACTGCTGGAATATGGAGTGGTGACCGGCCGCGCTAATATTCGAGGCGTGGAAGGACCGCGCAACGCCGTGGCTACCGGCCTGGTCCTGGAGTATGTAAAACGAGGGAACCTCTGAGAAGCGTATGGCGGGTTTTTCCGGGACATCCAACGAACCGCCGGCCGTCTGGATCAACGCGGCGTCCCCGCTGTCGGAAGCAGCCCTTGCGCCGGTGCTGTGGGGCCTTGAAGAGGAAGGCATACCCGCCCGGATTTCTGAGACAGCGGATAGAGCTACCAACATATTGGGCAAGGAGGCCGCCGACGGCTCCCCTTTGGACGTGGGTATCGGATTCAACGGAACGGCAAGAATCGTCATTCTCCATCACCGCGACCTGCCGCTCCAAAGCCCGTTATTTCGGATCGGACCCGACGATTTTGAAATCCAACCTCTCAGGCGTCTGGGAATCAACGCAGCCCGGTTGGTAAAACGGCAAGCCCTGGTTTTCGAAAAGGAAGCCGGAATCCAGGATCAGGGACCAGGAGCGATCCCGTCTCCTTCGTCGCTGGAAGATCTGATCCGCCGGGTGATACGCGAATTGCTTCAGTCGCCGTAGGAATCGTCATGGAAAAGCAGAGCCTTGGTTTGATCGAGACATGGGGATGGATACCGGCGGTGGAAGCGGCGGATGCCGGGACAAAATCCGCCGATGTCCGGCTGCTCGACTTCAAAACGGCGGGCCGAGGTCTTGTCACCGTGCAGTTTCTGGGCGACGTGGCGGCGGTTCAGGCAGCCGTGGCGGCAGGCGCAGCGGCAGCGCGCCGGGTCGGAACGGTGGTGGCCCTCCACGTCATCCCCAGGCCGGACGCGCAAGTGAAGCGGTCCGTATTTCCGCCTGAGCCTCCCGCGCTCTCAAGCCCTCCTTCAGAGAACGCGCAACCCGTTCCTGAGGAAGAAACTCCACCGAAGACGCGGAAATCTTCGGGCATCCCGGACTCGAAACCCGAAAACGCTTCGGAACGGGAGGCGCCGTCCAAGAAGAAGCGGGGCAGTCGAGGCAAGCGCAAGAAGGAGCCCGCGGCGTAAGGCCCGTCTTTACCACAGTATAGCAGAAACACTTCAGGCCGCCTCCCGGAGGAAACGAAGCGGCGGGTGACGGATTTCAGAAACCTTAATTTAATCGCCGAGGAGTAGACCATGGCAGAACTCCGAGCCTTCGTATACCTGGACCGATTGCAGCCCCAATATGCCGCCTACGTGGGAGCCAACGCCCGCGGGTATATCCCCATTCCCGGTATGGCGGCCATCCTCGTGGAAGTGGCGCCTGGAGTGGTCATCAATACGGCCATCGACGCAGCCGTCAAGGCCGCGGATATCCGCCCCGGCCTTATGGTCGTGGAGCGCCACTTCGGCGTACTGGAGTTCCATTCTCAGGCCCAGGAGGATGTGAAGTATTCCGGTGAAGCCGTGCTCAAGGCTCTAAAGGTCTCCCTGCAAGACCGGGTGAAACCGAAGATCTTGAATTCCCAAGTGATCCACAAGGTGAATCCCTACCACGCCCAGATGGTGAACGTGTCTCGGCTGGCTTCCATGCTCCTTCCCGGTCAGGACTTGTACATCCTCGAGGTCAACCCCGCCGCATACATTTCCTTGGCGGCCAATGAAGCGGAAAAGAACTCTCCGGTCACGTTGGTGGATTGCCGCACATACGGTGCGGTAGGCCGTCTGTATTTGGGTGGAAAGAAGGGGGATATCGAGCGCGCTGCGGACGCGGCGGTGAGAAGTATTCAGTCGATCACGGGAAAAGAGGCCTGACGCGGGGAATCTTATGGGAATCAGCGAAAGAGCCAATTCCCGCATATCCGACTTTGAATCGAAGCTTTCCTTCGATGCTCTGACATCGCCGACCGGTCCATTCTATGCGGGTGTGGATCTGGGAACCACATATATCGTGACGGCGCTGGTGGACCATGAAGGCGTCCCCGCAGCGGGCGTTCTGACCCGGAGCCAATCGAGCATCCGAGACGGACTCGTATTGGACTACGTAGGGGCGCTCTCCATATTGCGGCGCCAGATCGATACGCTGCACAAAGCGGGTTTCCGTTTCGACTGGGGGGGGGCCGCGTTTCCACCCGGAACTACAGGACGAAACGTCGAAACCTATGCCCACATTCTCAGAAGCATGGGAATGGAAGTAGCCGGACTCATCGACGAGCCCACAGCCGCTTCCCTGGCGCTCGAAATCACGGACGGCGCCGTGGTGGACGTCGGAGGCGGAACCACGGGCATCTCAGTGCTCCGGGAGGGTGAAGTAGTCTATACGGCGGACGAACCCACCGGCGGGATCCACGTGGATCTGGTGCTTGCGGGTCACTTTCGAATCTCCGTAGAAGAGGCGGAGCGTGTCAAGCGAGATCCGGAGCAACAGGGACGGATCTACCCCTTGATTCGTCCAGTCTTTCAGAAGATGGCCTCCATCGTATCCCGCCACCTGCAGGGACACTCCGTGGACACGCTGTATCTGGTGGGAGGGACCTGCTGTTTCCCCGGGATAAAAGATGTGATGGAAAGTGAAACCGGACTGCCTGTGGTATTGCCGGTAAACCCTTTACTGGTGACCCCGTTGGGGATCGCACTTAGTTGCTTCCGAATGGCCAAGACCGGGAGTCCGCCCTCATGACGGATGTGTGGACAGAAGAGGACTTGGATCGCATTGTTACGGAAGTGATTCGCCGGCTGGCGGTCCGCTTGAATGCCGACGGCCGGCGGGGCACTCTTGCCGTGGTGTTCACGGGCGGCACGGTGGGATTTTCAGAAGCGCTTCGCCAGCTTCATCTGCTTTCCCTGGACGGGTTCACGCTCAAGTTGGCGTTCTCGCCCATGGCGCGTGAACTGCTCGCATCCTCGGTAACGGACCGACTGGCAGGACTGCCCCATGTGAGTGAGATACCTGCTACCGAATGGTTGAAAACCTTAAAGGAAGCTCGAGGCGTATTGGTTCCTCTTTTGAGCGTCAACTCCCTTTCCAAGATCTCTTCTCTCATTGCGGACCACACATCCACAAACCTCATCCTTCAAGGTCTCTTCATGGGCAAACCGGTAATCGCCGCCCGCAACGGGGCGGATCCGGCTGACGTCGGCCGGGAGACTCTCGGATTCCACAGAGGGAAACCCGCCTTGACCCAGGCGCTTCTGCAACGCTTCCGCATTGCCGAGGACTTCGGGATGATATTCACCGACATCCATTTCCTGAGGGGAACGGCCCTTTCCCTTGTGGAAAGCGTCCCCCGGTTCCAGGAGAACAACCCCGACGATTCAACGGGAGAAATACGCGCGATCCGTACACATCCGTCCGGAATACTTACCGCCGCGGACATTCTATCGGCCCATCGGTTGAGAGTTGACCTTCGGATACCTCCCAAGTGCCTTGTTACCCCTCTGGCCCATGATTTCGCCCGCCGGTTCGGCGTTCATTTGCAGACGGGGACGGAGGGCTACGCCTCGAAAGGATGACCCATGTTGATTGCCCGCGTAATCGGCACACTGGTGGCCACCCGCAAACACGAACGTTTGGTGGGCAGCAAAATACAGATTGTCGTCCCCCTGGATGCACAGGGCAAGATTCCCTCCGGAGAACCGTTCGTGGCGGTGGACGCCGTCGGCGCCGGAGTTGGGGAACGAGTGATCGTGGTCCTCGGAAGCAGCGCCCGCGAGGGGGTGGAGGATAACCGTTCCCCCGTAGACGCGACCATCATCGGCATCATCGACCATATCGATATCCATGTCGAACAACCGGGCATCTGAAAACACCGAAGGAAGCGGGAAATTCATGGATACGAAGGGCGGGCCCGGAAAATTGTATACGCGCCGGGGAGACCAGGGACGAACGCAGCTCTTGAGCGGCGAAACGGTTGAAAAAGACGATCTCCGGCAGAACACCTTGGGAACTTTGGACGAACTGCAAAGCCATCTGGGAATGGCCAAGGCCTTGCTTGGCGAAGATTCGGTCCGCTCCATGCTCCATGTTATTCAAAACGATATTGCGACGGCCTGCACGGAAGTGGCCTCAACGCCCAGGCTGCTCCTCCGGCTCAAGCGCCGAATCGATGAGGAGAACGTTACACGGATAGAACGGTGGATTGACGAGACAGCGGCTTCTTATGGGTCGCCCGGTCACTTCGTCGTCCCCGGAGCATCGAGGGAAAGTGCGGCCCTTCACGTGGCGCGCACGGTCTGCCGCCGCAGCGAGCGACTGATCGTAACCTTGAACCGGCAGGCAAGAGTCTACAACCAGTTGATCGCGTATTTCAATCGACTCGCAGACCTTCTCTTCGAGCTGGCCTGGATGTTTGAATTGCTGGCCGCGATCGAATCGGTACTGGACGACATGCAAACTCCTTCATCCCGATAGGCGGATGGATATGCAAATCACGTATCCGGTAGCGCGTCTGATAGCTTCCATCGCGGAAGCGCAAGCTTCGGCCATCCGTGTCCCCATGAGTATAGCCGTGGCGGACGAACAAGGTGGTCCTCTCTATTTCGGCCGTATGGATGGGGCCCTGCCCGCAAGCATCGAACTGTCCGTATCCAAGGCGTTCACCGCGGCCATACTGCGTATGCCCACCCACCAAGTCGCTGATTTGGCCCAACCCGGAGGAATGATTTTCGGCATCCAGAACACGCATCAGGGAAGGATCGTGACATTCGGAGGAGGATTCCCTCTGCGGTTGGGAGGAATGGTTCGAGGCGCCATCGGAATCAGCGGCGGAACGGTGGAAGAGGATGTCCGGGTCGGTGAGGCGGCCGTGACGGCGCTGGAGCAAATGGAGAATTGGTCTCGCGTTATTCGCGGGGGGATCCCGAATCTCAGACTTAAGACCGGTATCGGGATTCGCTTGGAAAGAATTCTTCCCGAGGTATTGGCCCGGATGGACATGCGCCTTTCCACCAGAGACCTCGACGGCATTCTCGGCGCAGTCTACCTGGCGTCACAGGATGAAACGCCGTAACAGCTCTGCGGGAGGATGAGCAACGCCCCGGGGAATAAGAGCACGGAATACATGCGAAGTGCGATAGGCCGGAATCGGTCTTCCTCTCAGGGATTGCCCGTAAGCCGGTTTGCCGGGAGACAAAACGGAAGGAGACAAGGACTATGGAGAACGACCAAGACAGGATTGCTGCTGTGGTCAAAAGGGTCATCCAGGAACTCACGGGAGATGCCCGGATGGTCAGCGAGAAAGCGGACGGGCTTCATGATTCGGTGAACGAGGCGGTGGAAGCCGCCGTGGAGGCCCAAAGACAGCTGGTAGCCATGTCGCTTGCGCGCCGGCGCGAGATCATAGCCGCTCTCCGAAAGTCCGTCCTGGACAACAACGAGATGCTCTCCGCGCTGGCCATACGGGAGACCCAGCTGGGAAGGTACGAAGACAAGATACGAGAAAATATCCTGTGCGCCACCAAGACACTGGGCGTGGAAGACATTGAACCCCGGGTCTTGACCGGGGACCATGGGTTGACCCTCGTGGAAACCGCTCCGGTGGGAGTTATCGGCGCGCTGACCCCCATCACCAATCCCACGGGCACCATCATTCACAATGGAATCAGCATGATAGCCGCGGGCAACGCGGTGGTCTTCAACCCGCATCCCACGGCTGTGGAAACAAGCACCACTCTCATCCGCATCTTTCATAAGACGATCACGGAAGCGGGCGGTCCCTCGGGACTGCTGGGAGCCGTCAAGAAACCCACATTGGAAACCGCCAAGCAGATTATTGAGCATCCGAAGATCAACATGCTTGTGGCCACGGGAGGTAGGCCGGTGGTTAACGTGGTTCTTCGCTCCGGCAAGAAGGCCATCGGCGCCGGAGCCGGAAATCCCCCCGTGTTGGTGGACGAAACGGCCAACATCCGAAAGGCGGCGCAATCCATCGTGGACGGGGCAAGCATGAACAACAACATTTTCTGTACCTGTGAGAAAGAAGTCGTCGTGGTGGAAGAGGTCGCCGACGCCCTGATCAAATTCATGCTGGAAACGGGCAAAACCTATTTCCTTACGCCTAAAGAAACGGAAGAAGTGGTTAAACTGGTAGTAACGCCCGAAGGCAAGATCAATACGGCCTACATCGGCAAGAATGTGCAGGTAATTCTCAGGGAGGTGGGTATCGAGATAGGCGATGAATGTCGAATCGCGTTCTTTGAGGCCCCCAAGGACCACCCCTTGGTATGGTTGGAACAGATGATGCCGATCCTGCCCGTCGTAAAAGTCAAAGACGTACAGGAGGGAATACGGTTTGCCGTTGAGGTGGAACAAGGTAATCGCCACACGGCCGTCATGCATTCCACCAACGTGGAGAATATGACCGCTTTCGCCCGTGCCGTTCAAACGACCATTTTTGTGAAGAACGGCCCTGCATATGCCGGCATCGGGCTGGGGGGAGAAGGACACACGGCCTTCACCATTGCAGGTCCTACAGGCGAAGGTATGACATCGGCAAGAACGTTTACCCGACATCGACGATGTACGTTAGTAGAGTCGTTCCGAATTATTTAGCAGAAGGGAACCGAGTATGTCCATTACCCTGGATAACGCATTGGACCTCATTGCCGCTTCACGAGCCAAAGCGGAAGAAATCGGTGTTCCCATGGTGATCGCGGTGGTGGATGCGGGAGGGAACCTAGTGGCTATCGAGCGTATGGATCAAGCCCTCCTGGTAAGTATCGACATTGCTTTGAACAAAGCTTACACGGCGGTCGCCGTGCATATTCCCACCCATGAACTTGCTCCTCTGGCTCAGCCGGGCGGACCGCTGTTCGGCATCCACAACGCGGACCGAGGCCGAATCATGATCTTCGGGGGCGGCTTTCCTTTGAAACAGGCCGGTATGCTTCTGGGCGGAATCGGAGTCAGCGGGGGAACCGTAGACCAGGACATACTGTGCGCCCAGGCGGCCCTGGATCGGTTTAACAGGTAGGGCCGGGCTGTTATTTTCCGCAATCGGGAAGGAGGTGAAAAGCAACAGGATTCCTCGGCACGGTTTCTCTGGGTCCGTTAGAAAACAACATGCCATCGGTTCCCGGTTTTCCCGAAATTTCTTTATAATCGGGTCTATACATACGGGGGCTGAGGAGGGAGGGACTCACATGCAGGAAAGGGTAGATGTTGCACCTTTGCGTTTGGGAACGGCCGTTAAGGGCTGGATCATCATTTACGGTCTGACCATCGTCACCAACTTCATTCTGAACGCATGGATGAAGGCCTCACCCATAGGGCCGTGGACCGGCGAGGAAATCGCCAACATGTACTGGTTTGACAATGTGTGTTACATGTTGCTTTCGCTTTGGTGGTGTTTTGCGTTTGTGGCCGTGGGCAACTGGCCGTTCAACAGGATCCAGGGCGCATTGGCCCGAGGTATCGTGGCCACACTGGCGTGCTGGGTTATCGGATGGTTTTCCTACAAAGCCATTTACTGGCTGGGCCTCGGCGCAGGATGGGCCTTCCCCATCATAGGCACACTGTATTTCCTGCTCGTATTCTTTGCCTATACGGGTGAAAACTGGTTGTGGGCCGGGTTCAGCGCTCCGCGGCAGTTCGGTCTTCTCCTGATGACCATCTTCGGTTTCACCTGGATCATCACGAACACGGACTTTCGCTGGATTCCCCCGTGGTGGTTCCCCTTCGCTCAAATCGGACTCGCTACCGGTCTCTTCTCCTATCTTTTCCGAAAGATGAAGCAACCCGTGAAGGGCGTCCTCATGTGGATGTTCATGTTCACGGGAGTGGCGGTCTGGTTGCTGATTTCCGCCCGCATAGGCATTTGGGACACACAACTTCAGGACATATCGACCTTTTGGAATATCGGTTTGTACGGCGCCGGCAATGAATGGCTGCTCCTGTTCTTCTGCGGTTGCGCTTTCGTATACGGCTTCTTGGTGCCGCTGCATAACTGGCCTTTCACCAAGGTTCCCATGCCTTGGGGGGGCTTTCTGGCCGGAGCCTTCGCCTGGGTGTTGATCATCGTTATGACCTTGATCATCAAAGGTCTCATCGGGACGGTTTTCGCGGATATGAACGAAGCACTGACTTATGGCTATATGGGTGTGGCCTGGTCGTTTTTCATTCCCTTGTTTTTCGGGATAGGCTTTGAAAAGCCCTATCTTTGGACGGGCCAGAAGACCCCCGGCACATGGGAGGATGTGGACTAGCGTTCGGTGGCTCCGCCGTCTCCCGGCGAAGAGACATTCGGGAGACGGCCGGAACCGAAGACAAACCCGGAACATGTCTCCGAGGGAAGGAGATCGTCTGACTCCAGGCCTTGAAACACAGCGGATGGACGGTCAGCGCATTGACAGCTTTTGAGCAGCTCGCATAGAATGGAAGGAAGTGTATTTCCAGGATCTCGCTCCAACGGGAATCCGGGGTTCCATTCGCCATGAAGATTGACTGCTTAATCCGCAGCATGCGTTGGCGGCACTAAACGGTTCAGTCCGGTATCATGACAGCTTCCCGGAGATGAGGTTTTCGGCAGGCGGGAGAAAAGCGAAGAGTTACCAGGCGGGTCGAGCCTCGGATCTCGTTTTTCAGCAGCTTGGCAGAAAATACCTCCCGGGCGCGGAGATTCCGCCGATCCCGCTAATGTCGGGCGGAATCCCGCGTGAGCTTTATGGAGTGCCGCGAGTCATCTTTTGTCTTTCCAACAGATTCTTCTGGGGTGAAACAAGAGATGTCCCGTCCTCATCAAAAGCCGAAATCCATTCGCCGTCCGTCGGTCCTCCGGAGCAGAGCACTCATGTGGCGCCCAATACACCTCCTGGATTTGATCAGCAAAGAGAAACTGGACCGGGCGCTTCAGGTATTCACGGGAGTCACGGGTGTGGCCGCGATTATTGCACACACGGATGGGACTCCTATTACCCGGCCCATGAATTTCACGCCTTTCTGCTCCAAGTATTGCCGCTCCACCATTGAAGGAAAGCGCCACTGTCAAGAAAGCGACCGTCATGGAGGCATGGTATCCGCACGGCTGAAGACAGCGCATATCTACAATTGTCTGAACGCCGGGCTCATCGATTCGGCGGCTCCTGTCATTGTGGAGACATATCACCTTGCAACGATTCTGTGCGGACAAGTTCTGGAAGAACCCCTCGATCCCGAAGTGGCTAAGGGACATGCGCAAGCCATCGGGGTGACGGACATTGACGGATATCTCGCCGAACTCGCCCGTGTGCCGATTATGAGCAAGGAACGGCTTCGTTCCATTGTTAATCTAATGGCGGAAATCACCCAGACGATCAGTGAACTGGCGCTTCAGAAGTACATGTTGCACAAGAACTCCCAGCACTATCTTAACCGACTCATCAACAGCGTTTCCGACTGCATCATTTCGACTAACGCCGACGACAGCATTTCGATGATCAACGAAGCCGGTGCTCGCATGTTCGGCTATGAAACGGAAGAACTCATAGGCGAGTCCATCTTGAACCTTTTCCACGACGGGCCGTCTCGAAAGACGTATAAAAAATACGTTTACTCCAGATCAAACGACAATTGGCGCGCGGAATTGATTGCCGGGAGGGCCGACGGCGGAGATGCATTTCCTGTACAGGTATCCATGTCGCGTATTCTCGACGAGAACGAAAAACAAGTCGGACACGTAGGGGTTATACGGGATATTTCCGAAGAGAAGAAAATCGAACGAATGAAGGAAGATCTCATTGGGATGCTGACCCACGACCTGAGGAATCCCGTCCTCTCGGTTCAAAAAGCCATTCAGCTTCTGATCAACGGAACCCTCGGTCCCGTCAGCGAGAAGCAACTCGAAGTAATGAGAATGATTCTGGTCACCAGCCACCAAATGTACGGAATGGCCAGCGACCTGCTCGACATATATCGTAAGGAAAACGGTCAGTTTATCCTGCATAAATCGGACATGGATCTCCGACAATGCATTCAGGAAAGTATCAATCAGATGAGCTTTATGTTGCAGGATAAGAGAATGACACTTGCCTTGGTAGCACCGCAGGAACCGCTGATATTATTTGGGGATCAGAACCGAATCACCCGGACATGCGTGAACCTCTTGGATAATGCCATCAAGTACAGCCCCGAAAAGTCTCAGGTGGACATTCGTTGTCGTCAGGTCAATGGGAGCGACGGCGAGGACATCCAGGTAAACATTCCTCGTCGCTGGCTCCGTCGTCTTCGTCCTGCCCGCACCTATATACTCACCAGCATTATGGATCAGGGAAACGGTATTCCCGAGAAGTACCAGGAGCTCATATTCGACAAGTTTTTTACCATTAAATCCCATGATCCAAAGCAAAGGAAAGGCGTAGGGCTGGGGCTCGCGTTCTGCAAACAAGTGATAGAAACACATAATGGCCTGATATGGGTCAACTCTCCAACTTCCGTCAAGGACTCGACAGGATGGAAAGGATGCCGGTTTTCTTTTATCTTGCCTGCCGGCCAAGACAAGTGACTCAGTTTTCATACTCTATTGTCTTGTACTAAGCCCATCTTCACAGGGTAGTGATCCGTGCCGGGAATGCCGGTGTAAGAAGGAAAACGTAGACAGGTCACGGAGGACAGGAGCATGAGAGTTTTTCTGGCCGATGACCACCCTCTATTGCGAATCGGATTACGCATTAGCCTGGAACAGGAAGAGGATATTGATGTTATCGGAGAAGCCAGCGACGGATATACCGCCGTAACCCGCATCGGAGCCAACCTGCCGGATATCTCCCTCATCGATCTGGATATGCCGGGTATGTCCGGTATCAAGGCCATTCGTGTTCTTCGCAATTCGGGCTTCAAGACCAAGCTCGTCGTGTTATCCTGCTATAATGACGAGAATTACGTACGCGATGCCATGGAAGCCGGCGCCGATGGATACATCCTGAAATGTATCGAGGTAAGCGAACTCGTTCGGATCATGCGATCCTTCTACACGGGGCAGCCGACGGTCTCCCCCTACCTGGTGAACCTGACTCTCCCCAATGAGAACAACAGGGATGATCCGGATACGAGCGATGCGTTCTTACTGACCGTACGGGAAAAACAGATCCTAAAGGGTATCGCGGAAGGAAAAAGCAATAAAGAAATATCCGCTTCGTTGAATATCAGCGTCGAAACCGTGAAGACACATATCAAAAAGATCTACGACAAACTGAACGTCAGAGGTCGCGTGGATGCCGTGAGAGCCGCCATGAATATGAACATTCTCCAGGCTTGAGACGGAATTCTTGTAGGCCCGCTGATCAACCGTATTGCGGGCGGGCCGGTCATAAGATGCAAGCCGGGCCGTCGGCGTCGCAAATTCTGAGGAATAAGGCGTAGATACAGCATGCCGCAATGATGAAGAATGAAGCTCGACGCCGCAGACGGCGTTTCTCAACAGGCTGTTACGCGCAGATGGATAATCATGAATGAAATAACGGTGCAAACGGTTGCGGAAGCCGGCGTTGTGGGGGCGGGCGGCGCCGGCTTCCCCACACATGTGAAATTATCGGCCAAGGCGGACACGGTCATCCTCAATGCAGCGGAATGTGAGCCCCTGTTGCATAAGGACAAGGAACTGCTCCGACAGCACAGCGACGAAATCCTCGCAGGACTCGCGGCCGCCAAGAGGCTCGTGGGGGCGGAACAGATCTTTGTCGGCATCAAGAGAAAATATGAGGATCTGACTTCTCTGGTGCAATCCAAGTGCACCCCGGACATGCACGTCGCCCTTCTGCACGACACGTATCCGGCGGGAGATGAGTTCACACTCGTATACAATGTGTTGGGGCGGGTGGTCCCTCCAGGCGGCCTACCGTTGAACGTGGGGGTCATCGTCATCAATGTGGAAACCACCTTCAATGTTGCTCTCTCCCCTAAGGTTCACGTAACACGCAAGTATCTTACGGTGGCCGGAGCGGTCCGGAACCCGGTGACCGTCGCCGCTCCCATCGGCGCACCGCTCTCTGCGTGCCTCCAAGCCGCCGGCGGACCCGCCGTAGAAAAGCCAGGATACATTGTCGGCGGCGTAATGATGGGGCATTTTCACGATACTCTGGAAGGTCTCATCGTGGATAAGACCACGGGAGGCATCGTCGTACTGCCGGAGAATCACGTGGTCGTAAGGCGCCGGCGGCTGGATTATCGAGGGATTGTGCGCATCGGCCGCAGTGCGTGCGACCAGTGCTCCTTTTGCACGGAACTGTGTCCTCGATACATCCTCGGTCATCCTATAGAGCCTCATCGGGCTATGCGAAGCCTCATGTTCAACCTTGTGGGAGAAGCCGATATCCTGGGTTCGGCCTTCTGCTGTGAATGCAACCTGTGCAGCCTGTACGCATGTCCCGAGGATTTGGATCCGAAGCAGGTGTGCGTGCAGAACAAGCGACGCCTCGCAGCCGAGAAGAAACGTTGGAATAACCCTCCCTTCAACCCCAGGCGAGCGGATACGCACGTAATGAATCGGAAGGCTCCCATGGGTCGATTGATGGTGAAGCTCGGACTTACCGGTTTTCGGAACGTGGGCCCCCTGCTGCCGACCTTCCCGTCCGTCCGCAAGGTCGGGATCAAACTCAAACAACATCTGGGCGCACCCTGCGAACCCTGTGTCGCACCGGGCCGGGAGGTCCGCGCCGGGGACGTGGTGGGACGACCCGGCACAACGGACGGCAAAGCCTCGTTGGGATGCCCCGTGCACGCATCCATCGACGGCATGGTCGCCTCGGTATCCGACGGGATCGTCTGGATCGAGGGATAGCCTGACAACACGCTTGCCGGCGGAATGACAAGAACGGCTCTACCACCCCGTGCATAGACCCTATTGCGGCAGGCCGATGCAAAACGATGAGATTGAAAGCTACGCCTTTGGCGTGACAACAGATCGCGTTCTTCAACGGTTTGCGAAGGCATGGCGCACGAATCCCGATTGTGGGTGTGCGTAAGATCCGCCGCCGGGGAGAGGGGTCAAACGAGTATCCGTGGAGATCACGTCTTCAGCCGGCCTGACGACGGAAAACCGCTTCAGAAACAGGATTCATATCATGGTAGAACCCAAGTCCATAGGTGCTGTCGAACTCTCCAGCATTGGAATCGGTTACAAGGTTCAAGACCGAATGCTCAAGGCAGGCGTGGTGGAACTCCTATTGGCCCGCACCATCTGCTCCGGCAAGTATCTCATCCTGGTGGCGGGTTCCGTGAGCGACGTGCGAACCGCAGTGGAAACGGCTGTCCACGTTTCCCAGGAGGGAATCATCGATCAATTGCTGCTGCCCAATGTACATCCTTCCGTTTTCCCCGCGCTGGGACAATCCGTGTCCTTGGATCCGGAAAAATTTGAAGCCCTGGGCATCGTGGAGACTTTCAGCGGCGTAAGCATACTGGCGGCAGCCGACGCGGCGGCAAAAGCCGGTTGCATTACTCTCCTGCGGATCCACGTGGCCATGGCGCTTGGAGGTAAGGGATACTGCCTGATGACCGGCCCTCTGGCGGATGTTCGATCCAGCGTATCCGCTGCGGCAGCCGAAGCCCGTAATCGTGGTCTCCTCGTCAGCGAAGTAGTGATTCCCCACCCCCGAAAGGAACTTTTAAGCGATTACCTGTGAACAACGCGGATAGCGGGCGAGCATATCGGCGAATCGATGGTTGACTTGATCCATAGCTGCTCATTGATGAAATGCATTGAGGGCAGGCTGCTGAAAAACGATGAGATGTAAGGCGTGCGAATCCGGAGGAATGAGACGTACAACCAGCGCGCTGCAATGACGAAGGATAAAGCGCAACACGGCAGATCGCGTTTTTCAACGGCTTGATAAGGGGATGGGCTCGATTCGAGTGTATTCCGATGAACCGAAACGAACGGCCGTACGCTGGACGGCCTCTTTCAACACCCACCCCAAAATGATTTGACGACGGACGGAGACGTCTGGCAAGCTCTCCTTGCTTCGACTCCCGAAATATCCACGGCACGTTGCGCGTCACAAGGGCGGGCGCCCCATTGGCTGCCGGAACGGACCATCTTGATCTGTTTAACAGCTCGTTTAAAAACCGCATTTCGAGCAGGCTGGTTAAAAATGATGAGATGCAAGGCGCGCGAATCCTGAGGAATGAGGCGTACAACCCGTACGCCGCAACGACGAAGGAGGAAGCGTCACGCCAAAGGCGTGAAAGCAGATCGCGTTCTTCAACAGCCTGTTAAGGCATTTCGCGCCTACCGGGGAGCAAACCCGCCGATACCCCATGCAATGGCGAAGGAGACGTGTTGCCGGCCGCCTTCTTGGATGAATCTCAATTTCTCACAAGAGAGTTCCTCGGATCCGGCATCCCAGGGAACACCTCCTCGGAATCCGGAAGAGCGGCGTGTTATGCAAAATGAATCCCTTTATATCGTTATGGTGGGCCTCCCGGCACGGGGTAAGTCCACCCTTTCCGGCAAACTGCAGCAGAGCCTGCGAAGAGATCGCATACGGGTAAGTGTTTTCAATAATGGGGACCTCCGGCGTAAACTCTCGAAGGAAAATACAAGTTATCCCGAGTTTTTCGATCCAAACAACAAGACCGGTGTGGCGCTGAGAGAACGTTATGCCATTATGAACTTGAATCATGCCAAGGCCTTCATGGAACGTAACGGGGGGAGGCGCAAAACGGCTATTATAGACGCCACCAATGTAAGCGCGGCACGGAGACAGATGCTTTGCCGGGAATTGCCCGAGAACCGGCTCCTATTTATCGAATGTGTCAACAACGATCGGGATATCTTGGAAGCAAACATCTTGCATAAGGTAGGCAGCCAGGAATTCACGCACTTACCCCCCGAGGAAGCCGTGGCCAGTTTCAAGAAGCGCATTCAATATTACGATGGGATATATACTCCACTCCAGGCGGAACGCAACTACGTCCGAGTTAACACTTTCCACTACCAAATACTAGAAGAAAATATAATCGATAACATCCCATTCTACGACCGAATCCGGGATTTCCTGGTAACGCCTTTTATTCGAAATCTTTTCCTGATTCGCCATGGTGAAACCTATTTCAACATAGATGACCGTATCGGAGGGGATTCGGAACTTACCCAGAGAGGACAACAACAAGCCGAAAAGCTCGCTCAACATTTTAAGAGTAGACGCATTCCTCTCATCTTCAGCTCTTCGTTGAAGAGAACCATCCAGACGGCCGCGCCCATTCAAGCCCTTCAGGCACAGGCGGGATGCCGGATAATTCCTTTGGCTGAATTCAATGAGATTGACGGGGGCATCTGCGAGGGCATGAGTTATGATGAAATACGGCGCCGAATGCCGGAGGTGGCCGTGAGGCGCAAAGAGGACAAGTACCATTACACGTATCCCCACGGAGAGGGATACGTTTCCATGGAAAAGCGGATTGAGCGAGGAATCAAGAAGGCGCTCTACCTGAGCAGTCATTCGGAAAACACAATGATAATAGGTCACAGAGCGGTAAATCGGATGATACTGTCCCATTTCGTATACAAACGTAAAGAGGATGTACCCTACATCTATATACCGCAGGATAAATACTATAATATCGTAATCAACCAGAATAAGAAGCTGTTTCAACTCAAGGGCTACTGAGGAAAGCGCTGCCACGGCGTGGCGCAACGACAGAAACGCCGGGATCCGATTCTTCCCTGGGACGGAATCCGGTCGCCATGGAGAACCGGTGATAAGAAAATGGAAAACGTGAGAGGATAGGCGCCCGCAAGCGTCCATAAGCGAACGGTTGGCCCCATCCGTCAATGACCCTCGGGATACAAGACCCGTTGAATTCCGCAACCCGTTGACAAAACGGTATTGCGGGCAGGCTGATGCAAAACGATGAGATGCAGGCCACGCTTTCGGCGTGGCGAATCCTGAGGAATGAGGCGTGCCACCCGTACGCCGCAATGACGAAGGATGAAGTCACGCCAAAGGCGTGAAAGCAGATCGCGTTTTTCAACACCCTGGTAAGGCGGAGAATCGGATCCTTTCGAGTCATTCATCCGTTTGAGAGGCGTTCGAGAAAGGCGCCGCGTTCCTTCTTTTCACCGAATTTTTGTCCTGAAACCCGGAGCCCGCTCACCCTAGCGCGTCGGATGGATTCGCTCGATCTCAATTCCCCACGGGGGTGCGGTTTCGCCGGAACTTGGCCGTTGACGGCCCCTTCCCGGACCGCCCGGAATTTCTCCTTGACAAACGTCCCGAAAAGATTTACGTTCCACCCTATTCCAAAAGAAATAAATCACAAGTATAGTGCTCTATGAAAAAGAAGGACTATAAGTCTACCATGGATAATCTTACTCTGGTGACCCAGGTGGGATTGACCATGGTGGGTTGTGTGCTCTTTTGCTTTGCCATTGGGTATTACCTGGATAAATGGCTCGGTATCAAAGGAGTTTTTACGGTCATTTTTCTTCTTCTTGGCATTATCGGCGGTGGATTTACAGTCTATCGCCAAATTCAGGAGGTGATTTACCAGGATGAAAAACGATCCGAACGGAACGGAAATGGGAGATAGAATTGACGAACCCATAGCGGCCGTAAGCAAGACGGCCGTGGTTCTTTGCGGAATCGTTCTCCTGGCGACCGTGGCGATTTCACGCTCAGACCTCGGGAAGGGCTTCCTGTTCGGAAGCATTTTCAGTCTCCTCAACTTCTGGCTTATGAAACGAGGACTCTTACGAAGACTCGGGATGAGCCGCAATCGTGCGGGCATAGAGGCTTTCCTGTTCATTTTGCTTCGCTACGCTTTGCTTTCGATTCCTTTGATCACCGCTACCCAACTGGACGGTATCAACACTTTGGCGGTGTGTGTAGGCATCTTCAATGTTCAGCTCGCCATTCTATTGTATTACTTGGGCTGGATGCGATTGCCGCGAAAAGGAATATCCATCTGATCGAATGAGGCACGGTAAAGACCATGGACAAATTGACTCAGGTATGGGACTACACGCTGAATGTAGGTGAGTATGCTTTTGTATTTAATGTAGAAACGCTTATTATGACATGGATCATAATGGCTTTCTTGATCATGTTCAGCCTCATCGTCTCGAAAAGAATTGCTCTTGTACCCGGATCCCTACAGAGCGTGGCCGAGTTAATCGTAGGCACTTTTGATAACCTTGTGAAGGACGCCTTAGAGATTAAGGACTACCGCAAGTATTCTCCTCTCATCTGCGCCTTGTTTATGTTCCTGCTGTTGTCGAATTGGATCGGTATCATTCCGTTTCTATCCGAACCTACAAAGGATCTGAATACTCCTTTGGGCATGGGGCTTATGGGTTTCGTAATCGCCCACTATTCAGGCATTCGAGCGAAGGGACTTAAAGGATATCTTTCCGAATACTGTCAGCCCATGTTTTTCATGGCGCCTCTAAATGTCATCGGGGAAATAGCCAAGGTCGTTTCCATATCATTTCGGCTATATGGTAACATAATGGGCGGGTCTATTATCATTCTGGTAGTCTCACACCTCGTCTGGAACTTAGTGATACCCCCGGTCCTGTATGCTTTCTTCGGATTGTTCGTAGGTACAATTCAAGCATTCGTTTTCACGATGCTTACCCTGGTTTATATATCCGTCCAGATCAAGTAGAAGGGAGATGGGGCCCAAGTGGAGATGTTAGACACATATGTATTGGTTGCCGCCTATTTAGGCGCGGGCTTTGCGGTCGGTTTCGGAGCCATCGGTGCCGCGCTGGGTGAAGGGTATTGCGCTGGTTATGCCAACCGTGCCGTGTCCAGGCGGCCCACCGCTTCCGGCGACATCATTCGTAACATGCTTGTAGGTCAGGCCATTGCCGAATCCGCGGCCATCTTCGCCCTGGTGGTTTCCATCCTGCTGATCTTCATGAAGCATGGAGCGGCGCCCAGCATTCCCAAGGCGGCCGCCCTGTTGGGCGCCGGCATTTGCATGGGTCTGGGCGCCATCGGATCGGGCATAGGCTCCGGGTTACCCGCCGCAGGGGCCTGCCAGAGCCTCTCCTATGATCCCAAAATGGGCGGTGTTCTTACAAGAACCATGTTGATCGGTTCGGCGGTATGTCAGACTCCCGCCATTTTCTCCATGGTCATTGCGTTTATGCTCATGTTCTCCGACTTCACCAAGGTGGACGTCGCACACAAGTGGGCCGCTTTGATCGGGGCGGGCCTCTCTATGGGATTCGGCGCCATTGGTTCAGGAATCGGTTCCGGCTACCCTGCGGGGGGAGCATGCCAGGGGATTGTACGCCAGCCCAAGGCAACAGATATGCTGACCACGAATATGCTGGTCGGTTCCGCGGTCTGCCAGACACCGGCGATCTTTGCCATGGTCGTGGCCTTCATGCTCATGTTCGGCGATTTCTCCCAGGCGCCCACTTCTCCCACTTGGGCCGCTTTGCTCGGCGCCGGTTTCTCATGCGGTCTGGCGGCCATCGGATCCGGCATCGGCGGCGGCATGGCCGCAGGAGCGAGTTCCTCCGGCATTGCCCGACAGCCCTTGTCCTTCGGGGTTTCCACGACCACCATGCTTGTGGGACAAGCCGTCGCTCAAACGCCTGCAATTTTCGGGTTACTGGTAAGTTTCATCTTGATGTTCAAGACCTTTCCGGCATCCACCACCTGGGCGGTTCCTTTCGCCCTGCTATCGGCGGGTGTGTGTATGGGATTCGGAGGAATTGGGCCCGGCATTGGAAACGGCATCACGGCTCAGGGCGCCGTGGCATGGATCAGCCGCAACTCCGAGGCGGCCGGAGTCCTCACGCGAACCATGCTGGTCGGGCAG
>CAZQXK010000059.1:0-27030 GCA_964597345.1 uncultured Thermodesulfobacteriota bacterium | reverse complement strand
GTCACTTTTTTGGAAAATCGACAAAATCAAGCAAAAGACGGTCAAAGTTGAGAATACGTAAATCGTTTCAAATCATACAGTTACAGTAAAATGAGGAAGTTGGAAACCTGGGAAATTCATATTCCTAATCTGGGAGTCGCAGGTTCGAGTCCTGCCGGGGGTACTCAGAAAAAATCATTGGGTAGAACGCCCTATCCAAATCGTGAGTATACGATTCTCCATCCTATTGGTTGCGTGCAGGTCCGCTATTCGATTTCATTTTTGAGAAGATCTCAGCTTTCCGGGATCCGATTGCGCGTGGGTGCTATCCTACCCACCCACCTTCCTGACCTTGAGCCTTGGTCCTGTACCGTCCGGGCTCCTGTATTGAGCCATCTACTCCTATCCCAATTCGGTGTTCAGAGAAGCTGTAGACCCAAGGAAGAGCGACCTCAAGAAAATCGAGAATGAAATTGCGGAGATGCTCGCGGAGGGGCCGCGAATGAGCCGAGGGCAGGGAAAGCCGGCCAAGGCAACTATTATCAGGACGTTGAAAAACGCGATCTGCGTCGTTGGGCTTCATCCTTCGTCATTGCGGCGTACTGGTTGTACGCCTCATTCCTCAGGATTCGCGCGCCTTGCATCTCATCGTTTTTCATCAGCTTGCGCGCAATACGGTTTATCCACGGGCCGTTAGAGCCATCGGAACATGGCTTTGCGGAAACGATATGCACTTTATCAGGGAGGAAACCATGGATCTGCACGAGGCTATCGAGAAGAGACGAACCATTCGGGTGTACAAAGCGGGCGCCACGGAGGAACAGTTGCGGAAGATCATTCTGGCCGGGACCAAGGCTCCCTCGGCGCTCAACCGGCAGTTTTGGGAATTTATCGTCGTGGACGATCCGTCCATCATCGATGGGCTTGCGCAACTCAAGTATGAGCAGACTCTGAAGACGCCCGTGAAGGACCCGGCCAAACGACCGAAGCTCGAAAAAGCCGCGGTGGCGCAGAAAGAGTCCTTCAAGAACGCTTCCATCGTGGCGGTATGCAACAAGGTGGACTGGGAGCGCAGTCTCTGGCTCTGCATTGAAAACATGTCCCTGGCGGCGGTCGCAGAGGGACTGGGCTCGGGGATTGTTTTGTACTGGGATGAGGACAAGCAGGCGGCAGGGGAACTCCTGGGGCTTCCCGAGGATTATGAACTCACCGCCGTACTGAAAATCGGGGTCCCTGGAGAGACAGGCTATGCCAGGGACGAAAACCCCTTTGGACCGAGAAGGCCGGATTTCAGCTGGCTCCACAAGAATCGGTTCCAGGCGAAATAGCGTTCCGCGGGCTGAGGGAAATCCGAGGAAACGGTATTTCCCTCAGCAGGCTGGTGAAAAACGCGGTCTGCCGGCATGCCAACGGCCATGCGCTTGACGTGACTTGCATCCTGTCTGCCTGTGCGTCCCACGCAAACAGGTGTCATTGCGGCCTACCGTACGCCTCATTTCTCAGGATTCGCCACCCCTTCGGCGTGGCTTGCATCTGATCGTTTCGCACAGCCTGCCGACCATGGTATTTATTAACGAGCTAATAGAAAAAATCTTGCTTTCTTTGCGGACTGTTACGGGATGCGGTTCTGCTGGACAACGTACGGTATGGCTTCCTTCAAGTCCGCTGCGGGAACCACGTGAACTTTCACGCCTGCGTTTGAAAATACATAGTCCGGGCCCTTGTTCTTGATTCCCACCGCAAGAGCTATCCGGTCGATGTTTTCTTCAACCAGCCACTCGGCCACCCGGATTCCCTTGCCTTTGGATACGGTCGTGTAGGGGTTCTTGATCACGCGTTGCTCAACCAGTTCATCGTCGCTAAGACGAAGTTGTACTATGGCGAAATACGGGGAATCGCCAAAATGCAGGCTCAGTTTGCCGCCGGGATCCGCCAAGGGGACGGCGATTCGCATATATTCACGAGCCTGAGGTTCATAATGGATCATAACGCGTTCCACATGGGGAACGCGGCTGCGGATTGTTGATTCGATCCGTTCGCTGATTTCGTGGGCTTTTTGGAGATCATCGGTCCTCATGCTTACGGACGCCTGCAGAAAGCGGAACCTCCCGGCATTGCGTCCCGCCAGTGATTTCACTTCCGCCACCATGGGTTCCGATTCGATGATGTTCTTGACCTCGTTCAATGTTTCGTGATCCACCGAGGCATCCAGTAAGACGCGCATTCCATCGGAGAGAAGCACCCACCCTGTGTGGGCGATAAACAAGAGTACCAGGATTGCCGCCATGCGGTCCAAGGTGATGCCGTATAGAGCGATATCCAGATTCAAGTGGGTTATAGAGACGGAGACGAGCACGAGTACCGAGGACAGTACATCCGCCTGGCGGTGACGGCCTTCGGCGATGAGGGTCGGTGACTCGGTTCTCCGGCCTGCGACAACGGCATACCGCCCGAAAAGAAATGTCGCAACGGCGCCTGCTGAAAGGAGCAGAATAGCCGTCAGAGAGATATCGGGGGCCATGTCTGAAGGGGAGAAGGCATGGCGGGCAATCTCATATCCGGCAAAGAATATGAAGAAGGCCAGAGCCACGGCGAGAAGATTTTCGATTTTGTAGAGACCGAGGGGGAATGTGGAGGTCTTCCGAGTGGACAACTTCAATCCGATACAAAGAAACAAAGAGGCTACTGAATCCGTTGCGGAATCGATGGTGCTCGCCGTGATGGCAAGGCTGCCCGAGGACATGGCCAGCACAGCCTTCATCGCCGCCAGGCCTAAATTGAGGAGGAATCCGTAGAAAGCGATCTGTTGTATTTGCCGGGTTTCGTCGTTCCGCGTATTCACGGTGTTTCGCTTCCTCTGTATCCACCGCGTTATCGTATTGCCGAGCCGAAGGGATCATCGAGTTGCTGGGGACGGTACGCTCTTGTGTCGCCTCGCGCCGAAACCACTATGCGAGACTGCACGGAGTAGTTTCGCCGGGTCCGCCGGTTCAACAGCCCGTAGATAAACAGCATCGCATGGAGGCCGGTGAAAAACGATGAGATGACACCGACGCCTCGGCCAGGCCTTTGGCGTGACCGCAGATCGGTTTCTCAACGGCCTGCTGAGGCTCTCTTGCACGTGCGGGATCCCCGTGAACACTCGGGTCAGGGCTGGGGCCGTTGGACATGGGTGAGCAGAGTTTCGAGAGTTTCCCGTTCCGATTCCAACGCATTGATGGGCGCATCCCAATCGGGGAACCCCATGGCCATGCCCACGATGATCTGCTTGGATTCCGGGATTCCGGCGACGGCTCTGAGTTGTTCGGGATAGTCCACGAGGGAGCGTATGACGCAGGTTCCCAGCCCATAATGCAGGGCCGCATAAGCCAGTGTGCCGACCATGATGCCGACATCCACCAGAGGCCAGCCGCCGGTAAGAGCCTTGTCGGTGACCAGCACCAGGGCTGCGGGCGCATCATAGAACCGGTACATGGATTCGGTCCAGGCCTGCATTTTGTCCTTGTCTTCCTTGCCGATGCCCAGAATCCGGAACATCTGCTTGGCCAATGTGATCTGGCGGTCACGGTATACGCCCTCGAGGCCGGGGGCCGTCCCTTTCTGCTTGGGTATGGCCACTTCGGGGTAAGGCGGAACGCCTGCCCGAAGCTGCTCCAAATACGCCCTTCGGAGTGCGTCCAGTGCTTCGCCCGTGAGCAGAAAGAATTCCCAGGGCTGGGAATTGACGGACGAAGGGGCCCGGAGGGCTCGGTTCAAAAGATCCATGAGCGTGTCCACGGAGACCGGATCCGGCTTGTAGGCTCGAACGGACTTACGGACTCGAATGGCTTCCAGCAATTCCATATAGCACCTCCATGGGGCGGTCGATTTTAGAGGGACGGGTAACGTGTATTTCGAAGGACAGTCCCCGAGGCGAAGACGGGAATGGAGGGGAAGCCGTTCCGATACACGCAACCGAAAGCCTGTTGGGCCGCTTACTCCACCCTTCGGTTCCTGACTTGGCCTTCTGCAGTGGTGTTGAAGGCAACCGGCGCCTGACAGCCCGTTGAAAAACAGTAGTTCGGGCAGGCTGTTCAAAAATGATGCGATGCAAGGCGCGCGAATCCTGAGGAATGAGGCGTACAACCAGTACGCCGCAATGACGAAGGATGAAGCGCACCGAAGCAAGCAGGTCGCGTTTTTCAACAGCCTGCTGAAGATCGCGGACATGCGCCCCCACGTCGCATGGGAGCACCCGCACCTTCTTTCCGGGTCCGCTGCGCCATGCACAACGCGGTTTCTTGACGTTACCGCTCCGGCATCCGACTGTCAAGGTACGGTATCAAGTCTTTCACACCGGCGATTTGCAGTGCGGTTTCCGTTCCGGTATCCTAAAAAAAGTGGCCATGCATCCAGCAAGAAGTCCCGCGATGACGCGCTGATCGACTTTTGCCTTATGAGTCTTCCGCCCGTGTGTCAACAGGCTGTTGAGAAACGCGATGCGCCGGCACGCTGGCGGCGTGAGCTTCATCCTGTCTGCCTGTGCGTCACACGCAGACAGGCGTCAGTGCCGTGTATTGCATGTACGTATCATGTTTCAGGAATCGCGCGCCTTGCATTTCATCGTTTTTGAACAACCTGCGTGTCATGTTGTGTATCCAGGGGCTGTCAACCGTTTGCCATAAAGGATCCTGAAATTCCATTTGCAATTTTCAGAGGTTCCCGAGGAGATCGGACATCTCCAGGAGGTCCACTATGAGCCATGAAACAACGCCCTTCCGAATAGCGGCCAACGAATATGACGCCGTCATCTTTGATCTCGATGGCGTGATCACGAATACGGCGTCCGTGCATGCCGGGGCGTGGAAACGCATGTTTGACGAGTTTCTGTCACGACACGCCTCACGCAACGGTCTCCCTTTTCAAGCTTTTGAAATCGAAACGGATTACCGTGTCTATGTGGATGGGAAACCCCGCCTGGACGGCGTGCGGAGTTTCCTGCAATCCCGTGGGATCCAGCTTCCCGAGGGTCGGCCGGAGGACCCGCCCGACGCGGAAACCATCCATGCTTTGGGGAGGCGCAAGAACGCGGATTTTCTGAAGCGGATCCGCGAAGACGGCGTGGATGTTTACGATTCCACGGTGAATTGGATCCACAACGCCAAAAGACACGGCTTGAAAACCGCCGTCATTTCCTCCAGCAAGAGCTGCGCCCTGATTCTCGATTCCGTGGATCTTGCGGATCTATTCGACGTGAGAGTGGATGGAGTGGACTCGGAAATGTTGGGTATTCCAGGGAAACCGGCCCCGGACATTTTTCTGGAGGCGGCCCGGCAATTACAGGTGAAACCGGAGCGGGCCGTGGTCGTTGAAGACGCCGTTTCGGGCGTTCAGGCCGGCCGGGCCGGAAAGTTCGGGCGGGTCATAGGAATCGCCCGGAGCGGCGGAAGAGAAGCCCTTCTATCCCATGGCGCCGACGTGGTAGTGGAAGACCTCTCTGAGATCGGCTTCACGGATGATCTCGAACCCTCGGAACCGCTCCCCTCCGCTCTGGAAGACTTCCGTGATATCGCCGCCGAACTGGAGGGAAAGCGCATGGCCGTTTTTCTGGATTATGACGGCACCCTTACCCCCATCGTCGAAACTCCGGACCGGGCGGTGCTGTCCGAGGAGATGCGAGAGGCGGTGGTGCGGCTCTCCCTCCGTTGTCCCGTGGGGATCATCAGCGGCCGGGACCTGGAGGACGTGCGGGATAAAGTGCGGATCGACTCCGTCGTTTATGCCGGGAGCCACGGCTTCGATATCGCCGGGCCGGAAGCATTGGTAATTCAGAACCAGGTAGGGGAGGAGTTCCTTCCCCATCTGGACCGGGCGGAAGGAGCGCTTACCCGCAAATTGGGTTCCGTCCGGGGGCTCCTGATCGAACGGAAAAAGTTCGCTGTCGCCGTCCATTACCGGCTCGTGGATTCTGAACAGGTGCAAGACGTGGAACGGGTCGTGGACGAAGTCGCCGCCGCGCACCCGGAACTTCGAAAGTCCTACGGGAAGAAGATCTTCGAACTCCAACCCCGCATGGACTGGCACAAGGGCAAGGCGCTTCTTTCGTTGCTTCACGCTCTGAAACTGGAGGGAGGAGATGTGCTGCCTTTCTATATCGGGGACGATGTGACCGACGAGGACGCCTTTCGTGTGTTGAAGGAACGGGGGATCGGAATCGTGATCCGGCGCCGACCTTATGACACCGCCGCCTCCTACAGCTTGAAAAACCCCGATGAGGTTCGTGCGTTTCTTCTTCGCCTGATCCCCTCGTGCAGGAGGTCGCAATGAATTCCTGGATTCTGGCCTATGATGAATTCGATCCCGAGAAGGAAAGCTTGCGGGAGGCTCTCTGCACCCTGGGAAACGGGTATTTCGCCACCCGGGGGGCGGCGCCCGAATCCCAGGCGGACGACATTCATTACCCGGGGACCTATCTGGCCGGAGGATACAACCGGTTGAAGACGGAAATTGCCGGACGGGCGGTGGAAAACGAAGACCTGGTGAATATGCCCAACTGGCTGCCCGTCCGGTTTCGTTTCGAAGGGGCGGGTTGGCTGAATCTACTGTCCGTGGATATACTTTCCTACCGCCAGGAACTCCATCTCAGGGAAGGTATTCTTTCCAGAAAGGTAAGATTCAGGGATAAACAGGATCGGGAGACCACACTCGTCCAGCGGCGTTTCGTACATATAGAGCATATGCATATGGCCGCTCTGGAGACCACCATCGTCCCGGAGAACTGGTGCGGCCGGGTTCAGATCTTCTCGGGACTGGACGGCACGGTGATCAATGCGGGGGTCGAACGCTATAAACAGCTGAACGGCAAGCATCTGGAGCCCATCCGGAGCGGGGCGGTGGATGAAGAAACCATCGGTCTTCTGGTGGAGACCAATCAGTCCCGCCTTCATGTGGCCGAGACCGCCAGAACCCGGCTGTATCGGGAGGGAGAGCGGATCCCGGTGGAGCGGAAGCTTATCGAAGAACCCGGCTTCATCGGTCACGAGTTTCCCGCGGAGGCCGAGCGGGGTCAGCCCGTAAAGATTGAAAAGATCGTTTCCCTGTATACTTCCAGGGACTTCGCCCTGTGCGAGCCCTATTTGGATGCGGCGGAGGCCGTCCGCCATGCAGGGGATTTCGACGAACTCCTGGAACGCCACGTCCGGCAATGGGACCGTATCTGGAGCCAATGCGACATACGGCTTGAGAACAGCGAGCGCACTCAGATGATCCTGCGGCTGCACATTTTTCATCTGTTCCAAACCGTTTCCAGGAATTCCATCGACCTGGACACGGGAGTGCCGGCCCGAGGCTGGCACGGAGAAGCGTATCGGGGACACGTGTTCTGGGATGAGCTTTTTATCTTTCCCTATCTGAATATGCGATTCCCGGATCTCACTCGATCGTTGCTCCTTTATCGCTACAGGCGGTTGAACCGGGCGCGGCTCGCGGCCCGGGAAGAAGGATTGACCGGCGCCCTTTATCCCTGGCAGAGCGGGAGCAACGGCCGGGAGGAAACGCAGCAACTACACCTGAACCCCAAATCGGGCCGCTGGCTGCCGGATCACACCTATCTGCAACGTCATGTGAATATCGCCGTGGCCTACAATGTGTGGCACTATTACAAGGCTACGGGAGACGTGGAATTCCTGTCGTCCTACGGCGCCGAAATGATCCTGGAAATCTCGCGGTTTCTGGCCGGAATCTGCACCTTCAATCCGGAACTGGATCGCTACGAGATGTTGGGGGTCATGGGTCCCGACGAGTATCACGACGCCTATCCGGATTCCGAAAAACCGGGCCTGAACAACAACGCGTATACGAATGTGGCCACCGTCTATGTGCTGCGGACGGCCCTTAAAGCACTCCAAGCGCTTCCTCCACACAGCCGGCGCGACCTGCAGGAGGCCCTAAGTCTGGAACCCGCGGAGCTGGACCGGTGGCAAGACATCGCACGCAAGATGCGAGTGGTGTTTCACGGGGAGAGAATCATCAGCCAGTTCGAGGGATACGATGAGCTGCTGGAGTTCGACTGGGAGGGATACCGGAAGAAATACGGCGATATCCAGAGGCTGGATCGGATCCTGGAAGCGGAAGGGGACACGCCCAACCGGTACAAGGCCTCCAAGCAGGCCGATGTCCTCATGCTCTTTTATCTCTTTTCGGCCGAGGAGATCCGCGACCTGTTCGCCGGCATGGGGTATGATTTCGATCCGGCGGACATACCCGGAAACATCGATTACTACCTCCAGCGAAGTTCCCACGGGTCCACTCTGAGTAACATCGTCCATTCCTGGGTCCTGGCCCGATCCGACCGCCGGCGCTCCCTGGAGCTTTTTTGTCGCGGTTTGGAGAGTGATATATCGGATGTTCAGGGGGGTACGACCCATGAAGGCATTCACCTGGGGGCCATGGCCGGAACCGTGGACATTCTGCAACGTTGTTACACGGGGCTCGAGTTCCACGACGACGTCGTCTATCTTAACCCGAGTATTCCGGAAGGGTTACCGACACTATCCATGACGATCAAGTACCGGGGCAAGTGTTTTGACATCGCGTTGAGCTCGGAGACCATGACCGTAGTTTCCAGGGAATGCGAGCTGCAGGCGACCAGAGTATCCTTCAGGGGCGCGACGTACCCGCTTGAGCCCGGAGAAACACTGGAACTCGATGTGGCAAGGAAAACGGAAAAAGGGAGCAAACCATGAAAACGCTCATCCTCGGATTGGGCTTGAATTCCGTTCCGGGTAGACGCCGATGAGACGTTGTGGCATGTTACCCGGCGCCTCATCCAATTTTGGAGAAGCCATCCCGTGTTCAGCCGGCGCAGATGGTTTCAGGGAAGACCCATCCACGGTGAGGGAGTGTCCGATATCGCCTGGTTCACTCCCGACGGCATCGAGATGGCCGAAGAAAATTGGGGGGAAGGTTTTGCCAAGTCCATGGCCGTGTTCCTGAACGGTCAGGCCCTTGCCCGTCCGGGTTCCCGCGGCGAGAAGATCACGGACGATACCTTCCTGCTCCTTTTCAACGCCCACCATGAATCCCTGTCTTTCGCTCTGCCCGGACCCAAATGGGGGAATCGTTGGATCCGAATGTTGGATACGGCGCAAGGAGGTTTCGTGGAAGACGAAAAGGAGTATGGGACTCGGGAAGAGCTACGGGTCGAAAGCCGCTCCCTGATCCTGATGTTACGGAAGGAATGAACGGATCAACGTTCGACGGGTAACTGATCCAAGGAGTTTATGACCCATGAATCTGTTCGTATGGCTGGGGGTCGTTTTTTGCATTTTTCAGTCGGCCATGCTTTCCGGTCTGAACCTGGCCTGTTTTACCATCAGCAGGTTGGAACTCCGGATCGAGGTCGCCAAGAAAAACAAACACGCGGGCCGTGTCCTATTCCTCAGACAGGATTCGAATTTTCTCCTGGTGACGATTCTGTGGGCTAATGTGGCCGTCAATGTGCTTCTGGCTCTGCTGTCCGGGTCCGTGCTCGCCGGTGCTGCGGCGTTCTTATTTTCCACGGTAGTCATCACGATCTTCGGGGAAATCATCCCCCAGGCCTATTTCTCGCGGAATGCCCTGAAATGGGCTTCCCTGCTTTCGCCCGTGCTCCGTTTGCACCAGGTCCTGCTGTTCCCCGTAGCGAAACCCACCGCCCTGCTTCTGGATCGGTGGCTGGGTCCCGAGGCGATTTCGTATTTCAAGGAAAAGGATATCCGGGAACTCATCAAGGTGCACATGATGTCCTCGCAGACGGACATCGAACGGATCGAAGGCCAAAGCGCCCTGAATTTTCTGGAGCTGGACGATGTTCCACTGTCGGAGGAAGGCGAACCCCTTGACCCCGACAGCATCGTGCCGCTGCCTTTTCATCAGGGAAAACCCGTATTCCCGGAAATCCGGGCGGACCGATCCGATGAATTCCTGAAACGTATTCACGTCTGTGGAAAGAAATGGATTGTTCTTGTGGACGCGGAACAGGAGCCCGGAATGGTGGTGGATTCGGAGGAGTTCATTCGGGGCGCCTTGTTCGATCACGAACCGTGGAATCCTTACAGGCACTGCCATCGCCCCATTGTCGTCCGGAGCCATCGAGCGACCATCGGCGAGATCATTTCACTGCTCAAAGTGAAACCTGAGCACAGCCAGGACGACGTGGTGGATCACGATGTCATTTTGCTGTGGAGCGAGCAAAAACGGGTCGTCACGGGCGCCGATGTGCTCGGAAGGCTCCTGCGGGGCATCGTCCAAAATCCTGTGGTGGGTGCTTCGGACCGGGCGGCTGAGATCGGGCAGGTTTGGGAAGGAGGGAATCGTCGATGAAAACCGTGAAGTTGGTGTTGCTCCTAATACCGGCCATTGGCCTGGCGTTACTTGTTGTCCAGAATACGGCCCCGGTAGGGGTACGCTTTCTTTGGATGACCGGAGAGGTACCGGCCATTATCCTGCTGTTTCTGACAGCGGCGGGAGGATTTGCCATGGGCTTGGTCGCTGCAATCCTTGTAAAGGGTGACAAAAACTAGAAGACCCCTCTGCATGGAGGGTCCCCTGAGCCCACAAGGGTACGCAAGCGCATCGCTGGGTACTACCCACGGGTTGGATGGTTCCGTCTACACCTGGATACCAACGGTATCTACCGCCGTGTGTCCCTTATTATTATGATCCGGTGAGGTCCGGATCTCCGAGGTCTTCAGGCGGCTTCGTCCGCCATGAATCGCCTCACCTGAAGGGCTCCCGAGTTCTTCCAACGCCCGGCCCACGGGTTGCACTCGAGAAGCCGTTCAAGGATAGTGGGTTTATCGACGGTCATGACGGAAAATGCTTCCAGTTCCCGGAGGATTCGATGAAGGGAAGAGAGCGCGTAATGCGGGTGCTTCGAGGGGAGAAACCCGATCGGATGCCCTGTTTCGGTGCAGGTTCCACGGTAACCTACGGTCAGATGGAAGCGGTGCAGGCCTTCTGGCCCGAGGGACACCTGCATGCGGAAGCCATGGCCCAACAGGCTCTGGCGGCGCATACAGTCTTGGGGTTTGACGCGGTGCGGGTTCCGTTTTGTTTGACCACGGAAGCCGAGGCCCTGGGAGCCCGGATCACTCCCGGCGACACGGATGAACTGCGGTCACTGGAGTTTCCCCCCTTATACACCATCGATGACACGCCCGTGTTCCCCGACGACTTTCTGGACCGGGGCGCCATCCCGGAAATTCTCAAGGCGGTGCGGATGCTGAAACAGGAAGCGGGTGAGGAAGCGGCGATTATCGGCGGGATCGTGGCGCCCCTGACGGTGGTCCTGTATCTCCTGTACACGAAGCCCATGCTGAAGGTCGTGTACCGGACGCCGGAGAAGTTGCTGCCTTTCCTGGACGTGGCCGAAAGAGCGGGGACCCTGTTGGCTCGGGGCCTTTTAGACGCGGGAGCGGACATCATCGCCTGCGAGGACATCACGGCCACCCAATTCCTGGCTCCGGCCCGCTACGCCGAACACGTGCTCGGTTTCCAGAAGAAGCAGTTCGCCGCGTTGTCCGCGCCTAAAGTTCTTCAAATCTGCGGAAACCTGAACCCCATTCTGGAGTTCATCGCGCAGGCCAAACCCCATGTTCTCTGCGTGGAACCCAAGACGGACATCGCCCTGGCCCGTAAGGTCTGCGGCCGGGACACGCTCCTCATGGGAGGCGTAGAGGCCATGACCACACTGTTTGCAGGGACGGTGGAGGATGTGAAGCGGGAGAGCGAGGAATCCATCGCCCGCGGCATCCAAATCCTGGGTCCGGGCTGCGCGGTGGCTCCCAACACGCCCACGGAAAATCTGCGGGCTCTGGTGGAAGTCGCCCGGATGCACTAGCAGGCCAGTGAAAAACGCGATCTGCGTGGATGGGCTTCATCCTTCGTCCTTACAGCGTACTGGTTGTACGCCTCATTCCTCAGGATTCGCCCGCCTTGCATCTCATCGTTTTTCCGCAGCCTGCCGGCAATACTTTTTAACAAGGGTTGTTAAGGAGCGGAACATGGAAACGAACCCGGAGGAACGATTTAAGGAATTCGTTGAGTTGGCGTTACGGGAGGGAGCTGTGGCCGCACGGATCATCCCGGCGAGCGGGGTGGCGGTGGACGAACGGGTGCGGCTTAAATGCGCGGTACCGCTCTGCGGGGGATACAACCGGTATCTTACCTGCCCGCCGCACACTCTTTCCGTGGAAGACTTTACGCGGGCCCTGTCCCGCTACCACTGGTGCCTCGTGGTGCAGGTGGAAGCCCAGGATATCGGCTCGTCGGACAAGAGTACCGGCCGCATCGACGAAGGACTTCTGAAAGAAGTCCGGGACCTGCACGGCGCCTATAAGCTCCGGCTCCTCGAAATCGTCGAGAAGGTGGAAACGGCCGCATTCAAGAAAGGTCTGCGTTTCGCCACGGGACTCATCGGGGGCAGTTGCATCTTGTGCGAACAGTGTGTGGAGGACAAGGTTTCCGAGCCCTGCAGACATCCCTTCCGGGCCCGGCCCGCCATGGAAGGCGTCGGCATCGACGTATTCCAAACGGTGGAAAACGCCGGGCTGGCCATCCATTTGTCGTCCTCGGAAAATGTCCGCTGGACGGGACTGATCCTTCTCGAATAAGGGATCCATTGGTCAGTCGGTACTACCCACGCAGGAGCGGGAAGTCGCTGCTGTCTGAGGGCTGGGATCCCTGTGATCCGCCCTTCGTCCGGGCATTCGAGCCAACTTAGAAGGAGGGCTCCCCTGTTTCTCACAGGGGCTTGGCGGCAGCCCGTTGATAACTGGGATCGCGGGCAGGCCGATGAAAAACGATGACATGCAAGCCACGCCTTTGGTGTGGATGAATCCTGAGGAATGAGGAGTACAACCAGTACGCTGCAAGGACGAAGGATGGAGCACAACGCCGCAGATCGCGTCCTTCAACGGCCTGCTATGAGGTTTTGCCCGCCGCCCGCATCCAGAGCAGGAAGACCAGGGTGAACAGGGGGGCGATAAGGCTGCCTGTCCCCAGCGACAGGAACGAGGGCCACCAGACGGCCGCTTGCAAGGTGGAAACGGGGCCGTTGTAAGCCGCCAACAGATGGCCGAATACCACGGGAGCGAAGACCGTCATGCCGAACCCTCCCGCGGATTGAATGCCTAAAGCCGTGGCTCTCCACTGGGCGGGGACGACCTGCGTGAGCACAACCTTGAAAAGGGCGGAATCCGCTACGATCCAGAACCCGATCCACAGGCCCGCCAGGAGGACGACTCCGATTCCCCGGCCGTGGAGCCAGCCGAAGAGCGCGTTGGGGACGGCGCTCAAAAGCGATGCGAGAAGTATCATCCGCAGGGGACCGAACTTGTCGGCGGCGATTCCGATTAGGACGGAACCGGGGACCCCCACCAGAACGATGAACGCGGCCAGGGTCCCTCCCAGGGCGACGGCCGCCGGGATCTCCATGGGGACCGCCGCGAAGGATGAGACCAGAAACGGACCGATCCATCCCCAAAAGGCAAACAGCTCCCACATGTGACCCATATACGCCAGGGTGATGAGAACCATGGGCGCCAGAAAGGCTCGGGCGTCCGAAAAAAACCGCACCCCCGCCGAACCCGCGCCGGAGACTCCGGAACTCGCGAATCGGGCTTCCGAAGAAGGACTCTCCGGGACTTCCGGAATCCGGGAAAGGACGATCCAGAAGCCGATCAATGCCGGGAGGGAAGTGACCAGTACTCCCATACGCCAGCCGAAGGCGGCCGCCACGGGGCCTGCCACGAAATAGCCCCCGGAATAAGCGGCGACCGTGGCGGCCGTATAGGCCCCCAGAGCGCGCCCGCGCTCGTGGGGCTCGAACCACTGAGACAGCAGGGCCAACCCCGGCGCATACACGGCGCCGCTGGCCAAGCCGGAAAGCAGGCGGTAGATCAGGATGGTGGTCAGGCTGTTGCCGAACAGGGCGAACAGGGTGGAAAAAACGCCGGAACACAGGATGGCTCCCGCAATGACCTTCTTGGGACCGATGAGGTCCGCCAGGCGGCCCGTGGCGATCACGACCACTACGTAGCCGATTTGAAAGGAGGAGATGATGAGGCCGATGTCCGAGGCGGTCAGGTGGATGGACTCGACCAGGTAGTCCACTACGGCGGAAAAATTGTACCAGGGGAGATAGGCCAGGAAGACGCTCAGGTTCATGTACCATAAGATGCGTTTCTTCTGTGCCATAGAGGACATCTCTGGTTGGATATGAATCGGGATAGGGGCCGCCTCCCGCTTGGATCTTGGACTCCGAGGGTCTGTTCCCGGTCGTATCCCGGAGCCGAGCGGAGCATAAAGATACGCTCCCCCCTGGTTTGCTCTGGATGGTGTCTCGGTTCCCCAGAATCGAAGGATGAGACACCGTTACCTCGACACCCTCGCTTCCGCCGGTCCCCGGCGTCATCCGCTTTCGGACAACGCCTTTCGAACCCTGCGGGCCATGTCCTCCATGGAAAACGGCTTCTGGATGAAATGGATCCCTTTATCCAGGACGCCGTGGTGAGCGATGACGTCGGCCGGGTAGCCGGACATGAACAAGCGCTTGATGTTCGGGTGCAGGGAGGCAAGGTTTTCGGCCAACTCGCGGCCGTTCATCTCGGGCATGATCACGTCGCTCATGAGCAGGTGGATCTCACCGCGCTGCGCCTTGGCCAGATCCAGGGCCTTGCCCGGGGTGGATGCGGCCAGCACGGTGTATCCCAGACGCTCGAGCATGGCAGCGGTCATATTCAGAATGGCCGCCTCATCCTCCACTAGCAGGATGGTTTCCCGGCCGCCTGTGGCCGGTTCTTTGGAACCCTCTTGGGGCGCTCGCACGGCATGAGCGGCATGCCGGGGGAAGTAAATCTTGAATGTGGTTCCCAAGCCCGGTTCGCTGTAAACATCGATGAACCCGTTGTTCTGTTTGACGATGCCGTAGACGGTGGCAAGCCCCAAACCGGTGCCTTTGCCGATTTCCTTGGTGGTGAAGAAAGGCTCAAACAACTTGCCTCGGGTCTCCATGTCCATGCCGCACCCAGTATCGCTCACCGCCAGCATCACATACTCGCCCGGGATGCATCCGGCGTGCCCGGTACACAAGGTTTCATGGAAGACGATATTCTCCGTTTCGATGGTTACCTTGCCCACCCCTGCGATGGCGTCGCGGGCGTTGACGCACAGGTTGGCCAGAATCTGGTCCACCTGTGCGGGATCGACCTTGACCGGCCACAAGGCGTGGCGGGATTTCCATTCCAGATCGATGTCCTCGCCGATGAGCCGGCGCAGCATGCGGAGCATGCCCTCGATGGTCTCGTTCATGTCGAGGATCTTGGGGCGGATGGTCTGCTTCCGGGCGAAGGCCAGCAGCTGCCGCGTCAGATCGGCGGAACGTTCGGCGGCCTTCCGGATTTCCCGCAAGTCGGTGAAAACGGGATGCTCCGGTTCCAACTGCTCCATGGCCAGTTCCGTGTGACCCAGGATGGCGCCCAGCATGTTGTTGAAATCATGGGCCACGCCGCCCGCAAGGCGACCTATGGATTCCAGCTTCTGAGCTTGGCTTAACTGGGCTTCCAGTTTCTCCCGTTCCTCCTGGGCCTGTGTGCGCTCCGTCATATCCCGTGTGATGGAGATGATATGCGACGCCCCTTTTATGGTAATGACCGCCGCCGACATCAAGCCGGTGGCGAGGCTGCCGTCCTTCTTTCGAAACACGGCCTCCAGATTTCTACAAACCCCCTTTTCCTTTAATGTTTGAACCAACTTCTTTCGGTCGGCGGGGTCGTGCCAGATATCGATTTCCAGGGAAGTTCTTCCGATGACATCCTCCCGGGTAAAGCCGGTCAGTTGCGTGAACCCTGCATTGATGTCCACATAGAGACCGTCCTCCAGGCGGTTTATGTTCACGGCGTCCGGGCTGGAATCAAAGGTCAGCCGGAATTTCTCCTCACTTTCCCGCAGGAATTCCTCGGTCTGTTTGTGATCGGTCACATCGCGGGCAATACCGATGTAGCTGATTACTTTGCCGAGTCCGTCCCGGAGAGGCGATCCTGTGGAAACGTGCCAGCGCCACTCTCCGTCCTTGCGGCGGACGCGATATTCCGCGTTGATCTGTCTCTTACCGGAACTCATTACGCTATTGAGGAAATCGCGGCACACGGGGACGTCTTCGGGATGAACATAGGGTTCGAACGATCGGCCGACGGCGGCTTCGGCGGGTTCGCCCATGAAATCGATCCAATTCGGTGAAACATAGGTGAAGATACCCTCCGGATTCAGGGCGTAGACGATTTCCCCGGCGTTTTCCACATAGGAACGGAAGCGGTATTCGCTTTCCCGAAGCGCCGCCTCGGCCCGTTTGCGGTCGGTGATATCCAGCGCCGTGAACGTGACGCCAGCCGAATGGTCGGCGGAATCGATCAGGGTGGAACTCATGAGTATGTCCACGATGCGGCCGTCCTTGCGCCTGAATCGCGTTTCGACGGTGCCTGTGCCCCGTTCCCGGAGCTGTCTGTACTTTTCCCCACCGACGAACGCATACTCCTCATCCGAAGGATAGATGAGCCTGGCGTCTTTCCCGATGAGTTCGTTTCGCGAATACCCGGTGATTTGGCAGAACCGATCGTTTACTTCCAAAAATACGCGGTCGGATACGATACCGATGCCTATGGGCGCCGCCCGGAATACGCTTGTCATCTTGGACTTGCTCTTCCGCAGCGCTGCCTCGGCCCGTTTGCGGTCGGTGATATCGGTGGCGATGCTGAGAAACGCTGGGACGCCCTGCCATTGGACTTGCTTGACGAACACCTCCAACGGGAGAATAGTTCCGTCCTTGCGATAATGGCCGACCTCGAAAGAGGCTTCGCCCTTTTCGGCAATGAGGCGCATTCGTTCCGCCATCAAGGCTTTGCTGTCAGGGACATCCAAGGCCTGCAGGTTCAAACCCAGGAACTCGCTTTCGTCGTATCCGTGAAGTTCCAGCGTCTTCCGGTTCGCGTACAGGAATCGTCCGTCGGCGTCATGTACGGTAATCGAATTGGGAGCCGTATTGAGCATCTCCGCCATGGAACATTGGATTTCGGCCTCCTGTCTGCGGTCGGTGATGTCCATGAGGTTGCCTACGACTTTGGCGATCCGGCCGTCCACCGTTACCGGTTCGGCCGTGGTCCGGATCCAGAGCCGGCGGCCGTCGGCGGTGGTAAAAGGAAGTTCGAGATCATAGGGCTCGCCCTGTTCCATGCAGCGGCGAAACGCCTCGATAACCCGGGGCTGATCCTCGGGGGCGTAACATGCGAGGCTTCGGGAGATGTGTTCCTGGGATCCCGCCGGAAAATCACTCCGATCGAAGCCATGGATGCGATAGACTTCTTCCGTCCAGCTCATGGTCTGCGCCACCGCATCCCATTGCCACCCGCCCACCCTGGTCAACCGCTGGGTGGCGTTCAGAATCTCTTCGTGTTCCCGAAGCTTACGGGTCTGGGCTTTGAGCTGTTCCTCCGCCCGTAGGAGGCCGTGTTCCCGTCGGACTTCATCGCACAGCTCCAGGACATATTCCGGCGTGCAGGGCTTTCGCGCATAGGCGGCCGCGCCGCGTTTCATCCAATCCAGGGCCGATTCCGGCCCCGGGTTCGAGGTCATCCTCAGACAGACGCATTCAGGCCGTTGTGCGCGGAACGCGTCGAGGAGCGCATCGCCTGTGCCGTCGGGGAGATGATCGTCCAGTACGGCCGCGTCGTAGGCCGTTCGGGAAAACACCTCGGCGGCTTCCCGGGCCGTGAACGCCGAATCCGCCCGGTAGCCGTGGTCTTCAAAGGCTTTCCGGATTGGGCCGGCCAGAGCGCCGCTTTCTTGGACGATCAGAACGCGCGTTGGAATGCGCATCCTCTCGCCGCGCAGGATGGCCTGTACCTGTTGCACAAAGCACCGGCCGTCCACGGGGGCGGAAAGCACGGCTTCGGTCCCGAGGTCGGCGGCCGTACGATGGGGCTCCTCGCCGGGAAAGCCGGCGGAAACCATCAGGAGGGGCACGTGGTTGAAGGGGGCATATTCCGGAGAACGCAACAGACGGCGAAAACGCCGGCCGTCGATGCCGGGCAGGCAGAGGTGGGTGACGACGAGGGCGGGCAAAGCGCCGGGGTTTTCATTCACGGCTCCGGTACAAGCAGTCATGTCCGCCAGGGCGGCTTCGGCGGAGCTGAAGAGCCGGGGGGTGATGCCTGCCTCCTGCAACAGGCGGGAGAGCACTCGGAGCTGAGAGGGGTCATCGCCGACCACCACGGCAAAGGGAGCGGAGGGTTTCATGGGCCTTTCCTCCCGGTTCATGGTGTCCTTCCGACGAATCGCGGGATACGCTTTGTTCCTGCACTACGGGCGCATGCCGCAACGGAGCCCGAGGGTTCGGGTCCTGCGTATCGGGGCTTGTTACCGGTCCGGCGCCTCATCCGGTTTACCAGCAAGCCGCTCAATCACGAATCGGTCCCACTCCTCTTCCGTGAGGCGTTTGCGCAATGGGAGGTATTCGCCGGCCATGGGGCCCACGGGATATCCACGGCGGGGAGAGGGATCATGCAGGGCCTCGAGGATGGTGTCCCGTACCGCCTCCGGACCGGGGACTTCCATGGCGCCGAAGAGCCCGGCGAAGAAACCTGTCATGGCCTGATAGATGGGCCGGTAATCTTCCGGACCGTGTTCCATGCGGTCACCGGTCATCTGACCGGCCGTGGCGCTGAATTCCGTGGCGATCGGGCCGGGTCGAATGGCTACCACCCGGATGTTGAAGGGAGCCACTTCCAGGCGCAACGATTCCGTGTATGCTTCCAGGGCGTGTTTGGTGGCCGAGTAGTTCCCGTTGCATGGAAACGAGAGGAGGCCCGCCACGGAACTGATGTTGGCGATGAATCCGGACCGCGCCCGGCGCATGCCGGGAAGGCAGGCCTGAATCACCCGGATCGGAGAGAACAGGTTGACTTGGAACAACCTTTGGATGTCCTCCGACGGGACGTCTTCCACGACGCCCCGAAAGGCGTATCCGGCGTTGTTGATCAGCACGGACACCGGTTCCGGAGATTCCGCCAGGTTCCTGCAAAAAACCTCCGTCGGGGCGGTGTCCGCGAAATCCACCGGGTACGGCGCGATCCCCGGAAATTCTTGAGCCAGCGCCTCGAGTCGGTCGCGGCGGCGCGCCGCCGCAAGGACCCGGTATCCTTCCGAGGCCAAGGCCCGGGCCGTTTCGCGGCCGATACCGCTGCTTGCGCCGGTGACGACGGCCAATCCCTTATGCGCCATGGTCTCATTCCTCCGTGATGGTGCGTCTATCGGATGGTTCGATTTACTCGGCGATTACTCCGCTGCGCCCGGGCTTGCCGGAGGTCGGAAAACGCCGGGGAGGCAAGGCGGGCGACTCTTGAGAAACGAGACGTCCTCCCTCAGCCGGGGATCCCGTTTTCTCCGCATGCCGAGAAGGATAGTCTTTTTGGCGGATCAGGGCAAGTCCACCGTTCTTAATGACGCAACGATAACAGCCCGTTGATAAACGGTACTATGGACAGGCCGGTAGAAAACGATGAGATGCGAAGCGCGAATCCTGAGGAATGAGGCGTACCTACAGTACTCCATAATGACCAAGGATGAAGCGTCACGCCAAAGGCATGCCGGCGGATCGCGTTTTTCGATGGCCTGATAAACAGAATCGGCAGTTAAGGATATCCTATCAGGTCGTGGGCCGCAAAGGCAATACGTCGGGCTCGATGATTCGCCGGAGTGGAACGGCCCGCTGAATCCTTGCTTTTTCCCATCGAGGGTTATTCGGATCCCGTATCACGGGTGGGGTTGGAGCAGGGGGCGACTGTTCGAGGCTGAGCCCGGAACCCGATCTTGGGAGGAAAAACCCTTGACCTTCCACAACCACATGGAGTAATAGGCTTTTTTAGAGCGGGCGGCTGAAGCCGTTCAAGCTGGGAAATCAAAGCCGTGTAAATAGACGCCGTGTTCTCCGCCGGACAACGGCGGAAACGACATTGTAAGGCGAAGCAGAAGGCCACGAAGGTCCGTAACCCCGGAAAGGGAAGCGACTTCGTGGCCTTTTTTTTCCGTCCATAGAAATCACCATCATCCATCCCGGGACAAGCGGCCTGAAGGAGATACGCGATGAAGGCATGCACCTGTTTAAGATTTATGGTATTTTACATTATTTTGGGATATTCCCTGATTTGCGTTGCGCAGGATTCATACAAGCCGGTACACCGTCTGGATGCGGTGGTGGTTTCCGCCACGCGCACGGAGATCCCCGTTTTTGATGCCCCCCAGAGCGTGACGGTTCTCTCCGCCGAAGAGATCATGGCGTCCCCGTTCGACAGGTTGGAAGACATCGTTCGAAGCGTACCCGGAGTCTACAACTTCCGGCATTTCGGTCTTCAGACCAATGGCATTGTGAGTCCTCTAAGCATGCGGGGTGTGGGCAAGAACCGGGTACTCATACTGGTGGACGGCGTCCCGCAAAACGACAATTTCAATAACGCCATTGCGTGGGTGGGCTGGGGGCATATTCCCAAGGAGACCATCGAACGCATCGAAATCGTGCGAGGTCCCACTTCGGCGGTTTATGGGTCGGAAGGCCTTGGAGGCGTGATCCATATCATTACCAAGAAGCCCCAGGCGGACCGGCACACCTCCATCCGGGGCGAGGTCGGGACAGCGGATACTTACGGTGTTCATGGTTTCCACAGCCAAAAGATCAAGGATTTCGGTTTTATGGTGGCCGGTGGTTATGAAGAGAGCGACGGGTTTTATATGGTGGAAGACCCACAGAGCTATGAAATCAAGCGATATCGCGAAGTGGTCAGACTGATGGGTAAGGCTGCTTACGATCTGGGTCCATCATCGGAAATATCGCTTGCGGCGCTATACTACGATCACGACATGGGACAGGGACGGAAGTTTTTTCACAACGATTTGCAGCTCGACCAATACTGGCTGAAGTATGAACACGCGGGGCGACTGTTTGGCCTGAAAGGGTTGGTCTACTTGAACCGTGCGGATAAGACCGCTTTTCAGGATTCGGCCGATAACAATTATACCTCACCGTTTCGGGATGAGAAATTCAAAGGCACATACACCTGGGGCGCCGACCTGCAAGGTACGCTTCTCCATTGGAAGTCGGCGCAACTTACCTTGGGCGCTGCATTCAAGGAGGCATCCTTCGAGTATGACGAAGACTATCACGGCACTACCCGGGATGCCGGGGCCGAGGGCACACAACGCTTCGTTTCGCCTTTTGCCAATCTCGATTTCCGCTTCCTGGACGAGCGCGTCCTTTTGAATCTGGGCGCACGATACGACTGGATCAGGACCTCGGACGGGGCCAACCGGGATACTCAGGCCAGTGCCGGACGACCGGCGTATGAAAACGATTACGATTCCACAACGGAGGGAAGCTTTTCACCCAAACTCGGCATTGCCTTCCATCCGGACGGAAAGACCACATTACGGGCTTCCGGTGGGAAAGGGTTTCGGGCCCCAAGCCTGTTCGAGTTGTACAAGGTTCATGTGCGGGGCGGCGGCACCTACTATCGAGAGGCCAATCCGGACCTGGAGCCTGAAGAGATATGGTCGTACGATGTGGGCGCGGAACGCTTCCTGCTGGAGAACCTGTGGGGTCGGCTGACCTTCTACCAGTCCTTTGCCAAGGATTACATCGGGGATCGCCTGATAGGAACGGCCCCGATCTCTGGAGGCAGGACCCGGTACGATTATAAACTAGACAACATCAATGAAGTCGATATCTACGGAATTGAAGCGGAACTGAATTGGCATCCCCTTAGGGAGCTTATGTTATTATTGAATTATACATACAACATATCAAAAGTAGACAAGGACGATAATAATTCAGAGTTGGAAGGAAACTATCTACCGAACGATCCGAGACATAATTTCCATTTCGGTGTACGGTATCAAAACCCTAATATTGTAGATATATCCATAGGTGTAAATGTATACTCAGACATATACTATGATAATGAGAACACCATTAAGACCGGTGACTACTGGACAGTAGATGCGGCTATATCGCGCAAGTTTTTGGATCGTTTCACCGTGTATGTGAACGCAGAGAACATATTCGACAGAGAGTATCCGATATTCATTTCGCCTTCTTCCGGCGATACCATTGCTCCTGGAATAATTGTTTCAGGTGGAGTGAAATTTGAGTTCTAATAGACGGCTGGAACGCGGATGGATTGGGGATAGTTCCGGAGATCGCTTTTGGTATGCTTGCTTCGATGCAAGTGATTGAATTGGATCAACAGGAGTGACGACGTTATGAAGATATGTGTATGTGGAAAGGGTGGCAGCGGAAAAAGTACGGTAGTCGCCTTGTTGGCCCATGCCTTCAGGGAACGGGGAAAACAAGCCATTGTGTTGGATTCCGATGAGTCCAATACGAGCCTCTATTGGATGCTTGGTTTTGATGCGCCTCCTCTTCCCCTGATGGACTTTGTGGGCGGAAAGAAGAAAGTGCAGCAAGGCATGATGGCGCGGTTTTCGAAGGGTGAAGACGAGCCGGCCATGTCGATTTGGGAGATAGACGTGCTGGCGAGCCGCTCCATTCCACCGGAGTATGTGGTGGAATCGGACGGAATCAAGTTGGTATCCACGGGTAAGATTCACCAGGCGCTGGAAGGCTGTGCGTGTCCGATGGGGACGGTAACGCGTGAATTCCTTAAAAAGTTCCAATTGACGGAACAGGAAATCCTCCTTGTCGATATGGAAGCGGGGATCGAGCATTTCGGCAGGGGGATAGAAGCCTGGGTCGACGGGGTGATCAGTGTGGTGGAACCCTCGCTGGAGTCCATGATGCTTGCCGAGAAGGTTATGGAACTCACTCGATCGGCCGGGGCGGATTTTTACGGTGTGTTGCTCAACAAGATGTCCTCACGGGAACAACAGCAGGTGTTGCAGGAGAGGCTGATCGGGCTCGCGGCGCCGATACTGGGGGCCGTTGGATTTCATGACGCGCTTCAGACCGCCTGTTTGGAAGGAAAACGTCTTCGCAGCGCCATGTGTCCGGAGATACGGGACCTTTCCGATGCGTTGCTGCGAAAACCGGAAAAGAAGTGAGAATGAGGTTATACCCTCCGAGATTGACGACTTCCAGGATGCGGATCATCACGTATTCTTTAGTGCTTGGGATGTGTGCTTCCGCGTTATTTATGGGTGAGGGTTCGGCCGGGGAAGGCAGGCAGATAACGGACTTCTCCGGCAGAGTGGTGGCCCTGCCGGAGAAGGTGAATCGGGTGATTTGCTCCGGAGCCGGATGCTTGCGGCTGCTCACGTATCTCGGTGGGCACGATCGGATTGTGGCCGTGGACAGCATCGAGGTCCACGGCTCTCCCATCGACGCCCGGCCCTATGCGATAGCCAATCCACAGTTCAAGAGCTACCCCTTGTTCGGTGAATTTCGGGGGAAGGACAATCCGGAACTCATCGCGGGTCTGCGTCCTCAGCCGCAGGTAATTTTCAAGATCTTCGCCGGGCAGGGGCAGGATTTGGATCGTCTTCAGACCAAGACCGGGATTCCCGTGATAGGTATGGAGTACGGAAATTTGACGTATGGGAGGGAGCATCTGAAGCATACCCTGCGCCTCATGGCCGGAGTCATGGGGTTGGAGCGCCGGGGCGAGGAGGTCATCGCCTATTTCGATGCATTGGAGCAAGACTTGAGGCAACGGACCCGGGATGTGCCCGATGTCGAACGACCTTCCTGCTACATCGCGGGGCTTGGGCAGAGCGGTCCGCACGGCATCCAATCCACGGAACCATCGTTTGCTCCGTTCGTGTTCACCCATGGGAAAAACGTGGCGGCGCCCTTGGCGGCAAAAAATCCCGTGTCCCATGCCACTGTGGCCAAGGAACAGATCGTCTTCTGGGATCCCGAGGTGATCTTTATGGACGTCTCCACGTTGTGTTTGACGGCGGGGGCCGATGCCTTGGACCAGTTGCGCACGGATCCGGCCTATCGGACTCTGTCCGCCGTGCGCGAGAACCGAGTGTACGGGCTGTTCCCCTACAGTTCATACAATCAGAATTTCGAAGCGATCTTCGCCAATGCTTATTACGTGGGTAAGGTGCTATATCCGGAGCGGTTTGTGGACACGGACCCCATGGCCAAGGCGGAAGAAATCGCGGTCTTCTTAAACGGACGACCGGCCTTTGCTGAGCTGAACCGCCGTTTTGAAGGATTGGCTTTCAGCCGGATAGCAGTCAGGTAGAACCGGTATCATGGCGCATTTGAACCACGGGCGGATTCCGCGAGAGTATTCGGCGTACGTGAGTCGAAAGGTCTGGTTTGTTCTGGGGCTTGCCCTGACCACCGCCGTCTTGTGGATCATGGCCATATCCTTGGGTGCGGTGCGCGTACCGGCGGCTGAGGTGCTGAGGTCTTTGGTGGGCGTGGAAACGGATCCCCGGTTTCAAATCATTATCCATGAGATCCGGTTGCCCCATGCGCTGGCCGCCCTCCTGGCCGGATCCGGATTGGCGGCCGCCGGCGCCGCCATGCAGTCGATCTTGCGTAATCCGTTGGGTTCTCCCTTTACGTTGGGACTTTCCCAGGCCGGAGCCTTTGGCGCGGCGTTCGCAGTAATGCTTTTGGGAACGGGCGCCATGCAGTCCACACAGGTGGGCGCTGTGACCGTCGCCGATCCCTACCTGACCACCCTGTCCGCCTTCATCGCCTGTATGGTCACTTCCCTGATCATCATCGCCATTGCGCGCATACGCGGGGCCACCCCCGAGGTTATGGTGTTGAGCGGAGTGGCCCTGGGATCTCTGTTCTCCGCCGGAACCATGTTCCTACAGTATTTTTCCGATGACGCCCAACTGGCCGCCATGGTGCTCTGGACCTTCGGAGATGTAGGCCGTGCCGGCTGGAGGGAAGTTGGGTTCATGTCCGCGGTCGTGGTCTCCGGAGGGGTTTTCTTTGTGCTGAATCGGTGGAATTACAACGCCATCGACGCCGGTGACGAAACCGCCAGAAGCCTTGGAGTCCGGGTGGAACGGGTCCGTATGACAGGTATGATCGTGGCTTCCCTGATCACCGCCTGCATCGTCTCTTTTTTGGGTGTCATCGGATTTGTGGGCCTGATCTGCCCTCATATCGTCCGTCGGCTCATCGGCGACGATCATCGCTTCGTCATGCCCGCCTCCTGTCTGACCGGCGCCGCCTTACTCCTGGCGTCGGACACGGTTGCCCGGTTGATGCTCGCACCCCAGACGCTTCCGGTAGCCATACTGACCGCATTTCTGGGCGCCCCCGCCTTCTTGTACCTGCTCATTCGGGGACGGAGACGATGATGCTTGCGGTCCGGGATATCCGTGTCGGATATAAATCCGGTGGACTGGTTTTGGAGGACTTGGGGTTTACCCTGGGACACGGTCAGATATTGGCCATTCTGGGGCCCAACGGAGTGGGGAAAACCACCCTTTTGCGCTGCATAAACGCCATGATCCGACCCTGGTCCGGATATGTGCAGGTTGAGGAATCGAACGTGTTTCGTATGGGCGCCGCGGAGATCGCCCGGTACTTTGGGTATGTGGCGCAACGTAACGAGGCCGGGCGAATGACGACTTTTGATGCGGTCCTCCTGGGCCGAAAACCGCATCTGCGGTGGAGAGTGGGAAAAGAGGACCTTGTTAAAGTGGATGGGGCCCTGCGTCGCCTGGGTTTGGAGCATTTGGCGCTGCGCCATATCGATGAAATGAGCGGCGGGGAACTGCAGAAGGTGTGCATTGCCCGGGCCCTGGTCCAGGAACCGCGGGTGCTGCTGCTGGATGAACCCACCAGCAGTCTGGATCTCAAGAACCAACTCGAAATTCTGGATACGATCCGCCGGGTGGTCCGGGAACACCAAATCGCCGCCGTGATGACCATGCATGATTTGAACCTGGCATTCCGTTTCATGGATCGGTTCCTGTTTCTGAAACAAGGCCGTGTGTTCGCGTCCGGCCAGCCCCAAGAAGTCAGTCCCGGCATGGTGGCGGCGGTGTATGGAGTACACGTGGATATCCTTCATCATGATGGGCACGTGGTCGTTGTTCCCAAGAAACAGGAAGACTCCTCGGATTTGAAGGAAGGTTTCGCATGAGCGGAACGGCCTGTCGGAGGAAAAGAACAACCCACGGCTGTTTGGGGCGGGCATTGGAGATTTCTTCCTCGCATCTGGAAGACCGATTTGCCGGCGGGTCGGGAATAAACCGTGGCCTGCGGGGCGTGAATCCCAAGAAAGAAAGCGTGCATAAGATATGCCTTGTGTTTCGCCTCTCACCCGTGTGCGGGGAACTCCGGAGGCGCATTTGAAGCCTTGAACGGCGGCTGACTTTCGACGTTTCAACAGGCGGCAAGGGCATTGCTGCGACAATGCGGTGTGAAGAGGAATTAAGTCCCGGGATTTCTCGAAGACGGCTTTTTCCATCCGGAGCCGTCCGGGTGGCTGTCCCGAACTCGGAGCACTTTGAAACGCTTGTATCCAGGAGTATCCCATGATTGCCATCGAATTGTCTCCATGCATCACCACCTCGAAGGTCGAAGAGTCGCGAGACTTTTACGTGAACTACTTCGGCGCGGAAATCACTTTCGATTGCGGGTGGTATGTCAATCTCCGATTGGGCAAAGCGTCCTCCACGCTTCAGTTCATGGTTCCACAACCGGGGCAACCCCTCTGCAATCCGGCGGGGCTCGCCTATAACTTCCACGTTGCCGACGTGGACGCCGAATACGAATCCCTCACCTCCCGGGGGTTGAAGCCGGTCATGCCTCTCGAGGACCATCCTTGGGGGGATCGTGGCTTCGCCGTCCTGGATCCGAACGGGATCGTTCTCTACGTCTATTCCGAGCGCGAGCCCAATGAGGAATTCAAGCCGTACTACAAGACCTGACGCGTGCTCATGACATCATGCGGCTCGGACGTTGCTGTTCGACGTGTTCTTTCTTGTTGGACAAGTGGGTGCACAGGCGAGGAACGGGGCCCGGGTATCACGCTGGTTAAAAAC
>CAZQXK010000058.1:0-27053 GCA_964597345.1 uncultured Thermodesulfobacteriota bacterium | reverse complement strand
ATTGGGACGACGCCCCCATGATCGAAAAGGCATGGAGGAGCCCGCTGACCCTGGATTATGCTGTGAACGTATTCAAGCGGTTCCACGGTACGTATCAGCCCCTTCGGGATCTGTCCTATGCGCTGGACGCCCGCGTCTTCGGCGAGCGCCTCTGGGGATTTCAACTCCACAACGTCGTGCTGTATTGCCTCAATGTTTGGCTGGTCTTCCTGGTTTCCAGGCGTTGGTTTGAAAGGATTCAGGCGTACGGCCCGGGAGGAGCCGATTCGCGCGCCGTCTCGCATGCCGGAACCCTGGCCCTTTGGGCCGCGGCCTTGTTTGCCGCGCATCCCCTGCACGTGGAGGCCGTAGCCTGGTTGGCGGCTCGAAAAGAGGTCCTGGTCGGCCTTTTCTTTCTCTCGGCCATGTGGTTTTTCATGGAAATGGACCGGGTGCGCGGATACCGGCGTTGGATATATTGGGCCGCAAGTTACCTGGCCTATGTCCTTGCGCTGTTGAGCAAACCCACCGCGGCGGCCCTTCCCGTGGTGCTGCTGTGTTACGATGTGATCCTGATTCGACCGCTTCCGGATTGGAAACGGCGCGTTTGGGTTCACCTGCCCTTCTGGCTGCCCGCGGCGGCGGCCGCCGTATACTTCTCCGTGTTCGCCGGCACCACCGAGACCATTCTGGCCGAGGGCGACCTGGTCCGCAGGATCATGGACATGAATCGGGTCCTGGTCCACAATGTATTCATCCTTGCCGTCCCGATCGGTTTATCGGCCCGGTATGCTTTTGAATTCCAGGTCCCGTTTTGGGACCCCTTCGTGGTTACCGGTGTAATCCTCCACGCGGTGCTGGCGGCGTGCTTCATCGTGTTCCTGCGCCGGAATCGGCTCATGGCCTTCCTTCTGGCCTGGTTTTACATTACCTTTCTGCCTACCTCGGGACTCATCCCCATTCCCATTCAGGCGGCGGATCGATACCTGTATCTTCCTTCCCTGGCCTTCTGTTGCATCGCGCCCCTGGTGATGACGGAGAAAGCCGGTCCCCGGCTCCAGCGCCGGTTTCCCGCCGCGGGTCGCATGGGAGTGCTTGTGGTCCTGCTCTTCCTGTTGGGGAGCTATTCCTGGATCACGGTGCGGCAGGTACGGATATGGCGTGACGATTATACCTTATGGAGTCACACCGCCGCCGTGAGTCCCACGGACCTGGCCTATTTCAGCCTGGGAGAGGCGTATTACCGAAGGGGGGATTGGGCGCGGGCGGAAGCCAACTATCGTTTGGCCCTGGAAATCAATCCTGCATTTCCCAATGCCTTGAACAGCTTGGGGAGTTTGATGCTTCTGGACAAACGCATTCGGGAGGCCGAGGAGCTGTATCTCAAGGCGCTGGAGGTCGACCCTAAACATCCCCATGCCCACCGGCACCTGGCAATGGTGTACATTACGATGAAACGATACGATCGGGCGCTGGATCATGCGGAGAAGGCGTTCCGGTGGGGAGCGAGAGACCCGGTGCTTCTGGACATGCTGTCCCGCCTGTACTATTGGAGGAAACAACCCTACGAATTGGTCCGGACCGCCCATCGCCTCGGACGATTCGAGGCGGAAGCGGCCAGGGCCCATATGTATTTGTCCCATGGATTCCAGATGATGGGGAACCCGGAGGCCGCGCGGCGGCATCATGCACAGGCCTATGAACTCGATGCACGACTGGCTGCGGAAACGGAACGGATGCTTTCGGGTCCCTCGGATGTTCGGGAATAAGGCGGGCATCCAGGAGATGGGTACACGGGAGCGAAACGCTGTGGAGGAAATCGGATGACCTGGGACCATGCGTTCGACATGGAAAGATTCAAGTGTGTATCCCCCCTGGACTATCGTTACTACGGGGGAGACGACGGCCTTTTCAGGGACCTCGGTCCGTATCTGTCCGAAGAGGCGAATATTCGGTATATTTTTCGAGTGGAATGGGCGTTGGCCCGGGCGTTGGTAAGGCGGAAGCTGGCTCCGGCGGAACTGGTTTCCGGCATCGAATCCGCCATGGAAAAGATCCATCCCAGGGAGGTCTACGAAGAGGACCGCCGGGTGCATCACTATCTCAAGGCGGCCGTCAATGTGCTCAAGGCGCATGTCCCCGAAACCTTGAGAGAATTTATCCATCTGGGCGCCACGTCCTTCGATGTGGTGGACACGGCCAATGCGGTGCGTCTCCGGGAATGCTACGAAAACGTGATTCATCCGAAGGGGTTGGCCCTGGTGAAAGTCCTGATGGAAGTCGCCCGCCGTGAAAAAGGGACCGTGCAGGTGGGGCGGACGCACGGCCGTTTCGCTTCCCCGGTGACATTCGGGTATTTCCTCTCCGGTTATGTGGATCGATTCGGAACCGGCCTTCGGGAAATGGAAAGCACCGCCCGTCGACTGGTGGGCAAGCTTTCGGGCGCCGTGGGTTCCTACAATGCCCTTTCCCTTCTTGTGGAGGACCCCGCGGACATGGAAAGGGAAGTGCTGGCCGATCTCGGGATCGAACCGGCCCTCCACTCGACCCAAATCGTACAACCGGAATATATGGCCCGGTTCGTGTGCGCGGTAATCGTTGCCTTCGGAGTCTTGGCCAACCTGGCGGATGATCTGAGGCACCTGCATCGTTCCGAGATCGACGAAGTACTCGAACCCTTCGGGGCGGCCCAGGTAGGGTCCTCCACCATGCCCCACAAGCGTAATCCCTGGAATCTGGAACACGTGAAGAGCCAGTACAAGGCGTTTATGCCCCGCGCCGTCACCGTGTTCCTGGACCAGGTTTCCGAGCACCAGCGGGACTTGACCAACAGCGCCTCGGGCCGCTATGTTCCGGAAGTGCTGGTCGGGTTTTACGACGCCCTCTGCCGAATGGTCTGGATCCTGGAGGGGCTGGAAATCCGCAGGGATTCCCTGAATCGGAACCTCGAAGAGGCCATCCCCGAAATCAGCTCGGAGCCCCTCTACATCGCCCTCAGCCTGGCGGGCATCGAGAACGCCCACGAGGTGGTGCGCCGAGCCAGCCATGCCCGGACCCCCCAGGAGACCGTGTGTCAGGCATTGGAACGCGAGGAATCCCTGCGGCGCCGGCTGGAGGAGGTCCCGTCCAAGGCGTTGGCGTCTGCGAGGAATCCCCGGACGTATACCGGCATGGCGGAATCCCGCACCCAACTCATCTGCGAAACCTGGGAACGGAGACTGTTTGGATCCGATGAATCGGCGGGTTGACGCCTCAAAAAAGCGATCTGGAGAATGCCGCTTGACATCGTCGACGCTTCGCCCCGGCGATTCCCTAACAGCCTGTTGATACAGCGTATCGCGGGCAGGCCGGTGAAAATCGATGGGATGCAAGCCACGCCTTTGGCGTGGGCGAATCCTGAGGAATGAGGCGTACAACCGGTACGCCGCAAGGACGAAGGATGAAGTGCAACACAGCAGATCGCGTTTTCCAACGGCCTGCAAAAAGGAAAACGGGCGGTCATCCATTCAAGGAGTATACCTTTCATGAAAACAGCCTTGGTGTTACACACCATGGAATCCAAAGCAACGGCCGGTCCCGCCGTGGGAATCGGTTTGAAGAACCCCGGGAGCGGTTCCGGCGAATGGCTTCTGCTGACTTCCCCGTGTGAATCCTACGATGCGTTCGTCCTGGAAGTGGAGAAACTCAAATCGATCCTGGATGATCTTCTCGGGGAGGCGAAGAATGCCTTTTCCACTAGTTCCGGCGGCAAGCGGCCCGAGGATCTCTGGGCCTGGCTGGAACAATCCCCGGATGAAAACTCGATGATCAGCCGGTTCAACAGCCTGGAGGAGTCCGTGCGCGGGGACCTGGCGGATTACGTGTTCAGGACGCAGAACATATTCAAAGGCTATGCTTCCGTATTCTCGGTACGGTATCGGGAGGACGCAAGTCTCCTGGAATGAGGAGCATGGCGCCGGACGCAAGGGAAACACCCGTATCACCGTCCTATCGGATCGTTGCGCACCTTCTCCTCCGGATCAGCCGAACACCTCCTTCCAGGCGGCCTTTCGGTCGAATTCCACCACAGTATCCTGCTCGGTTCGGAGGATGTGCAGATCGGCAAGTTCCAGGATTACCTGGAGGATTTCCGGGGGATCGGCGCCGGTGAACGCGGCCAGATCGGTTACCGGGTCCCGGCCGGCTTGCAAGGGCCATTCCTTCACGAAATAAAGAATGGCGGTGAGCTTGATCCGTTCGCGGATGGCTTCCTCCAATGCCTCGTTGGTCTGTTTCAGTCTGTGGGCCATCTCCCGGAGCATGCTCAGAGACACCTCCCCGCTGTCGCGGAGCAGGTTCTTGAAAATGTCCCCATGGATCACCGCCACATTGCTGTCTTCCGTGGCATACGCGGATGCCGTGCGGCTTGCGTTGATCAGCGCGGCCATTTCTCCGAAATACTCTCCGGGGCCCATTTCGGCCAGTATCTTGGTCACTTGTCCCGCCTGTTTCACCACTCGTATATGACCCGACAGGATGTAGTACATTTCGGTGGAGGTGTCTCCTTCCTGGAAGATATAGGACCCCTGGGAAAAGACCCTTCCGAATTTTCGGAACAGGCGTTCGTCGATCTTCATAGGGCCCCTCCCCTACCCCGGAGAAACGCTTTCTCCAGCAAAATCAGATCCCGCTTCTGATAGGCGGATACGAGTTCCGCACAGAACAACAGGATCGTGGACACGTAAAACACCCAGATTACCAGCAAGACGACCGTTTCCAGGGAGCCGTAGATCACGTCGTAGTTCGCTCTGTTGGTAATGTACCAAGTGAACAGGTGCTTGGTGATTTCCAACAGGGCCGAAAACAGGGCGCTTCCCATGAGAGCGTTTACAAAGCGGACCCTGCCCGTGGGAATCACCTTATATAAAAAGGTCACAAAGGCGGTCATAACCAGGTACGGGAGTATGTACTTAAACAGGATGCCCTGAAGGACGCCCTGAAAAATCCACGCGCCGTGGAGATCCAGAGGGAGTCGTTCTATGAGAGCGGCCACATAGGTAATGGCTGCGTTCAACAAAGCCACGGTCCACCCCATGGGGATCATGGCGATGGCCAGGAGTTTCCCCACGAAGAAGTTTCGCGAATGTGGGGAGCGGAAGATGATGTTGAGTGCGGTCTGGAGTGCGTTAAAAATCAGGGACGAGGACCAGATCAGGGTCAGAACGCCCACCCAACCCAACATTCGGCCCTTTTCTTCAATCTGTCCGACCTGCGTGATCAGGGATTCCGAAAAGCCCGGATGGAATTCCCGAACGACGCGAAGCACCTCCTGTTGGAGGTCCGGGATAAAACCGAAGAAGGTGCTTCCTACGACCAAGGTGAGGATGAGCAAGGGGATGGAGGAAAGAATGGCATAAAACGCTATGGCCGCCGCCAGATTTACGTCCCCGTTGTACCTGAAGTTCTTCAGGGCGTACAGAAAGACGTCCCCGCCGGAAGCCAACGTCAGGGAAAGGGGTGAAGCACCCTCAAGATACTTGGATTGCCGGCGAATCCGGGCTTTAAGCGCTGACAGAAGCATGCGAGAGAAACACCGCCGCCGTGGCGCGCGGGCCGGAACTCTCCGCCGCGCCGAATCGGATCTTGGCAGGCTGTCGAAAAACGCGATCTGCTGTCTTGCGCTTCATCCTTCGTCCTTGCGGCGTACGGGTTGAACGCCTCATTCCTCAGGATTCGCCCACGCCAAAGGCGTGGCTTGCATCTCATCGTTTTTCACCGCCCTGCCCGCAATACGGTTTATTAACGGGCTGTTAGCGGACCGATTCCCGGAAGAAGCGCCTTCCCGCCGGGCCGTCAGGGGCACAAAGGTTGCAACCCTTGAGATTCCAGGCGTTCCAGGTAAGGGTGCAGGCGTTCCATCACCTCGTGGTCTTGGGATGCCTCCAGGCTCCGGACAAGGGACTGAACCCGTTCCGCGTTTCCGAGATAGAAAAACACATAAAACGCTCTTTCCCTGAAGTCCCGAGCCTGGACTTCCCGGCCCATGGTCTGGGCCAAATCGGCGAGCAGGAGGAGGTCTTCGCCGATTCCCGAGGTACGGCCTTCCGCCTTGTCCATGGCCAGGGCTTCAAGCGCCCGGTTCATGGCTTCGGAGGTGCGTCCCATCCCTTGATACGTTCGCGCCAGATGGTAGTATACGGAAGCGGCGGCCCGCGGGTCTTCCGAGGGGGGAAGCCGTTTCAGCGCGTGCTCGAACCGGCTCAACGCCTCTTCGTAGCGTTCCTCCTCGAGATGCAGGACCCCGTCCACGACCAGCCATGAGGCCTCGATCCTGCGGGTTGGAATGGACTCCTCCTGAAGGCGTTCCAATTCGCGGCGCGCATGGGAGAGTTGTCCGGCCTGGATGTAGAAACGGCAGCGGTTCAGGCGGTTGTAAAAGAGGGATTCCCGATGCTGTTCTTCCCGATGCACGGTTTCGGCCTCGTCCAACAGCCGGAAAGCATCCTCCCACCGGGACTGAGACGCCAGGAGCACGGCCAGACTTTCGAGATTTTCGGCCACCCCTTTCCGATGATCCACGGAACGGTTCAACTCCAAGGCAGTGCGGATGAGGGTTTCCGCTTCCGCTTCACATCCCGCCTGGAAAGCAGCCGCCGCCTTTTCCGTGTACCCGGCGGCTTCCTGGAGCCTCGGAGGAAGCGGCTTGGAAGGCGATGCGCACCCTGCCGCGAAACAGGCGAGAGCCGACAGCAGAAGCAGGGAGACGGCGGTGTGATTCATGGCCGGCCTCCTCTCAAATCCAACTCCAACGGCTTTCGAGGCTCCTCGGCGGGAAGGCCCATTCGAACAAGCGGGTTCCTTTTCAGGGCGCCCACCGCCTCGCCCGCGTCGTCCATGGTTCTGCGGGCGCTTTGCACCACCGGCGGGAGACTGCGGAGCAGATGGCGGACGTCTTCGGTCATCTGTGGAAAGGTTTCCACGACCGGCTGAAGGGTGGCCAGCAATGAGGATACCCGGTCCATCACGTCGCCGAATTGCGCCAGGGCGGTCTCGGTCTCGACGGTGATCCGGACGAGTTCGCCGGAAACGGAACGAAGATTGGCCAGAAGGGGGGCCGCTTCCGCCATACTCTGTTCGGCGGAAACATACAGTCCATCCTCACGCAGGATCCTTCCCAGGGCGCCTTCCCCCCGCTTCAGGTGTCCCAGCATGAGATGCAATTCATGCAGAGGGCCGAAGAGCGGCCCTTCCGGCTCCTTGAGCCGCTCGGTGATCTGGGCCACGTTTTCCATAATGCGGGTGGCCGTCTCGAACTTCTCCTCGAGTTCCAGAGATCGGACATACTCCAGGTAGTCCGTAATGGACTTCTTGTCTTCGGAAGGTATCCTGGAATCCTTGGGCAACGGGGGCGCCGAAGGACTACCGGGAGTCAGGGAGAGGTAGGATGTGCCGAGAATCGGGGTCCCCGTAACCGTGAGAAGAGAGTCTGCGCGCACCTTGTCGGCGTAGGACTCGAGAAGCTTCAAGGACACCTGCACCTGATTGGATTCGTCGATTTCAATGGAAGTCACCTTACCTATTTCGATGTTCAGCATTTCCACCCTGGAGCCGGGTTGCAGGCCGTAACCCTCCCGGAATACGGCGTAGTAAGGATCGTACTGCCTGAACCAACCCTTTCCTCCGCCGATAAAAACCAGGGAAATGATCAGCAGGACCAGGGTGACCACCAGGAATACGCCCACGATTTGATCCAAAAATCGGTATTTCAAGACGCCCCTCGATTTCCGTCGGCGGCGGACACGGGCATGTCCGAGGCCACGCGTCCCCGTTCCAGTACGATGAGTCGGTCTCCCACCTTTCGAATCAAAGCGGAGTCGTCTTCGGACATGAGAATCGAGATGCCGCGGGCGGCTTTTTCTTCCTCCAGGAAGCGAACCAGGAGGTCTACGGCTTGAACGGAAAAGGCGATCCTGGGATGATCCAGCACGGCAATGCGATAGTCTTTGAGAAATTCTCGAACCGCCACCGCGCGCTTCCTGAGTTCCGGTTCGACGTCCGCGGGCCGGGCGTGGAGGTAAGTCTCCAGGCGAAATCGTTCCAGAAGCGGCATGGCGTGGCGACGCGCTTCCGCGGGATCCCGGTCGAAATGATACCGGTGGTACAGCGTCACATTGTCCAGCAAGGTCAGGTTACTGATCAGCACGCCGGTTTGGGGTAAGTAGGCCACACGTTTGCGCAGGGTAAGCAGTTCCTTCCGGGAATCGAAATTGATCCTGGATCCCTCCATGTACATGTCGCCGCCCGCGGGTTTTTCCAGCAGGGCGAACACTCTCAGCAGAGTGGTGTCCGAAAGGTCCGGGGTGTCCTGCACGACGGTGCACTGCCCCGGAGCCAATGCCACGGAGACATTGCGCAATACGGGATCCTTATTCAGATAAACGGTCACGTTCCGGCATTCCGCCGCTATCTGGGACATACCATCACACCATGTACAGAACAGCGGAAATGACCAGATTCCAAACAAAGCACAGCAGGAATGCATACACGGACGCTTTGCTGGTCTGAGGCGGAATCTGGGTGACTCCCTTTTCGGCCTGCATGCCCAGATACAGACTGACGGTGGAAATGATCAGGCCGAATCCGAGCCCTTTGAACAGGCCGGCCATGAGATCCGTGGTCCCGATGGCGGCGGGAAAGGTGGTCCCGATGTTGGAAAAGGGAATATCCGCCAGCAGCCATCCGAAAAAATACCCTCCCACCACGGCGCAGAGGTCGAAATAGATGAACAGGGCGAGAACGGACACCGTCATGCCCACAAGACGGGGAAACGCGATGTAATGCAACGGATCGATCCCGTCGGCGGCCAGGGCTTCGATTTCTTTCAATACGGACATATATCCGGTTTCAATGGAAATGGCTACGCCCGACCTCAGGATGACGAAAAAAGCCGTCATGATGGGACCCACTTCCCGGATGATGAAAATCACCAGGAATGAGTCCAGCAGTTCCGCGCCTCCCACGCGGCTCAATTGCCCGAAGCCCTGGATGACCACCAGGGCGCCCAACAGCGCCGCCAGAACCCCCAGAACGAAGAGGGACTGGATCGCGGTGAAGTAGATCTGTTGCCGAATGATCTTGCGGATGACTTTTCTTCCGGTACGGCGATACGTGAAAGCCACCCGCCAGCAGTCGTAGAAAAAGGCAAGGCCGTTCAGGACATTGGAAACCGCCTGCAAAAAGGTGTACCCCCAGTATCCGAAAAAATCGGCGAAGCGGTTTCTCGGCTCCATTACGGCACGCGGAATAAGAGCACCACCGCGCGGGCAGGTCGATTTCGCCCACACCGTATGCTTTGCTCCCGGAGTAACAGGTTCATTCTCAAAGCTTTCGAGGGATGAACTTGATCTTCAACCGGTTGTGGGATGCTTCCAGGATATCCACGCGGAAGGACTCGAAATCCTTGAGAGCCAGTTCATCCGCCAGGTCCTGGGCGGTGCCCGAGTATTCGACCTCGAGAACGGCCGACCCCGATGCGAAGGTTCTCTGGTACACGGTGCTCACCCCCCGCACTTCGTCCTTGAGAAGGCTCTTGAATCGGACGAAATCCGAATACCCGGTGACTTCGACGATATCCAGGGTCACCGTGGCGGTTCCCTCGGCGCGTCCCGCCCACTGGTCGATGATACGATCCACCAGGGTCTTGCTCAAATTGGCCGAGGCTTTCTTCAGGGCTTCTATGCCCCCGCTCATGGGGTCGATATGTGCGGCGGCGGCTCCCGCGTTGGCGGAGGCAAGCACATGGCTGTTATCCACCTGTATGGCCCGGGCCGAGATTTCGGCCCGGCAGGAATGCAGGTCATACCCCTGGATTTTGCCTGAATCCTTGGCCACAGCCCGACCTACCACAACCACTTCCGCATCGTATTCCCGGGCCAGGGTTACGGCCTCGCCGTCCGTGGGGTTGGCGGAGACTTTCCGGGAAGGGCGTTTCAACGAGTGGTCCACGATGAGAAAGCGCCGGCTCAGAAAATAGTCCTGAAGCGCCGCGTCCACCACCTGGCCCCCCATGCCGGCGGCGCCTTCCCACCAGGCGGTGGGCTGGTTCCTCCCCACTTCGGTTTCGGCGATCATGAAGAGGACCCGCGGACGTCCCACTTTTCGGATGACCCGGCCCAGGTCTTCCTTTAAGGGAGCCAGTTTCACGTGCGCTTCGATGGAAACCCGGAGCAGATTGTACTCGGTGGATTCATTCAGGATGGCGTATTCCTGGATATAGCCCGTGGAGCGGGCGTAAATTTCGTCCTTGATGACGGCGTAGTTGCGCGTCAACGTCTCCGAGTCGATCAGTACGCCCACGGCGATTTCGACGGCGTTGCGCTGGGCGTCCTTGAGGGCTTTGTCCCGGGCCAGCGCCCGGTCGCCGGCAAGAACCGCTCCCACGCCGTCGGCGGTCACCACTCGGACGGCTTCTTCCACCGAAAAGGCCGGGGACATCCAGCCGAGTACGATGCACAGTGCGAACATTCGGATTGCCTTGATTTTCATAACGACTCCCGACCATGAGGTAAAAAAATCCACCCTATCCCACGGGGGCGGGCGGCGGGAACCGGCGCCCTCCGGAGCCCTCTAAAGGGTCGTGGACACGAAGAAAAAGCGCTTTTCTCCCTGCTTGAGGGTCACCGTTCCCAAGGGAACCTTTTCCACCTGGGAACCCTTCTTGTCGTAGCATTTCGCTTCCAGGCCGTACGTACCCGGAGGCAGATGGAGTTGGGTCAGCCGGATCTCCGCGGGCAACGTCACCCATCCGCGCAAATCCGCCTGTTCGGAAATGATGATGTACGCATCGCCCAAGGCTTTCACCAGCAGCCCGGCCATATATCCCCAGGCCTGCTCGGCCTGCTGCTGGGCCACCTTGGTGGCCGCATATTTGGCCATGGCCCGGGTGATGGCCTTGGTCATGATTCGACCTTTGCGGTTTTCCAGATTGAGGTGGGCGATGTGGGCGATGGGCTCCCCCAGTTCGGTATCGCTGGTAAGGGTCTGTTTCCGGCCCACGGCGTGCGCCGTGATCCGGGCGCGATCCACCCGATACGACCGGTTCACGTATTTGGGAAACGCCACCTTGATAATGTGGCCGTCCGGAAGAGGACACACGATGCTTCGTTCCACCTTGGACGGCGACTTCCCGTTGAAATGGATCACCGTTACCGTAGCCTGCTTCTCCGCCTCCTTGAGGGATACGTAAGGCAGCGATCCCACCCGTTTCCTGGCCTCGGCCAGTTCGGATTCACCCGCCCACTCGGACAGGGCGAGAACCTGTTTCTTGAGGAGTTCGGGAACCGGGGTTCCGTAGTTCTTGGCGTAATCCTTTTCGTAAATTTCCAGGGCTTTCCGGTAGGACACGAAGGCGTCGTTGAGATTGGCGGAAGTGGGATCCGATTGGTACAAAATGCCCATAAGCCAGCGAACGAAGGCATCCTCTCGGTACGCGTTCTTCCTGTCCTCGGGATACGAGGCGTTAATGGCCGATAACTTGGAATCCACTTTCCGGGCTTCCACCAGGGCCCCGTCCAGGTTCTTCTCCTGGAGATACGCCAGGGCCAGGAACAGGTTGATCATGACGGATTCATAGTCTTCGCCCCGATAGGGAGCCGTCAGATCGTTGACGATGAAGGTGGTGGCCTGCAGGGACAGGGACTTCGTATACAGTTCCTCGTCCAGACGTTCGGCTTCCGTCAGCGCCTGGAGCGACGCACCGTACTGGGCGGCATACAGGTTCACCAAACCGTTCTCGAGCAGAAACAACAGGCGGTTGCGGTCCTTGAAATCGGCGGAACCCTCGGACAATACCGCCGCCGCCGCGGTAAATTGCCCACGGTCCAAACAGGAAGTGACTTCCGTATACAGCGGTAAATAGTAGTGGATGTCGCTCGAAGCAACCGTTTCCTCGATCTTGAAATCGGACAGTTGCACGGTTTCCTCGGCAGGCGGGGAATCCGGGGCTTTACCGGTATCCGGCTTCTTGGGGGCGCCCTTATGGGCCAGGATGGTGCGTTCTTCCTTCTTGGAGTCCCCCGGAGAACCGGCTGAGGACAGACGGTCCCCGATCTTCTTCAATCCCGAAAAGACACCGGCGCCGCCCCCTTCCCCGGAAAACGGGTCGCTCCGGGAAGCGCCGGCGCGCTTCGAAGGCTTTTCGGAAGCCTTTTGGTCATCCTGTCCGGGGAGTGCGGAGGAAATCTGCGTCCCGAGTTTCAGGAGTCCGGAAAACATCCCTTCTCCGGAATCCGCTTTTCGGGCCCCCTCTGCGGAAAAGGGATCACCCCGCTGGTGGCTCTTCTTGGGCTGCTTTTTGGAATCCGCCTGAGCCGTCCGATCCTTGGACGCCTCCGTCCCCGCCGTTTGCTGTTGCGTGGTCACACAGCTCATCACAAGCAGGAAACATCCCGCCATCACCCATGCGACGACGCTTTGAAACCGTTTGAATCCGTCCATGGCGTCCTCCGGGATCCCAACGAATCCATGCAGACGCACCGGCACCGGGAAAACCCGGATGGGGGTACCCGCTTACAGGTACGTGCGGCAGTCTGTTGAAAAACGCGACCTGCGGTCACGCCAAGGGTGCGGCGCTTCATCCTTCGTCATTACGGCGTACTGATTGTACGCCGCTGCCTCAGGATTCGCATGCCTTGCATCTCATCTTCTTGCACCGGCCTGCCCGCAATACGGTGTATCAACGGCCTGTTAAAGGCTGTACTTCGGACGTTTCACCACTTTCTTGATCTGCTTTTCCCCGATCCAGGCCTTCCGGTTGGATTCCAGTTCGATCAGCTCCAGGTTCACCTGGTACAGAATCACGTATTCGCCTTTGATTTCGTCCTTCACGGAGTTTACGAACCCCTTGAGCATGTAATCCGCCCCGGTTTCGGCGCTGATCGCCTTGGCCGAATCCGCGGAAGTGAAGCCGAGCTGCATGTCCGTCTTCTCTTCCCGGAGTTCCCGCCGTTCGTCCTTGGAGGCCACGAAATCCACCCGCCCGGAATTGATGAGGGCGCGCTCCAGGTTCTTGCTGAAGAGCTGGGTATTGATGTGCTCATGGCTGCGGTTCAGAACGGTTCCCACGATGAGCACGGGATTTTTGCCCCGGCTGCTCACCTTGTACTGCTCGAGCCAGGGCCGGCCCAGGCAATCCTGTATCATTTCCTCGGCCACCAGCCGGGAATCCGTGTCGTTCCAGCGGCCGCTTAGATCAATGGATTCGTCCACGGCCGTTCTGCGTACTTCGGGCGCCGTGGAGCAGCCCATGGATACCAGGGCCGCCAAACCGACGGCAAAGAGTATGGACCCAATTCGTTTCATGCCTGCTCCCTCCTTGAGGCTTTCATAATTATCTCTCACATTCTATAGTATTCCGCGCCGGTGAGACAGAAAAAAACAATAAAAAAGGAAAGCAGCGCCGGGATAGGAGAAGCGGGGCGCGCGAATGCTCAGGAATAGGCGGTACACGAATCCGAACGCGGACAGGGACATCCGGGCCCGGCCGGCGGTTGAACCATGCCGCGGGATTCGTCACGCCGTCCGTCGAGACGAATCCCGACTCTACGTCATTTTGTTTTGACAGGCAGGGGATCCGCAATCTAAAAATGAAGTAGTCCGCCACTTCCCCGGAGCAAGGAAGGTTTGCGTGCATCCTTTCGTTCGCCAGAGAGCGTGGTTGCAATACACGCTCGTGAGTCTGGGCATCACCGGCATGGTCCTGGCCCTCTACCTGGCCAAGCCCCCCTTCCTGGAGATCCTGGAAACCAAGTCCCTGGACCTGCGCTTCCTGTACCGGGGTTCCGTTCCTCCGGGCGATGCGGTGGCGCTGGCCGTCATCGATGAGAAAAGCCTGGATCGCCTGGGCAAGTGGCCCTGGCCGCGGAGCCTCTTTGCGCGGTTGATCGAGGTGCTGGACGGAATGGGGGTGCGCGTCCTGGCCCTGGATGTGGGCTTTTTTGAACCGGATCGAAATTCCGGCTCCTACGCGGTTCAAGCCGTGCGGTCCGCCCTGGAGACGCACCGGCTTCTCACACCGGAAACCCGCGCCATCCTCGAGGAGCAGGAAGCCATGCTGGACGAGGACCTCCAGATGGCCCGGGCCATCCGAAATTCGGCCATGAGCGTGGTGCTGGGATACTATTTTCATGCCGAAGCCGAAACGGCGGCCCACGTGGACGAAAATCGCCGCGGGGAAAGAAACGCCCTGATTCGACGGTCGGCCTACAAGCTGATCAAGTATCGCTCGCCCGAGGCGCGGCATGCGCCCCTTATCACCATGCACATGCCGGAACCCAATGTTCCCGTTCTCATGGAAGCCGCCCGGTACGCGGGGTACTTCAATATCTTTCCCGATAAGGACGGCGTGGTCCGCTGGATGCCTCTCTTGCTCCAATGCGACGGGCGCCTGTATCCCTCACTGAGTGTTCAGGCCCTCGCGGCCTATCTCGGAGGTTCGCCCCCGCGCCTGACCCTGTCTTCCTACGGGGTGGAATCGCTCCAATTGGGAAACAAGGTGGTTCCCACGGACGAACTGGGACGCATGCTCATTCCCTACCTGGGTCCCCGGGGAACCTTTCCCTATCATTCCATTGTGGACATCCTGGACGGAAGCATTCCCCGTGAGGCCTTACAAGACCGCATCGTGCTTCTGGGGGCCAGTGCGGTGGGATTGTACGATCTCCGGGTGACTCCGTTCAGTTCGGCTCTGCCGGGTCTTGAAATTCATGCTTCCGTGATGGACCGTATTCTCGAGGAACGCTTTCTCGTTCGACCCGAATGGCTCTCCCTGTTCGATGTGCTGCTGATTCTTTCCGTCGGATTGGGCTTCGGGTTGCTCCTTTCTCGCCTGCAGGCGGTGGGAGGGGCGCTGTGCGGCATGGCGTTCCTGGGGGGCTACGTGGGCTTCGCCCAGTTCATGTTTGTCCGGCAGGGTGTGTGGATCAGCCTGGTATATCCCGCGGCGAACCTGGTCCTGGTCTATTCCGCGGTTACCGTGCTCCGGTACCTCCGGGAGGAACGGGAGCGCCGTAAGGTCAAGCACGCCTTCGACCACTATCTGACGGCCTCGGTGGTCAACGAGATCCTGAAACATCCCGAACGGCTGAGACTGGGGGGCGAGAAGAAGAGTCTCACGGTCATGTTTTCGGACATCCGGGGATTCACCTCCATGAGCGAATCCCTGAATCCGGAGGAACTGGTGCAATTGCTGAACCGATACCTGTCTCTCATGACGGATATCGTATTCAAGTACGAAGGAACCCTGGACAAGTATATCGGCGACGCCATCATGGCCGTTTGGGGCGCTCCCCTTCCCCAGGAAGACCATGCGCGCCGCGCCTGCTCGGCGGCCCTGGAGATGGTCGAGGCCCTGGCCCTGTTGGACCCGCTCCTGAAAGAGCTGCACATCGGGGCGTTCCGCGTGGGAATCGGCGTCAATACGGGGGACATGGTGGTGGGGAACATGGGATCGGACCGCCGGTTCGATTACACGGTCATGGGAGACAGTGTGAACCTGGCGTCCCGATTGGAGGGCGCCAACAAGCAGTACGGCACGAGCATTCTCCTCAACGAAACCACCCATGAAGTCGTGAAAGACGCGTTCGTCTGCCGGGAACTGGATCGCATCCGGGTCAAGGGCAAGACCCGGCCCATCACCATTTTCGAACTGCTGGGCCGCCGCGGGGAGGCGTCGGAACTGGAGCTCCGGCTCCGCGCTTTCGGGGAAGCGCTCGAACTCTATCGGCAAAGGCGGTTCCAGGAGGCCTTGGAACGGTTCGAGACCCTCCGGAAGGAGAATCCCGAAGATGAACCCGTCCGCCTGTACTCCGAAAGATGCCGGGAATATCTGGTTCGGCCCCCGGATCCGGATTGGGACGGCGTGTTCGTGATGCCGGGGAAATGACCGGGCCTTTGCGCCCGGCGAGCCGGTAGTGCGAAAAGAGACTTGCGGTGAGACCGCTGAAAGGCGATGATAGACTACAGGCTTTAGAAAAAGCGCGATCCGCCGTCCCGCCGACGGCGTGGTCGAAGGCGCGCCTTGCATCTCATTGTTTTGCACCAGCCCGCCGAAACACGGTTTATGGACGGGCTGATGGATCGGGCGCCCGGATCGGCGGGAACGGGGTGCATGGGAGGTACGCCGGAATGATGAAAAACGACGCGACATGCGGCAGGCGCCGCTTCGGTCGCGGCCGCCGGCCGGGCCGTATCGTAAGGTCCACCGGCTTTCCGGAGAGAGACGAGTGAACCCGGAACGTCGAAGCCGGACATCGGTGGGAATCGCCCTGTTCCTGGGGCTGTTCTTGTGCCTGGGGCCGTTCTCCGATGCGCAATCGCCGGTGGCGGATCCCGACACCCTGCGGCTGTGGGAGGCCCTGGATTTTCTCCGCAAGGGAGGCCTTCTGGAAGCCGTCGGGGCGTTCCAGGAACTTTCCACCCGCGGCGAAAAGCCCGAAACCCGGGCCCGGTCCCTGGTTCTCATGGGGGACATCTACGGATTGTTCCTGGATGATCGGGATCGGGCCCTGCAGAATTACACCGAAGCCGTGGAACGGTACCCTTCGCTGCCGGAGACGGCCAACGCCTACTTCAATCTGGGTATGATCCATTTCGAGCAGAATCGGATGGATCGCTCCGTGCTCTATTTTGAAGAATACCTGCGGCGATATCCGCTGGGCAGCCGGACGGATTCCGCGCGGTTCATGTTGGACACCGCCCGGAGCAGTCTGGAGCGGCAGGCCCGATTGCCCGAGCCGGTCGTCCCGGAACCCCCCGCGGAGAAGCCGCCCCCCGAGACGGTGGAAAAGCCGCCCGTCCCGGCGCCCATCCCGGCGACGCCCGCGCCGCCGCCGGTTGTTCCCGAAGCGGAACTCCCGCGGCTCGCCGTGGAGAGCCCCCTGATCCGGGTGCTCATCGTGTCCGACGCCCCTTCCGTCCGGTTGGTTTCGGATGCGCCCATCGAGTTGGAGGACCCGGAACGCCCCGGCGGGGTGTTGAAACGACCCGCGAAAGCGGAAACGGTCCTGCGTCCCGCAGGACGCAACGTAACGGTGGAGGGCGTGAAGTTCGAAGGGGGTCGTCTCGAGGTAAGGCCCGCCCGGTCCGGGGCGTTGATCCGATGCCAGGACCGGCGTTTTCGAGGCTCCCTGCTGGTATCGTCCACCGCTAAAGGACAGTTGGAAGTCGTGAATATTCTGCCCATGGAGGAATACCTGTATTCCGTGGTGCCCAAGGAAATGCCCGCCTCCTGGCCCCCCGAGGCCCTCAAGGCTCAGGCGGTGGCGGCGCGGACCTACGGCCTCTTCATGGTTCAGAAAAACTCGGGCGCCCCGTACGACGTGGTAAGCACCACCATGAGCCAGGTGTACGGAGGGGCCGACGCGGAACACGAGAGTTCCGTCCGGGCCGTGGACGGTACCCGCGGCGAAGTGCTCACCTACTCCGAAAAACCCATTCTGGCCTATTTCCATTCCAACAGCGGCGGGAAGACCACGGACGCCGGGTCCGTGTGGTCCGCGGATGTGCCGTACCTGAAGAGCGTGGTGGATCCTTACAGCGAGAAAGCTCCGGGGTTGCAGTGGGAACAGACGCTGGACTTCGGCTGGGTGCGCGTGCAACTCAACAAGCAGGGGTACCGCATCGGAGAGATCCGGTCCATCGAGGTGGCGGGCCGAGATTCCTCGGGACGGGCGGAAAGCGTCCGAATCCGGCATTCCGGCGGCGACACGGTGATTTCGGGAAACCAACTTCGCCTGAAACTGGGCGCGACGCGGCTCAAGAGCACGTTGTTTCAATTGAATCAATCCGCGTCCAACGTCACGTTCAAGGGGAAAGGATACGGACACGGAGTGGGGATGAGCCAGTGGGGGGCGTACCAGATGGCTGCCGAGGGACATGATTACAAGTCCATACTCCGGCATTATTACGGTCCGACCCGGCTGGCCCGGGCCATGTGACCCACAGCAGCCCGTTGATATTAGGATGAAGCGGAATACGGCGGATCGTTTTTTTCAACGGCCTGATCGAGCAGGTGCCCATGGGAACCCATAAGAAAGCGTGCATCCGATGTTTTTCGTACAGACCGGTCGCCTGGCTGGTGGCGATCCTGATGGTGCTGCCCTCATCCTGCGTCGTCGCCACCCGAAAAACCGGGATCGTGGTGGTGGAGAAAGCCGACACCTTGCTGAAAGGGAAATACGAGACGTCTCCCCGTTTCGAGGAACTCACCCCCAGGACCGTGGCAATTCTTCCTTTCCTGAACGAGACGACCAAGGAAGAGGCCCCGGATGTGGTGCGCCGGTGTTTTTACAACCATTTCAGTTCCCTGCCGTACCTGGACAGAGAAATGTTCCTGGTGGATTCCACGCTGAGGCGCAGCGGAATCACGGATGCGGAGCAGGTTCAGAAGATCACCCCCCAACAGTACGGGGAGCTGCTTCGGGTGGACGCGGTGATTTACGGCGTCGCCACCCACTACGACCGGTGGTATCTGGTGGTGGCCTCGGACGTGGCCGTGGGAGCCCGGCTGCGTATGATGGACACCAGGACCGGTGAATTGCTCTGGCAGGGGGAACACGTGGCGCACATGCCCACGGGCGGCATCGCCACCAATCCGGTGGGGCTGATCCTCACCGCCCTGTCCACGGCGTACAACCTCCGCACCATCAACCTGTACCGAACCAGCGACGACTTGTTTCGTGAGATGGTCAAAGCCATCCCCAGGATCCGCCTGGCCGAGGCGGAAGCGCCTCCGGCCATCACGGCCCTGGTGCAGGATGGGGCCTTTTCCGTCAAAAAAGCCGGCGACGTGATCCAGGTGGCCATGGAAGGCGATTCCCACATGCGGGCTTACTTCGATATCGGGGAGTTCAAGAAGGGGCTGCACATGAGGGAGGTTTCTCCCGGGAATTATCTGGGCGAATACCGGGTGATTCCGGGAGACAACGTGAGCAAGGCCCTGGTGACCGGATATCTCACCAACGACGCGGGCGTCACCACGGAATGGGTGGACGCCCTGGGATACGTAACCCTGGATACGACGCCCCCCGCCCCGCCTTCCAAACCGGCGGAAAGCAGCCGGGACGGCGCCTTATTGCTGGCATGGCCGTCCAACGCGGAATCGGATCTCGCCGGATATCGGGTGTACCGGAGCGACACCCCCCTGACGGGATACGTCCTGCGGGCCGAGGTGGAGGAGACGGAATACCTGGATTCCGGACTGGACAATCTCAAGCCGTACTACTACCGGCTCACCGCCGTGGACCACGCGGGCAACGAAAGCGATCCGTCTCCCAACGTCCGGGGCATGGGCGTGCGTAAAGGACCCACAACGGTCCAGGGGGAACTGAAGGAAAACACTTCCTGGTATGCCGCCGCCGGTCCCTATATTCTGGAAGGATGGGTCACCGTACCGGACAAAATGACCCTCACCATCGAAGCGGGCGCCGTGGTCCTGGGCAAGACGTCCGGGATCCGGGTGCAGGGTGCGCTCCGGGCCGTGGGATCTTCCGGGCGGGTGATCGCATTCCGGGGACAGGGCAAGGAGCCCTGGGCCGGGCTGGTCCTGGAGGGCAGAGGTTCCAGCGATCTGGAATTCTGCAGCATCCAGGGAGCGGAGACGGGGCTTCATGTCCGGTCCGGGGCGGTAACCGTCCGACACTGTGAGCTTTCGCGCAATCGGACCGGGCTCGCGGTGGAGGGGGTTCATGCCAAGGTGCTCGTGGAAGACTCCAAGATTATCGAGAATTCCGCCGATGGAGTAACGATTTCCTCGGGAGCCGAGCCCGTGCTTCGAAGGAACCGCATCGCCGGCAACGGAGGCGCCGGCCTGCGGGCCGCGGCCTCTTCTCCCATCCTCGAAGAAAACCAGGTGCTGCACAACAAGGGCGGCGGGGTCCGGTTTCGGGAAGCGAACCCCAAGATGGAACGCAACAGCGTGCACGACAACGAATCCCATAACCTGCTGAACGAGGCCGGGAGTCAAACGGTCCGCGCCGCCGGCAATTATTGGGGCGCGGCGGACGGCGCGGCCGTCATCGCCGGAATCAAGGGCCGGGTGGATTTCAACCCGGTGCTGGACGGGGCGCCCCCGGGGGGAAAACCCGTGGTCCTGTCCATCCTGGAAAGTTCCCTGGAAGGTACGGTGTCCCAGGATTCCTTCCTGGTGTTGAGTCACAGCCCGTACCTCCTTGCGGGCGAACTCGTGGTGGAGGGCGGGGCTCTGCTGCACATCGAGCCGGGAGTGCACGTCACCTACCAGGCCCGCCACTCGAAAATCGTGGTCAAGAACGGAGCCGTGCATGCCCGCGGTTTGCCGGAGGCCCCTATCCTGTTCGTATCCGCCAGTTCCTCGCCGGGCCCCGGGGACTACGTCACCGCCGTCCAGTTCGATCGGGCCCGGGGCGGTGGGGTCACCGGACAGGTGTTGGCCCGGGTGGACCGGATACTGGGCAAGAACCTGGAAAGCTACTTCGCGTACTGCGTGTTCGCCCATGCCGAAACCCCGCTGGACATCCACGGCGGCCGGCCGGACATCACGTACAGTTTCATCGGCTGGAACCGGCAAAGCGGCATCATCTGCCGAAACGATTCCCGCCCCAACATCGTGCGCAACACCTTCTTCCGGAACAGCGGCACCGCGGCTATTGAATGCTTCGGTTCCTCGAATCCCAGGATCCAGTTCAACAATGTCAGTGAGAACCCCTTTGCCATACAAAGCTTTTCCTCCATCACGCTGGACGCCCGATCCAACTGGTGGGGGAGTCCGCTTCCGGATGCCGGACTCTTCCTGGGGAACGTGGAATACATCCCTTTCCTGACGGAGCCCGAGGCCGGAGCGTTCCAATACGCCTTCGGAACGGGGAGCGGGAACCCATGACCCGGCGGGACTTCCTGGATCGGTTGTTTCGGATGGGATTGGGAAGCCTCGGAGTCCTGTCCGGACCCGCCCTGGGGCCGGTCTCGGCATGGGCGGAGGACGCCATGGACTTGGGCATCCGGGCCCAGGAATGGATCCAGGCCGGGGAATTCGATAAGGCCGTGGCGCTGCTCATTCCCGCCGTGGAACAGTATCCCGACGACGAATGGCTCCTGGGGCTGCTGGCCCGGTGCTACTTCAACATGGGCCGATACCGTGCGGCGGCGCGCATCTGTCACCGGATCCAGACCCTTCATCCCGGAGAGGCCTGGTCCCGCATGACCCTCGAACGCATCAAGCAGATGCCCCTGCCCGAGGAAGCCGAGGAGACGGCCGTCGAGCGGCGACCCACGGAGCTGGAGCGGAAAGCCCTGGAGGAAGAGCAGGAATTAGGGCGGAAGCTCCGGGGGGATTCGGACGTCCGTTCCTTCCAGATACAGCGCATCGTGCTGGATCCCGGTCATGGAGGCTTCGATCCGGGCGCCGTGGGTCCCACGGGGCTCAAGGAAAAGGACGTGACCCTGGCCCTGGCCCTGGACCTGGAGAAGGCCCTGGCCGGAACCGGAAAATTCCAGGTGCATTCCACCCGGGGCGGCGATTACTATGTGCCCTTGGGCGAGCGCACCATCACCGCGAACCAGCGCCGGGCGGACCTGTTCGTGAGTCTCCACATCAACGCGTCCGAAAACCGGTCCGCGCACGGAACGGAAACGTATTACTGCTCCGAAACGGCGAGCAACCAGGAAGCGGCCCGTCTGGCCGAATTCGAAAACTCCGTCATCAAATACGATGAAGAACGGCCCCTTCACCCGGGCTTCATGGACATCGAGGCCATTCTGTTCGACTTCGAACGGCACCTGTACTGGGAAGACAGCAAGCAGTTCGCCCACCGGTTTCAGGACCGCTTCGGCCCCCAGGTGACCTTGCGGAACCGGGGAGTGCAATTCGCCAACTTTTTCGTGCTCCGCACCGCCCGCATGCCCTCGCTCCTTCTGGAAACGGGATTCATTTCCAACCCCAGGGAGGAGCAGCTTCTCCGCGAGGAAGGCTTCCGCCGGCAAATGATCCAGGCGGCCGTCGCCGCCATCCGGGAGATGAGCCGTGCGTAGATACGGAACCCGAATGCAACGGATACGGGTGACGGCGGCGGGCCTCCTGCCGGTGCTCTGGTTGTGCCTCGGAGGCTGGGGTATGGTATGCGCCGAGGACTTCATGGAAGTCTTTTCCGAGGCCATGACCTATTCCTACGCCGGAGATCTGGACCGGGCGGAGGCCGGCTTTCGCAAGGCCCTGACGCTGGACCCGGACAACGAGGTGGCCCTCAATCATCTGGGCATCGTGTACGCCAAGAAGCAGGACCTGGAAAAAGCGGAGGCGGTCTTCCTCAAGGTGTCCGCCCTGAACCCGCACAACGTGCAGGCCCGGACCTGGTTGGGCATCCTCCACCTGAGGAAGCGGAACCTGGACGAGGCCTACCGGGTGTTTCAGGAACTGGCCCGAATCGACCCGAACAGCGCGGATGCGTATTACTATCTGGGTTCCATTTACCGGTTTCGTCACAACCGGGCCAAGGCCGTCGAATACCTCAAGAAGTCCAGGGACGCCAACTCCGTGGATCCGAGCGTGCACTTCCGGTTGGCCCAGGCCTTCGATCTGGCGGACATGCCGTACAACGCCCTCCTGGAGTATGAGCGGGTGTTGCAGGACAACCCGAAACATACAAAAGCATTGAACGCCAAGGGGTGGATTTACTATAATCTAGGAAATGTGCAACAAGCCATCGACCTCTGGAATCAATCCCTTTCCATCAACCCCAAGGACCGGGAAGCGGTCTTGAGTCTGGCGAAAGTGTACAATTCCAAGGCGGATGAAGCCTTCAAGCAAGGCCGCAAGGCGGAAGCGGTGGAACTCTGGCGCAAGACCCAGGCCCTGGACCCCTCGAACAAGGCGGCGGAGTATTTCCTGAAACGGCACGGGCGTTGAAACGGACCGGGGGCGGCCGCCTCCGGGGACCCGATACGACCCAGGACGCAACTACTAAGAAAAGGAGAAGGGAATATGGTTCGAAACGCATTGGCAATTCTGTGCGCGGTTCTGCTGCTGGGTGCGGCGGCGGGGCCGGCGGGGTCCCAGTCCGGGTGGCAGTGGGGCTACGTGGAGCAAACAGCCAACGGAACCATCGACTGGGGCGATGGCAACATCACGGTGACGGGCATCGGGGCCGCCCCGCAGAAATATCGGGATCAGCCGGCGGCCCGGCCCATGGCCATACGCGCGGCCAAGCTGGATGCGTACCGGAATCTGCTCGAGGTCGCCAAAGGCGTACAGGTCACCTCGGAAACCCGGGTCGAGGATTTCATGACCCAGAGCGATGTGATCCACAGCACGGTGGACGGGTTGGTAAAGGGCGCGCGAATCCTGGATACCAAGTACCTCCAGGACGGCACCGTGGAAGTGATCATGGTCATGAACATGTACGGCCGGTTCACGGACACCATGCTCGGCGCCCTCAAGGAGGCGCCGCCCCAGAAAGCCGCGCCCGTGACTCCTCCGGTGACGCCCGCGCCCACGCCGGCGACGCCTGCGCCGACGCCGACACCCACGCCGGCGACGCCCGCGCCGACGCCCGCGGCGCCCGTGGAAGAGAAAGGCGTGGCCCAGCCCGGCGTGGTGTATACCGGTCTGGTCATCGACGCCCGGGGTCTGGGGGCCCGTCCCTGCATGAGCCCCAAGGTCATGGATGAAGACGGCCGGGAAGTGTACGGTTCCGCTTACGTGGACCGGGAATGGGCGGTTCAATACGGCATGGTGGGTTACGCCAAGGACGTGAACGCGGCCCAGAGCAATCAGCGCGTGACGAACCATCCGTTGACCGTCAAGGCGCTGAGCACCACGGGGCCCGCCAAGACGAACATCGTCATTTCCAACGAAGCGGCCGACTCGCTGCGCAAGGCATCGGAAACCCTGGCCTTTCTGAAGCAGTGCCGCGCCATGTTCGTCCTGGATTGAGATCTCAACACGTGTTCCAAACCTGAGGAGGTCCCGTCATGAAACGACGCAGTCCCGTATGGTTGATGACCGCCGTTCTTCCGGTGTTGCTGCTGGTGTTCGCATGCGCCCCCAAACCCGAGATCCGAACGCCCTCGGGGGCCATGGACACACCCAGCTATCATGTGAACACCGGATTGCGGCTTTTGGAAGAGGAACGCTTCGACGACGCGGAGCGGTCGTTCAACCTGGCCATCGAGCTGGATCCCAAGTATTCCCGGGCGTTTTCAGGCCTCGGCGTCGCGGCCGCCCATAAGGGGGATTTCAAGCAAGCCCGGGAGCACATGAGCACGGCCCGGAAGTTCATGAAAGAAAAGCAGGAAAAGCTGGACTATCATGTGGGTATGATCCGCATTCATTCCATGGAACGGGAAGGAACCAAGTGGGTGAATGAGGCGGAAAGCGAGTTCAAGAAAGCCGTGAAGGAAGACGAAGGGTACGCCCCCGCCTATTACTTCATGGGAATGGCCTACCGGAAGGCGTATGAATTCGGCAAGGCGGCGGACATGTTCACCCGGGTCATCGAGATCGACGGCCCTTACGTGAACCAGGCCAACCAGGAGTGGCGACTCGTGCAGAAAATTCAGCGGGCCGCTCCGGGGACGCTCATCGGCAAAAAGATCGCCCTGGTGGACAAGATGACCCGGGCCGACGTGGCCGCCCTGTTCGTGCAGGAACTCAAGCTGCCGGAACTGTATAAGAAGCGGGGCCGCAAGGACTTCGACACGTCCTTCAAATCCCCCGAAAAGACCTTTCAGACGGAAACCCTTCTGAAAGCGGAGGCCGCCACGGATATCCAGAATCACCCCATGCGCACGGACATCGAAGAAGTGATGAAACTGGGCGTCCGGGGTCTGGAGCCCTATCCGGACCACACCTGGCATCCCGATGAACGCATCAATCGAGCCGAATACGCCATCATGGTGGAAGATCTGCTCATCAAGCTCACCGGCGACGACAAGCTGGCCACGGAATTCATCGGGGCCCCCTCGGCGTTTCCGGACCTGAGACACGATCTGCCGTACTTCAACGCGGTCATGGTGGTGACCACCCGGGGCATCATGGAAGCGGAAAGCCTGGCCACCGGCGAATTCAACGCCATGGGCCCCATCGACGGCGCGGACGCGCTCCTCGTGATCCGCCGGTTGAAAAACCTGTTGAAACTCTGATTCCGGAACCCCCGACGAGGCCTCGGCCTTTACGGGGGGTGTCCGGACATCCAGGGCGGTGGTTTCGCACGCCTGAACAAGACACCGAGGACCGGGACCCTGAAGGCTTGGAATCGTTGGACGGGAACTGTATGGGCCGTACTGCTGCTGGGTTGTTGGCTGAGCACGGCCGTTGCGGCGGCGGATGAGCCCTTCGAACTGGAGATCGAAGGTTCCACGGCGCGGGTGAATCTCCTGGAGGGCGAGGCCCGGGTATGGCCCGCCGGTGAGGCCGAATGGCGGAACCTGGCGGAAGGGGACCCGTTGGCCCACGGGGACATGGTCCGCACCTCCGCCGGCGCGCGCGTCGAGTTGCTTCTCTCGGACGGCAGCGTGCTCCGGTTCGACGAAGAGACCGCCTTCGAGATCAAGAGCCTGGACGTGTCCGAGGAAAGCGGCAAACGGGAAGTGGAATTCAAGATGCTGGCCGGGAAGACCTGGGCCAAGGTCAGGGCCTTCACCGGGGAGGCGAACCGGTTCGAAATCTTCACGCAAAACGCCGTGGCCGGTATTCGAGGCACCACGTACCGCGTGGACGAAAGCCCGGAAGAAGGCGCCCTGGTGCGGGTGTATGCCGGGGAAGTGCAGGTGCGCAACGTTCCCGTGACGGCCCCTCCGGCTTCGGCGGGTATGCCCGGGGAAGTGAGTCCCGCGGGGACGCCCGGTCCCGCGGATGTGGGTCCTCCCGGCGAAGTGGCGGGACCTTCCATGGTCTCCGGGCCCGCCGGCGTGTCCGCTCCTTCGGAAGTGGCGGGTCCCCGGGAAGTCACCCTGATGGAATGGGTGTACCTGGTGCGGGCCTGGCAGCAGATCCGCATCGATCCCAAGGGGCGGGTGTCCCCCCCCACGTCCTTCACCCGGGAGGAAGATGTCACGGACTGGGTCCTCTGGAACGAACGGCGGGACGGGCTCGTCCAGCCCTAGCAGGCCGCTGAAAAACGCGACCGGCGGTGTTGCGCTTCATCCTTCGTCATTGCGGCGTACGGGTTGTACGCCTCATTCCTCAGGATTCGAGCGCCGTGCATCGCATCGTTTTGCACCGGCCCGCCCGCCATACGGCGTATCCACGGGCGGGTGAGCGGGAGGAGATTTCAAGGGGTTTCCGACAGAAATCGTTTGAGTTTGTCCGGGATCTGAGGTAAGAATGTAGGTACAGTATTGTACCACGAAATGCGCGGCGTCTGAATGTTCCGGGAAGCGGGGCGCGCTTCACCCGGAGCCTGGATCCGCCGCTTTCCCGAAGCGCCTGTCGCCGCATGCGGGCGCCGACCCATCGCGGGTAGTTTCCCACGACACACAACCTCTAGCCGAGGGAGTCCACACCATGAGCGTTCGGTTGCCGCGTGTTCTCTGTTTGGGCGTTTTGGCCGTTTTCACGTTTTGCCTGGGACCGGCCCAGGCCCAGAACATGACCAAAAAGTTCGCCGCGGGGGGCCGCCACAACCTGGTGGTGACCTGCGACGGCAAGGTGCTGGCGTACGGCGCGGGTGATATCGGACAGCTGGGGCATGGAGAAAAGGTCGCGATGATTCCGGCAGACGATGACTCGCCCAGGTTTGTGGTGGTGAAACAAGAAGGTGGTTCCGATCTTGAAGACGTCATTGCCGTTGCCGCAGGCGAGGCCCATAGCCTGGCCCTGAAAAGCGACGGCACCGTGTGGCAGTGGGGATTTACCGTCGATCAGTTAGGCAATCATTCTGCCCGCACGAAAGCGCACTGCGTGGCCGCGTTGGCGGACGTGGTGGGCATTGCTGCGGGCGCATACCACTCCCTGGCGGTTACCCGAGGCGGGGAGGTCTTCAGTTGGGGTTTCAACAACAACGGCCAATTGGGGAGAGGCGAAACGTTGACCCCTAACATTCCCAAAGAAATAACCACGGAGTTCT
>CAZQXK010000057.1:0-27991 GCA_964597345.1 uncultured Thermodesulfobacteriota bacterium | reverse complement strand
CGGAACATCTCCTAAGTACCAATGCGGCTTCCCCCTGTCAATACGGGGCTAACCCCCTGGGGGCGATCCGGCCTTCGCGGGGCCGTCCCCATCCCACGGCCGCCCTCCCGCCCCCACCGCCCGGAAAGAACCCGGGCATGCGTTCCGTTCACCGGCAGGAATCCGGGGTTTCCACTTTTTCTGGACTTCATCCCGTTCGACGGGATAATAGAACAGAAAAGGGAAAACCCTGTTGGATTTCGACGTCACTCACCCTGCAACGCCCGCATCGAGGAAACACGGCATGCTGGAGTTCTACGAGTTCTTTGGAATCTACAGCGACGAAGACATGGCCCGCCATCTCAAGATGGACCTGGAGGAACTGACCCGCTGCCTGTCTTCGGGAAGAACCCCCTGGCCCTATCTGATCCCCGCCCTCGCCGAGGCCGGGGTAACGGTGGAGGTGTTCCTGGGAACCATGCAGCTCGGGATGATCCGGGGCCTCACCACCCCGAAGGAGGGGTTGCCGCTCCGGGTCCGCGCCCGGGTGGATTACACGCAGATGCTGGAACTTCGGAAACGAAAGATCCTGACCTGACCCGGGGAACAGCCGGCGCCGATGGAACTCCGTCGGAGGCCCGGAGAGTCGTTCCCCGTTGCAGACCGGAAAGGAGACGCCATGTCGCAGGCCCTCGGCCCCTACCTGGAAATCCGAGACCACGAACTCTGGATCGAAGACCTTCCCGTGGCCTCCCTGGCGGAAGAGCACGGGACGCCGCTCTTCGTCACTTCCGAAAACACCGTCCGAGCCAATTACCGCACGTTTTACGAAACGTTCTCTTCCCGGTATGCGGGACGCGTGCAGGTATGCGTGGGCATGAAGGCCAACTGGGGACTCGCTCTCCGCAAAGTCATCGTCCAGGAGGGAGGGGGCGGGGACGCCTTCGGCCTCGGGGAACTGTACGTGGCGCTCCTGGCGGGTTCCGACCCGGAAAAGATCGTGATGAACGGCAACAACAAGTCCGACGAGGTGCTCGCCGCCGCTTTGGAAACCGGCGTGCACGTCAACGTGGACGATTTGCAGGAACTGGACCGGGTCTCGCGACTGTCCACGACCCTGAATCGCCGCGCCCGCATCAGCCTGCGGATCCGGTTGCCCCTCCGGAGTCTCGAGGGGCGCCACTTCGTGGATCCCCGGTACAAACCGCCGGGCATCGACGTGTCCAAGTGGGAACGGGAGTTCAAGTTCGGCATGGAGCCGGAAACGCTCATGCACGCCCTGGAACGCGCCATGAAGGAAGAGCGCGTGGACCTGCTGGGTCTCCACTACCACGGAGGCATCCCCCGGAGGGCCGGGTATTCTCAGGAGGAAACCGAGGAACTCATGGAATGGGTGGCCGAGTTCAAGCGCCGCTTCCAATGGGAGCCCAGGACCCTGAACCTGGGGGGCGGATTTCCCAAGGACCGGTTCGGCTTGGAAAACCCCCATCCCCTGGAAAAGCACGCGGAAGCCATCACCGGGGCCATTCAGAAGAAGGCCCGGGAATTAGGCCTGAGCCTTCCGGATCTCATTCTGGAACCGGGTCGATGGTGCTGGGAAGACGCGACCCTCTATGTGAACCGGGTGGGCTCCATCAAGGTGGATGAAACCCTGGCCCATAAGAAATGGGTGTACGTGGACGGCAGCATCAACGAGATGGGCGATCCCTTCGATCCCTTCCGGGGTTACCATCACGTGGTCCCGGTCCACCGGGCCGACGCCCCGGACACGCACGAGGCGGACATTTGCGGCCCCCTGTGCAACGCGGCGGACATCCTGGCCTCCCAACGACGAATCCCGGACGTAGCGTCGGGGGACCTTATCGCCTTCCTGAACATGGGCGCCTATAACGAGGCCTTCGCCAACCAGGCCAACGCCATGCCCCGATCCGCTTCCGTGCTGGTTAACGGCAGCCGCTCCGCCGTCATACGCCGCAGGGAAACCCTGCAGGATCTCTTCGGCCGGGACCGGGTCCCGTTCTGGCTTCTGTGATGGGGAAACATGGGGGTATCCGTTGATCGAATAGGACTAGTCGAGGTATCTTGCATGAGGCTTCCCGGAACTGTTCCCGAAGCTTCCGGTAGCGGCCGCCCCGATTAACAGCAAACCGGGGCGCGTTTCACACGTCCAATACCTCGGCCATATTCTTCACTTCCACGTGCCGGAAACAGCCGACCACGTGGTCGTTAACCATCCCCACGGCCTGCATGAACGCGTAGCAGATGGTGGGCCCCACGAACCGGAATCCACGGCGCTTCAGGTCCCGGCTCAGCCTGTCGGACAGCTCCGTGCGCGGGGGCGCTTCGCTCGACGACATCCAGGCGTTCTGCAGGGGAACGTGGTTCACGTAGCCCCAAAGAAACGAGGCGAAGGATCCCGCCTCCCGGACGATGCGCAATACGGCCCGCGCATTTCCGACGGCGGATTCGATCTTGAGGCGATGGCGCACGATGCCCGGATCCTGGAGCAGCCGTTCCCTGTCCGCGGGCCCATAGGCGGCGATCCGCTCCACATCGAAGTCATGAAACGCCCGCCGGTAATGCTCCCGCTTCTTGAGGATGGTCCGCCAGTTCAGGCCCGCCTGGGCCCCCTCCAGAACGAGCATCTCGAACAGGCGCCTATCGTCCCGCACCGGAACGCCCCATTCGCCATCGTGATACGCGACGTACAGGGGGTCCGCGCCGCACCATTCGCATCGAACCCGCATCGGCTCCTCCGGCCCGGCGGCGCGCATGAGCGACTCGATGAAAGCACCCGCTTTCACCGAGTCGCCGAAAGGTTCACGTCGAGCGGACCTCTATCAGGCCGTTGAAAAACGCGATCTTCCGTGTTGGGCTTCATCCTTCGTCATTGCAGCGTAGGGGTTGTACGCCTCATTCCTCGGGATTCGCGCCCCTTGCATCTCATCGTCTTTCACCAGCCTGCCCGAAATACTGTTTACCAACAGGCTGCTCACAGCCCGCTGAAAACGCCGTCCCGGCGCATCCGGGTTAGTCGGACTCCATGTGGGTCTTCCAGACTTCCCACACCCTGCCCACGAGATCCGGTCCCGGCTTGAGCGTCATCTTGCCGGGCTTCCATCCGGACGGGGTCGCCTCGGTCCCCTGGCTCTCCCGGACCCGTTGGAACGCCTGAATCTGGCGGATCGTTTCAGCCACGTGTCTGCCCACGGGGGGCGTGAGGACTTCGTAAGCCTGAATCACGCCGTCGGGATCGATGATGAAACGGCCGCGGTTTTCCACGCCGGCGTCCGCGTCGTACACGCCGTAGGCCGTCCCGACCTTGCCGCCTCCGTCGGAAAGCATCGGGAAAGGGACCCCGCCTTGCACCATCTTGGACAATTCCTTGTCGTTCCACATCTTGTGCACGAAGACGCTGTCGACGCTCATGGACAGAACTTCTGCGCCCAGTTTCTGGAAGTCTGCGTAACGATCGGCGACCGCCGATATTTCGGTCGCTCAGACAAAAGTGAAATCACCCGGATATAAGCACAGAACCACCCACTTACCCAAGCAGTCGGACAATTTCACGGCGGTAAATTCTCCCTTATGGTACGCCGGAGCAACAAAATCAGGGGCCGGTTTCCCTACCTGGATCATGGTGTGTACCTCCTTGGATGTGGGTTGCGCCTGTTGTTCCTGTGTTTTTTCCGCGCGCCCGACCAACCCGCCGGTGGGACGAGCGCACCCTACCTTGGGCTTCTCCGCCATAAGCTATCTCCTTCGGTTACCGGTTGAAGGTTCCTATGTTTCCTCTTCATGCCTCACCGAACGGCCGGGGAAAGCATGGCCGCCCTCGCCGGCCGTTCAGCAGTCATCCTCCTCCGGGCCTCCGTGGGGCGATTCCGGCGCGGGAATCTCCTCCATCCATCGATTCCGGCCGACCCGCCCTTCCTCCATGATCCGGCGAGAGGAACGATCGATCCAAAGACGCAGAATGTCCGGCCGGGAGTAATGCCCCGCCGTATCCAGCACGTTCTTCTGCCGCACCAGGGCCTTCAGATCGATTTCCGCCACGGCCGTGTCCTCGCCTTCTCCCAGAGGTCCGGCCAGGTATTTTCCGAACGGGGACACGATTCCCGTGCATATTCCGCCGCGCAGATACCGTTCCACGGAAGGATCCTGGGCGATCTCCGTCTTCTGGGCGTCCGTGAGCCATCCCGTGGCGTTCACCACAAAGGCCCCCGCCTCGAAGGCATGATGCCGAATGGCGGCGTCGATCTGCCGGGACATCATGTCTCCCCCCATGGAACCCGGATACTGGGCGCAGTGTATTTCTTCCCGTTGCGCCATCAGGGCGAAGCGCGCCAGAGGCATGTAATGCTCCCAACAGATCAGCGCCCCCACGCGTCCCACCGCGGTGTCGCAGACCTTCAGCCCGCTGCCGTCGCCCCATCCCCAGACCATTCTTTCGTGAAAGGTGGGCATGATTTTCCGTCTCGCCGCCGCCAGGGAACCGTCCGCGTCGAAGATGATCTGCGTGTTGTACAGGCTGCCGCCGTCCCGCTCGTTCACTCCCAGAACCACTACCATTTCAAGCTTACGGGCGACGGAACCCATTTCTTCGGTCACGGGTCCGGGGATATCCACCCCCTGCTCGTAAAGCTTCACAAACGTGTCCGTGATGGCCACCGGAGGGCGCACCCAGGCAAAGTACGGAAAGCAGGGGACCACGGTTTCGGGGAACACCGCCAGGCGAACCCCTTCCTCACCGCATTTCCGCAATACGCCGAGAATCTTGTCCACCGTGGCGTCCCGGTCCAAATAGACCGGAGCCATTTGAACGGCCGCCGCTCGAAATCGCATGTCTCGGTTCATGGGCACCCCCTTGTGGTCGCTGTTTGCGGCTCGAGATCGCCGCTTTGAAATCCACGGCATCGGATCCCGGCCTCTCTTCCCGGAAGAACGGCCGGGCCGACGGATGGTTGGACGTTACTTGAAGCAGCAGAATATCCGGTTTTCCAGAATCTCCACCTTGTCGTTCAGGAACCGGGATCGGAACTTGGCGTTTCGCAGAATATGATACCCCATCTCGGCTCGCAGGCCGGTCCGGCAATGGACGATGATTTCCTGGTCTCTCGGGACTTCATTCAAGCGGGAATGAAGTTCGTCCACGGGGATGTTGATCGCTCCCGGAAGAATACCGCCCACGGTTTCCTCGGAAGTCCGCACGTCCAGAATACGTTTCCCCTTGGGTTGATTGTTTACGATATTCATGAATTCGTCCCCCGTGATTTCCCCGGGGTGCGGCCTGGGCAGATAAAAGATCTGCGTCCGGACCATGTCCTTCTGCACGGCGCCGTTGGAGGCCACCCAGGCCTGGTACCCGCCGTCCAGTATGTACAGTCTCTGGTATCCCCAGGAAGACACTTCCTTGATGACGGGAGCCAGTTCCTGCATGCCCGTGTCTTCCGCATAGAATACGATATAGGCCTTTCGATCCAAAGGAAATTGTTCCTTTTCCTCCACAATCCGCTCCAGCGGGATGGCCACGGCTCCCTGAATGTGTCCCTGCTTGGCCTTTTCAGGACCGCGGGTGTCGATGACTACGATATAGCCCAGTCGATCGTTCACGAAATCCACGGTGGTCAGCACGGGATTCCCAGCCTGTTCCCACGCGGGAATGCCGGCGTGAAACACCTTCACACGGGTGTATCCGTTCTTTTCCGCCAACCTGGCGGCCATGGGCGAAAGCACTCACCTGAACCCCCCGCAGTACAAGATGAGCAGCGCGTCCTTGTCTTCGGGCAATCGTCCCAGAAGATTGGGCATATCTCCGAAAGGCATGCTCACGGCCGTTGGAATATGGCCCTCCTTGTAGGCGATGGGCGGCCGGGAATCGAGCAGCGTATAGTTGCCCTTCCCCGGTCCAAGGGCCACGAGGGCTTCCAGTTCCTCGAGACCGATCAGGTCTTTCTCCGCCACCTGGATGATGGGTTTCGCCGTAACCCGCGTGGCAAAGAGATCCTCTCCTCTGCGCTCGAACTCCACCAGAACCGGGATGGGTTTCCGGAGATCTTTCATGCTTTCCACGTGGGCCGTTTCCGTTTCATTCGTGAATCGGATCACCTCCATGGTGTCGCCCACCTGCACCTGGAAGGACTTGGCTCTTTGGGACAGACTCTCGAAGTCTCCCGCAAGCACGTTGGTCATTTGCTTGAACTCCGCGTGACACTTGAGACATTTGGAATCCAGGAAGGACTCCGCCTCCACCGTCCCGACGGCCGCCAGGGACACGACCAGGGACAGGAGAACCATTACCGGGAAGCGTGCTGGTTTGAATGCAGGTTTCACACAATACCTCCTGTAAAAAATGGTGGGTGTGCGTTTACGTTGCGACGTAATTATGATCCTCGAGGGACTCGAGGTCAACGATCCCGACCTCCGGAAGAAGCGCTTTGGATCCCGGCCGACGCGCTGCGCCCGGTTCGAGGACGGAGGGAAACGGTCTCTTCTCACTTCTACTTCAACTTGTTGATATTAAAAGAATATGCCGAATGTGACCCCGTTGACAAACACCGTCGGCTGCGCGATACTCCCGTTCATGCGTATTGTACGGAAACGGACGCGGCGAATCCGGGTGGGTGATGTGCCCATTGGAGGCGATGCCCCCATCGCCGTTCAGTCCATGACATCCACGGATACCCGGAACACGGAGGCCACCGTACGTCAGGCGAAAGAGCTGGTCGAAGCCGGCTGCGAACTGGTGCGGGTGGCCGTTCCCGACGATACGGCGGCATATGCCCTGAAAATTCTGTGCAGGCTCATTCCCGTTCCGGTTATCGCCGATATCCATTTCGATTATCGACTGGCTCTTTTGGCCATGGACCAGGGGGTCCGTGGAGTCCGGATCAACCCCGGAAACCTGGGCGGCATCGACCGCCTGCGCAAGGTAGTGGACAGAGCCGGGGAACGGGAGGTCGCCTTGCGCATTGGAGTAAACGCGGGTTCCCTGGAAAAGGACCTTCGTTCCCAACATGAGCGCTCCTGGGCGGAACGAATGGTCGAAAGCGCTCTGCGGTACGCGTCCTTGTTGGAAGACTGGAATTTCACGAACTACAAGATTTCGCTCAAATCCTCCGACGTGCTGACCACCGTGGAGGCCTTCCGCTCGCTTTCACGGATGTCCGATGCTCCGCTGCATGTGGGGGTCACGGAGGCGGGCTCTCTGCTCCGGGGAACCGTGAAATCCGCCTTGGGTATCGGGATTCTGCTTTTCGAAGGCATCGGCGACACCATCCGGGTTTCTCTCACGGCGCCGCCCGTGGCCGAAGTGCGAGCCGCTTATGCCATTCTTCGAGCGTTGAACATCCGGCATCGAGGCGTGGACATCGTCTCATGTCCCACATGCGGGCGATGCCAAGTGGACCTGATTTCCATCGTGGAAGAGGTGGAGCGACGGTTGCAGCATATGACGACGCCGCTCAAAGTTGCTGTAATGGGATGCGTGGTGAACGGACCGGGCGAAGCCCGGGAAGCGGATGTGGGAATCGCGGGGGGCAAGGATACGGGCCTTCTTTTCCGAAAAGGGGAGCCCATCCGGAAAGTGCGCGAGTCCGAGTTGGTGGAGGCCCTGGTTGCCGAAGTGGAATGTCTGGCCTCACAAATGGGCCCGGCGCCCGGGACTTCGGTATCGACACGGGCCGCTCCTTAGTGTCCCGTGCACGGAAGCGGGACCGCCAAACCGGAAAACACGCACCGGTCCGCAGGAGTAACGGTGCAGGCGGACCCCCCTGATCCGACCTTCATTTCCACCCCCGCCCCCCGTCCCGGCGTCGTACTTCCTCCGAGCAAGCCTATGGCGGGTTCGTGACCCGGGCGCCCGGCGGGCCTCCATGAATTCATGAATTCCCCCGTGGACGCCTGCTTGCGGCTGTCGGCCCACGAGAAAGGAACCCATCTATGCGATTGTCTGAGATGTATGCGCCCACCCTGCGGGAAATCCCTTCGGACGCCGAAGTGATCAGCCATCAGCTCATGCTGCGCGCGGGTATGATCCGGCGGGTGGCGGCGGGTATTTATTCCTATTTGCCTTTGGCCCTGCGTGCGATCCGGAAGGTGGAACGCATCGTTCGGGAAGAAATGGACCGCGCGGGCGCCCAGGAACTGTTGCTTCCCGCCGTGCAGCCCGCCGAGCTGTGGCGCGAAAGCGGGCGCTGGGAGGATTACGGGAAGGAACTGCTGCGCTTCCGCGACCGTCACGAGCGGGAATTCTGCCTGGGACCCACCCACGAGGAAGTGATCACGGCCCTCGTCCGGGATGAAGTGCGGTCCTACCGGCAACTCCCTATGAACCTGTATCAGATCCAGACCAAGTTCCGGGACGAGATCCGCCCGCGATTCGGCTTGATGCGCGGGCGTGAATTCATCATGAAGGACGCGTACAGTTTCGATGCGGATGAAAACGGGGCGGAACAGAGTTACGCACGGATGATGGACGCGTATTCCCGGATCTTCCACCGGTGCGGTTTGGAGTTCCGGGCCGTGGAAGCGGATACCGGGACCATCGGCGGTACGTTTTCTCACGAATTCATGGTGCTGGCCGACACGGGGGAAGACGTGGTGGTCAGTTGCCCCAAGTGCGGGTATGCGGCCAACCTCGAAAAAGCTCAGGTATCACCGCCCGCCGGGGGCGACGCGCGCCCCGCCCCCGAGGCCTTCCTCCCCCTGGAACGGATACACACCCCGGACCTCCGAACCGTGGAGGAACTCACGGAAGCGCTCAACCTCCCGGCGACCCGGTTGGTCAAAACCATGATCTTTCTGGCCGACGATCATCCTATAGCCGTCCTGGCCCGGGGCGACCACGAGATCAACGAGATCAAGGTCCGAAACGAATTAGGAGTGCATCACCTGGAACTGGCGGACCCCCAGGTCATCGAGCGGGTGACCGGGGCCCCCATGGGATTTTCCGGCGCGGTGTCCCTGAAGCTGCCCGTATACGCGGACCGGGCGGTGGAATCGGTAGTCAACGCGCTGATGGGAGCCAACGAAACGGATTATCACGTGCTCAACGCCAACCCGGGCAGGGACTACCAGGTCACCCGGTTCGCCGACCTCAGACTCGCCCGTATGGGGGACACCTGCCCCCGATGTCCGGAAACCGTTCAGTTCCACCGCGGCATCGAAGTGGGGCATATCTTCAAGCTCGGGACCAAATACTCGAAACAGATGAATGCCGTGTTTCTGGATGCCGATGGAAAGGAAACGTTCATGGTCATGGGTTGCTACGGTATCGGAGTGGGAAGAACCGTGGCGGCCGCCATCGAACAGAATCACGACGAAAACGGCATTGTGTGGCCCATGCCTTTGGCCCCCTTTCACGTGTACGTGCTCCCCATTCACGTTCAGGACCAGTCGGTACGGGAGGCTTCCGAAGCTCTCTACCGGGAACTGACGCTCGCCGGAGTGGAAACCCTGCTGGACGACAGGGACGAGCGACCCGGAGTGAAATTCAAAGACGCGGACCTCATGGGGATACCCTTTCGAGTGACCGTGGGTCCGAAGAACCTCAAGATGGGCTTGTTCGAAATCCGATTCCGGAAGTCCGGGGAAATTCATGTGGTCTCGGTGCAGGAAACGGCGGAATTCATCCGGAATCAGCTCGGCCGGCAGCTTTCATCGCACCCATGATCCGACTGAACGACATCACGGACCGTGTCCTTTCCTACAACCCCAGGGCGGATATCACCCTGGTCGAACAAGCCTATGTATTTTCCGCCAAGGTTCACGAAGGTCAGGTGAGACGCAGCGGGGAACCCTACCTGTCTCACCCCCTGGAAGTAAGCGGGATACTGGCGGACATGAAGCTGGATGTGGTGTGCATTGCGGCGGGTCTGCTCCACGATGTGGTGGAAGACACCCACGCCACTCTTCAGGAAATATCGGAACTGTTCGGCCCCGAAGTGGCCAACATCGTGAACGGGGTCACCAAGATCACCCAGCTGCAGTTCGGCAACCGTGAAGGTCGCAAGGGTGAAACCATACGCAAGATGATCGTGGCCATGGCCACGGATATCCGGGTGCTGTTGGTCAAAATCGCGGACCGCCTTCACAACATGCAGACCCTGGGGTACCTGACCGAAGAGAAACAGAAACAGATCGCCCGGGAAACCCTGGACATTTACGCTCCTTTGGCCAACCGCCTGGGTCTCGGGAACAAGAAGAACCAACTGGAGGACCTGTCCCTCTATTATCTCGAACCGGAAAAGTACAAGGAGATCCGTGAAGGAATCGCCAAGCATGAGACGGATTGGAGGAATATCATCACCGAGGTGAAGGAGATCGTCTCGCGCAAATTGAAGGAACACAACATCGACGCCGTCGTATCGGGCCGCCTGAAACATATTTATGGGGTGTACCGGAAGACCATCGCCCAGAACATCAATGTGCACCAGGTGTTCGACTTGGTGGCTTTTCGCATCGTGGTGGACAATTTGAGGACCTGTTACGAGGCCCTGGGATTGATTCACTCCATGTGGACCCCGGTCCCCGGCCGATTCAAAGATTACATCGCCATGCCCAAGGCCAACCGATATCAGTCTCTTCACACCACGGTGGTGGGTCCTTACGGCCAGCGTATGGAAATCCAGATTCGGACCCATGAAATGAACCTGGTGGCGGAAGAAGGCATTGCGTCCCATTGGAAATACAAGGAAGGGAAAAAACTGGAGCAGGCCGAGGGCGAACGATTTGCCTGGCTCCGATCGCTCCTGGACTGGCAGCGGGATATGGAAGACCCGGGGGAGTTCCTGGAAAACCTCCGTATCGACCTGTATCCCGAAGAGGTGTACATCTTCACGCCCCAGGGGCAGGTCCTGGAACTGCCCGCGGGCGCCACTCCCATCGACTTCGCGTATCAGGTCCACACGGATTTGGGGAATACCTGTGTGGGCGCCAAGGTCAACGGCAAACTCGTCCCCCTCAAAACCCATCTCAAGAACGGCGACATCGTGGAAATCCTCACCAATCCGAAAACCGAACCCAGCAAGGATTGGTTGTCCTTTGTAAAGACCTCTAAAGCCAAGGCCAAGATACGGCAGTGGGTCCGTAAGGAGGAGCGGGTTCGAAGCGTGACATTGGGAAAGGAACTGCTGAACCGTCATCTGCGCAAGAAACACGTTCCGTTGAGCCAGGTGGTGAAGAACGGGAAACTGATGGAAATCGCCGCCGAGTTCTCGCTGAAAACCCTGGAAGACCTCTACGCGGCCGTGGGATACGGGAAAATATCCCCCCGGCAGGTGGTTTCCAGGGTGGTTCCGGTGGTTTCGGAAGCGGCTCCAGGGGAGCCCCCGCCGGAAGACAGGGTTCGAAAAACCCACCGTAAGGACGTCAACGGCATCCGCGTCAAGGACGTCCAGGATGTACTCGTGCGTACCGCCCGGTGTTGCAGCCCTCTTCCGGGTGACCCCATAACGGGATACATCACCCGGGGAAGGGGGGTTACCATTCACCGTACGGATTGCGCCCAGGTCCTTCGAACCGACCCCGAACGGCGGGTGGATGTGAGTTGGGACAGGGAAGTGCATTCCTTCATGCATCCCGTCCGACTCCAGGTGATCTGCGAGGATCGGCAAGGATTGCTCGGGACCGTCAGTAACGTGTTCGCCAAAGCCGACGTCAACATCACGCACGCCCAAGTCACCACCACCCTGGATAAGAGAGCCCTCTGCGATTTCACCGTGGAAGTCCGTGACAAGAAACACCTGGAGCACATTCTGACGAACTTGAAGAAACTGAAGGAAGTCATTCGGGTAAATCGGATCCAGCGATGAATGCCGGAGAGAAACGGCCGACTTCCCCGGAACATCCGGGAGAGAGACTTCAGTCCCTCTTCATGGGTCGGTACGGAAACCGGAGAAAAGTCAGGATAGCGGGAAGGCTTTGGATATCCCTCGGATGGGAAAGCGGGCGCATGCGGACCCTTATCAGGCCGTTGAAAAACGCGATCTGCGGCGTTGCACTTCATCCTTCGTCATTGCGGAGTATGGTGTGTACGCCTCATTCCTCAGGATTCGCGCGCCTTGCATCTCATCGTTTCTCACCAGCCTTTCCACCATCGTGTATACCAACGGGCTGCTAGGGCTTGACCACGGCGCCGGAACGCAGGCATCGGGTACACACCCGAATCTTGCGGTTTCTCCCGTCCACTTTGGCCCTTACCTTCTGCAAGTTTGGCAGCCACCGGGTTTTGGTCTTGTTGTTGGCATGGCTGACGTTATGGCCGACTATCGGCTTCTTGCCGCAGACTTCACACTCCATGCTCACGGTTTTATCCTCCGAAATAGGTCGAATCTTGGGGAAAAAGGAATTATGGTCGAGCCCCGTGGACTTTTCAAGTCATTTTTTTCGGGAGGACCCTTTGCGCTTTTCCAAACCCCACTCGCTTACCGGGAATCCCTGTTCCATCAAAAGCGCCGCGGTCACTCCTACGGGACTGTTCGGATACGCTTTGCAGCCACAGGAAGGGCTTCGGGACTTGAGCAGGCAATGACGAACTCCGAAGCGACGCGCCAACGAAACCGCACGCCGAGCCCCTTCGAGAAATTCGGAGGTCACGTCCCTGCCTTCTTCGTCCCTCAGGGAAGCAACCCCTTCCAAAACGCCGAATCCATCGCCCGCCGAGAATCGGGACCGAGGCCGTGGTACGGGCAGCCCCCCCAGCAGTTCCGGACATACGGGCAGGAAGTCCTCCCCTCGGAGGCTTGCCATCACTTCTCGATGAAATGCATGGGTTCCGTCGTAGCGGCAGGAGACGCCTATCAAACACGCGCTGACCAATATCATGGGATCACACGAACCGGACCGGGGCCTTTTCTTCACCACGTTCCTTGATCTCTCCGATGATGAAAGCCTTTTCCCCTACCGCTCTGGCGCGTCCCAGCACGTCTTCCACGTGTTCCTTCTGAACCGTCAGGATGAGACCCAATCCGTTGTTGAAGGTGCGGACCATTTCCGCCTGGGAAAGGTTGCCGTTGTCTTGGAGGAACTTGAAAATGGGAGGGATGTCCCAGGAACCCAGGTTGATCACGGCCAGGCAGGAGCGCGGGAGGCTTCGGGGAAGGTTGTCCACGATGCCGCCCCCCGTGATATGACTGATCCCCAGGAGCTTGATGTCCCGGGTGAGGTTATGGATAAGCTCCCAATAGATCTTGGTGGGTCTCAGCAGTTCTTCCCCTATGGTGGTCTGGAGTTCGTCCACAAACGTGCCCGCCTGGAGCCCCATTTCCTCGAACACCACTTTGCGGACCAGGGAATACCCGTTGCTGTGCAACCCGCTGCTGGCAATCCCCACCAGTTGGTCCCCGACCCCGATTTCCGACCCGTCGATGATCTTGTCGTTACCCACCAATCCCACTACGAAACCAGCCAGGTCGTATTCACCGTCCGCATAAAACCCGGGCATTTCCGCGGTTTCTCCGCCGATCAGCGCACATCCCGCCTGGCTGCATCCTTCCGCGATTCCCTGGACGACGTCCCGCGCCATGTCGGGATCCAGCTTTCCCATGGCCAGGTAATCCAAAAAGAACAAAGGCTTGGCTCCATGGACGATGATGTCGTTCACGCACATGGCCACCAGATCGATACCCACCGTGGTATGCCGGTTCATCATCTGGGCGATCTTGAGTTTGGTGCCCACCCCGTCCGTAGAGGCCACCAGCACGGGTTTTTCCATGCCTTCCACGGGCAGTGAGATGAGACCCGAAAACCCTCCGATATCCGTGATGACTCCCGAGTGGTGCGTCCGCCGAACCAGCGGCTTGATCATCTCCACAAAGCGGTTCGCCTCATCGATATCCACTCCGGATTCCCGGTATCGGTCGGACTTCATGCCTGCTCCCAACTCCCTGATCAGTGTGGACCGATTATGAACGCGTTTGATTTTGATGTCAATGACGAGCTGCGGCCAAAAACAGCCTCGGGGTAAGCCCTGGGAAAAGATCCGGAATGGCGGGAACAAACCGCCGCAAGTCTCCGTTGCTCTTTAAAGCCCGGCCGGACTCCCGGACGGCGGTCCCGGGATCCGTTACAAACCACCCTCGACCGGCAGGATCGGCAAACCGGATACGGGTTCCGCGGAGAATCGTCACCAGGCCGCATGCAGGCGGGAGACGACCTCCGACGTCATTTCCGGGGAACTGAACAACAACAATTCCTTTGACAGGAGAACCCGTCTTCCGTAAACTTACTTCCTTATACTTTCAAAGCAGGAGCGGGATCTATGGAAGAATTCCGACGTATGAAACGACTTCCCCCTTACGTCTTCGCCACGGTCAACGAACTGAAGATGCAGCTTCGCAGAGCCGGAGAGGACATCATCGATCTCGGCATGGGAAACCCCGATCTGCCCACTCCGGATCACATCGTCCAGAAGCTCGTGGAAGCCGCCCAGCGGCCTCATAATCATCGCTATTCCGCATCCAAGGGCATAGCCCGTCTGCGCAGAGCCATATGCGACTGGTACCGGCGGCGCTACGATGTGGACCTGGATCCCGATTCGGAAGCCATCGTGACCTTAGGCGCCAAGGAAGGATTGTCTCACTTGATTCTGGCCACGGTCACGCCGGGAGACGTGGTGTTTTCCCCCAATCCCACCTACCCCATCCACCCCTATTCCACCATCATCGCGGGAGGGGATGTGCGGAGCATACCCATAGGGGAGGACGAGGACTTTTTCGAAAATCTCCTGGAAGCCACCAGAACCACGTGGCCGGCGCCCAAGCTGCTCATTATTTCGTTCCCTCACAATCCCACCACCCGGGTGGTCGATCTGGAATTCTTCGGGAAAGTGGTGGACTTCGCCCGGGATCACGGCGTTATGGTGGTCCATGATTTCGCGTATGCCGACTTGGTCTTCGACGGATATACGGCGCCCAGTTTCCTCCAGATTCCCGGCGCCAAGGACCTGGGTGTGGAATTGTTCTCCTTGTCCAAGAGTTACAGCATGCCGGGATGGCGCGTGGGTTTCGCCGTGGGGAACCGCGAAATCATCGGCGCCCTCACTCGCATTAAGAGCTATCTGGATTACGGGGCCTTCCAGCCCATCCAGATCGCTTCCATCATTGCACTGGATGGCCCCTACGATTGCGTGCTGGACATCGTGAACACCTATAAGGCGCGGCGGGATGCGCTGGTCCGAGGTCTGAACCGCATCGGGTGGAAGACGGCCATGCCCAAAGCCACCATGTTCGTATGGGCCCTGATTCCGGAGCGGTTTCGTCATATGGGCTCCGTGGAATTCTCCAAGATGCTCATGCGGGAAGCCAAAGTGGCGGTTTCCCCCGGGCTGGGCTTCGGAGAATACGGAGACGACCACGTTCGATTCGCTCTGGTGGAAAACGAACACCGAATCAAGCAGGCCATTCGTGGAATGCGAACCATCATGAAAGCGTGAGCGGCCCATGGACGTGGTACATGTCGGACTGATCGGGTTGGGAACCGTGGGCGCGGGGGTGGCCCGGCTCCTCCTTACCCGGCGGGATTTATTGGAAAAGAAGCTCTCGGTGCGTTTGAACCTCAAGACCATCGCGGACCTGGATACAACGCGCCGCCGCGATCTGGAACTTCCCCCCGGAATCCTGGTGCGGGACGCTTCCGTCATCCTGAACGATCCCGAAATCCATGTGGTGGTGGAACTCATTGGGGGCATGGAACCCGCAAAGACGTTTATTCTGCAAGCCCTGGCGTCCGGGAAACACGTGGTCACCGCAAACAAAGCCCTGCTGGCCGAACAAGGAAACGAACTGTACGAAGCGGCGGCGGGATACGGGAAGGACCTTCTGTTCGAAGCCAGCGTGGCCGGCGGCATACCGGTGATCCGAACGCTCAAGGAAGGCCTCGCCGCTGATCGGGTCCGGAGGATCCAGGGTATTCTCAACGGCACCTGTAACTACATTCTCACCAAGATGACCGAAGAGGGCTCGGACTTCCAAACGGTGCTGAAAGAGGCCCAGGAGTTGGGATATGCGGAAGCGGATCCCGGTTTCGATGTGGACGGATTCGATTCGGCGCATAAAGTAGCCATACTCACCGCATTAGGCTTCGGGGTCCGGGTGGACTACAGTCGGATCTACGTCGAGGGCATCCGGCACATCTCGCCGTTGGACATTCAGTTCGCGCGAGAATTCGGTTTTCGGATCAAACTGCTGGGCATGTGCTTTAACGACGCAGAGGGCATCGACGCGAGAGTACACCCCACCATGATACCCGCCCAACACATGCTCGCCAACGTGAACCAGGCGTACAACGCCCTGCTCATAACGGGGGAGGCCGCAGGAAACATTCTGCTTTACGGTCTCGGAGCCGGCGAAATGCCCACCGCGGGCGCCGTCGTGTCCGACCTCATGGAAGCGGCGCGAAGTGTCGCCAACGGCATCAGTCACCGGGTTCCCCTTCTGGGATTTCGCCGGGAAACCATGACGCCTTCACGGATAAAATCCATCGACGAGGTGGAGACTCACTATTACTTCCGTTTCTCCGCCGTGGACAAACCCGGAGTGCTTTCCATGATTTCGGGCATCCTGGGCCGGCACGGCATCAGTATTGCCTCGGTGATCCAAAAAGGCCGTCGCTCCCAGGGTACGGTACCCATCGTCATGATGACGCACCGGGCCCGTGAGCGGAACGTGCGTCGTGCGTTGGAAGAAATCGCCCGACAGGGGGAAGTGGGACGACCCACCGCCATGATCCGTGTGGAAAACGAGGACGAAACCCTGGAATCCGGACTATGAACCCACGCAAATACATCATTCTGGTGGGAGACGGGATGGGGGACTATCCCTTGCAGGAACTTCAGGGGCGCACCCCCCTGGAGGCCGCGGAGACCCCCGGTATGGACGAAATCGCCCGCCGGGGACGTTTGGGCCTGGTCCAGACCATACCCCAGGGCATGGAAGCGGGAAGCGACATCGCCAATCTGAACATCATGGGGTACGATCCGGGTCGTTTTCATACGGGTCGCGCCCCCTTGGAAGCGGCCAGCATGGGAATCCGTCTTTCCCGCGATGAGGTGGCTTTCCGGTGTAATCTGGTCACCCTGGACTTTCGCCCGGACGGCGTATTTATGGAGGACTACTCCGCGGGGCATATCGGCGCCGACACGGCCCGCCCCCTGGTGGAAAGCCTGCAGCGCCATCTGGGTCGGGACGACATGCGGTTCCATGCGGGAGTCAGCTATCGTCATCTGCTCGTGTGGAAACACGGTCCGGAGCACGCGCCCAGCTTCCCCCCTCATGATTTCACCGGCCGGGAGGTGGGAAGCCTGCTCAACGACTCGACGCTTCCCGGTCTCCATGAACTGGTTCGGAAATCCTGGCCCATATTCGAGACGGCCCGAGCCGGAGATCCCGGACTTCGGGCGAACTCCATCTGGCTGTGGGGATCGGGCAAGGCCCCGGATCTTCCCTCGTTTCAGCAGCGATTCGGGCTGACCGGAGGCGTCATTTCCGCCGTGGATCTGCTCAAGGGGATCGGTGTTTATGCCGGACTGGCGCCCATCCATGTGCCGGGAGCGACGGGATACCTGGATACCAACTACGAAGGCAAGGCGCGCTCCGCCCTGGACCGTCTCGCGGACCTGGATTTCATCTATCTCCACGTGGAGGCTCCCGATGAGGCGGCCCACTCGGGGTCCCTCGAACTCAAGATGCGGGCCATCGAAGACTTCGACCGCCGTGTTGTCACGCCGGTTCTGGAGGGAATGGACGCCTTCCCGGACTATAGGATTCTGCTCGTCACGGACCATTACACCCCGATCTCGGTACGCACCCACACGCGGGAAGCCGTTCCCTTCGCCCTGTTGAGCCGCTCGGACTCCGTCCGCGATACCAAGGTCTCGGGGTTTAGCGAAAGGGCCGCGGAAGAGACGGGAGACCGAGTCGACGCCGCCTGGAAGCTCATGGACTGGATGGTGCGCTCGTGACGCCGTCCCCCCACCGCACCCCCATCCGCGTGTTATACGGCGACGTGGATCCCATGAAACGGGCCTACTACGGTCAATACATGCGGTGGTTCGAGATCGGGCGGGCTGAATTCATGCGAGCTCGCGGGCTTCCTTATGCGGCGCTGGAAAGCGAGGGTTTCTTCCTGCCCGTAGGCGAAGCCTACTGCAAGTATCTCAAGGCCATAACCTACGATGAGCTCATCGCCATCGAGACTTGGCCCGATCCCATACGGCGGGTAAGCGTCCGGTTCAATTACCGGATCTTGGGCGAAGAGGATGACGAAAAGGCCCATGGGTACACGTTGCATGCGTGCCTGGACGCCCGGGGGACCGTGGTGCGCCTGCCTGCGTTTCTCCTGGAGGTCCTGGAAGAACCCGGCAACGCCGGCCGGTGAGACCGGCCGTGTCTCAAGAAATGCGGCTATCATTCAGGAGTGTTAAATCTGTCCTTGACTTTCGGCTGCAAAGGCGATATAGAGTTAATTTCATGTTGCGGGGTGGAGCAGTCCGGTAGCTCGTCGGGCTCATAACCCGAAGGTCGCTGGTTCGAATCCAGCCCCCGCTACCAAGCCTGTACGCACAGGCCCAACGCCTGTTTATGTGCCCGTCCGGTGTTCAGCACACCCGGCGGGCTCATTTATTTCACACGCCCATCGCGGCCCTTCCACATGGAAGACATGCGGCCCTGGGGCTCCGCCTCCTACGGCGCCCTTGCAGCACACCCATCCGTCAGCCCGAAGACTCCCGGCATCCGAGAGCACAGGCAGGGCCACGGCGCATAGGCCACCGCCGCCTGCGCCTCTCAGCGCGCGGTTTTTGTCACCAGGATATTCACGTTGATTAAGAACCGGCGGCGGCTTAAGATGGAGATGAACCTGCGAATAAAGGAGGAAATCCTATGGAAAAGATGAAGGTGCGCGATCTCATGGTTCCCAAGGACAGTTTTCCAAGGATATCGGAGAATGCCACTTTTTACGAGGCGCTGGAGGCTCTGGAAAGCGCCCAGCAAAAATATCTTTCCGGAGAAGCCCCGCAAAGAATCCTTCTGGTGGAGGACGATGAGGGGAATGTCATCGGAAAGCTCTCCCCCATCGATCTGCTTCGCGGGTTGGAAACCAACTACGCCCGGGCGAACACCGAGAAGTCCTTCTCCGAACTCGGGCTCTCGTACATATGGAAGTCCATGCAAAGCGACTACGCTCTATGGGAAAACCCATTCAAAGATTTGTGCCGAAAGGCTGTAACTGTCCATGTAAAGGACTTTATCAAAGGTCCGTCCGAAGGACAATCGGTGAAGGCGGATGATACGCTTTCCAAGTGTTTCCATTTGTTTGTCATGAACCGCCATGACGCGCTTTTTGTTTATGAGGGTGAAGAAATCATAGGGCTGTTAAGATTTACCGATGTATACAATAAAGCCTACCAAGAGATGAAGGCGTGCGGTATTGAAATGAAGCACATGTAGTTATAGATTAGTCCTTGTAGGATAGACATAACCATGGACTATTATACGTTGGTAGTATCGAAGTCTCGGATATTATTTTCGTATAATAAAACGTGAAAGAAGAACATTCTTGTATAAAACCCTCCACCGGCGGGTATGGGATAACATCCCGTTGAAAAGCAGTGTTTCGGGCAGCCTGTTCAAAAACGATGAGATGCAAGGCGCGCGAATTCTGAGGAATGAGGCGTTCAACCCGTACGCCGCAATGACGAAGGATCCAGCGTCACGCCAAAGGCGTGAAAGCAGATCGCGTTTTTCAACAGCCTGATAACCCTCTCAGTCTGTTGACAATCACCTTGGCGACCAGGCCGGTTTAAAACGACACAAGGGAGCCACGCCTTCGACCACATCGTTGGCGCGGCGACTCCTGAGAAATATGGCGTACATACGGTGCGATGCGGCGATGCCCGAGCGGAGCGGGTATATCCCCACGCTTCCAGCAGGACCGCGGATCGCGTGTTTTAACAGCCGGATTGACAGAGGAGGTCAGCCATGGAGATGCACCCCAAGAAGATTTCCCGTATCGCTCTCTTCTTAGGCGTCGTCCTGATGTGTACCGTTCAACCGGCGTGGTGTACGCCGTGGACGCCGATGGAGTGGCAGGAAAAGGGCAAGCTGAGAACCTGGGTTCGGGATGCGGATCGAAACTTCATCGACGATCTCATCGACGCGGATATCGTATCCGGGCCTCCGGATCAAAAAATCGGCATACTGGTAGCCTTCAACCGATGCGTTACGGAACCCGGAAACCCGGAAGCACTCGAATTCCTGGATGGAATCGGCCGTGTGGCATACGTGGGCCGCATCGTTACCTTTGCCGTGGTGGAAGACGTGGCGTTAAGCGACATCCCCGCACTGGCGGCCCGGCCCGAAGTGGCCATGGTGGAGCGCTACGTTCCGGTCGTCCCCAATCTGAATTACAGTACCCGCGCCGTCCGCATGCATGCCGGACCCTTCGGACCCCTTCCGTTCACGTACTCTCTCGAAACCATCGAGGATTCCCGCCCGGATCTCATGGGTGCGGGCATCAACATTGCCGTCATCGATTCCGGCGTGGATAACGGACATGAATCCCTCACCGGGAGTTTTGTCGGAGGCGCCGATTGCACGGACTTCGGACATCCCGGTGCGTGCGTTTCCCGCGACCCGGACGATGAAAACGGGCACGGTACGCATGTTGCCGGAATTGCGTTGGGCCGGGGCGCGCCGGACGGAACCCGGCGGGGCGTCGCCGAAGGGGCCGGACTTATCGACGTCAAAATCTTTCGCGGCCCGAATAACTTCAATCCCGTAGGGGCCACGGAAGCGGCCCTGGAATGGGTCATCCTGAACAGCAACGCCGATTGGGGAGGCGGCCGCAGCCGCGGGATTCAGGTGGCCAACATGAGCTTTTCCGGCTGTGACACTTCCGACGGCCTGAGCGTTCGGGATCAGTTGGTCAACGCCATGGTGGCCCGAGGAATTCTCGTCGTCGTGAGCGTCGGGAACCGGAACGGAGAGTGCGGCGATCCGTCCACGGGGCTGGTGAACCGAATTCCATCCATCGCGGCGGCGAGCCTCGCCGTCAGCACGGCCAACTCCGTGGTGGGGTCATTGACCGTTTCGCCCACGGAATTCAGTTTCCAACCCACCGTGGATCGCTCCGATGACGAAGTGTTCTTCGATTCCTTACGGGGTCCCCGGAGCGACGGCGGAACCAAACCCGAACTGGCGGCTCCCGGCACCGCCATCCAATCCGCCGAGTTCGACACGGTCGGCGGTTATACCCTGAAAGTGGGAACGTCCATGTCGGCCCCTCATGTGGCCGGTCTTGCGGGGGTCCTCCTGCAGGCGACACCCGACATCAATCCGGGCAGTCTCAAGGACTTGTTCATTCGAACGGCTCACCGGCCCGCGGAACCTACGCCCGATGTGAACACCCCCGTGTGGGATGCGGATTGGGGCTACGGACTGGTGGACGGATACGAAGCCTTACGGCGGTTGACGGGACAAGGAGAGGCGCGAACGGACTTGACATTCCAGGGATTCGGCGGCGAGCCGCATCCCTATGATCCCATTTGGGAATCTCCGGCCATTCGGTTCAATTACGGCACGGACCACGAAGATGTGCTTCGGCTGGGAAGTCCCAACGAGATTTCCATCCGGGTGTTGAACCGGGATCGCGACGCGAGCAACGTACGCGTCGTCCTGGGGATCTACTACTTCGCCGCCTCGGACCCCGACCGGCCTCAGTTCTACGAAATCGCCTCCCTGACAAGAGATCTCCCCCGAGGCATTACGGACCTGTCCCATAGCTGGACGCCTTCCCGTGATTTCGACCTCTTCGCCGAACCGGACGCGCACATCTGCATACGGGTCTCCCTCGATTACGGCCTGGATTTCGACTACTCTCGTCACTCCAATGTGGCCCAACGAAACCTCAAACGGGTAGCCATCGGTTCGCCGGCGGTCTTCCGATTCCGGGTGGAAAACCCACTGCCCGAGAAAGCCGTCATTCATCTGGACGTACGCCCGCGTGACAAGAATCCTCCGGGCTGGACGTTCTCGTTGAGCGAGAACGACTTCGAGTTGGATCCGGCGGCCTGCGCCCGGAATGTGGAACTGACCGTGACACCCCCGGCGGGTGTGCAACCCGGCGTAGAAGCGACCTATCGCGTCCACGCGTGGGCCTTGCCGGGAGAAGACGACCCAACGCCCCTGGGCGGGCTGACCGCTGTGGCCTTCGTCCCCAAAAGGCCCGTGGCGCCGTACGGAAGAATCGTGCTCGTTCTGGTTGCCGCGGCCTTGCTGCTCGCCCTGGCCGGGTACACACTGGTCACGAAACACCGGGGGAAATAGGAGGGATTCTGTCCGGGGGTGGGGCTTGCCGCCCCCTGTTCCGCCCGAAAACACCGGGAACCGGAACCCCGTCCCCGGACGTTGGCATCCGAGGACGGGTGGTATATACTCCCGAACCCATAGACTTCGGCAAAAAATCAACGGATCAGCCTTGCAAGAAAGGAGGCCGTCGTGGTTCGGGGTGGATTTCGAGTCTCGGTTCTGGTTCTTTTCGCGGTGGTAATGCTCACGGGGAACCCGGTATCCGGGGGTTCCCAGGATGACGCTCTGCTCTTTGTGTTGGACGCTTCGGGCTCCATGTGGGGGCGCGTGGAGGGCGGCGCCAAAATCGAGGTCGCCCGACGGGTGTTGATCGATCTGCTGGCCACGCTGCCCGAGTCGAGTCCCGTGGGCCTCCTGGCTTACGGCCACAACCGCAAGGGGGACTGTGCGGACATCGAGCTGCTGGTTCCGCCGCAACCCGGGGCAACCCAACAGGTGGCGGCCGTCACCCGGACGCTGGTTCCCCGCGGCCAGACCCCCATCGCGGATGCCCTGCTCCGGGCGGGAGAACACCTGAATGCCCTCAATGCACCGGCCTCCGTGGTCCTCATCAGCGACGGCGTCGAGACCTGCGGCGGCGATCCCTGCGCCGTAGCCGAGTCCCTGGCGGCCGCCAACGCGGCGCTCAGGATTTACGTGGTCGGATTCGACGTCGGCCGGGACGAAATCGCTCCACTCCAATGCATCGCGGAAAAGGGAGGGGGCCGGTTCTTCCAGGCCGGAGACGCCGCCTCCCTGGCGGACGCCCTCCATGCCGTCCGGAAGCACGCCCTGGAAGCGGAACCCCCGCCCGAACCGGAACCGGCGCCCGAGGCGCCGGTTCCGCCCAAAGTAGATACGCCAAGGCAAGCCACTCAGCTAATCAAGATCCAAGGTCCCGGTGAAATCCGCCTCCGGCCCGCTTCCTGGGTACGGATGCCCCCCAGGAGCTGGATATTGGTGAACGCGGAAACCGGCGAGGAAGTCGGCCGGAGTACGGGAGACTCCATTCGGGTCAAGTCCGGTCTCTACCAGATCGTCTGGCGACAGAAGGAGCACGATACGGGCGCGGTGCTCCTCACCGAGGTCATCCGGGTGGAAAGCGGCAAGACCGTGGAGGCGCCGCTGGATACGGGTCTCCGGGTCACGGCGCCCGAAACCGTACCTCCCCCGAGGCATTGGCGGTTACTGGACGCCCACGGCCGGGTGGCGGCGCATTTCAGAGGAAAGGAAGGCTTTCTGCCGCAGCTCGCGCCCGCCGGCGTCTACTCCATGGTCTGGCGGCAAACCGAGCACGGCTCCCCCGATGCGCCCGTCGGCGAAGTGGAAATCAACACCGGCCGGCTGACGGAAAAGGTGCTGGACACGGGCTTCGTGGCGGCGTTGCCGGAATGGCTCGAGCATCCCTACGCTTACATTCTGACGGACTCGACGGGCAAGGAATTCGTGTTCCGTGAAACCGGGGTCCTGCCCATGACCCCTGGGGAATATACGCTCATCTGGCGGCAGACCAAACACGGGCACAGCCCCACGGATTGGGGCAAGGTAACCATCGACCAGGGCCGATACACGCCGCTGCCGGTGAACTCCGGTATCCGCTTCGTCCCCTTTGCGGACAAACCGCCCTACCGGATCCTCTTCCGGGACCTGGCCCGCGGTAAAACATGGATCCTGTCGGGCGGCTTCGGTCCCATGCCTCTGCCTCCGGGAAAGTACGCCGTGGACCTGCACGAAACCAAGCACGGCAGTACTCCCATCACCCTGGTGGAGGAAATCGAGGTGACGCCGGAAACCCTGCTGGAGTTGGAGATGTAGGCGAAGAGAACGGCTCCGTTCGTCATTATCGTTCGTTCGCGCGGTACGCCGCTCCAGTCCGGTAGCGTATCCGACGGCATACCGCGCGGAATCGACCGACGACCCGAGCGGCAACATGCGTCTTTCCCCCATATCTCACCTTTCCGGATCAACTTGGACGGCGATTTTCGGGAAACGCGGCATACGAGGCAAAGCCGCCCACTGGATTCTTCCATGGAAACTCCCCCTTCCACGGGTCAAGACAGCGAGGACCCCCACCCTTCGCCGTGGATGCCCAAAAAGATATTGACAGTCTCCGGCCGTGCGGTAGAATAAGCCTATCGACCGTTCGGTAGGCAGAGCATGCATTCCGGAAAATCCGAAAACCTCACCCGGGAAGAACTCATGCGGGTGGCGGCCCGGCTCTTTCAGCACAAGGGATTCCGCGGCACGTCCATGCAGGATATTTCCACCGTCCTGGGCATCCAGAAAAGCTCCATCTATCATTACATCACCGGCAAAGAGGACCTGCTCCGGGAAATCACCCGCACCACCATGAACCTGCTCATCCGAGCCGGGGAGGAAGCCGCCCTTTCGGCCCTGGAGCCCGAAGAAAAGCTTCGCCGGTTGATCCGCGCCCATGTGCGTCTCACCTGCGAGCATCTGGATCTGTTCACGGTAACCCTGCGGGAGCTCACCCCATCCAATGCGGCTTCGTTCTGGGAAGAAGCCGTGGAAGCCCGAGACCGGTACGAATCGCTCCTCCGAGGAATTCTCGAGGCCGGAGTTGCCGGAGGGATATTCCGAAACGCGCCCATCCCTCTGGCGGGCTTCGCCCTCCTGGGCATGGTCAACTGGCTCATCCGGTGGTACAAACCCGAGGGTTCCCGAAATCCCGGGGAAATTGCCGACATCCTGCTGGATATCTTTCTGAACGGATTGCAGATTCGGAACCACGCCTTCGGAACTCGGAAGGATGTAACGTGACACGTCGTTAAGGAAAGAAGCCGCCGCCTCGGATCATGATGAGGCATCGTTCCGTCGGTGAAAGACGAGAGCGGTTTCCGCCCCGCCCGCCACCGGAAGTGAACATCAACTCGAACTCGGATTCCGCCGAATCCGCCTGCGAATTCAAACGATCTCAACCCAAGGAGGCTCTCTCATGAACAAACCCGTTCTGTACGAAACCAAACAGGGAATTGCATGGATCACCCTGAACCGGCCCGACGTGTTCAACGCCATCACCATGGAACTCATGCAGGAACTCATCTCGTGCCTGGTCGCCTCCGACGAAGACCGGGAGGTGGGGGTGGCGGTCATTACGGGGGCGGGCAAAGCCTGGTGCGCCGGAGGAGACATCGGGGAACTCGGGGGTCTGGGAGAAGCTTCCCCGGATACCCGCCGGAAGTTCCTCACCGTGTTCCGTGACATGATCGAAACCGTGCGCCGCGTTTCCAAACCCGTGGTGGCCGCGGTAAACGGATACTGCATCGGCGGCGGCAACGAACTTCACGTGGCCTGCGACCTGAGCATCGCCTCGGAAAAAGCCAAGTTCGGACAGGCCGGTCCCCGGGTGGGATCCGTCCCCATCATGGGAGCCACCCAGATCCTTCCCCTGCTGGTGGGTGAAAAACGGGCCAAGGAAATCGTGTTCCTGTGCCGGACGTACGACGCCCGCCGGGCGGAAGCCATGGGTTGGGTGAACCAGGTAGTGCCCCATGAAGAACTCCTCCCGGAAACGGAACGCTGGTGTCGGGAATTGCTTTCCATGAGTCCCACGGCCCTGGCCCTGGCCAAGAAGAACCTCAATTTCTATTCGAACCTGGGCGTTCAGAACATGGAAGCGGCCCTGGAAGCTTTGTCCCTGTATTGGGGCACCCAAGAATCTCAGGAAGGATTCCGGGCCTTCAAGGAAAAACGCAAGCCGGACTTCAAGAAATTCCTGTAACCGGTTCCAGGGCGCAATAGATGCCCCTTCACGAAAGAGACACGGAGTGACTCCGTCCGTTCCCGGCCTGTATGGATCGACGCCTCATTAGCAACCCGCTGATAAACCGTATTGCGGGCAGGCAGGTCCAAAACGACGAGACGCAAGCCACGCCGAAGGCGTGGGGCGAATCCTGAGGAATGAGGCGTACAACCGGTACGCCGCCATGACGAAGGATGAAGCCCAACGATGCAGATCGCGTTTTTCAGCGGCCTGACAGGAGAAACACACATGGATATCCGGAAAGTGTGCGTGGTAGGCATGGGCACCATGGGGAGCCAAATCGGGGTCGTATGCGCCCGGGGAGGGTTCGAAACGAGCCTGGTGGACACGACGCCGGAACGCGTGGAGGCCGGAGGAAACGCGATTCTGCTTTTCCTCAACGGCCAGGTGAAGAAAGAAAAGCTCACCCAGGACCAGGTCGAGGACATCCGGTCCCGCATCACGGTGGGATCGGACATCCAGGCGGCCACAGCCACGGCGGACCTGGTCATCGAGGCCGTCTACGAAGACATCCAATTGAAACGGGAGGTATTCGAACTGTTGGACGGCGCCGCCCCGGAACACGCCGTTCTGGCGAGCAATACCTCCACCCTGTGGATTTCCGAAATCGCTTCCGCCACGCGGCGGCCGGAACAGTGCATCGGAACCCACTTCCTGATTCCGGCGGCACTGACTCCCCTGGTAGAAGTGGTGCGGGGCACGGAAACCTCGGACTCAACCCACGAAACCATCATCACGTTTCTTACCCGGTGCGGCAAGGAAACGGTTACCGTGAAGGACTCCCCCGGCTTCGTGATCAACCGCCTGTATCTTCCCCTGGTAAACGAAGCGTTCTTCGCCCTGGAAACAGGTCTCGCTTCACCGGAAGAGATCGACCGGAGCTGCACCCGGGGGCTGGGATTTCCCCTGGGTCCCCTGGCCGCCGCGGACGCCTTCGGTCTCGACGTGCTCCTGGCCTGCATGAACACGTTTCACCGGGAACTGGGCGACAAGTACCGCCCGGCCCCCCTGCTGGTGAAACTGGTGAAAGGAGGACATCTGGGACGCAAGACGGGCAGGGGCGTGTATGCCTATTCCCGGTAGAATTCCCCCCGTGGCCGCGCTTCCCGCGCGGCGCCCGCGTACGGGGGATTTTCTCGGCCGGCGAACCATGATAGGGTCGGGATGGAGGGGCGCCCGGAGAGTTCCGACAAAGTCCTGAGGAAAGAGATTCACTTACATTCGCTACCGTGAGGAGTTCTTCATGTTCGACTTTCAACGAGAAAGAGAGCATTTCGGCCGGGCATGCACGGCGTGCGGAATCTGCGTGGAAGTGTGCCCCATTGTTCCGGTTACCGACCTGCGGACCGTCGATCCGACGGAGGTGATGGAATCCGTCATGGAAGTCTACCGTTCGGGAAACCGGGATGACACGGCCCGATTGCGGATATACTCCTGCATGAGTTGCCAGACGTGTCGTTCCTCCTGCCCCGAGGGACTGGACCCGGGACTGGGGTTGTCTCTGGCGCGGGAAATCCTGCGAGATCACGGAGACGCGGCGCCTAGAGGGCTTTCCTTCCTGCTGCCTGAAACCCCCTTCAATCTTATGAAAGCCGTGGAAGCCGCCCAAGTCGCCCCCCGCCGGCGCCCCTGGATCACGGACACCGTCCGGGAACGGCCCCTTCCCTCCAAAACCGTGCTGTTTACGGGTTGCACCGGACTCATGCAACCGGACCTGGTGTGCACCGCACTGGATCTGATCCGCCGCATCGATCCCTCCGTCCAGGCCTTCGGCGGGGTGGATTATTGTTGCGGAGACACGAACCTCCGTGCCGGAAATCCGCAGGGCGCCGCGGCTCATTTCCAGCGCCTGGTAACGGGCCTGATCGCCTTCCAGCCGGAACAC
>CAZQXK010000056.1:0-28148 GCA_964597345.1 uncultured Thermodesulfobacteriota bacterium | reverse complement strand
GGCACTATACCGTCCCGCTTTTTCTTTCCGGGAAAACGAAACCACCGTTCCCCGCAGGTGTTGTTCCGGTGGCCGGCCGTTTTGAATTCGGAGGAGGTATACACCTATACAAAGGAATAAAACGTACGATCGGAATTGAGTACCTCGGCGCCGTCGGAACGTACCAACACCATTTCCTCCAGACGTATCCCACCCCATTCAGACAGATAGATCCCCGGTTCCACGGTGATGACCATCCCTTCCTGGAGTTCCACGGGATTCAGGCGACGGAGGGAAGGCGCCTCATGGGTGGCCAAACCCACTCCGTGTCCCAGTGAGTGAAGAAAGTAGTCTCCATATCCGGACCTTTCAATCAGCCCACGAGCCAATCCATCCACTTCGTTCGTCGGCATGCCCGGCCGAACGCCTCGGATGGCTTCCAACTGCGCCGTCCGTACCAGAGAATAGAGCTCTTTGAAACGTTCGCTCGGCTCGCCCAGGACTACGGTTCGAGACATATCCGAGCAGTACATGTCCTTCATCGCCCCGATATCAAAAAGCACGGGCTCCCCTGACTTGATGACCCGGTCCGTAGGCACGGCATGAGGCAAGGCGGCGTTCGGACCCGAAGCTACTATGGGTTCAAACGCCGGTCCGTCCGCACCCTCTTCGTGCATAACCGAGAGCACCATCCAAGCCGCCTGTTTCTCCGTCATCCCAGGAGACAAGCGGTGGAGAACGGTCTGAAACGCCCGTTCTGTAATCCGCAAAGCACACGTTATCTTGCGGATCTCATCTTCGCTCTTACACACTCTTAAAGGCTCCACCAAATTCAACGTCTTGACGACTTGAATTCCATGCTGTCCCAGTCCCCTCGACAGGCGATCGTAGAAGTCAACCGTGAGATGTCCGGCCTCGATGCCCACGGAGCGTATCTCCAAACCCTGCGCAGCCTTCTGAAACACTGAGATGAAATCCCCGCCGTACATAAGGACGTTGAATTCGGGACATTCAGTGCGAGCCTGGGCAAGGTATCTGCCGTCCGTAAGAATCACGCGGGACGTGCGGCTGATAAGAACAAATCCGCTGAGTTCCTGAAGCAGGGGATCGGTTGCGGAGAACCCGCTCATAAAGAACCGATTCTGCGGAACCGATACCAGCAACGCATCCAGATGCAGTTCTTCTAGACGCCTTCGGAGAGTTTTTGTTCTTTCTTCGAGTACTTTCATGCGTATATTTCTACCCATCCAGCCGCGCCGAGTCAACGCTCTTTCAGTTTGTACACCCCTGCTCTGCGATGCCGGAATGCTTCGGACAGGAGATCCTTAAAAAGGCTTCATCCGTCCTTTGAAGGTTTTCATTGACATAGCGGGAGCCCTCCATGTATGTGTTTTCCGGGGATTAACAAATTCGCGGCGGACAGGCGCGGGGCGCCGAAAGACTACGATAGCAGCCCGTTGATAAATCGTATTGCGGGCAGGCTCCTCAAAAACGATGAGATGCAAGGCGCGCGAATCCTGAGGAATGAGGCGTACATGCACTACGCCACAATGACGACGGAGGAAGCGCAACGTCGTAGATCGCGTTTTTCAACGGCCTGCTAGCCAAGACGCGGAAATCTCCAAGAAAAGGGAGTACAGAGAATCGGGTCCGGGAACGGCTCGTTGCACCCGCCGGCGTGATCTAAACGGCGAAAGCCGATTCACACGGAGACGGACACCCTATTGGGCGGAAAAGCCGAAGAGCAGCGCCGCGACATACATGTTTCGGCGGTTGATTAACCAGAGCAGGTCTTTTACATCAGGCTGAACGAACGTTATGGATCGGACCGCATACATCGCCCGCCGGACCTCGGAAACCGAAGTCCAGGTACGCCTGACACTGGACGGAACAGGAGAGGCCGACATTCAAACCGGCCTTCCCTTCATGGACCATATGCTCACCCTCACAGCGGCTCACGGCCTGTTTGACATATCCATCCAGGCAAAAGGCGATATTCAGGTGGATTATCATCACACGCTCGAGGATGTGGGTATTACTTTAGGGCAGGCGTTGCGAAAAGCACTCGGAGAATTCTCAGGAATCGAACGCTACGGGCATGTGACACTACCCATGGATGAGGCTCTGGTCTCCATAGCTGTGGACGTGAGCAATCGCCCATTTCTCGGCTACCATGTTCCTCTGGTCACAGGCGCGTACATGAGCTTCGACGTTCAGGTAATCAAGGAGTTCTTCCGAGCCTTGGTCCAACACGGCGGATTGACGTTGCATATCAGGCTTTTGTATGGTGAAAATACGCATCACATATTCGAATCCTGTTTCAAAGCGTTCGGAAGAGCCCTGAAACAGGCGGTGGCCTTGGAACCCCGGCGCCGGGACGTTCCCAGTACCAAAGGAGTGTTGTAGTCGGCGCACAATCCTGTTCCTTCTCGCCCCGGTACGGTCAGGCCGTCATTTTCGTCCCCTGTCCGAATCCGGGTCGGCTTTTTCCAGAAGGCGTGGTTATGGCTCATTCAACTCCAAAGCTCGCTGCGCGGATCTCGTTCGAGAAAAGCGCTTTACATAGGAAAATCCAACACATGTCCGGGCGGGTTTTTTGCAGGAAGATTCCTTCTATCCTCCTGCTCATTCTGATCTTTTCATGGACCGCATGCGCCGGTCCACAGAAACCGCCCGAGCCCGAAATACCGGGGCCGCCCATCCATTCCGTGGCGGTCTTGCCGTTCCAGGCGGTCCTGCCTAAAGAAGGGGAATCGGTGGTCCGATCTCCGTTTGGCGGAGCCACCTTCCTGGGAGGAAACGTCCAGGAAGAGGCGACATCGGATCTGGATCTTCGCCTTCGAAACGAACTCGTCGGCGACTCCCGTATGGTGTTTCTTTCCAGAACATGGACCGAACGGCTCCGGGAACAAATCCGGATGGAAACCGTTCTGGATCGCGAGATCATGAGGCGGTTTCTGGACGAGATCAGAGAGTACACGGGCGCGGACGCCGCCGTTATGGGACATATCTACGCCTACGAGGACAAGATCGGTTCGGCGTACGGGGTGGAGCGACCTGCTTACGTGGCCTTTGACATTCATGTGATTCGTTTGAGCACCGGCGAAGTTCTCTGGAGGCGATCGTTCAGCCGACGCCAAAAGGATTTAACCCAGAACATCCTGGATGTGGGAGACTTCTTCTCGGCGGGCGGCCGCTGGCTTTCCGCCGGAGAACTTGCTCAGTTGGGTTTTGAGCGGATCATGAAGACGTTTCCTTTGAGGGACCCGGTTCAAGGAGAAAGTCGTTGATTGTCATTCCCGCTGTAGACATCAAAGATGGAAAATGCGTTCGCCTGTTTCAGGGTGACATGGCCCGGATTACGGTATTCTCGGACGATCCGGCGGAGATGGCCGCCCGCTGGGAAAGAGCCGGAGCGGAACGACTTCATGTGGTGGACTTGGACGGGGCCGTTCATGGAAGCCTCAAAAACCGGAGGGCGATCGAGAAACTTCTGCGGGAAGTATCCATTCCCGTGCAGTTGGGAGGAGGAGTCCGCACGCTCGATACCGTAGAATTCTATCTCGAATTGGGCATTCAGCAGGTAATATTGGGAACGGCGGCACAAAAGACCCCCGAGCTACTAAAGGAGGCGTGCCGGCGATTCGAGGGGCGCATCGCAGCGGGCATCGATGCCAGAAACGGTTATGTGGCGGTGGAAGGATGGACGGAAGATACCGGAGAAGACGCTTTCCAAATGGCGCGAAGACTTGAGGAGACAGGGGTGGGGCTGCTTATTTATACGGATATCGCCCGGGACGGCATGCGGTCGGGACCCAATCTGGAAAGCACCCGGCGAATGTGTAGAACGGTCCAAATACCCGTTGTCTGCGCGGGAGGTGTTACGAATCTGGACGATATTCGGAACTTGACGGAACTCGAGCCGGATGGTCTGGTCGGCGCCATAACGGGACGCGCCATTTACGAAGGTACCCTGGACCTGGTTTCCGCTATTGAGTTGGCGCGAGCAGGCGGTGGATCGGTTCGGCGTATCTGTCAGCCCGTTGACAAACGGTATTTCGGGCAGGCCGGTGCAAGACGATGGGATGCAGGACGGGCGAATCCTGAGGAGTGAGGCGTACAAGACGGTACGCCGCAAGGACGAAGGATGAAGCCTCACGTCGTTGAACGGACTGCTGAGGAGATCCGCATATGGTATATCCGTGTAACACCTTTTGCTTGACAGAACAAATCCGATTGATTAGATTTATTTATTCGTCATTTAATTTGCCTTGGGAGGGAGTGATTGATTGATGCCAGGCGTTCGCGTCAAAGACGGTGAGCCCTTCGAGCTCGCCCTGCGGCGCTTCAAGAAACAGTGCGAAAAAGCCGGAATCCTTTCCGAACTCAGAAAGCGAGAGCATTACGAAAAGCCGAGTGTAAAACGAAAACGAAAGGCATTGGCAGCCAAGAAACGGGCGCTTAAACGCATGAGACGAGTACAAGGGTAATCCCGTATGTCCTTGTATGACAGTTTGGACCAAGCCTTCAAGAAGGCTCTTAAGTCGAGAGACCCTCTGATAACCTCCACGCTGCGCATGGTTCGCGCTGCGATCAAAAACAAAGAAGTGGATTTGCATAGGAAGCTGGAGGACCCTGAAATCCTCCGGCTTCTTTCTTCGGAAGTGAAGCAGCGTAAAGACGCGTTGGAGCTGTTTCGAAAGGGCGGCCGGCTGGACTTGGCGGAGAAGGAAGAATGCGAGCTCAGGATACTTGAGTCTTTTTTACCCGAGAGCCTATCCCAAGAGGAACTCTCCCGGCATCTCGACACGATCATCGCCGAACTGGGAGCCGTCGGCGCGAAGGACATGGGGAGGGTCATGAAAGAGGCCATGAATCGGCTCGCCGGACGTGTCGAGGGCGGGCGCGTGAATGCACTGGTTAAGTCCAAGCTCACGCGTTGAACTCGCGTATTCCTTCATACATTTTCGCCCGGGCTGTCCTCCCCGCATACATCGGAGACAGGAATATTGGGCATCCAGCAAGCAGCGTCTCCTCCCTTCAACCGGTTTTCTCTCTTTTTATTACGTGACTTGGCGTACACAAGAAGGCGCCCTGTCCATGCCGATGACTAAGGCGAATCTTATCGCGCCATCGGAAAAAGACCGGCAACCCATGGTGTCTGGATTTACGGTGAGAATTTCCATCCCCGCATATGGATGATAGCACACTTGAAGCACTAGAATATCCCGAGATACTGCGGTATTTGTCCGAATGTGCACGAACGCCCACGGGACGAGAAAGCTGTTTGCGCATTCGACCGGATACCGATCGTGAAACCATCCAAACGCGGCTGCGGGAGGTTTCCGAAGTTCGTCGCTTACTGGACGCCGGTGTTTCTTGCCCTCTGTCGCCCTTCGAAGATGTGCGCGACATCCTACATAGATCCGCAGTGGAAGGTGTCGTACTGGAGGCGGAGTGTTTTCTGGATGTTTTGACCTTTCTTCAAGTTTCGGAGGAAAGCCGCGCTATTGGACAGGGGCTCGATTCGCGCTGGCCGCTCCTCGCCTCGTTGATGGAACCTCTTGAACCCCTTGATGACCTGAAACGTCGAATCGAGAAGACCATAGACCGTGACGGCTCCATTATGGACGACGCGGATCCGGAACTGGCCCAGATCCGAAAGAGACTCCAAAGGCAGAAAAAACGCGTTTTCGATGCCCTCACGGACCTTCTGAACAGGCCTCACCTCAAGGAAATTTGGCAGGACACGGACCTCCGATACCGCAAAGACCGGTATGTGGTCGCCGTGAAGTCCGCCACACGGCAAGCCATTCCTGGAATCATCCACGATGTGTCGCAAAGCAAGGCCACCTGCTTTGTAGAGCCTTCTGAAACCGTGGATTTGAACAACGAATTGAGTCTGTTATCCATCAGGGAACAGGATGAAATCCGCCGGATTTTGAAAGAGCTGTCCCATCTGACTCGCTTGACGCTACCGCGGCTGTGGAAAAACCTGCACATCCTGACGAACCTGGACGTGATCTGGGCCAAAGGAGTACTAAGCCGCGAACTGGATGCCGTGGAACCGCAGCTGAGTTCTGAGGGACCGGTCTTTCGGGAAGCCCGTCACCCCTTGCTTATCTTCCGAAGCAAGAAGCAGTCCGCACCTCCGCCGCGCCCTATTCGATTGGAATTTGCCGGAGGCGTCCGCACTCTAGTGGTTTCGGGCGCCAACATGGGAGGGAAGACGGCCGCCCTGAAAACCTTGGGACTGCTCGCCCTCATGGCTCAGTCCGGCATGCATGTCCCGGCCTCAGACCCGGCGCACACTGCGGTCTTTGACCAAGTATTCGCAGTCATCGGGGATGAACAGGATCTGGTCCGGGACATGTCCACGTTTTCTTCCCAGATGAAACGCGTACAGGAATTGTTTCGGGTGGTTACGGAGAACTCTTTGGTTCTCTTGGATGAAATCTGCACGAACACGGACCCCCTGGAGGGAAGCGCGCTGGCTCTGAGTATTCTGGAGAGCCTCCATCGAGTGGGATGCCGCACTTTGGTCACGACTCATTACAGCACCCTCAAAGGGCATGCCATCACTCGGGATCATACTTTGAACGTGTCCGTGGATTTGGACGAGGGAACCCATGCTCCTCTCTATACTTTGAGTTACGGGGTTCCCGGAGCAAGCAACGCCATCGAAATCGCACGAATCCTGGGTCTGAATCCGGACATCATTCGGGGAGCCGAAAGCCGACTTTCTCCGGACGACCGGAGAACCATCGATCTAATCCAAGATCTTGACAAGACCCACAGGGATCTTAGAAGAGAGACGGAACGCGTGCAGCGTTTGAGGCGGGATCTGGAACACGCCAAGGCTGCCTACGAGGGACTCTCCAAAGAGTTGCAGGCGGAAAGGCAGAGGATCCTTCTGGAAGAGCGCGAACAGGCGCATCGGATCTTCCGGAGAGCTGAAGAGAACCTCCGTGCCATCATGCGGCGCGGGAGAAATCCCGTGCGCACCGACGGCATTGTTCGGGAAAGTCCCGCCGATACTCAGAAAGCGCTGAAAGAGCTGAAAGAAAAAGTGATCGGCCGGCTGTCTCCTCCTTCGGTGAGACCCATAAGACAAGCTTCTGAAACCTTGACACCCGGTTGTATGGTTAAGATCCTTGAAGCGGACCGCACGGGCGTTCTCAAATTCCTGGATGCGCAAACCGGGGAAGCGCAAGTGGCTTTTGACGGAGTCCGAGTAAGAACGCGCGCAGATCGGCTTCAATGGGTGCAACCGGCTGCTCAAGGCCCTTCCGTCCGGCACAGAGTGGATGTAAGCGCCTTTCCTCATCCGTCCAAAGGGGTGAATCTCGTGGGAATGACTGTGGAAGAGGCATTGAACTGCGTGGATAAGACCATTGACCAAGCCGTGCTTGCCGGCGAAGCTCACATTGACTTGATTCATGGCAGGGGGACCGGCAAGTTGCGGGAGGCCATTCAGGCGTATCTCAAGGACCATTCATTTGTGAAAGGATTCCATCACAAAGAGCCACGTCAGGGAGGTATCGGAGTCACCGTCGTGGAACTGACATCGTAACCCCCCCTTAACAGCCCGTTGATAAACCGTATTTCGGGCAGGCCGGTGCAAAACGGTGAGATGCAGGGCGGGCAAATCCTGAGGAATGGGGCGTACCTGTGCAGCAGGCCGCAATGACGAAGCATGAAGCCTCACGCCAAAGGCGTGACCGCAGATCGCGTTCTTCGGCGGCCTGTTAATGGAAAAACTGAATCGAGCCTGATGAACGGCGATAAGTCGCAGGGTGCGCATCCGGGAAACAGGGCGAATGTCACAGGTGACGCGTATGGTGCTTTTCGGTGGTTTCTCAAGCAGTGGGGCTTGCCATGACTTCAAAGTCGGCGATTGAGGAAATCCGTCGGGCGGCCGATATTGTGGAAATGATTTCCTCCGTCGTGCCTCTGAAGAAGGCGGGCGCATCCTATAAAGGGTTATGTCCTTTTCACCAGGAGAAAGACCCGTCGTTTACGGTGAATCCTTCTACGCAGACTTTCTATTGTTTCGGATGCCACGAAGGCGGTGATGTTTTTTCCTTCTTCATGAAATACCATCATTTGTCGTTTAGTGAAGCCGTCCGGGAGTTGGGAGCCCGGTTCGGCGTTTCTTCGGACGAAAGTTCGGGACCCAGAAAAGGCGCCGCTGAGGAAGATGCCCGAAAGAAAGCACTTTACGAGTTGAACGCCTTCGCCGCTTCCTTCTATCATCGCACTCTGCTGCATCCGGAACAGGGTCGAGAGGCTCGAGGCTACCTGGACCAGCGCGGAATTGGAAGCGAACATATCCGTGAATTCAAACTGGGGTTCGCTCCTGGGGGATGGCAGAATTTAATAAACGTTTTCAACCAGAAACGTGTCCCTCTTGCTGAAGCCGAACGAGCCGGGCTGGTGGTCCGGGGTACAAAGGGTTCCTACTACGATCGGTTTCGGGACCGGATCGTATTCCCCATCTGGGACACCCAGAATAAAGTATTGGGGCTGGGTGGCCGAGTGCTGGATCAGGCCCTTCCTAAATATTTGAATTCGCCGGAAACTCCCATTTATCAGAAAGGCAGGGTTTTGTACGGTCTCCCCACCGGCCTCAAAGAAGGCCGGAAGACGGGGCGGATCATTTTGGTGGAAGGATACATGGACCTTCTGGCCCTGGTGGCCCACGGAGTACGAAATGTCGTTGCTTCCCTGGGAACGGCATTGACCCGCGAACAGGTCCGCCTTCTCAAGCGTACAGGCGCTGACGTACTGCTGGCCTTTGACTGCGATGAAGCCGGGAAGAAGGCGGTCATGCGGTCCGCCGTGCTGTTCTACGAAGAAGATCTGCGTGCTTCTGTACTGCATCTGGATTCGGGTGAAGATCCCGATGACTGCATTCGGCGCGAGGGTCGGGAGAATTTCCTCCGTCGTGTGGAGCAGGCCGTTCCCATCGCACATTTTTGTATAGACCATACGTTTCGAAGGGAAATTCGTGGCGCCGCAGACAAGGAAAATGTGCTCCGGGAATTGGGCCCGCTTGTTCGAGCTATCCGAAGCAGGATCGAGCAACTGGAAATCATAGGCAAGATAGCGAAGTCTCTTCAACTGGACGAGAATATGGCCTCGATGCTTCTGGAAGGCCCTCGGGCGACCTCGGAGACACGAAAATACCCAATAGTGATCAACGACGTATCCGTACGATTGGAGGAGCAGGCGGTAGGATTCTTGCTCCGCAATCCGAGGTTCATATCCCTCGTGCCCCGGGAAGATCTTCTCGAACATATTCGCTCGGATGGCCTTAGGACCTTGATGATTTCCATATTTGAAGTCTTTGAAACCGAAGGGAATGTGAATCCGGCATCTCTCCTGGCGAAACATCCCAATGAGGAATTTCAGAAGACCATCGCGCGTATGTTGTCCCGGCAAGATCCCGGTGAGGAATTCTGCGCGGAAAAAATCGCCGACGATTTGATTCAAGCAACTCGCCGAAAACGAATCCGTAGACGGGAAAGAGATCTAACCCAGCGTATTCGTGAAGCCGAAGCAAAACAGGATACGGACTTGGTGCTCGCACTCCTGCGTGAACGGAGCGAGCTGATCGCAGAAAAAACCGAAACCATCTAACGTAGGGTGCCGTTTATGTCCAAGACCAACATGGCTGAGCTTAAGCGCCTGATATCCATCGGAAGAGAAAAAGGCTACATCACGTACGAAGAACTCAATGACTCTTTGCCTGGGGACATTGTGTCGTCGGAACAAATCGACGACATGCTCATAATGTTTGACGAACTGGACATCCAGGTGGTGGATAGCCCCCAGCAATTCAAAGTCAAAGAATCCCCCAAGAAAGAAGAAAGCGAGGAACCCGAACTCTCGGAGACCAAGTCCCAGGCGGAAAGCATTGAAGCCACGGGGAAGGTATCGGATCCCGTCAAGATGTATCTCCGGGAAATGGGGATGGTGTCCCTTCTTACCCGGGAGGGCGAAGTGGAAATCGCCAAGAGGATCGAGCAGGGACAGCAAATGGTACTCGAGACCATTTTCACCACATGGCTCGGCCTCAACGAATTGAGACGGACCCGGGAACAGCTTCTTTCGGAGGAAATCAAGCCCAAGGAAGTGATCACGGGTATCGATGACGAGGAAGAACCGTATTCCGAAGCAGAAAACAAAATGCGGGAGGATCTCCTGGAACGATTGACCAACGTGCTGCAGATCGCCTCGGAGTATGAGTGGATTTATACTCACAGGGAGTTTCCGGATCCATTGGCGTATCTGAAGTCCGACGAGTCGTGCCTTCGTGGGAACAAGCACGAACCGATGGGAGATCCCGAGCCTTGTCCACCGGAACTCGGGGAGTGCAAGTCCCGGATCATGGAAGCCCTGGCCAACCTGAAATTCGACAATCGACCGGTTCACCGCATCGCGGAAGTATTCAAAGAGGAAGTGAATCGTATCCGGAAAGCCGAAAAGATTATCCGGCAATGTTCCGAGGAAACCGGCTTGTCCATCTCCAAGTTAGAGGAATTCTCCTGCCTCACGGAAGATACCGGCAAGAGGATCCCCTATTGTGAGACCATGGGAATTGCACCGGAACACATGAATCGGATCTGTGAAGCGTTCCGGATGGAGCGAGGGACCATCCGAGAGACTCAATCCAAGTGTAAGGCGAGCTGTCTTTCTCTCAAGGAGAATTTGAAACGCATTCAGATTGGTCAGGAAATCGCCGAAAACGCCAAGAGAGAACTCGTAGAAGCCAACCTTCGTTTAGTGGTGAGCATTGCGAAGAAATATACCAACCGCGGTCTTCAGTTCCTGGATCTGATCCAGGAAGGCAATATCGGACTCATGAAAGCGGTGGACAAGTTTGAATACCAACGGGGTTATAAATTCAGTACGTACGCCACTTGGTGGATTCGTCAGGCCATCACCCGAGCGATTGCCGATCAGGCCCGGACCATTCGAATCCCGGTTCACATGATCGAGACCATCAACAAGCTGGTCAGGACTTCACGATACCTGGTTCAGGAGTACGGCCGAGAGCCCACCCCCGAGGAGATCGCCGATCGAATGGACTTTTCTTTGGAAAAAGTCCGCAAAGTTTTGAAGATCGCCAAGGAACCCATTAGCCTTGAAACACCGATAGGAGAAGAAGAGGACAGTCATCTCGGCGATTTTATCGAGGACAAGAAGGTTATGTCCCCTTCCGAAGCGGTCATCAACCTGGATTTGAGTGAACAGACGCGCAAGGTACTGGCCACTTTAACCCCAAGGGAGGAAAAAGTCCTTCGGAAGCGGTTTGGAATCGGTGAAAAAGCAGATCACACGCTGGAGGAAGTGGGCAAGGTGTTCGATGTAACACGGGAACGCATTCGGCAGATTGAAGCCAAAGCTCTCCGCAAACTCCGGCACCCGAGCCGTGCCCGGAAACTTAAAGCATTTGTCGAACAATAGCAGCTATCCTGCTTTTAGAAGCCGAGGATGTGCCATGGATTGGCTTGCTTGAAGATGCGTGAGGCGTCTCTGTCGGTACCAGGACCTTGTCACCTAGGAATCTACCCGCGATGCACACACAGATCCCAGGGAAGGATTCGCAGATAGGTTCCGATACGGCGAAGTCTCTTGTCGCCCGCTCGTGAACCCCTGTTTTCCGGCAGTACTGCAACTCGGGGAGAACCTACGGGCAGATGGAAAGGACAAATCCCAACACGGGAGACCGGGATCTCGGACGAGCCCAAAGAACGCCAGGGTTTCACTTGACAGTATTCCATGGTAAGACCTATACATGGATGCGAACATCACGGGGGCCCATAGCTCAGTTGGCAGAGCCACCGGCTCATAACCGGAAGGTCCCAGGTTCGATCCCTGGTGGGCCCATTGGCAGATATGTGGAATATCGAAACCATTCATACGGCACAACTCGGCAGGGACCGGGAGGGCGAACGCACTTAAGCGCGCCCTCTTTCTCGTTCCTGGGAAGCGAAGCATGTTACGGATACAGGAGATTATAGACGTCCTGGATGAATGGGCCCCACCGCACTTGGCCGAAGACTGGGATTCGGTGGGGCTTCAGATCGGGGATCCCGAATGGAGGATTTCCGGGGTTATGGTGGCCTTGGACCCCTCGGAAAAGGCGCTCCGGCAAGCAGCCTTACTGAAAGCCGGACTGCTTGTCACCCACCATCCCCTGTTCTTTACTCCCATCAAGAGACTCATCACCTCCGACCTTACCGCACGACTTGTTCATTTCGCTTTGCAGAATCGAATCGCGATCTTCTCCGCCCACACGAATCTGGACCACGTTTTCGGGGGGGTCAATGATTGCCTGGCGGAACGTCTAGCCCTTCAAGTAACCGGGGTCCTTCAAGACAGCCCCATTGAGCGAATGGCCAAACTCGTGCTCTACGTTCCTCCGGAACATGCGGACGCCGTATGCCGCGCGGCGTTTGATGCAGGGGGAGGAATTATCGGCAACTATACCGGCTGTTCCTTCAGTATGCAGGGCACGGGGACCTTCTCCCCCCAGAAAGGTGCTTCACCTTACAGGGGTGAAGTGGGAGGCATGGAACACATCCGGGAAGTCCGCGTGGAGGTACTGGTACATCGTTCGGCGATAGAACGCATAATTCAGGCGGCAAGAGAGGCGCATCCTTACGAGGAAATGGCCTACGACGCGATTCCTGTTTTAAATCCCACACACAGAGGGGGAATGGGGAGAGTGGGACTTCTCCAATCTCCCACGGAACTGCGACAGTTCGCTCGTCAGGTTGCGCAGTATCTCGGAATCGATCGCATCAGGATCGCAGGCGACCCCGGTAAAACGATCCAAACCGCCGCCCTGTGCGCCGGGGCGGGAGCTTCTCTGCTGCCTCAAGCGTTAAGGAAGGGGGTCGACGTATTCATCAGCGGGGAATTCACCTATCACCAGGCCCACGAGGCTTTGGCCCATGGAACGGCCCTGCTCGATACCGGACATTTCCATTCCGAAAGGCCGGTGCTGCAAGCCATTGCGGCTCGGATCGAAAACCGTTTCAAACCGGTCCTCCCGGACTTCGGGGTGGCCGTCCTTCAAGAAGATGATGTATTTTTTTATGGTTAGGGGGTTGTTTTGATAGAGATCATCAGACATTTGCTCACACTTTCCGAGGAAGACGGAATCATCCGCCAGCTTCAGCTTAAACACAATTCCATCCCCTCCCGTGTCGAGGACGCACAGGTCCGCCAAACGGAAGCCAAGGGAGAGGCGGAAACCATCCTCAGGGGTATCGAAGAACTCCAGCAACGCAAGGAGCAGTTGGAACGGGAGGCGGACGAAATCCGAGCCGCCACGGGCAAGAGCCAGTCGAAACGCGCACGGGTCAAGACCAACCGCGAATACTGGGCACTCATGAAAGAAGTGGAAGATCTCAAGACCGGATTGAAACAGAAAGAGGATGAAATTCTACTTGTTATGGAACAACTGGAATCCCTGGAGACAGGCCGGAGAGAGGCCACAGCCCGAATTGAGGAAGCGGAAAAGGACTATCAGACCTTAATTTCCAGTCTCAAAGCGGAAGAAATGGATTCTGCCCGGGAGATCGAGAAACGGCTGGAACATCGAAACCGATTGATCCAGTCCATTAGCCAGGAAGTGCTGCAAAGGTACGAGCGATTGGCGAAAGCCCGGGCTGGAGAGGCCTTGGCCGGCGTGCGCGAAGGCATATGCACCGCATGTCATCTCCAACTGCCTCCCCAGAAGTATAATGAACTGATCCGTAACGACCAGTTGATGACATGTCCCAATTGCCAGCGTATCATTTACTGGCTGGATCACGAAGAACTTACGGAATACGTGAAGCATAAGTAGACGTTTCCGACTGGAAACGGTCTTAGAAAGTGGCTGCACGTCGAGGATGCCGTTTGGGGAGTAGGCCGCACCCCAAAGGACGGAAGCCGATTTTCACGTGCCGGAGTAGAACAGGTGTTCGCCGGCTTCCCATGGAAGCGGGAGGAAAGTCCGAGCTCCAAAGGGCAGGGTGGTCCGTAACGCGGACTGGGGGCGACCCTAAGGAAAGCGCCACAGAAAGCAAACCGCCTCGGGACCAAGCCGGGGTAAGGGTGAAACGGTGAGGTAAGAGCTCACCAGGTCCGGTGGTGACATCGGATGCTCGGCAAACCCCACCCGGAGCAAGACCAAATAGGAGGGCGCTCGAGAATGGCCCGTTCGATGCCCTCGGGTAGGTCGCTGGAGGTTTCGGGCAACCGAAATCCTAGAGAAATGAACGCCGTCCCGCATCGGGGTGACTCGTGTGGGAAACAGAACTCGGCTTATGGACTGCTCCGGCACGTTTTTCTTTTTCGCACTTCCCGGTCGTCCTCTTGACCCGAGAGCCGGGAATGGGGCGGAGGCTCCGAGTCATCGGACGCTTTCTGCACAGACAAGACAGGTAGTCCATCGTCATGAGATTTCCCGAAACCTCCCCCGAGTCGCAGCTTCAGTGCTACGCCGTTATCCCCGCCGCGGGCCGGGGACTCCGTATGGGCGCGTCTCAGGAAAAACAGTTTCTCCAGTTTTTCGAGAGACCTCTGCTGGCGGGTACCCTGGCGATCTTCGAATCGTGTCCGCTGATCAATGGTGTGGTAGTGGTCACCCCCGCAGATCGCATCGAGTACTGCCGGCGTCATGTGATTGCGCCGTTTAACCTGAACAAGGTTTGCGCCGTGGTACCCGGCGGACCCCAACGACAACAATCCGTGTTTTTAGGTCTCCAAGCCGTCCCTTTTGATGTAGACTTCGTGGCCGTCCACGACGGCGTTCGTCCCTTGCTGGATGTGTCGCTTCTGGAACGTGTCATCCGGGCCGCCCGGATCCGAGGCGCTGCAATACCCACACTCCCCCTGAACGAGACCGTAAAGAGGTCCCTGGACCAGGAAACCATCTCCGATACTCTGGACCGGACCACTCTGTACTTGGCTCAAACGCCTCAGGTATTCCGCCGGGAGATCCTATGGGAGGCTCATCGGAATGCCCGCGAGCACAAATTCCACGGTACCGACGATTCCATGCTTGTGGAGCGTTTGGGGTATTCCGTCCATATGGTTCCCGGCGCTCCGGAGAACATCAAGATCACTACTGTGGAAGATTTACGGTTGGCCGAACTGTTGCATGCGGCTACCCGGAAAACCCATTGAAACGCCGACGGGAATTGCGGCCGCTTGACAGACTCGCCTTCATGTTCCAACCGACGTGAAGCCGCCCATTCGAGAAATGCCGGGGATGTTCCCTGGGACCCGGATAGGATTGGGGTTGAAGAGTTCCCGTTTCTGTTCGCCGGGATGTTCTTCGGAACCCCGGCAATTCCACCATCCGTCCGGTCCAGGATCCCGGACTACCCACCCCGTTGTAAGAGATCGAAGGGACGAGAACTGTTTTTCATCCTTGAAAAGCTTGCACCAACTGTATTAAGTCTGGCCCGAGGCCAGGGCCGTTGTTTCCGGATCAGGCTTCGCTGTCTCCCGGTACCCTGACCCTGACCTTCACCAAGGACTAAACCCAAGGCGCCAGCGCCTTCAGAAACCTGCGATCCCGACCGGACGGCAGGATCAACGGGATGAACGCGGGTACTCATGCGCATCGGAATCGGATACGACAGCCACCGTTTTGAAATGGGGCGCCCGCTGATCTTGGGTGGCATTGAGGTTCCCCACGAGGCCGGCTTGGCCGGACATTCGGATGCGGACGTGCTGCTCCACTCCATTTGCGATGCTCTTCTGGGAGCAGCCGCCATGGAAGACATTGGCGCCCACTTTCCCGATACGGATGAACGATACAGGGAACGCTCAAGCCTGTATTTTCTGGAACGGGTGGGTCAACTTCTGAACCACCACCGTATGACGGTACTCAATATAGATGCAACCGTAATCACCGAAGCACCGCGACTGAGGTCGTATATTGACCCCATGAGACGAACCATCGCCTCGACTCTGGGTATTCAGCCCTCCCAGGTAAATATCAAGGCAAAAACCAATGAGCGGATGGGGTTCGTGGGACGCGGAGAAGGAATGGCCGCCATGGCCGTAGCACTTATCAAGGAAGATTCATGACGAACACTGTACGCGTCCGTTTCGCTCCGAGCCCCACCGGAGAACTCCATATAGGCAATGCCCGTACGGCGCTGTTCAACTACTTGTTTGCTGTCGGCCGCCAAGGGGAACTGGTCCTGCGCATCGAAAATACGGACTTGGATCGATCCGCCGACCGGTATGCCGAGAACATCCTCAACGACCTGAAATGGCTCGGAATCCACTGGACGGAGGGACCCGATTTAGGTGGACCCTACGGTCCCTATCGGCAGTCGGAACGCCTCGAAATTTATAGGACAGCCCTGGAACAACTCAAGGCATCCGACCGGGCGTATCCTTGCTTCTGCACCCCGGAGGAGCTGGAACGGGAACGCAAAGAGCAATTGGCGCGCGGAGTTCCGCCAAGATACTCGGGCAGATGTCGGAGACTGACCGATAGGGATCGGCGCCGCCTGGAGAACGAGGGCGTCCTTCCCGCCCTGAGATTCCGCGTGGACGAAGGCTCCATCGGGTTGAACGATCGGATTCACGGGTCTGTTTCTTTTCCCGGAAATACCATCGGGGATTTCATCGTGGTGCGGTCCACGGGAATGCCGGCCTATAACTTCGCCGTGGTGATCGACGACGCTCACATGCGCATTACCCATGTAATCCGGGGAGAAGATCATCTGAGCAATACTCCAAGACAACTTCTTCTTTACCGGTTCTTCGGCTTCGAGGCGCCCCAATTCGCCCATCACGCACTGCTTCTGGGGAGCGATCGAACCAAACTGAGCAAACGACACGGTGGAACTACAACCGTCTCCGGCTTCAGGGAACGCGGGATTCTTCCGCAGGCGTTGGCCAACTACTTGGTCTGGCTTGGAAACCAGTTCCGCGAAGCGGAAGAAGTTCTGAACATGGAGGAGATGGCGGCACAGCTGCGGCTGGAATCGATCAGTAGGAAGGGTGCCGTTTTCGATCCCGAAAAACTGAACTGGTTCAACGTCCAACACCTTCGCAGGATTCATCCATCCGATCTAGTTGAACTCGTGAAGCCTTTTCTCGTGCATGAAGGATATGAGCCCGAATGCGTCCCCCTCCCCCTCCTTATCTCCGCAATGGAAGCGGTTCAATCAAACATGAACACCCTCGGAGATGCCGCAGGCTTACTTCGATTGCTTTTTACTCCGCAACCACACATGAGCCGGGAAGCCGAGACGGTATTGCAGGACGGGATGGCGTTGCACGTCCTGTCCACCTTGAGGAACGCTCTCCGGCAGAGCACGGTGACGGACGAATCCGAGTGGGTCTCCCTTTTAAAAAGCACCGCAAAGACCTCCGGGATCCGGGGGAAAGCTTTCTACTTTCCCATTCGAGCAGCCGTCACGGGCGATCTGGAAGGCCCGGAACTCCATAAGATCCTGCCTCTTTTGGGCAAAGACCGCATTCTGGAGCGTCTTGACCGGATCCTCGATACCGGGAATGGATCTTCCCCATTATGAGCCGCCCCTCTTCCCTCCAATTCCTTGACGGTACATGGGGAGAACGAATATGTCACTGATGGTATACAATTCCCAATCCAAGACTAAGGAAGCTTTTGCTCCCTTGACTGGGAAAAAGGTAAACGCGTACGTTTGCGGGATTACAGCTTATGACTTCAGCCACATCGGCCATGCACGGTCCGCCGTCGTGTTCGACGTAATCGTCAAGTATCTCCGGTATTCCGGATACGAAGTCCGATTTGTACGCAACTATACAGACATCGACGATAAAATCATAAGACGTGCGACGGAAGAACATTCCTCCTGGGACATCATCTCGAACCGTTACATCCGCGAGTTTAAGAAGGACATGAGTGAACTGGGGGTGTCCGCTCCGGACTTCGAGCCCAAGGCCACCGAATATATTCCTCACATGATCCGAACCATCCAAACACTGCTGGATAAAGACCACGCGTACGTCTCCGAAGGGAACGTCTATTTCTCGGTCAAGACCTTCCCTTTCTACGGAAAGCTTTCGGGGCGAGATCTGGATGAGATGATCGCCGGGGCAAGGGTGGAGCTGGATCCCCACAAGAGGTATCCTTTGGACTTCGCTCTGTGGAAGCACGCCAAGGAGGGAGAACCCCGTTGGGACAGCCCGTGGGGAGAAGGGCGTCCGGGTTGGCACATCGAATGTTCCGTCATGAGCACCGCTCTTCTCGGTCCCACCCTGGACATACACGGCGGAGGCATGGACCTGGTCTTCCCCCACCACGAAAACGAAATCGCCCAAGCGGAGGCCGCCACCGGACAACCTTTTGTCCGGTACTGGCTGCACAACGGCTTTGTCAACATCAACCAGGAGAAAATGTCCAAGTCCCTGGGAAACATCCTGACTATCCGCGACCTTCTAAACCGTTACCATCCCGAAACCATTCGTATGTTTCTCCTCTCCAAACATTACCGGAACCCGCTGGATTACTCGGAAGAGGCCATGCAAGAGGCGGAAGTCGGCATGGAGCGTCTCTATCAAACTGTAAGGCGCGCGGAAGAGGCAAGAATTTCCGACGGTTTATCTCATTCCCTCGAAACGGATCCAGGCGAAGCCTGCGCGGATCTGGCACAGAAAACCGCGGGTATCAGGGGGCGTTTCCAGGAAGCCATGGACGACGACTTCAACACAGCCAGGGCCATTGGATATCTGTTTGAGACAGTCAAAGCAATAAATCGACTTCTCGACGCCCGTGACGCCACAATGGATGAGCGGGATATCGAATTGCTCCGGCAAAGCTGCGAGGAACTCCGATCTTTGGCGGCCATATTGGGACTTATTCAGGCCGGATGGCAGGATTTTATTCACTTCAAGACGCATCGAACCTTGGAAAAGGAAGGGCTTTCCACACCTGAAATCGAACGTTTGGTCCTTGAACGCACGGAAGCCCGGACCCGCAGGGATTGGGCTCGGGCCGACGAAATCCGCAGGAACCTCAACGAAAAGGGCATCCTGCTGGAAGATTCCCGCGAAGGTACGACCTGGAGGGTGGCCTGAGTGGGCCGTCAAGGATTTCGCCTGGTCACGGATTACACTCTCAAGGGCGATCAGCCGGAAGCCGTTCGTCAACTCGTGGAAGGCTGCAGGACGGGATTGAAGCACCAGGTACTCCTGGGCGTCACCGGATCCGGGAAGACGTTCACCTTGGCGAAAGTGGTGGAGGCACTCCAACGTCCCACTCTGGTCATTGCCCCGAATAAGACACTCGCAGCACAGCTTTTTGGAGAATTCAAAGAGCTGTTCCCGCAAAACGCCGTTGAGTATTTCGTTTCCTACTACGATTATTATCAGCCGGAAGCATATGTTCCCAGTACAGACACCTATATTGAAAAAGAATCCCAAATCAACGACCAGATCGATAAGCTGCGCCATTCCGCAACCCGCTCCCTCTTTGACCGCCGCGATGTAATTATTGTGGCATCCGTATCCTGCATCTATGGTCTTGGTTCCCCCGAAGCCTATTACGGCTTACTCCTTCTCCTGGAGACGGGGCAGCGGATTTCCCGGGAAAGCATGGTACGGAAGCTCGTGGAGATCCAATACGAACGAAACGATTACGATTTTCACAGGGGAACATTTCGCGTTCGAGGAGACGTTGTGGAAATCCTCCCGGCATACGAGGAGGATCGAGGATTACGTGTGGAGTTTTTTGGGGATGAGATCGACTCTATGAAGTTGTTCGATCCTCTGACCGGTAAAGTCCTGTCTCCTATAGAACGGGCCGCGGTATATCCGGCAAGTCACTACGTGACCACCAGGGAGCGCATGCAACAAGCCATAAAAGCCATTAAGCTGGAACTCAAGGAACGTAGCGATTTCTTCTTGGCGAACCGAAAACTTATCGAGGCTCAACGGATTGAGGAACGCACTGTGTTCGATCTGGAAATGATCCGGGAGACCGGCTTCTGCCACGGTATCGAAAACTATTCCCGCCATCTCACGGGACGCGACCCCGACCAACCACCGCCCACATTGATCGAATATTTCCCGAAAGACTTTCTTCTCATCGCGGATGAAAGCCATATTACCATTCCCCAGGTGGCCGGCATGTATCGAGGGGATCGCTCCCGAAAAGAAACTTTGGTGGAATACGGATTCCGTCTCCCCTCCGCTTTGGACAACCGCCCGCTCAGTTTTGAGGAATTCGAGGCTAAGATTCACCAAATCATCTATGCGTCAGCGACTCCGGGTCCCTATGAACTCCGCAAGGCAGAGGGCCGCGTGGTGGAGCAGATCATCCGTCCCACGGGCCTCATGGATCCCTTGATCTACATCCGCCCGGCTCAAAACCAAGTGGACGATTTGTATGCGGAGATACGCAAACGAGTGGAACGCAGCGAACGGGTCCTGGTAACCACCCTCACCAAACGCATGGCGGAAGACCTGACGGAGTACCTGATCAATTTAGGCGTGCACGCAAATTATATGCACTCGGACATTACAACTCTGGATCGGATCGAACTCATCCGTCGCTTGAGGGCAGGCGAATTCGACGTGCTCGTGGGAATCAACCTCCTCCGGGAAGGATTGGATCTTCCCGAAGTCTCGCTGGTGGCCATCTTGGACGCAGACAAGGAAGGATTTCTCCGCTCGGAACGTTCCCTCATTCAGACCATCGGAAGAGCGGCCCGCAATGTTCACGGGGCGGTGATTCTGTATGCCGACCAAGTCACTCCTTCCATGAAACGCACCGTTCAAGAAACGGAGCGACGGAGAAGCATCCAAGAGGAATTCAACCGAGAGCACGCGATCACCCCGGAAACCATACGTAAGAACATTTCGAACGTATGGGCTTCTATTTATGAAAAAGACTACTATACGGTCCCCTCTCAACCTTCCCGGACGGTTGCACAGGAAAAGCCCACCTATCGGACCTTGAAAGAAGTCCGCGGGTTAATCCGGCGGCTGGAGTCGGACATGCGCAAGGCCGCCGGGGAGCTTCGATTCGAGGATGCAGCGGTTCTCAGGGATCGGATCAAAGAACTCCGGCAAATCGAAATCGAAATGGGCTGACCGCATTTCAATGGAACAATTGAGCGCTTGAACCGGGCGGAGGGACAAATATGACCTGAGAAAGCATGGAAGCGGAACATCTCACCTCGGGACGATCATTGCCGGGCCACCGAGGCGCAACGGATGCCCATGAACAGCAACGGGAAGCCGGGTTTCATGACACGAAGATTCGGCTTCCCGTTATGGCCGTTTCGACCCTCGGACGGGGGCGATACCCGAGGGTACGGCATTCGGATTCAGGCCGCTTTCTCCAACCGCACGGCGCACACTTTGAGTTCCGGAATCTTGGCGATCGGATCGTACGCCGTGTTGGTCAGCATATTGGCCGCTGCTTCGGCGAAGTGAAAAGGCATAAAGACCGTACCTTGGTCCACCCGAGATGTAATGTAAACCAAGGCCGTGATCGCGCCTCGGCGGGAAACCAGCCGAGCTGAATCCCCGTCCCGGAGTCCCAACTTTTCGGCATCGGACGGATTCAATTCCATGAAACCCTCGGGCATCTCCCGGTGAAGAGAGGGTGAATTCCGGGTCATGGTGCCTGTATGGTAGTGGGCATACACGCGCCCGGTGCTGAGCCACATGGGGTATTCCGCATCCGGTTCTTCCGCAGGTGCGCGGTACGAAACGGCGTGAAACAATCCTTTTCCCCGGACAAAACGGTCTTTGTGCAGATACCGTGTCCCCGGATGATCCAAGGTCGGGCAGGGCCAGCACAGGCCTTCCCCTTCCAATCGAGAGTATACGATACCGCCGTACGAAGGAGTCAGCCGGGCGATTTCATCCTGAATTTCACTTGCGGAAGCATAGCTCATGGGATACCCAAAACGGGTGGACAGTTCCTGAATAATCCGCCAGTCGGGTCGGGCCTCCCCGGGAGGCTCCACGGCCTGTCGAACTCGCTGCACTCGGCGCTCCGTGTTTGCGAACGTGCCGTCCTTTTCAGCAAAGGCCGCACCCGGCAAGACGACGTGAGCCAATTCCGCCGTTTGTGTCATGAAGATGTCCATCACCAGCAGGAAATCCAGCTTGCGGAGCATTTCTTCCACGTGATGGGAATCCGGGTCGCTGAGAACCGGGTTCTCACCCATAATAACCAGCGCTCTCACCTTGCCTTCATCGATGGCGGGCATCATTTCCGTGATGGTCAACCCCACGCCGGGATTCAGGTTCAACACCCCCCAAGCCTGTTCGAATTTCCTCCGCACATCCTCACTGGTGACAGGCTGATAACCGGGATACACGTTGGGCAATCCGCCCATGTCGCAGGCTCCCTGAACGTTGTTCTGGCCCCGCAAGGGATTAACACCCGTGGACTCCCTCCCGATCTGTCCGGTCATCATGGCCAAATTGGCCAATGTTTTGACGTTGTCCACACCCGTGACGTGCTGGGTGATGCCCATGGTGTACAAGATGGTACTCTTTTCCGAACAGGCATACCACTCCGCCATTCGCACGATATCGTCGGGGGAGACATCCGTGATTCGGGAAACATACTCCGGAGAATAGGAATCCAGGATTTTCGCCAAGTCTTCGAAACCCTCGGTACGCTCCCGGATGAAGGCTTCGTTGTGCCAACCTCTATCGAGGATCACATGCATGATTCCGTTTAGCAACGCCACATCCGAACCCAGGCGATGGCGCACGTAGAGGTCCGCAATAGACGCCAGGTGGATCTTCCTCGGATCGCAGACAATAAGTTTGGCTCCCTTGGCTTTGGCCCGAAACACCCGGGTGGCCACGAGGGGATGTGCAACAGACGTATTGGAGCCGATTACCAGAATGCAGTCCGCATCCTCGATCTCCTGTATGGAGTTGGTCATGGCTCCGCTTCCGAACGCCGTGGCAAGACCTGCCACCGTGGCAGAGTGTCAAAGGCGGGCGCAGTGATCTACATTGTTCGTCCCCACCGCCGCCCGGGCGAACTTCTGTAAGAGATAATTTTCTTCGTTCGTGCACTTGGCGGAGGCAAAAAAACCTATGCTGTCCGCCCCATACCGCTCCTTGATATCGCTCAACCTTCCCACTGCGACGTCCAGGGCCTCATCCCATTCGACCTGTTCGAGTACGTCGTTCTTGCGGATATAAGGATGAGCCAGACGTTGAGGACTGACCACGAATTCATGGGCTCTCCAACCCTTGATGCAGAGCTTCCCCTGGTTCACGGGTCCCGTCTTGGAGGGATACAGCCCTCGCAGCGAGCCATCCACTACTTCCAGCATCATGGAACATCCGCATCCGCAATAGGGACACGTAGTGATGACCGTTTTGTACAATTCTTCCATGATTGAATCTCCTGTCGAAGCCTACCAACCCGTAACAACCCACCTTCGTCGCCGAACCGGGGAGAAGCAATGAGATACGGCACGCGTAAGTGTCGGACAACAAGACATGGACAGCCTATATAGCAGGGACGAAGGGCTAAGTACAGCGGCGCATATCACGTTTTTGAACCCTCCGCCTCGAAACCGGTTACGGTTTCCCGCCTTTCGGCCCGCACTCGGGGAGCGCCTCTCCGGGCGGTTCGTTTCATTCCCGGAAGAATTTTCCCTCGGCCTGGCGCCCGCGTGGGATGTTGCTATTTGTGAATGTTTTATTATACCCAAATACGGGTAAAAGAAAAGCACAAACAGCCTTCTGTTAGACCTTGTTCCCATCCGGCGTTCGCGGAACGACCCCCTAACGGGCCGTTGAAAAGCGCCATCTGCACTCACGCCTTCGGCGTGAGGATTCATCCTTCGTCATTGCGGCATACGGTCTATGCCCCATCCCTCAGGATTCGCCCGCCTTGGTTCTCATGGTTGCGCACCGGCCTGCCTGCAATACGGTCTATCAACGGGCTGCCGCGTCACTCAACGATCCGACAAACTCAAGCGCCCTGATCCGCCCATTCCTCAAAACGGCTGAACCCGGTGTACACTGTAAACCGCGTTCCACGAACGTATCCCACCAACGTTTTTCCCAGCTGGCCTCCTATCCGGATCGCCAAGTCCGTGGCCGCATGTCGTGATATCAGAACGGGGATACCCATACGTCCGACTTTCATGACAATCTCGGAAGTGATCCGCCCCGTGGTCAACAACATCTTGTCTGAAAATCCGATCCCTTCCAGCAGACATTGCCCGTAAATCTTGTCCACCGCATTGTGCCGCCCGACATCGGAGTGAAATATTCGTAAGGCGTACCCCTCGGCCAAGGCGCAATTATGGGTTCCCCGGGTTTCCTTGTACAAGTCGGATCGGGCCGTGAGCTCCTTCATCAAGTAAAACACCTGTTCCGCAGACAAAAGACAATCCGATCCGGGTTCGGAGACTCTTATCCCCTCCAGGCCGGATCGAAACGTGGTACCCTTGCCACACCCCGTAGAAAGAGTGGGCTTCAGTTCCCTCCCCCAAACAGGCGCTCCGGTATCCTCGGACACCCTTACTCGCACACAGCCCTGATCCCGGTCCACCTCTATGTCCCGAACATTCTCCACGTCCCGAATTAGACCTTCCGAAAAAAAGAAACCCAGTGCCAAGTATCGAGGAGCGTCATCCATACACAACAGGGTGACGATCTCACGTTCGTTTAGAAACAAGGTGAGCGGCGTCTCACGCACTACGGAAACCCTTTGCCGATCAAAGCGACTCCCTCGATATGCCACGGCCCGTACCTTCCGAACCGACGATGTCCCCGATGTCACTCGATTCGCCGCCGTCACGTCCGTCTGTCGAGATGGATCACTCATCGCCCGATAGACCCTTACAGCATTGTGTGGGAAACCATTCTTCGAACAACTTGTTGTCCGCCTCCAGGCAGGCCTGCTTCATCCCTTCGTAACGACTCAGCAGGTCAGTGCCCGCCGTGGTGAGGCGGGTACCTTTCCGATGATCCGATTCTACGATCTTGAAGGTAAGGGAATCCTCCGTGGCTTTGATACGAGCCCATACGCCTCGGTACGACATTCCCAATTCCTTGGCCGTCTGATTCATGGATCCCGTCTGCCGAATACTGTCCAGGATCTTCATCCGGCCCTCACCCATGATCACTCTCCCGTCCTCATCCTCCAGCCAATGCCTTGAGCGTACCCTGAACCGCGCCATGAACCGTTCTCCCGCAAGGATTCATTCCACTTCCAGCCAAAGTCGACCGCTCTTTTCCGGATGATATCCCCCCATGGCCCGAACCCTTTCCCGAAACGGATCACTGCCGGCGACCATCAACAGACTTTGAATGCGTTCCTCTTCCACGTACTCGGTAGGAATCACCAGGTCGTATTGTTCTCGCACCAGGGGGACAAAATCCAAACCCAAGGCCATCGCGGCCGCCAGAATTCCCAACCCCACATCCGCGGCGCCACTTCTCACATCCACAGCTACGGCCATGTGGGTGTACTCCTCATGATCGTAACCGCAGATCTTTCGAGGGTCAATTCCCTCCTGTGCGAGTCGGTAATCCAAAAGAATCCGGGTACCCGACCCGGCTTGACGATTCACAAAACGGACGTCCTCGCGGAGCAAGTCCCCAACCCCGCAAACCCCCTTGGGATTCCCCCGCGCCACTATGAATCCCTGTTCTCGGTCCACCAAGTGGAACAAGCTTGCCTTGAAACCTTTCAGGTACTTCCGCACATAGGACAGATTGTATTGCCCCGTTTCCGTATCCAGAAGGTGACAACCCGCGGCATGGGCAAACCTATTCCGCAACGCCAAAAGCCCTCCGAGACTCCCCACATTGGCGGAACTGAGCCGGTATCCTCGGGGATAGCCCCGCAGCAGATCAGCCAGAACATCGACAGACAGATCGTGGCTTCCGATGAAAACCAAGGTGCGATCCAACTCCTCCGGATCCACCAGAAGTTCGGCTTCCACGTCGCTCTCCGCGTCCACTCCCTGGGAAAGCTCGGAAATCCGGATCATCCCCTCCGCTCGAGTTAAGGTGGTGATTAACCCCGCGCCTCGAGACAGGGGAGTGGCCACCACTCTGCCGCCCACGCGCCCAAGGCGAACCCGGAGAAACTCCTCCACCCCCAATTTGGAGGGAATCGCGCGGGATATCCGCACCGGAATCCGCGGCCTGAAAGATTCCCTACGCCCTTGCATGACGGTCAGGAGGGGCCGGACAAACTGATCGAAAGACAAGGCGGCGGATACCGGATATCCCGGATTTCCCACTACCGGAATTCCCCGAACATCCGCCAAAATGGTAGGCTTTCCGGGCATCATGGCGACACCGTGTACCAGGACTTCACCCAAGGCGTCCAAAACCTGATAGGTATAATCCTCGCTTCCCGCCGAAGAACCCGCATTCACGATCACGAGGTGAACTCCCGCATCCAGTGCCGAACGAACCGCGGATTTCAGTTCCTCAGGATCGTCCCCGACGATGGGACGAATCAAGGGGGTCCCTCCGCATTCTCGAACCATTCCGCAGAGAACCGCGGAATTGGAGTCCGGCGTCCACCCGTGACTCGGAGTCTCATCCAGACAGACGGTAGTGGGATCCACCAGTTCATCTCCCGTGGGAATGACGGCTACGCGAGGGATTTCGAAAACACGCACTTCGTGGATGCCTGCGGCAATGAGCGCTCCCAGGTCAAACGCACGGACCCGGTGCCGTCGCGGAAACAGCAGCTCCGAAGCCACGATGTCCTCTCCCACTTTTCGGACATTCTGCCATGGATAAGCGGATGCGCGAATCTCCACAACATCGGCTTCCACTTCGTGAAGATGTTCCACCATGATCACGGCGTCGCAGCCCTCTGGAAGGGGATGCCCCGTATTGACCCAGAAAGCCTCCTCCCCTATGACCAGTCTCCTGGGGCTTCGATCCCCTGCCCCATAGGTCCCATCAGAGCGAACCGCAATCCCGTCCATGGCGGCTGCGTGGAATGTCGGTGAGGACAACCGGGCGAACACCGGCTCTGCCGTCACTCGCCCCAGAGCATCCGGTACGGGCACCGACACAGCCTCCAACACGGGATGATTTCTGAACCGCTCGAGCCACAACGATCGAGCCTCTCCAAGAGACTTCATATTCAGGTAGATTCGGCGTTTCACGACCATACCCTCAAATCGGGATGGAAGTTGTATACGATAACCGGGTCTCCCGCATATATCCCTTCCGTGTTGCGATCAATCCGAACCAGTCCGTCGGCTTCTACAAGCGTGGTGATCAACCCGGACTTCCCGAGCACCGGGTGCGCCACCCAGCCGTCGCCGTCCGGTTGCAGCCGTACCCGGACAAAATCGTCGCGCCCCTGCGCAGAGGCCAAATTCCTGCTGAGCCGCGCGGAAACCATCGAGAACGCATCCGGCTTAGGAGTCCTACCGGACAGAATCCCCAGGAGGGGTCTTACGAAGACCAGAAACACGACCATGGTCGAGGCGACATGTCCCGGGAGACCCCATACCGCCTTACGGCCTGAACGGGCCAGCAGAGTGGGTTTGCCGGGACTGATGCTGATGCCGTGGATCAGAATTTCCGCTTCCGGAAGCGCGCGGAACACAGAAAGAGTATAGTCACGGGACCCTACGGAGCTTCCACCGGAAACCAGGACGACATCCGCGGCGTGCAGAGCTTCCAGAACCCTTTCCGTGAAACGATCGTAATCATCCGGAACCCACTCCGTAAAGGTCACTTCACCTCCATACCGGCGTACCAGTGCTCTCAGAGTATGAGAATTTATGTCTCTCACCTTTCCCGGTTCGGGATTTCCTTCAAGAGGAACCAACTCATCTCCGGTGGAAAGCACAGCCACCTTGGGATTCCGGTGAACCTGAACTTCATCGATGCCCAAACCGGCCAGGAGTCCCACTTCTTGAGGTCTCAGGACGACGCCGGAGTGCAAGACCAACTGCCCTCGGCACACATCTTCCCCACAACGGATCACATTCTCCCCAGGCGAGACGGAGCGGCCCACTTCCACGAGATCCTCCTCCAGATTCCGGACATACTCGAGCATTACCACCGCATCCGAGCCCGTTGGAAGCATGCCTCCCGTGGAAATGAACGCACACTCTCCCGGTTGTAAATGAAGGTCCGGCTGTTGTCCCATGGGAATCTCTCCCACATCATGCAAT
>CAZQXK010000055.1:0-28165 GCA_964597345.1 uncultured Thermodesulfobacteriota bacterium | reverse complement strand
CTTGCCGTCCACATAAGCACGGCATCCGCCGCACATTCCCGTTCCGTCCACCATAATGGCGTTCAAACTGACCATGGTTTTGACCCCGAACTCACGGGTCAGGCTGCTGACCACCTTCATCATGATCACCGGGCCGATAGCCACAACCAACTTGACATCATTCTTCTGAAGCAGGTCTCGAAGCACATCGGTGACGAACCCGTGATGTCCGTAGGAACCGTCGTCCGTACATACCACAAGTTCGTGGGACGCCGCCCGCATCTTGTCTTCCAGTATCAGAAGGTCTTTGGTGCGGGCTCCCATAATGGCGGTTACCTGATTTCCCGCTTCTTTCAAGGCCCGGGTGATGGGATGGATCACCGCCACGCCGGTCCCTCCTCCTACGCAAGCCACGTGTCCCACACGTTCGACGTCCGTTGGACGCCCCAATGGTCCGATCACGTCCTGAAAGCGCTCTCCCACTCCCATGCTCTTGAAGAGCATGGTGGACTTACCCACTACCTGATAGTAGATGGTGATGGTTCCCTGCTTGGGGTTCGTGTCGGCCATGGTGAGGGGTATCCGTTCCCCGCTTTCATTGGCCTTAATCATCACAAACTGCCCGGGTTTCGCTTTGGCTGCGATTCTGGGAGCGGCGATTTCGTTCATAACCACCGTGCCTCCGGCCATCTCCTGGCGTCGCAAGATTTCGAACATGGCTATCCTCCCGATAAGAGATATTGCTGAATCCAGTCCCGCTATGTTGCGCCGAACACCTGGAATGAGCCGAAGCCCATGCGTACCGACGTGTATATACGTCCTCTCCACAGGCATCCCGGCTTACATCCACCGTACGGAACCGCCGCACAGTCTATATGGACTTTCGGAAAAAGGCCCTGAAGGATGTTACGGCATGGGCTCTATGGCTGGATGGATGGGACTTCGTGTGCACCTGAATCCGAACATCGGTCTGGAACCTGAGACAGCGAGTGCAGAGTAGAATTTTCAACACATCCTGTCAACCGCAGTTTTCAAGCATGCAGTCCCAGGAATCGTTCAGTCCGTTGGGACGAACTGAGCCCGGGTTCCCGGCTTTCCTCCATGCAATCTGCGGAAACACGCCACTGTCATGGCGAGAGTAATTCCCATCGGCCGCCGGGAGAACCCTGCGCACCCCTTTCGGGAACGGTGCTCCCCGGCTTGCGTCGGGCAAGCACCGTATCGAACCTCGCTGTAATTCCGCGGAAGGGATTCGAATCAAGCCCTCCATCCGGCCAAGGCCATTTTCCTTCGTACAAACGCCAATTGCATCTGCAGCGGCAACTCCATGGGACAATTGTCGTCGCAGGCCATGAGACCCACGCATCCAAAGGCCCCCTCGTCCGTCCCCACTACTTCGTAGTAGTCCGTATCCGAACGTTCGTCCCGGGGATCGACCATGAATCGCGCCACCCGATTGATGCCGGCGGCTCCAATGAAATCGTCCCGAATATTCATGGTGGCGCATCCGCCGATGCAGCACCCGCACTCGATGCACCGTTCGGCCTCGTGAATTTTAAGAGCCACCCGGTTGGACATGGGCGCCTCGCATGCTTTCGGGTCAAATGCCGTAGAGGTGTGGATCCAGGCTTCCGTTTTCAGATTCATATTTCGGAACCAGGTACCCGTGTCCACGCTCAGGTCCCCCACAAGCTTGAATACGGGCAAGGGCATCAACCGGATCTCCGGTGGGAGGTCCTTGGTGAGTGTCCGGCAGGCCAGTTTGGGTTTCCCGTTTACCAGCATCGCACACGAGCCGCAGATGGCGGCGCGGCACACGAAATCGAACATAAGGGACGGATCCTGCTCCTCCCGGATCCGGGTGAGTGCTACAAACAGCGTCATGCCCCCCGTTTCTTCCAGGGCGTACTTCTGCATGCGCGGCTTCAGTTCAGGTTCCGCGGGATTATATCGAAAGACTTCGAAATTGAGCGTTCGAGCCATGTTTCGGATCTCCTTCTTCAGTCGCCCACCGCTTGAAAAGCTTGCGCACTTTCGCCGTATCCCCGGTCCCCTGGAGGCATTTCGGTGATGGTGATGGTCTCATAGTTCAATGTGGGCAAATCCTTTCCTTCCTCCCAGGTGGCCAGCGTCCGTTTCAACCATCGCGCGTCGTCCCGCTTGGGGTAGTCTTCACGGTAGTGGCTTCCCCGACTTTCCGTCCTCTGGAGCGCTCCATAGGATATACAGAGAGCCAACTTCAGCATGCCCGGCAGGCGCAAGGCCGCGGTCAGTTCCGGGTTGGCGCCCTTCCCGTGGCTTCTCAAAGAAACCTTCCGGGAACGGTCGAACAACTCCCTCAGGGTTTCCACGGCTTCGGCAAGGTCGTCCCCGTTCCGGAAAATCCCCACTTTCCCAAGGAGAGTTTCTTCCATCTTCGTCCGTAGTTCGAACACGTTTTCCCCCGAAACCCGCGTCTTGATGGCATCGATACGCGACTTCTGTTGTTTCAGGACCTCCTCCACGAGACGAGACGGGTAATCCAAAACGGCATCCTTGAGGTATCCGGCCAGGTGTTGTCCCACGACCATACCCGCAACGATGGTTTCCGCCAGAGAATTGCCGCCCAGTCGGTTGAATCCGTGCAGATCCCAGCAGGCCGCTTCGCCCACCGCGAACAGCCCCTCCAGCCCATAGGCGGCGCCGTCTATGTTGGTTCGTACGCCCCCCATGCTGTAGTGCTGGGTAGGCCGCACGGGAATCAGGTCCTTCACCGGGTCGATTCCATTGAAGTTCTTACAGATGTTGGCGATTTCGCGGAGGTTGGTATTGATATGTTTGGCCCCCAGGTGTCGAATGTCCAACCATAAATGCCGGCCATAGTCGCCTTCCACACCGAAGCCCTTTTGCATGTGAAGCCACATGCGGCGAGCCACCACGTCCCTTGAAGCCAATTCCTTTTTCACGGGCTCATAATCGGGCATGAACCGATACTGATTCTTGTCCAGGAGGTACCCGCCATCTCCACGAGCCCCCTCCGTGATCAGGATAAAAGAAGGAACGATACCGGTGGGATGGAACTGCACGGCCTCCATGTTGCCTAACGGCGCCACTCCCGTATTGAGGGCAATGGACATGCCGGTTCCGTCGTTGATCACGGCGTTGGTGGAAGCGCCGTACAATCGACCGTACCCACCCGTGGCGATCACCGTGCCTTTGGCCACATACGAATGCAGCTCCCCGGTGCGCAGGCACCGGGTAACGGCTCCGTAACAGCGCGTCCCGTCATGAATGAGCGCGATCGCCTCCATGCGGTCGTGCACCGTCACACCCAGCTTGATGACCATACTGTCCATGGTATATTGCAGCGTATGTCCCGTGGCGTCCGAAGTGTAGCAGGTTCGCCACTTGGCCGTTCCGCCGAAATCACGGGCCGTGATCATGTACTCCCTATCCATGGGCTCTTCGATGACCCGGCCGTCCGGGAGGGTTCGCGTTCCCCCCTCCACCCGGTTCCAGGGCACCCCCCAAAAGGCCAACTGGCGCACGGCCACAGGGGCCAACTCCACGAAGAGACGAGCCACCGTTTGCTCGCATCCCCAGTCCGATCCCTTCACCGTGTCCGCAAAATGAACGTCAGGACAGTCGCCGGTACCCATGCAGCAGTTGCCTAAACTCGCCTGCATACCGCCCTGCGCCGCCGTGCTGTGCGACCGGCGTGGCGGCACCAGGCTCAAAATGATCACGTCTTGTCCCACCAGAGCCGCTTCGATGGCCGCGCGTTCCCCGGCCAACCCGGCCCCGATTACCAGAAGATCCGTTACATGCGTCTGCGCAGATTTCATAGGGCCCCCTCCGCGGAAATCAAGAAGTAGAACACCATTAACGCGGCCATCCCGAGACCCACGATGGTAAGCGTCACAATATTCAGGACCTTTCGAACCTGATCCCGCTCGATCCATCCCCACTTCACAAAGAGCCGGTATACTCCGATACCCGCGTGAAGCTCACCCACGGGCAGAAGAATGAGGTACAACCAGATCAACCGATCCTGAATCCGTCCCGCACTGGTGGCCGCATCGATGGGCCACCCCCACAGGACGATGAAAATGTGAATGCTCGCCAGAATCAGTATGGTCATTCCCGTAATGATCTGCAGGACCCAAAGCCAGGTGTCCCGGTGACCGAGTCTCCGGGCGTGTTGCCACACGATCCGTTGTTCCTGGAACCGAGTGGGAATGCGGCGGCCCGCCATGACCAAATGCAACAGAATGGCAAAGATGACCATGGCGATACCGAAGTAAGAAATGTAGGTGGCGTCTAAAATATGGGGAACATAGTTGAAGATGGTTGTTCCGAACAGGATCGTGGCCACAAACAGCATATGGACCCACAAAAACGAAGCCAGAAACAACCCGGTTGCCGACCCCAACAGATCCGCATACAAGTCCCCCTTCTTTCCTTTCCCGACAAGAGACTGGAGCAGCAAGGGTATCTCCTTCCGTATAGTTAAAGCCGTTGGTATTGAGTAATTCCCTCTTGGTACAAGTCGCTTCCCAACACGTCGTTCACCACCACGGCTGGAAACGCTTCGACCTCGAATCTCCAGATGGCCTCGGGCCCCAATTCCGGATACGCCACCACTTCCGCCGCCCGGATACACTGGGAAAGCAGGGCTCCCGCCCCGCCGGTGGCGGCCAGGTACACGGCTCCGTAGGTCTTCATGGCTTCGACGACCTCGGGGGCGCGCTTTCCTTTTCCGATCATGCCCCGGAGACCATGGGACATGAGAATCGGTGCATAAGGATCCATCCGGTAGCTCGTCGTGGGACCGGCCGCGCCGATAACCCTCCCGGGACGCGCCGGTGAAGGTCCCACGTAATAGATGATCTGCCCCTCCAGAGGAATGGGCAGGGGTTGCCGGTTTCGAATCAAGTCGCACAATCGTTTATGTGCGGCGTCCCGCGCGGTGTATACGGCTCCCGTCAGGAGCACATTATCCCCCATACGCAGCCGGGATACGTCTTCCCGAGTCAACGGCGTGGTCAGCCTGTACCTCTGAGTCATAATTCCCAACCTTGGTGTGGATGGCAAAATAAACCGAAGTGTCTGCCTGGATTCCTGACGGCGGGAGGCTGCCTACAAATCGGCTTCCTTGTGACGGGAAGCATGGCACTGCACGTTGATCGCCACCGGGAGACTGGCTATGTGACACGGCATCATGCGAATATGCAGCGCCAGGGTAGTGGTTCTACCGCCCAGCCCCTGAGGACCGATGCCCAAGTCGTTCAACTTCGGCAGCCAATCCCGTTCCAGTTCTTCCAGCTCAGGATCCGGATTCGGGGAACCCACCGGTCTGAGCAGGGCCTTCTTGGCCTGCAGCGCCGCTTGTTCAAAGGTACCTCCGATCCCCAGCCCGATAATGGTAGGCGGGCAGGGATTGGGACCCGCATCGCGGACGGTTTCGATCAGCTTATCCAAAATACCTTGCTTCCCGGCGGACGGAGGCAGCATGAACAATCGGCTCATGTTTTCGCTCCCGCCGCCCTTGGGCACCGCAATGATCTTCAGACCGTCGCCTGGAACCATATCCACGTAGAGCACCGCAGGCGTATTGTCTCCTGTGTTCGCGCGCGTGAACGGATGGCAAACGGACTTCCTGAGGTATCCCTCACGGTATCCCCGCCGCACCCCTTCCTGGACCGCTTCTACAAGCCCGCCCCCCGTAACCCTGACCTCTTGGCCGAGTTCGAGGAACACCACCGCCAAACCGGTATCCTGGCAGATGGGAACACTCGTCTCACGTGCAAGACGCGCATTCTCCAGAAGCTGCCCCAGGATCTCCCTTCCCACGGGAGACTCTTCCGAGTCCATGGACCGCTGAAACGCCCGGAGCATGTCCTCGCCCAAGTGGGTATTCGCCTCCATGAACAACTGCTGAACGGTATCCGTAATCCTGGAACAGGAAATCTCTCTCATTCGGTTCATCCTTCCCATTTCCTTGGAGTTCAGCTTGTAAGTCAAAGAGGCCGGGTTGTCAATTCTTTTGTACGCTTTCGGACTTGGCCTTTACTTGTGGTTCCAAGCGGTTGCATCCCACGGGACAACGACGGCGACCCCGATGAGTTCCGGCAGTCGGGACTGACCCGCATTCCGAAGTCCCCCGACGACCTCGTGGACCCAACCGCACTCGATGCGTTCGTTTCGAAAACGACACACGGTCCACGGATTCGCGTGGCGGGAACATAGGGCAAACCTTGACTTGATCCAAACTATGCCCAGGGTGTATTCTTATACTTTCAAGCGGCGCCACCATACACTTACTGAAACCTTGAGGAGAGAACGGAATCCATGCAAGAGCTTCCCAAATTCACCGGAGCGAGCCGTTATGTACTCAGCGATGAGTTGGCCAAGATCGTGAATATCTCCATTGCCCTGGAGATGCCCCTATTGCTCAAGGGGGAGCCCGGCACGGGTAAAACCATGCTGGCCCATGCCATCGCCGAGAGCCTGAACATGCCTCTAATCGTGCTGAACGTGAAATCCAGCATGAAACTCGTGGACTGCCTGTACCAGTACGACACGTTGACCCGCCTCAACGACAGTCGATTCGGAGATTCGGGCCGCGACGTGAGCAACATCGAGGATTATATCCGCATGGGCAAGATCGGACAGGCCTTCTGCGCCGAACGGAAAACCGTGCTGCTCATCGATGAAATCGACAAGGCGGATACGGACTTCCAGGATGACATGCTGGATGTACTGGATCAGATGACGTTCGACATCATCGAAATCGACAAGACGACCCATACCCGTCTCCGACCCGTGGTCATCATCACGTCCAACGCCAAAAAAGACCTGTCGGACCCCTTCCTGGGACGCTGTAATTTCCATCACATCGCGTTTCCGGAGCCCGACATGATGCGGTGCATCGTGAAAGTCCACTTTCCCGATCTGAAGCAGGACTTGATTGAAGGCTGCGTCCAGGCATTCTATCGGTTGAGGGAACTCCGCAACATCGAGAAGAAGCCGGCCACGCGGGAGTTGATCAACTGGATCCGGGCCATCCTGGCGGACGCGGATTTCGACCCCGAGGACTTGGCGCGGGGAAGAATCCCCTTCCTGGGGGTGCTGTTCAAGAAGAGCCCCGATTACCAGCAAGCGGTCACACAACTGGGACGGTTTCGAGTCTGACGGAAATACGGGCGTTTCATGTTCGTTCAGTTCTTTTTCGAACTCCGGAACTGTGGCATCCCGGTTACCCCCACCGCTTTCTTGAACCTCCAAAAGGCATTGGGCACGGGTCTGATCACCAGTCTGGATGACTTTTACGTGGGAGCGCGGAGCATTCTCGTCAAGAGTGAGCGGTACTTCGATCTCTACGATCGGATCTTCGCGCACCATTTCGAAGGAGCGGAGCTTCCGGACCTGAACGCCGTTCAACTGGATGAAGCCGTTCGGGCCCTGCTCCGGGAATGGCTGAAAGATCCCCGTGAGGCCGCCCGCCTTCTCGGCGTCAACATGGACGACCTTCAGTCGTTCACCCCGGATGAACTCATCCAGTACTTCCTGGATCGGCTCAAGGACCAGACGGAAGCCCACCACGGAGGAAACCGCTGGATCGGGACCGGAGGCGCCTCACCCGTGGGACACTCGGGAGTTCATCCGGGGGCAATGCGGGTGGGAGGAATCTCCCGGAACAGGTCCGCCATCAAAGTGGCCATGGACCGCCGCTATCGGGATTATTCCCAGGAAGGTCCCCTCACCCAGGCGCAGATGGGCGAAGCGCTCAAGAAATTACGGCATTTGGTTCCCGCGGGTCCACGGGACCGATTGAACGTGGACGAAACCATCCGGGCCACCACCCGCAACGCCGGAGAGATCGAGATCATATTCGATCGCAGCCTCCGGGACCGACTGAAAGTCATCCTCATGATCGATAACGGCGGCTGGTCCATGGAACCCTACGTCCGGTTGGTCCAAACCCTCTTCGATTACGCCCGTTCCCAGTTCAAGGACGTGAAGACCTATTATTTTCACAACACCATATACGATGCCGTATGGGAAGACCCACCGCGCATCTCCAAAGCGAAACGCCTGGAGGAGTTCGAAACGGCGGACCCGGAGTCCCGTCTGATCCTTGTGGGAGACGCCAGTATGGCGCCTCAGGAGCTCATGATGGTGGACGGTTCTATCCATCTGGAGGAGCGTACAACCATTCCGAGCATCCGGCGACTTCAATTCCTGGCGGATACCTTCAAACATTCGGCATGGTTGAATCCCGTACCCCGGAAGGATTGGACCTATACGCGCACCATAGCCTACATTCAGCGCGTGTTCCCCATGTTCGAACTCGCCCTGGACGGCCTCGAGGCCGCGGTCGTTCACCTGTTGAAACGCCATTGACCGCGGACCCATCGCTCGGAGACGCCCGCCCCCCTAAACCTCCGGGGATTTCATTAAACGAATTCAGGAAAGAACGTTCTTCTAATCACGAAGGCGCCTTGTCGCCGGGATTCTCCGGGACGAAGGAAGCTTTTATCAGCCCGTTGATACCCCGCATTGCGGGCAGGCTGGTGCAAAACGAAGGATGAAGCGGAACACGGCGGATCGCGTCTTTCGACAGCCTGCCGCGGCCTTTGGGCCCGATGGCAAAAAGACGGTTGCCTTGGTTCAGATACAGGAAATACGGGGAGGAGGACTTCATGATGTCGTCAACGCGCACGGCGCTATTGCTCGGAGCCCTGACTTTGCTCATCGTGTGGCTCGGAAACCTGTTCGGAGGCCAACAAGGGATGATTCTGGCATTTCTGCTGGCCATGGCCATGAACGGGTTGAGCTACTGGTATTCGGACAAGATCGTTCTGCGTATGTACCGGGCCAGGGAAGTCACTCCCCAGGAGGCCCCGGAGCTGTATTCCATGGTCCACGGGTTGGCCGGGAAAGCGGGGATACCCATGCCCCGATTGTACGTCATCCCGGGCGACTCGCCCAACGCATTCGCTACGGGAAGGAACCCGGAACATGCCGTGGTGGCGGTTACGGAAGGCTTGTTGAGACTCATGAACCGGGACGAGTTGGAAGGAGTGCTGGCCCACGAACTCGCCCACGTCAAGAACCGGGACATCCTGATCGGTTCCATCGCCGCCACCCTGGCGGGCGCGGTGATGGTCCTGGCAAGCATGGCGCGATGGTCCGCCATTTTGGGCGGAGGCCGTGAGGACAATAGAGGCGTCGGGGGATTCGGCCTGATCCTCATGAGCATCCTGGCGCCTATCGCGGCCCTTCTCATTCAGATGGCCGTATCCCGTACCCGGGAATATCAGGCGGACGCGTCGGGAGCCCGTCTGACGGGACAACCCGAGGGACTGGCTCGCGCCCTGGAAAAACTGGGGGCCTATTCCAAGCGCCTGCCCATGCAAAACGCCAAACCGGCGACGGCCCACATGTTTATCGTGAATCCACTGACCGGACGGAGTCTGACGAGTCTGTTCGCCACCCATCCACCCATCGAAGAGCGTGTGGCCCGCCTCCGGGGCCGGGGATCCGCATACGCCGCGCACGGTACCGGGTCCGGAACGTCCCGCGGTTCCTCGGGAGAGGATTTCTGGAAGCGCCTGTCCTCCTGAGCCATACCGTATTAACCCGTCGTTAAGCAGCCGTTCATAAAAAGCTATACGTTCAGGCTGGTGAAAAACGATGAGATGCGAGGCGGGAGAATCCTGAGGAATGAGGCGTACAATTAGTACGCCGCAATGACGTAGGATGAAGCGCAACACAGCAGATCGCGTTTTTCAACGACTCGATAAGCAGCCTGTTATCGGTCGTCGGTCGGTTCTTCCCGTTTGCCGGACCCCCCCCCATCCTTCAAGTATTCCTCCACCACCGCCCTGGCCAGGAGCGGCGCATTTCCCGCCGCGCGGTTGTTGAAGATCACGTGAATCCGCGATTCCTCCACCACCGCCTTTCTCATCAGACGGGCCGTGTCCTCCACCATCCGCCGATCCAACATTCCTTTCACCAGCGTATCGAAAGGATGAGCCCGGGCATAAGCCTCCTCATATCGGACGTTCCGGGGAGTCAGCAGCCGCACAATGAAGTCCCCTTCGGCATCCGGAAACCGGCCTTCCGACAGGTCCAACTGCCGGCGAAGAGACGGCAGCCACGTCCAGTGGGACAGCACCTGTCCCACGCCACGGTTCCGCAGCACTTCGAATACTGGAGCGGAGAGATATCGAGTGGTGCGGAGTTCCACATGGTATCGGGCGTCTTTGGGGATTCCGGAAAAGAACTCATCGAGTTCCCCGGCCAGAACCTCAGGAGAAACACGGTCATCCGCCTTTTGATATTCCTGTTCGAATACGAATCCCTTCAGATGCGTCCCCAACAGGTTGACCGCCGGACCATAGAATCCTTCCACAAACGTCTCGGGACTCAAGTACTGCTCATTCATTACGAAGGATCCCGCCCGAAACAGCTTCCGGGCGAAAATCAGCTGAGGAACCTTGAGGAGCAAAAAATCCCCGTCCTTCAGAAATTCCGCATAACGGCTCAACACGTCATGGGTCGGTGTGGGTGCTCCTTTCACGTACAGGAATCGGTAGAACGTGAAATCGATTTCCAGCACGCGGAAATGATCGAAGAACTCCCGCACGCTTTCCACCGGCAGGACCTCTTCCGTGTAGATCCTGCCGCCTACTTTGTGAGAACGCTTCTGAATGCGCCCGACGTACGTCTCGGAAGTGTATACCTGACCCATCCATCCGGCATACCGGTCACTGGCGGTCCCTATGTGGATGAGGGGATGCAGCCCCCTGAACAGAAACCGTTCGGGATCCGACACGTTCCGCGGCTGCTGTGTCGCTTCAGACATGAAATCCATAGAGTCCGTTTTCTCGGGGACCCGCCTGGACCGGAAAAAGATCCGTCCACACAGGGGGAGTCGGAGCACAGGGCTGTCGCAATACCCTAACAGGACGAATCCGCCGGGAAAAATCTTCCCCGGTTTCTCCCGGGACACGGCATCCGGACTATCCGCTTCCAAGCCCCCGGTCATGGCACACCAACAGCCCGTGGGGAAGGACTTCCGGGAATCGGAACCCCAAGGTGTGGCTGATGAACACGTTGATGCGCATGAGTACATAGTTGATTTCGTCTATGGGCTCGATCACGCGAACCTGATGGTTTTCACCCCCAAAGTCCGCATGGGAGGGATCGCAGAAGGCCGGCTCCGAAACAGCGAACACCCCGCGACAGATCAAGGGTCGAATGTCGTAAACGCGGCACAGTCCTCGCTCCGTATCCAACAGGGTACAGGGAATCCGATTCTTCACAAATCGGTTCAACGCCGATCCATAGACGGCGGACCCCGATTCCACCGTCTCTCCCGTTTCTTCTTCCAGTTCGATACAGATTTCCCTGAAGGTCCGCATCGCCGCGAAGCTGTTTCGAAGAACATCCATGGCATCGGGCCATCGGCGGATCCGATCGTAAATCTGGAGAATTTCGAGAGGCTCCACGCCGCAAGGGAGTTCGAAGCAGCAAACGGAACACCCCGGCTTGCAGGAAACCTGGATCTCCTCCCTCTGAAGCACTTCCCATAGAAATCGATCGTAGGTCTCACGAAACGCTCCCAATGCTCCATAGACCATATCCGGAAATCGCCCCGTTTCCGCAAACGCGTCCAGATATGTCTCCACGTCTTTCGCCATTTCGGCGGCCAACTCCACCATTCGGCTGTTGAGAGCTTTCACCTCGGGATGTTCGAAACAGCGGAATACAACCGGGGACTTTCGATATTCATTGGGAGCCATGTCCATTTCCACCTCCAAAACCGTCCGGTAAATTCACATGACCGGAAAAGCACCATTGCCCTTCCGTCCTGACAGATCGTTGAAAAGCGCGATCCGCCGCAACACGTTTTATCAACGGGCTGCTGGGGCGTCGCCCGAAGAGATCCCCGGAAACCGAGCCTTGCCGACCAAGGTGCGCGGGACAACCCATGCACAACAAAGACCCGGACCGTTAAGCTTTCCGTTGAAAAACAGCATTTCGGGCAGGCTGTTCAAAAACGATGAGATGCAAGGCGCGCAAATCCTGAGGAATGAGGCGTACAACCCGTACGCCGCAATGACGAAGGATGAAGCGCGACACAGCAGATCGCGTTTTTCAACAGCCTGATAAGCTTCCCGGCAGCCCGTCCAGAGACCGGGTTGCCGCCCAATCGGCAAAAAAACGATGAGATGTGAGGCGTAAACCGGTATGGTACGCCACGCTGATGCCGCAGATCGCGTGGTTCGTCGGCTGCCGGCGGATGCCATGGGCAACATAGCTTTCGGACTCCTCGAGATCAATCCTTTGCGACGAGGCGCCCCTTGCGACGGACCAACCCCTGGAAATCCGGGTTGTATCCCTATACCCGGGACCGGGCGCTCCGCAGGGCGAAAACAGCATTCCGCGGAAGATCCCGTCCGGAAACCTCAGCCGGAATCAGGAGAACCATGAAGGAGATTTTCGACCCTCTGTTGACGTTTCCGGACGGATGTCGGGTGGGGCGTCTCCAGCACCGGCTCAACCGATTTCATGTGGAAGTGGCGTTGGACGGACTTCGGGTGGGAGTGCACTGCAACAATTCAGGAAGCATGCTGGGTCTGCTGCGGAAGGGGGTCCCCGCCCTCATCTCCCCTGCAGCGAATCCTCATCGGAAGCTGCGCTACACCTTGGAATTGATCCAGGTAGGCCGGCTTTGGGTGGGAGTGAATACCCAGACACCCAACCGGATACTCCATCAAGCGTGGAAACACGGAACCATTCCGGAAATCCGGGGCTATTCGCGATATCGGGCGGAAGCCGTGGCGGAACACAGCCGATTGGACGCCTGCTTGGAAGCCCGGGCGTCCTCTCTTTGGGTCGAAGCAAAAAATGTGACGTTGGTGGAAGACGAAGTGGCCTATTTCCCGGACGCGGTGACGGAAAGGGGGCGGAAGCACCTCCGGGAACTGATGAGTCTTGCCTCGAAGGGACACCGCGCGGCCTGCTTCTACCTGGTCCAACGATCCGATGCCCGCTGTTTCGGCCCCGCGGACTTCATCGACGTCGAGTTCACCCGATTGTTCTGGGAAGCGCTGGATGCGGGAGTCGAGGTATGGCCCTACCGAGCCCGAGTGTCGCCTCAGGGCATCGGACTTCACACCCGTTTGGAGCTGATACCCCGAATTCGGAGTTGAGATGGGACGGTCCGCACGCCCAGGGATCATCCCGCCTGTCGCTGCAATGGATCCGGCGATTCGTGAGTCGCCTTGCACCGTTCCCTGTCCGACCCCCCGGAACCTGCGCGGGCGCCCATGCTTTTCTCCGTGGCATCCGCCGGCGTCCCGGATACGGAAGGACTCCCGAGCCTCGAGTCTTGAAGGACGCGGCTCCCCTTACAGCCAAGCTTCCGGATCCATCAGGATATTGACACCCGGGTGAATATGAACGATAAGAGGCCACATCCAGGAGGTAACGGCATGAAGGAATGCAGATCGGATCTGGAACGTCTATGCATAGACACCATTCGAACGCTCTCCATGGACGCCGTCCAGAAAGCCGGCTCCGGGCACCCCGGTACGCCTATGGCCCTGGCGCCCTTGATCTACGTTTTGTGGACCCGTTACCTGCGACACAATCCCCGGAACCCGAACTGGTTCGACCGGGACCGATTCGTCCTTTCCTGCGGCCACGCTTCCATGCTTCTGTACGCCGCCCTGTATCTGACGGGCTACGAACTCAGCCTGGACGATATCCGAGATTTCCGGCAGTGGGGAAGCAAGACTCCGGGCCATCCTGAACACGGCCTTACCCCCGGAGTGGAAACCACCACGGGCCCTCTGGGTCAAGGCATCATGAACGCCGTGGGTATGGCCATGGCGGAGGCCCATCTGGCTCGAAAGTTCAATCGCGGTCCTTACCAAGTGGTGAACCACTATACGTACGCTTTTTGCAGCGACGGCGATCTCATGGAAGGCGCCTCACACGAAGCGGCCTCCCTGGCGGGACATCTCGGCCTGGGAAAACTGATCTGCGTTTACGATGACAACAAGATTACCATCGAAGGCGGCGCCTCTCTGAGTTACTCGGACGACGTAGCCCGGAGGTTCCGGTCCTATCACTGGCACGTCCAGGATCTGGGAGATCAAGCCGACACGCTGGGGGTTTTGGAGGAAGCCTTTTGCCGGGCCCGATTGGAAACGACCCGGCCGTCTCTCATCATGGTCCGTTCGCACATCGGATACGGCGCACCCCATCGCCAGGACACCGCCGCCGCACACGGAGAACCCTTGGGAGAAGACGAAATCCGCGGAGCCAAACGCTTCTATGGATGGCCTGAGGAGGAATCGTTCCGAGTCCCGGAGGCCGCCCTCAAGCACATGCGGGAGGCCGTACAGAAGGGCTCCGAAGCGGAAGAAGCGTGGAACCGACTGGTGCGCTTCTACGGCGCCGAATTCCCGGAGGCGGCCCTGGAGTTCCAGGAAGCGCTGAACGGAACTCCTCGGGAGGACTGGGATGCGGCCATCCCTGAATTCAAGCCGGAAGAAGGTCCCATGGCGACCCGCGCCGCATCGGGAAAAGTCCTCAACGCTTTCGCGGATCGGGTTCCCTGGCTCGTCGGCGGAAGCGCCGACTTGGCTCCTTCCACCAAGACTTTGATCACCTCCTCGGGGTACTTCTCGAAAGAACATCCGGAGTTCAGGAATGTGGCGTGGGGTATCCGGGAACACGCCATGTGCGGATGCAGCTCCGGCATGGCCCTGCACGGAGGGGTCCGTCCCTTTGCCTCGACCTTTTTTATATTCACGGACTACGCCCGGCCGGCCATTCGGCTCGCCGCACTCATGGAACAGCCCGTCATCTATGTGATGACCCACGATTCCATCGGCGTCGGCGAAGACGGTCCCACACACCAGCCCGTGGAACATTTGGCGTCCCTTCGAGCCATTCCGAACTTGTGGGTCATCCGTCCCGCCGACGCCAACGAAACGGCTTACGCCTGGCGCGCCGCCATAAACCGCAGGAACGGACCCACCATCCTGGTATTGAGCCGCCAGAAACTACCCGTCCTCGACCGGAGCCGCATGGCCCCGGCATCGGGGCTGTTCCGCGGCGCCTATGTGATTTCCAGGGAGCAGGGAACCCAGCCGCAAGCCATACTGATGGCTACCGGATCCGAAATCCGCCTCGCCCTCGAGGCTCAGGAAAAACTCGCGACTCGTAATATAGACATACGAGTGGTCAGCATGCCGTGTTGGGAGCTGTTCCGGGAACAACCCGAGGCTTATCGGCGGGAAGTTCTGCCTCCCGATGCGCCGGCTCGCCTTTCCGTGGAAGCGGGCTCATCCATGGGATGGCGGGAGTGGGTAGGAGACCGTGGACAGGTAATGGCGGTGGACCGGTTCGGAGCCAGCGCCCCCGGTGGACGGGTCATGGCGGAGTACGGCTTTTCCGTGGAAAGGGTCGTGGAACGGACCCTGAGGCTTCTCGAGTCTTGAAAGAACGCCGAAAAAACGCGGGAGCGCCGGCGCCGCTCCCGGCAAATCGTTGATCCAAGCCACTGCGGGTTCATGGCTCGATTCCTCCGCTCTGAATCCGTTGCAGGATCGCCGTCGTGGATAGACCCTTCGTCAGGGGAATGCGTTCCACCCGGCCTCCCATGGCTTCCACTTCCTGGCGCCCCACAATCCGCGACAAAGCCCAGTCCGCTCCCTTGACCAATATGTCGGGGCGGATCTTAAGGATCAATCGCAAGGGATCGTTTTCCCGGAACAGAACCACGGCGTCCACCGCCGCCAGACCGGCCAGTACCCGGGCCCGCCGGCCTTCCGGCACTATGGGACGGCCGGCTCCTTTGATGCTCCGGACGGAATCGTCCGAATTCACTCCCACGATGAGCGCATCGCCTAGACTCCGCGCCTGTTCCAGGTATTCCACATGGCCCGCGTGCAGGAGATCGAAACAGCCGTTGGTGAAGACCACCAGCCGGCTTCGACTCCGGAGCGCCGCCAGAAACGGATCCAACTTTTCCCAGGACAGGATCTTTCCCGCCGTGGATTTCAAGGCTCCACCCATTGCCATTCCACGCTCCGAGCCAATGCGATCACATGAACGGAGGCCGCACCGGACCGCCGCAGAATCCGGGCGCATTCCCGCACTGTGGCCCCGGTGGTGATTACGTCATCCACCAGCAAAACCCTTTTCTTCGTGCATTCGCCCCGTTGCTTGATGGAAAACGCGTTTCTCACGTTGTTCCTCCGTTCCTGTCCGCTGAGTTCCACCTGAGGGCGGGTCATGCGCGTGCGTTGAAGCAGGTCTACACAGAGGGAGGAGCCCGTCCTCCGAGCTATCCGCCGGGAAAGCAGCAAGGCCTGGTTGAAGCCCCTCTTTCGGATTTTGGAGACGTACAGCGGAACAGGAACCACTACGTCCCAGGGGAGGTCGTCGGCCCACCCTCCACAGAAGTCCGCCAGAAGCGCGCCCAAACCCCGAGCCAAACCCGGTTTCCGTTCGTACTTGAACCGGTGAATCGCTTTTCGGAGAGCCCCTTCGTATAAGAAAACCGATCGGGCCTGCTCAAAGGGAGGAGCGTGGTCCGTGCATTCGGGACATGGATGATCCACTCCGGTTCGAGCCCGATAGGGCATGCCGCATACCGGACACATGGGGGTTTCGATACGCCGGAACGTCCGAGTGCACACGGGACAAAACAAACCCACTCCTTCCCGGAGCAGGCTCCGGCACACACAGCATCTCGGGGGGAACAAGAAGGCTCCCGCCGCGTGTAGAAAGGCCGCACCGCGCGGCGGCGGCTCATCCCGGACGAACATCTCAAGGAACCTCGGATTCCAACACCGCCCGCCCTTCCAACAGAAACTCCTCATACGTGCAGGACGCATTCACTCCCGGGCAGTTCTGTTTGGCTACTTCCCAGTTCTCCCGGTCTTTCATCATGGCGGGGAAAAAGGGCCAGAGCCGACACGGCGCCGGCTTCACCGGATGAATGCCGCATCCGCATCCGTTTCGATAAAAACAACAGGTCCCGTCCTCCCCGGTACGGATGTACATGCGACCGTTCCTGAAATCACAATAGTCCCGCTCCAGATCCCGGGGGGTAATCCGGAGGAAACGGGCGATCCGAAGCATTTCCCCGGATTCCACGAACACGCCTCCCTCGCCTTTGCAGCACTGGCCGCACATCTTGCAGTCAAACGCTTTCATATCCCATCCAGACCGTCACGAAGTCCGTCCCGACCCCGCAGGTCACCTTTAACAGCCTCTTGACATAACAGCATTTCGGGCAGGCTGTTCAGAAACGATGAGATGCAAGGCCGCGAATCCTGAGGAATGAGACGTACATTCAGTACGCCGCAATGAAGAAGGATGAAGCGCAACGAAGCAAATCGCTTTTTTCAACAGCCTGTAAGCCGTGTCGGCGCACAGGGTGTAACCCGGCGAGACGCCGATGCGGCTTTTAACCGCGCCGCCGGCGCGTGCGTTTGCCTCCCCGTCCGAATTCGTCCATAATACACGGAACGCTATCGAACATCCAAAGGAAACCCATCCCCATGCACCGGTTCCTTTCATTGGCCCTTATCCTCTGGCTCCTCCCGCACGGTCTTTCGTCCGCCGCAAACATCGAACTGACCCTGATCCACGTAAACGACCTTCACGGCCACATACTGCCCGACCGCAGGTCCGGCGAAGGAGGTATGGCCGCACTGGCCACCCTGATCCAGCGGGAGCGCCAACGAGACCCGGACGTGATCTTTCTGGACGCCGGGGATCTGATCCAGGGATCCGCCGCCGACACTTTGAGTCGCGGAGAACTCACTTTCAAGCTCTACGACCAACTCAAGCCCGATGCCTATGTGCTGGGCAATCATGCTTTCGACTACGGATTGGAGCGGTTGCTCAGTAACTTGACCCACGTCGGCTTCCCCGTCTTATGCGCCAACTACCGCTTTTCATCCCCCCAGAGAAACCGGATCCGCCGTTTCACCATACTCGAGCGCAAAGGAGTCCGTATCGGAGTACTGGGACTGACGATCCCCAGACGCGTCCAGGGACTCGGTCCCGCTTCGGATCCCATCCGCACCGCTCAAGAATGGGCGCCGCGGCTCAGGGCGCGCGCGGACATCTTGATCGCCCTCACCCACATCGGCCTGGATTCGGACCTCCGGTTGGCGCGGGAAGTCCCGGATTTGGACCTCATCGTGGGCGGGCATTCCCACACGTTGCTGCAACCCGGCCGGAGGGAAGGTCGCACCCTGATCGTTCAGGCGGGTGCTTACGGCGCCTACGCGGGCCAAGTCCTCATCACCTACGACACAAAAAAGAAGCGCCTGGTTTCCATGAAGGAGTCCATCCTGAAACTGGACGCCCGATTTCCGCCGGAACCCGAACTGACCGCGCAGGTGAACGACTACTATCGAAAAACCGGATTGGGTCTGGATGAGCCCGTGGCCTGGATACCCTGGGAACGGTCCCGAACCGCTCTGGCGGAAATCTTGGCCCAGGCGGCTTGGGAGCGCTTCCAACCCGACCTCGCCGTGCTGCTCGTTCACGGTTTCCGCAAGCCTCTCCCCTCGGGAATGCTCTATCGGGACGACCTGTACCGTATCTTCCCTTTCGAGGACGTCTTCTGGAAGTGTTCCGTGGAGGGAACCATGTTGCGGGTCCTATGGGCTCTGGCCCATCTCGAGAAAACCGTATCCGGGGAACCTCTCTATGTCTTGCATCCCACCATGGCGGAATTGGAGCCGAATCTCGTGGAAGCCCGCATGAGCTTCGTGGGCACGGACTACATGATCCGCCACATGGAACGAAATACGGGGCGCGTTTTCGAAAAGACTTCCCTTGATGTCACCCTGCGGTCCCTGCTGGAAGAGGCCGTCTCCAGCCGATTTCCGTTGCCCCGGGAACAAGAAAACCGGGCCGCGCGTCGTCCGACCCGGAGCATATTCCCGGCCGAACCCGATAGCCAAAGCCGGTGGAATATACCCGCCGCCCTCACACCGCTATCCGGATTTCAACGTCTCGGCCTGAAAATACTCGATGGAGGTGCGTATACGTTCCGTCTCCACGCCTTCTCCGATTTCGAAAATCCATACCGGGGCTTTCTCCAGTATGGGACGGAATCGGACGTAATCCACGGATCCCTCACCGGGGAGAAGGTGATCCCGGTTCGGAGGCTTGAAATCGTGGACATGGATGCCGGCCGTCCGATGCACTAAAGCCGTATCCAGCCACGCCTCCACGGGCTGTACCCCGATACTTTCCTGGAACGCGGCATGCCCCGTATCCAGCCAGAATGAAATGGGGGCGCCGCGGAATGTGTCCAGAATATGCTTCAACTCCCGGGAATCGGGAATCTCCCGGGGATGGAAGCGGTTTTCCAGGCAGAGTTCGAGCCCCAGTTTTTCGGCATCCCGAAGCAAACTCTCGAGACTGAACATCAGTGAATCCAGGAAGTTGGGAACCTGAACGCCCCGCTTCTCCAGGAAGACCTTCATCTCCTCCCCGGGATCCCGCGGAACGGATCCCGCAGCCCCTAAATCCACCCCAAACGTCGGCTCATGTTCCAAGAACTGCACGTACCCGCCATGGACAATGAACCGGGGCGCCTCCAGATCACTGGAAATCTCCATGCCGGCGCGCGTCCGTCGGACCGCCTCACGCCGTTCCTCCCGGTCCGGCGAAGCCAGATTGAACAGATCCCCGCCGGCGGTTTCGCGGGGAAACTCCGAAGGGTGGGGAAAGAAATTGTGCACGGACAAGACCTCGAACGGCTTCCGTCTCAGAAGAGGAAGCATGCTTTCGAACATGCGTTGCGTGATGCGGTATTCGAGTTCCAGAGAGTGAAAACCGATCTCTTCCATGAGACGCAGCAGTTCCGCCCCGTCCTCTGTACGGGCCGATCTGCAGGACGTGGATATGCCGATGCGCCTCTGCATGTCATTGCACCCCCCCGGCGCTCGAACGGACCGCGGAATTCCAGAAGGGAGATATGGCCCGCAGCTTTTCGATGATTCTCGGCAAATGCTCCAGGATATAATCCATTTCTTCCCGTGTGTTGTATCCGCTCAGGGAAAACCGGATGGATCCGTGAGCCGCCGTGAAGGGGACGCCCATGGCCCGGAGCACGTGGGAAGGTTCCAGGGATCCGGAGGTGCACGCAGAGCCCGAGGAAGCACAGATACCCAGGTTGCTCAGATGGAGCAGAATGGATTCTCCCTCCACGTACTCGAAGCTGAGATTGGTCGTATTGGGAAGTCGGGGTTGACCCTTTCCGTTTACCAGAGTATTGGGCACGGCGGCCAGCAGGCCCTGTTCCAAATGGTCTCTGATTCCCCGGACCCGCGTGTTCTCGTCCCCAAGACGCTGCCCGGCCAGTTCCGCGGCTTTTCCCAGCCCCACGATGTACGGGACGTTTTCCGTGCCGCCCCTGCGGCCGTGCTCCTGGTGTCCTCCGATAACGAAGGGCGCCAGAGGGGTGCCCTTCCGGATGTACAGCACGCCCACTCCCTTGGGGGCGTGCAATTTATGCCCGGACAGGGATAGTAGATGGATGCCTTTCTGCCGGCTCAAGTCGATGGGTATCTTCCCCACGGCTTGAACGGCGTCCGTATGGAAGATCACATCCCGATCCCGGAGCATATCGGCGATTTCTTCCACGGGAAACATCACACCGGTTTCGTTATTGGCCCACATGATGGAGACCAGCGCCGTATCCTGCGTTACGGCGTGGTCCAGTTGCCGGATATCCAGGGCTCCGGAACCGTCCACCGGAAGTTCCGTGAGCCGATACCCCTTCTTCGAAAGATGCCGCGCCACGTTTCGAACCGCCGGGTGTTCCACTCGGGTCGTGACGATGTGCCGCTTGTGCGGCGCCGTCTCCAGCGTCCCGAAAATGGCCGCGTTGTCGCTTTCCGTTCCGCAGGATGTAAACACGATTTCATCGGGACCCGCCCCCAGGAGTTCCGCCACCTGGCTCCGAGCCTTCCGGAGACACTGCTCCACTTGACCTCCGAAGAAATGCATACTCGAAGGATTCCCGTACAGGTCGCAGAAAAAGGGAAGCATGGCTTCCAATACCTCCGGCGCCGTGCGGGTGGTGGCGTTGTTGTCCACGTAGACCGTTCTCATTCCCTGACCTCCTCCACCACCAGGTCTTCGGACACAAACTCTCTCAGCTTGGATTCCACATACCCCTTGAGCGTCACCTCCGAAGCCGCGCACGCGGAGCAAGCTCCCCTCAAGGCCACCATCACTCGATTTCCTTCCAGATCGATCAGTTCGATGTCACCGCCGTCATGCTGCAACGCCGGCTTGACCTCCCGTTCCAGGGTCTCCTCGATCATTTTCATTTTCTGAATGTTGGTGAGTCGCCGGACTTTGGTCCCCGCTTTCCTCTCTTTAGAAGGCTGCGTTCCCTCTTCCGCCAGAATCCGATCGATAATGGCCTGGATGGCGTCATGGCAGGATTCACACCCACCCCCGGCTTTGGTATAGTTGGTAACCTCCTCCCGGGTGCTCAAGCGGTTCTGGCGAACCACCCGCTCAATCTCCCGGTCCGTAACACCGAAGCACTTGCAGATCACATTCCCTTCTTCTTCCCGGGTCTTCTGGTCACCCCGGTAATGGGCGATGGCCGCCTGCAACGCTTCCATGCCCATGACGGAACAGTGCATCTTTTCCCGGGGCAAACCTCCCAGGAAGTCGGCGATATCCTGGTTCGTGATCCGCGACGCCTCTTCCAGCGTCATTCCCTTGATCATTTCCGTCAGCGCCGAGGAGGAAGCAATGGCACTGGCGCATCCGAACGTCTGGAACCGGGCGTCCGCGATCCGTCCCTCGGCGTCCAGCTTGAACGTCAACTTCAAGGCGTCGCCGCATGCCAGGGAACCCACTTCCCCTACCCCGTCCGGATGTTCGATCTCTCCCACATTTACGGGATTCTCGAAATATTTCTTGACCTTATCCGTATACTCCCACATAACCGCTCCCTTTCGACGCATTCCTTCGACACATCGGCATCCTTCCCCACACGCGCCGCCCCGCGGCATGAATCCCCGTACCCCGCGCGGAACCGGCAACGCCGCCTTCCCGGAACCGTACAGGTCTCCAAGAGATCATCCCGGCATGGCTTCCGTCCAGCCCCCCGGTTCAGGAAGATCTTCCGCATTTTTTCGCGTGTATCCGAATCCGGCCTTTGGAACCCAATCAGCGCATTCTTTCGGAGGGACCCGGCGGAGTGTCGCCGGGTGAAGCAATCCGGGCGCGCGTTCCATACATATTCCGATAGTATTCCCGGTAGGCGCCGGTTCGAATGCGTTGCCACCATGGAGCATGATCGAGATACCAGGCCACCGTTTTTCGGAGTCCCTGCTTGAACGTGTGCTTCGGAATCCACCCCATCCGGGACCGAAGCTTCGAGAAGTCTATGGCGTAGCGCCGATCATGCCCCGGACGGTCCGAAACGAACCGGATGAGCGATTTCTTTTTCTCGAAATCCGTACCCATCTGACGGCACACTTCCTCCACAAGGGAATGAACCAGCTGAATGTTCGTGAGTTCCGTATCTCCGCCGATATTGTACACTTCCCCCGGACTTCCCTCCCGCAATACCCGGTCCACGGCTTCGCAATGGTCCGTCACATAGATCCAGTCGCGAACGTTCAGACCGTCGCCGTACACGGGCAGTTCAAGATCGTTCAACACGTTGGTGATCATAAGGGGGATGAGCTTCTCCGGAAACTGGAACGGCCCGTAATTGTTGGAACATCGGGTGATGACGGCCGGCGTTCCGTGGGTGTTTACATACGCCCGCACCAGGAAATCCGCCGCGGCCTTGCTCGCGGAATAGGGACTTTTGGGATCCAGAGGAGTGGACTCCGTGAATCGGCCTTCGGCGCCCAACGAACCGTACACTTCGTCCGTGGACACCTGCACGAACCGCCATCCTCCGAAACGGCGGAACATCTCGAGCAGGGTGTGCGTGCCCGCCACGTTGGTGCGTATGAATATACTGGAATCCAGTATGGAACGGTCCACATGAGACTCGGCGGCAAAGTTCACCACGGCGTCGAAACGATGCTCCTCGAACAGTCGGGCCACCCCATCGGCATCGGCGATGTCCCCTTTCACAAACGCGTATCGATCCCCGAAACGGCTTTGCACGCCTTCGAGGTTTTCCAGATTCCCCGCATAGGTCAGGTTGTCCAGGTTCACCACCCGCACCCCACTGTCCGCTTCCAGTACATGGTGGATATAGTTGGACCCGATGAACCCGCAACCGCCGGTTACCAGCAATCTCACGCACTGTCTCCTTTCCCGCGCATACCACTCCGCTCCATCCGGCTGGAACCGTTCCTTCAGAAACCCGGTCGGGCTTTCCCCGGAGCCTTACACCATGGGATCGAGCCTGCCCCCGCACTCCATGGGAACGGACGGTATTTTTCACTGTGCTCCATTCGCGGCCGTTTTTCAACCCCATGGTTCCGGACACCGAATACTCGGGCCGCGGATGCGCCCCCCGCAAGGAGCTTGCGTCCATCATTGGAAATTTCGGAGACGGTATCTCAACCGCCTCAATACCCGCTCGCTCCGGGCTCCCACCTCACTCCCAGCCGCATCCAAATCGATGCCGGTGCATCGAAACAGGCTTGCCCGTGAGGCGGCAAAACGATAAAATGCACACCGCATCCGTTCGTGGATAAAACCGCCGCAGGCAGGCTGGTGCAAAACCGTGAGATGCAAGCCGCGCCTTGGCTCACGCCAACGCATGACAGCGGATCGCGCTTTTCAACGGCCCCCTGTGCGTCCCGCCCCCACCCCGAAGGCGGGAAGGACGGAATGCCACGGGGGTATCGCGGATCGGCTGTTTCACCTCCCGGCGGCGTTACGGCGAATCCATCCATCCAATCCCGGAGATTCCAGGCCATGCCCTTCCCAATAACTCATTTCCTCAGAGCCTTCCTGTGCTGCGCCTGCTGCGCGGCCTTTCTGTCCTGCGCGTCCGCTCCCGCGCGCCAATCCGCCGAGGAATGGGAGATCCTCAAGACACCCCTCATCGAGGGTGAAGTCCTTCTGAGAGCCAACAGCTGTTCCCGCATGTCCATGGCCAGTATATTCGGCGGGATGAACGCCAAGTTCGGATCCTGTTTCCTGACCAATCTGCGTTTCATTTACGAGGACTCCGCATGGTTCAAGGCCCTGGAAACGGCCTCCAAGCTGGTCCCCACGGGACAGGACTTCGGTATCATGGCCATGAGCCGCACCGCGCAGGCGTTCAACGCCAACTACGTCGTTCAGATGGGCAAGGACGGGAAGCTTCAGGCCGTAGAAAAGGACGGCCGGATCATCATCCCGCTTTCCGAAATGCAGGAACTCGTCCTGACCAAAAAGCGCTGGCTCACCATTCAGACCCGGGGCCTGCAGCAGTTCGTCTTCGAAATCTACGATCTTCCGCCGGATAAGACCGGCATCTTACCGACCCAAATCGCGTCGCTCTGGAAAGACGAAATTGAAACGGCGTACCACCGCTCCTTCGGAGCCTCCGAGGAATGAGCCCGCCCACGCACCAGGTTTTCGGCTTACACAAGGTATGCTTTCCGAGAAACACCCTTGAATCGAGTTCGGCGTCGAGAGAACGGAACAGAACCCAAACAGGAGGTAGATTCGTGAAACTGCAGACAGAGTGGCGATGATCACGGGAGCCGGTGGAGGATTTGGAAGAGCCATATGCGAACAGATGGCTCGGGAAGGAGCCCGAGTGGCGGTGAACGACGTGAACCCGGCGGCCGTCGAGGACACCGTGGCGGCCGTGAAGGCCCTGGACGCCGAGGCGCTGGCCTTGACCGCCGACGTGGGAAACGTGGAGCAGGTCCGAGCCATGTTCGACACCTTGCGATCCGCCTGGGGGACTCTCGATATTCTGGTGAACAACGCAGGCATCGGTATTCCCAAGAAATGGGCGGAATACGAGAGCGCATACAACAACGGAAACCTGAAGGCCGTCCAGGAAGTCATGACCACGGGCAAGATGCAGGAGTCCCTCAAGGTCACGTCGAATTACCGGGACGAATGGTGGCACGAAACCTTGAACGTCCATCTGAACGGCGCCTTTTACTGTACCCGGGAAGCGTTGAAAATCATGGAAGAAAAGCGCCGGGACAAGATCATCAATATGGCGTCTTACTGCGGCGTCAGCGGATGCGCAGGTCTGGCGGCGTATTCCGCGGCCAAGGGCGGAATTATTTCCTTTTCCAAATCCGTGGCCAAGGAGGTCATCGGCTCCGGTATCACCGTTAACGTCGTCGCGCCCGGTTTTTGCGAGACAGCCATTCTGGACGCCATTGACGAGCGGCTTCTCCCGGTGATCGTGGCGGGGAAACCCATCGGCCGGCTGGGCGCTTCCGGCGAAATCGCCAGTCTGGTGGTGTATTTGGCCACGGACGAGGCGGACTTCATCGTAGGCCAGGTGATCAGTCCCAACGGAGGCATGTGGATCTGACCGTCGTGTTTTCGCTCTCGGGACGCCGCGAAAGCGGCGTCCGAGAACCCTCCTGGGCTGGACGGAATGGAAGGGCGGTTCGCGAACCGCTCCATTGCTCCAGGACACGGCATGTCCGTCAAGAGCCCTTTGACAGTTCGTATTGAGGCCGGCGCAAAACGATAAGATGCAAGCCACACCGTCGGCGTGACCCCAGAACGCGTTATGTAACGGCCTTTTAAAGAGCACCCGCGAATTTGGTGAGACTCCGGGTTTCCGAAGTCCCTTGGGTCAGGTTCTGAATCGTGACCGAGCACTCGGTGGAGGAAAAGAACCGAACCACCACGGAAAAAGCCCCGCTGTTCATATCCGGACCGGAAGTCCACACCAGACCCGCTCCGGAATCCACCCCGTACACCCGGTAACTGCTCATGTCTTCCGTGTAAATCACCAGGGCGCCACAGTGACCGTACCTTTGGAAAAACCAGTTCCCGCCCTGGGCGTCCTTCCACACCCCGTCGGTCTCCCCGTAGTCCTCGGCGGGCCGACCCCCCGCGAACTTGACCAGCGTCTCCATCGTATGGATCTGCGTGCTCAATTCCGTGACGGTCACCACGGCCGCGTTGTAGGAAGAAACGCTGAACTCCGCCGAATAGCCGCCGGCTACCAGATCGGGACCGGAAGTCCAGGTCATGCTCGATGCCGAATCGATACCGTATACCTGGAAAGAACTCAGATCCGCGCTGTAAATCAGAAGGGCGCCCCCGTGATCGTATTTCTGCGCAAACCAGCTGCCTCCCTTGTCCTTCCACACGCCGTCCGTCCAGATAGTAATGGGCGCGGTCCTTTCCAGCTGAAACGCGCCCTCGTCGTACAATTCGTGACCGTCGATCCACAGCTTGAACACGCCGGCAATGGTATTCTCGTCCACCAGCACGCCTTGCGTGAAGTCCGTATAGGCGCGCACGCCTTGGCATTCATGCTGGCTGGACACCATCATGACGTTCCCATTGACGGTCCCGTACACCGGAACCACTACATCCCCGCATTCCGTATCGTAGAGCAAGGCTTCGCCCAGGAGATCGCTCTCTTTTTGACACACATTGAATCGAACGCCGCCCTGTTCTCCGGGAAATAGGGTGCTGGTCCATGATCCATACCAGGTTCCGCCGAACCCATCCGTCGTGATAATGGGGGCCGTGGGCTCTCCGGGCAGTTCCTCCAGGACGCCCTTCAAGGTCATGGAGAACGACACGGAAAAAGACCGCCCCATGTAGGTGTCTGCATAGGAATAGAAAGCCTGGACGGATATCTCGTTGTTCGCATAGGTCCCCGGGATGGCTAATGCCTCCACGGGTATTTCATACGTAAATGAATCCAGCTCCAGCGACACCGTCAGGTTGGTGGGATATACCACCACGGATCCCTGGTTCCATCGAAACGTACCGGAAACGCCTCCGTGCATCCGCAGCGTTACCTGGACATCCGGCAGAATGGAGACGCTCGCCGTGGTTACCCCTCCGATGTTTTCGATTTCCCCGGTGAAGACACCGGTGGACGGCGTGAGGTGTTGGACTTTCAGAAATCCTGAAACGGGCACGGGCATGGGATTGAAAGACAGTCCCTTCTGCCCCGTGGGACCCTAGATAGCGCCTTCCAGAAAGAAAGCACCGCCTCCTTTGCCGAAGTCGAACCGGGCAGGCGCCTGAAACGGCTGATCGGCATGAATGGGAAGACCCCAGAACAGCAAACACAGACACAAGCAAAGCCACCGGAACGCATTCATTTTCTTCCTCCCCGCATCAATCCGTTCAGAAACAGGGTTTAGGGGGGACTCCAGGCGGCTGCGGCGCCCCGGTCCGATCCCCAACCTATGCAGCGGTGATCGCATAACCCCAAAGGTTGTTGGAGCCACGGTACCGATCATCTCCCATTGTCTTATCGGCGAACCCGCGTCTTTCTTGACCGGCGTACTTCACTGAAGTATTCTGCCTATCAGGACTCCTGAATTTGTGCCGGAGGACGAACAGGACGCCGGGATCGAGTCCCGTCCCGCTGAGTGGGGAGTTCTATCGTTGACTCCGGACCTCCAGGAAAGCGGAGATCATCGTGCCGGCTCGATACACCGGCCACGGCTCGTCACGCCGACCACGACCATCCACCCTGAGCTTCCCGGAAAGGGATCCCCATGCCGACCCCATCCGTTCCTTATCGACGCATTGTTTCCCTGACCCCTTCCATCACCGAGATCCTGTTCGCCCTGGAACTCGGTGACTGCTTGGCCGGGGTTACGGACGCCTGTGACCACCCGCGTGAGGCGCTTCAAAAGCCCCATGTGTATTCCTGGTTTGACCCCGACATGGACCGAATCGGCGACCTGGAGCCGGACCTGATATTGGGCCTGGCATCGGCGCATGGGCGTATGAAGCCGCTCCTCGAAGAAAGAGACCCAGGTGTGCCTTTCGTTCTGGTCCACCCCGCCTCCGTCGATCAAGCCCTGGAAGACATGAGCTTCCTGGGGGAAATGCTCGGCGTACCCGACAGGGCGTACCGTTTGATTACGGGCCTTCAGGATCGACTGTCACGGGTGGACGAATACGTGCGCCGCATTCCCCCGGACCGCCGCCCCACCGTTTCCCGCGTGCTCGAATGGACCGAGGATGGACTCATCGTGGCGGGTCC
>CAZQXK010000054.1:0-28566 GCA_964597345.1 uncultured Thermodesulfobacteriota bacterium | reverse complement strand
GGTACGCGCCTGGAGGCGCCTCGTCCGCGGAATCTCGGGCTGGGAGGTGCCGGTGTTTTTTCTGGACCCGGCGGTATTGGAAAACACTCCTTGGGATCAAGGCATTACGGATCATCTGTACGGGGGAGACCCGCACTACCGATTGTGCCAGGAAGCGGTGTTGGGGTTGGGAGGCGTCGCCGTGCTGAGAAGTCTGGGATACTCGGACATCCAGGCCTATCACATGAACGAAGGGCATTCCGCGCTCATGGCCCTGGCGCTCCTGGAAGAACAGGAAGCACGCGGGCGCACTTCCCTCCCCAGGGAGGAACTCATCGAGAGCGTCCGCAAGCGGTGTGTGTTCACCACCCACACTCCGGTTCCGGCGGGACACGATCAGTTTCCCCTCGGGCTGGTTCGCCGGGTTCTCGGTCCCGAGCGGGCCGCCGTCCTGGAAGACACCCGGTGCTGCCTGGACGGCGTCGTGAACATGACGTATCTGGCGTTACGGTTTTCCCGATACATCAACGGCGTATCCCACCGGCATGAGGAAATCTCCCAGACGATGTTCCCCAGTTATCCCATCAACTCCATCACCAACGGAGTTCATGCCCCCACCTGGACTTCCCCGTCCTTCGGCCGCTTGTATGACCGTCACATCCCGGAGTGGCGCTATGACAATCTGTACCTGAGATATGCCGTGAGTATTCCCCTGGAAGAGATCGCCGAGGCCCACCGGCAGGCCAAAGAGGCTCTGATCCAAGAGGTGCGGCGCCGATCCGGATGTGTGCTGAAGCCGGAACTCTTGACACTGGGCTTCGCACGGCGGGCTACGGAGTACAAACGCGCCGACCTGCTTTTTTCGGATCTGGAGCGGCTCCGAACCATGGCTCGAAACGCGGGCGCCCTGCAGATCGTGTACGCCGGCAAGGCGCACCCTCGGGACGAAGGGGGCAAACGGCAAATCCGGAAGATCTTCGAAGCCGCGATGCAGCTTGCACAGCAGATCCCTGTAGTGTATCTGGAGGACTACGACATGGAACTGGGGCTGTACTTATGCTCCGGAGTAGACCTTTGGTTGAATACGCCCCAAAAGCCCCAGGAGGCCTCCGGCACCAGCGGCATGAAAGCGGCGCTTAACGGCGTCCCCAGCTTGAGTGTTCTGGACGGGTGGTGGATCGAAGGACATGTCGAAGGAGTGACGGGCTGGTCCATTGGAGATCCGTCGGCAAACGAAGACAGTCTCGCCGAGGAGATCGGCTCCATGTACCAGAAATTGGAGCATACGATCATACCGATGTATTATAACCGCTTCCAGGAATATGCAAAAGTTATGCGTTCCACAATTGGTTTGAACGGATCCTTTTTCAATAGTCAGCGCATGATATATCAGTACGTAAAGAATGCGTACCCGGATGACGGTCCTTTCAACTCCCACTGATATGCCCATAATCTACTATCCTGATGCTAATTAAGGTAGGATTCGGAATATGCCTATCAAAGAAAAATACATATCCCTACCTCTGGACGCTTCAAACATAAAGCAGCGAAGCCCCGACTTGTCTATTCTTTTGGAAATGAGCAATTTCCTGTCCGACACCTCCGTCATGAAGGACCTTTTGGAGGGCGCCCTGGACCGGCTTCTTGCCGACTTCGAATTCAACGGAGGGAGAATCTATCGAATGGAGCCGAACGGCCGGGTGTTACGACTGGCCGCATGCCGGGGAATGGAACCCTCCGGTCTGGAAACGCTGGAATTGGGGGAAGGGTTCACCGGAAAGGCGGCTCAGACCAAGTCGTTTCTGGCTCAGCTGGTATCCGAACTCGAAGATCAGGAACGCTCACAACTCCTTCTGGACAAAGGATTCAAGACCATTGTGTGCGTCCCCATGCTCATATCGGAAACCGTGGTGGGCATCATAAACCTGGGTTCCAATGCGGCCATTCGCCTGGAACGGGGCCGGATCGATCTCCTGGTGGCCCTGGCCAATCAGATCGCCATCGCCGTGGATCGAGTGGAAACGCATCGATCCCTTGAACAGAAGCTCCTGGAGTTGCAGGAAAAAAATAACACGATCAAGTTCTTCGCCTATTCCATCTCGCATGACCTGAAAAATCCGGCCCTCGCCATCATAGGATTCGTTGAACGACTCCACAAGCGATACTACGAAGTTCTGGAAAGCAGGGGGAAGCTTTACGTTGACCACATCTTGAAGGCGGCGAAACAGGTGCTTGCCCTGGTGGAAGACATCAATTCCTACGTGCAGGCCAAGGAGGCCGTGCTACGCTTGGAAGAAGTGGACATGAACGAAGTAATGAAAACCCTGGCCGCCGAATTCGCACCCACTTTGAAGCGGAAACGAACCCACCTGACCGTTTCCGGTTCCATGCCCTACGTCATTGCGGATCGACTTGCGCTGCTGCGTATTTTCCGGAACTTCATAGACAATGCCCTCAAGTACGGCGGGGAACCTCTATCCCAAATTACGGTCCGGTATTTCAACAACAACGAAAACCATGTATTCGAGGTGCATGACAACGGTGTGGGCATTCCCGCCCACCAATGCGACTCGTTGTTCGCACCTTTCCAGAGACTGGAAACATCCAAAGGCATCGAGGGTTCCGGGTTGGGGTTGGCCGTGGTAAAGGAACTCGTCCGCCGTCACGAAGGCGGCGTCTCGGTGGATTCCGTTTCGGGTAGGGGAACCTGTTTTCGGATCACCCTGTCCAAACATCCCAGGACGGACTCGTGTGCGGCGCCGTAACCGGATGTCGCGACGCGATGCCCTAACCCGTCTGTTGCAAGGTCCCTTCAGCGGCCCGCTGATAAACGGTATTATGGACAGCCGGCAAAAAACGATGAGATGCAAGGCGCGCGAATCCTGAGGAATGAGGCGTACAACCAGTACGCCGCAAGGACGAAGAAGTATGAAGCGCAGCACGGCGGATCGTGTTTTTCGACGGCCTGTTAAGCCACAGGGGCATTCTTGGATCCTTTCCGCTCTTCAATATGAAGCGTTCCCCGGGTCTTATGAAACCACCCCTTGAACAGCACCAGATCCAAATGGTTGTCCAGAGAGGAATAGTTTGTCACGAGAACCCCCCTCCGCTCCACCTGTTCACGGTCGAAGATACGGATTTCATAGGATTCTCTACTGCCGCCCATAGGTCGAACCACACCCCTCAGGCTTCGGATTCCCCGGGGATCCTTGCCCAGTTCCTTCACCAAATACCGTCCCACGGCCAGAGGCAGGGCGCCCGGCAGGGGACCTCCCTCGACCCGACTGTGGGGTAAGGGGCCGCACGGTGCGGCCTTTTTCCAAAATTTCCAGGGCATGGCATTCTTCTTTAAGTCTCTTGGTTGACTCGGATTCCACTGGCTCTACGATAAACAAAAAAGATGCCAGACTCAGGTCTGCGGTCCGATTTGTTTCGCCTGTTCGAGAAACCCCGGCCAACCGGGGCGCCGGCCCATAGGCATGATCGATCCGGGCGCCGGGTATCCGGGTTCGATCCGTTTCCACTCGGGACGATTACCGTCGCTTTCGTTTTTTTCTTCCCGGCCTGCACCGGAAAGACCTTGAATCCATCGGCCAAACCATACGCTTCCCGGATTTTCTACAGATCGCGAATCTCTTGATGGCTCTCGGCCCGGTAAACAGGCTCCGCTTCCTTGCGTCCCCGGAATTCGGTATTTTCATTTCCGATCCAGCACAACGGAGAACCGTCATTTCTGAAATCTTCCCCTCAAAAACCAAGGAACGCGGATGGCCGGAAAAAACCTCAATTTGCGGCGTTACACCGGTTCTCCATCTCCGAAACGTGTCCGATCCAGGCCCCATCCTTCCGGGTTCCCGGTCTTGTCGTCTCATCCGTTTGCAGCCGTCCTGCAATGCGTCCATCCTACAAGGGCCGTGAAATGGATTGATTTAGCGGTCGTTTTGGTGCAGAACGCATTCGCTTCTGTTTCGACGCTCGTTGGACGTAAACGTTTACGGCCTTTTTTACCCAAAAAGGTACACCCGGGCCCCATAGGCATCGGTTCCGGTTTCGCGGGGGTTCTTCTCCCGAAATAACTATGATGTCAAAGAGTTATAGTCGTGGCACAAGACTTGCCTATCCACGGTGCAAATCAACCATTTTTCGATGGGAAGGGGGCTCGATTACATGGAAGAAACCTCCGCTTCTTCTTCCAAGACAGATCTGCCGGTGGAGTCCAGCGAACCTCCGGGTGCGTTTTCCTGCGCCCGTCCATTCGGGGCCAGGAACCCGGAAGACCGAATCGGCGGATCGGCCGTCAGACAAGACACATCGAATAGCCGGACAAGCGCCGCCCCGAAATCGGGCAAGGTGGTAATCCACCCCGCTCGATTTGTGGTGAGTTCCGAAAGTCTGCGATTCCGGAAACGATTCTTTCCGGAGGCCACGGCGGCGGATTGGAACAATTGGAAATGGCACGTCCGGAACCGCATTCGAAGCCACTCGCTGTTGTCGAGAATACTGGTTCTGTCACCGGAGGAAGAGCAGGCCGTGTTGGGACATGGTCAGGCTTTCCCCGTATCCATAACTCCGTATTTTGCGGGGTTGCTCCATTGGGACAACCCGCTGCACCCGCTGCGTCGGACCGTAGTTCCCGTGAGCGCGGAAATGGGAACGGCCGCCGGCGAAGCCGAAGATCCTTTGGGAGAGGATGTCAACAGCCCCGTGCCTGGTCTGGTGCACCGATACCCCGACCGCGTGCTTTTCCTGGTAACGGGCTTTTGCTCCACCTTCTGCCGGTACTGCACCCGCTCCCGAATCGTGGGCAGAGAGTGCGAGCGGACCCTGGGACGAAAACATTGGGAACGGGCGCTGGGATATATCGAGAATACGCCTTCCGTTCGGGACGTCCTTCTTTCCGGGGGGGACCCGCTCACCCTCAAAGACGACGTGTTGGAGTGGCTTCTGGGCAGGGTTCGCCGCATTCCCCACGTGGAAATGGTGCGTATCGGCACCAAGGTTCCCGTGGTACTGCCCCAGCGCATCACACCCGCATTGGTGAAAGTGCTCCGAAAGTATCATCCCCTCTGGATGAGCATTCATTTCACCCATCCCGAGGAGATTACACCGGAAACCACCTTGGCCTGCAATCGGCTGGCGGATGCCGGAATTCCGTTGGGAAGCCAGACTGTGCTTCTGAAGGGGATCAACGATTCCGTGGAAATCATGAAACGACTCGTGCACGGTTTACTGCGGATACGCGTGCGACCGTACTATTTATACCAGTGCGATCCCATCAAGGGATCCTCGCATTTCAGGACGCCGGTGGAGAAAGGAATTGAAATCATTCAAGGCCTTCGAGGACACACCAGCGGATACGCAGTGCCTCACTACGTGATCGACGCTCCCGGAGGAGGCGGCAAGATCCCGTTGCTTCCCGAGTATTGGGTGGGGCGAGATGGTGACGACTTGTTGCTCAGGAACTATCAGGGGAACACCTACCGGTATCCGGATCCCGTTCGCGACTCGAACGAGGCCCCTGCTGGAGTGCAACCATGATTGTGGGCATGACCTATGACATGCGGGATGATTACCGTTCTCTCGGGCTGACCGAGGAAGAATTGGCGGAGTTCGATCAACCCCGTACCATCGAAGCCATTGAGACGGCCTTGAACGCACTGGGATTCGAGACGGTCCGCATCGGGCATGTCCGGAGTCTTGTCAAGCGTCTGGCGGGAGGCGAGCGTTGGGATATGGTGTTCAATATCGCCGAAGGACTACGGGGTTATGGGAGAGAATCTCTCATTCCGGCGCTGCTGGACGCCTACGACATTCCGTACACGTTTTCGGATCCGGCCGTTTTGGCCCTTACCTTGCACAAGGGCTTGACGAAACGGGTGGTCCGGGATCTGGGCATACCCACTCCCGAGTTTTCGGTGGTCGAGGAGCCCGAGGATCTGGATCAGGTGGATCTTCCCTTCCCTTTGTTCGCCAAACCCGTGGCAGAGGGAACCGGGAAAGGAATCACGGCCTCTTCCCGCATCGAGAATCGGCGGCAACTGGAAACCGTGTGCCGGGAACTGCTCAAAACGTTTCGTCAACCCGTTCTGGTGGAACGGTATCTTTCAGGCCGGGAATTCACCGTGGGAATCCTGGGAACCGGAAAAGGGGCTCGGGTGGCGGGGATCATGGAGGTGCTTCTCGCCCCCCAGGCGGAACAGGGTGCGTATTCCTTCATGAACAAGGAGCAGTCCGAAGAACTGGTCACGTACCGGTTCCCGACGGATGCCCCGGCTTTGGCCGCAGGCGAAACGGCTCTTCAGGCGTGGCGCGGTCTGGGATGCCGCGACGCAGGTCGGGTCGACTTGCGTGCGGACGAACGCGAGATGCCGTATTTTCTGGAAGTGAATCCACTGGCCGGACTCCATCCGGAGCATTCGGATCTTCCCATGGTCTGTGCCATGGCCGGGATTTCTTTTGAGACACTTATCGGCGAAATCATGCAGTGGGCCCTGAAACGAATGAAAGGACACCCGACACGTTCGTTTTCTTCGCATTACGCCGCGCCGTTTTCCCAAGGCGACAGGGACAGGACCGATGGGGAGTATCGCCGGAGACTGTTGGGGGAGAACCCTTGCGTAGAATCGTGATCCTCCATCCCGAACTGCCCGAGAACCCTCCCAAAGATGAATGGGACGTCATCGAACAGGTCCATGCGGTATCGGAAGCGCTTGGAGAGATGGGGTACGACTTTGTCGCCGTCCCCTTTTCCCTGGATCTGAAAGAGGTGCGCGCACGGATATCCGCCTGGAATCCTTCGTTGGTGTTCAACCTGGTGGAATCCGTGGAGGGGCAGGGGAGATTCCTGTCTCTGGCCCCCGCGCTGCTGGACTCTATGGATATTCCCTACACCGGGGCTACCACGGATGCCCTCTATCTGACATCCAACAAGGTCCTGGCCAAAAGAACACTCATGGCCGGCGGACTGAACACGCCCGGGTTCTTTACCGTGGAGGAACTCCGGCGAGACCGGGTCGAGGTCACGGGAAGATACATCATCAAATCCATCTGGGAACATGCCTCCGTCGGATTGGACCAACATTCCGTCGTCCGGAGCCGGGACGCGGCCGGGCTCCTGGAAGCAATGGATCGGAGACGGAACGGACTCGGAAAGGCCTGTTTTGCGGAGAGTTATATCGAGGGCCGGGAATTCAACGTATCACTGCTGGGATGCCCGGAAGGTCCGGAAGTGCTGCCCCCGGCCGAAATCCATTTCATGGACTATTCAAGCCATCAGCTGCATATCGTGGACTATCGCGCCAAGTGGGAATCGGATTCCTTCGAATTTCAACACACTCCCCGATCTTTCCGATTTCCTGCCGAGGACAAACCGCTCCTTGAAACGCTCAAACAGATGAGCCTGGCCTGTTGGAACCTTTTCCGACTCAATGGATGCGCACGGGTAGACTTCCGTGTGGACCTTTCAGGCACCCCCTGGATCCTGGAAGTGAATGCGAATCCTTGTCTGGCCCCGGACGCAGGCTTCACTGCGGCCACCATCCAACACGGGCTGTCCTTTCGAGAAGTAGTGGAGCGGATTCTAACGGATCTGCATTCCTGAGGGAGAAGTGCCGGTGTTCCGAATTCGGCGCATTTACGACGATGCGTTGGCCCTTGATCGGGAAGCCATACGGCAGGTCCAGGAAATGCTGCGTATTCATTTTCCGGGCGTCCCGGAAAAGGATATTGAAAAGCTCCCGCAACAACTCCGGAATCCGCTGAAATATCGATTTCGCTCCATCCTGTTTGTGGCGGACGATCTGCGAGGCAGGCTGCGCGGGTTTGCATTACTGTTGCACGCACCGGATCTGGAGTTCGGTTACCTGGATTATTTGTCCGCCGAACCCGGAAAGGTCGGTGGAGGCGTGGGCGGAGCCTTGTACGAACGCGTGCGGGATGAAACCCGATTCCTGAGTGCGGAGGGCTTGTTTTTTGAATGCCTTCCGGATGATCCGATATTGTGCCCCAATCCGGATATCCTCAAAACCAATCGCGCCCGCCTCCGCTTTTACGAGCGTTACGGAGCCCGGCCCATTATCCGTACGGCCTACGAAACGCCCCTGAAACCGGGAGAAGAATGCCCTCCTTATCTGGCGTTCGACTCTCTGGGCAAAGAAACCACCCTGTCCCGGGATCGAGCCCGGGTGATCGTTCGGGCCATCCTCGAGCGAAAGTATGGAAAATCCTGTCCTCCCGGATACATCGACCGAGTGGTGGATTCTTTTCGAGACGACCCCGTCCGACTCCGAGCGCCGCGCCATGTTCACGTGGAAGGGCCGAAGAAAGAAGACGTGCGGCTTTTGGATAAGACCATCGCATTGGTGGTAAACGATCAACACGCCATCCATCATGTTCATGAACGCGGATACGTGGAATCTCCCGTGAGGATCCGATCCATTTTGCGCGGCATCGAAGGAACCGCCTTATTCAATCCCGTGCCGCCCAAGCACTTTTCCGAGCGGTTTATCAAGCAGGTGCATGATGTCGGCTTTGTGGAGTATCTGAAACGCGTGTGCACTCGACTGGAAGCCCGGAGATCCGTGTATCCCTATGTGTTTCCCATCCGGAATTCGGCACGCCCTCCCAAGGAGCTTCCGATTCGAGCGGGTTATTACTGCATGGACACGTTCACCCCGTTGAATCGAAACGCCTATACGTCCGCCAAGAGGGCGGTGGATTGTGCTTTGACCGCAGCCGAGGCGCTTCTCCAGGGATACCGGCTGGCCTACGCTCTGGTGCGGCCGCCGGGCCACCACGCCGAAAGGCGGATCTTCGGGGGGTTTTGTTACTTCAACTCCGCCGCCGTGGCCGCGCAGTATCTGAGCCCGCACGGCAGAACGGCGGTGCTCGATATCGATTATCACCATGGAAACGGAACGCAGGAAATTTTCTACGACCGCGCCGACATAATGACCGTTTCCATCCATGGCCATCCGCAGTTCGCCTACCCTTTCTTCAGCGGATTTTCGGATGAACGAGGAACGGGCGCCGGACTCGGATACAATGTCAATTATCCCCTGGAAGAGCGAATCGACGGACCGCATTACTTGCAAGTGCTTCGCAAGGCCGTTTCCCGGCTCATTCAGTTTCGACCTCATTTCCTGGTTCTCTCTCTGGGATTCGACACGGCGAAGGGAGATCCCACCGGAACCTGGACATTGACGCCGGCGGACTTCGAGGCCAACGGGAGAGTCCTGGGCGCGTTGAAACTGCCCACGCTGGTGGTTCAGGAAGGCGGGTATCGCATTCGTTCCCTGGCCGCCAACGCCCGTCATTTCTTTCGGGGACTTTCCCACGGAGCCCAATACGGAGCATTCTCGGGCAATCAACCTCCAAACCTCTCCAAAGCAAAGAACAACCATGTCCCCAGTGCAACCCATTGATCCTCTCTTATGGAGCGAAGCTTCCGTCCTTTTCAGAGACGAAGTTCGATCTGCGGATCCGGAATGTGTCCGGCGGATTGTCGAATCCACCGGCCTGTTCACACCGGAAGAAGTCGGCGTCGCCGTAGAGCTGGTCGAAGAACGATTGAGCAAAGGCAGCCGCAGCGGGTATCATTTTCTATTTATCGAAGCACACGGAACCATACTCGGATATTCCTGCTTCGGACCTATTTCCGGCACGGAATCGAGTTACGATCTCTATTGGATCGCCGTCTGGAAGTCATTGCAAGGTTTAGGCCTGGGCAAGAGGCTCCTTGCCGAAACCGAGTCCGTCATTCTCCGCATGGGCGGAGACCACACGTATGTGGAAACCTCCCTAAACGAAGCCTACGCACCCACCCGGGCCTTCTACGCCAGGAGCGGATATCGGCCTGTAGCCGAACTCCGGGATTTCTATCGGACGGGGGATCATAAGATCATCTTTCTCAAAGAGCTTCACAAGCACCCGGCGTCCGGGCAAACGGTTGCACACGCCCCGTAACAGGCGGGTGCAAAACGATGGATGCAAGCCGCGCCTTCGGCGTGAGGGCGGATGGCGTTTTGCACCCGCCTGCACGCAATGCTGTTTATCAACGGATAATAAGGCTTCCCGTTTTGACATTCTGTGAACGTCGCACCGGTACGTTCCCCACGACGGGAAATCCGGACTCCGGCCCATGCCTGTACCAGGCCAGGGCTCGGAATTCACCCCCGCTTTCCGGAAGGCGGTGTTCCCCCGTTGAAATCACCCCGAAAATCCTTCTATCTTTGAGATGCATGGCTTGTCTATGGCTGTACGAACCGGTTCGAACACCCAGCCGGAAGGCGCGCACCCGTCGTCACACCATTCCACCTCGGAGTTCGGACTCGGGGCTGCACGACGGAAGAACCCATGTACGGCCTCCGTTCCGCCTGGGATCTGCTCTCATCGGAAGCCGATGAAAGACGCAGCGCAGGGTATTTCCTTGGGGGATGGTTTCCACGCCCGCCTATCACCGCTTACACGGCAGAAGCGGGAACGCTGAAGCGACCCACGTTTTCAGGGCCCGTGCAGCCGCTTGCAGAGAGCCTGGATATGGATACCGTAAGAGAACTGATCAGTCTAAGAGTCTTACTGGACAACCTGCTCATCGCGACCTTGCTCTTCTTCTCCTATCGCACGCTCCGCAGACTGGGCACGTGGAAAATCGTAACAGGAATTCTCCTTGCCATGGGCGTGTTCATCGTGGCGAATATTTTCGACTTTCGCGGCGTACGATGGATCTATACGAACGTAAGTCACGTGGCCGTCATAGGCTTCATTGTCCTTTTTCAGCCGGAAATCCGAAAAATGTTCGAGCGGGCTGCATCACTCCGGCGGGTGGAGGTTTCGCGAGGAGGAAACGATTTGGCTGGTTTGGTGGGAGACGTGGCTTTCTCTCTGGCTCAGCTTCGACGAGGAGGCATCCTGGTGTTTCCAGGAAAGGAACCGATCCAAGAATGGACATCCGGGGGCTTTCCACTGAACGCCGTTCCCAGTTATCCCCTCTTCATGAGCATCTTCGATCCCCACTCGGCCGGGCATGACGGCGCCGCCATAGTGGAAAACGGACGGTTCCTCTCTTTCGGGGTCCGCCTGCCCGTGTCCAGAACCAATGCCGTGCCGGATAAATTCGGGACTCGCCACCATGCCGGCATGGGATTGTCCGAAGTGTGCGACGCCTTCGTGGTGGTGATTTCCGAAGAGCGGGGAATCGTAACGGCATTTTATCACGGGAAAATGATCCCCGTTCCGAATCGGGATATCCTGAAGGCCCGATTGATTGCTCACTGGAAGAACGTCTCCTCGTACACGCATCCCGTATACGAGGAAGGGCGGCGCTGGGTGCTGGTCCATCAGTTCATGTTCAGTCTCCTGGTGGCTTTTGTGTTCTGGTATACCGTCATCCACGCCCAGGGAGAAGTTCGCGAAAAGGGCCTCACCGTTCCCATCGAGTACGTCGCCACGCCTCAGCATGTGATGCTTGTGGGAGACAGGCCCACGGAGATCAAGATTCACGTGGCGGGACCCAAGTCGGAACTGGATGAATTGGATCCTTCCCGGTTGAGTGTAAAAATCGATCTGTCCAATACCGCCGCCGGCGACAAGAGCTTCATCATTACGGACGATCTCATCAAATTGCCGAAAAAAGTCAAGTTGCTGGATGCCAAGCCCGCGGCACTGGCTCTCCACTTCAAAGAAATCGTTGAAACGGAAGTGCCTATAAAGCCCCAAATTGTGGGCCGACTGCCTCAAGGACTCCGGATTATCTCCGTTGACGTGAATCCGGAACGTCTCAAGATCTTGTCTCCCGGACCGGAAAGAAAACCCGGGGATATCGCCCTCACCACGACACCCATTTACCTTGAAAATCTCCGGGAATCCACGTCCTTGCTCTGTAAAATCATCGCCCCACCCACGGTTCAACCCTTGGAGAGAAGATGGCCTGATGTAGAGGTTCGCATCACCATCGGTTCCGAATGAAACGCACCGTGGTCTTTCAACGGCGACACGGTGCGGGAACCTATCGTCATGGCCCTTGGGACGATTGAGAAGAAATCCCCCGAGCGGAAGAGGGGACGGCGGGCGCGTTGCAGGATCCAGAGGACACACCGCATGAACACGAGGAAAAAGGGATGCTTGTAGGCGTTGCGTATCTCATTCTCGGCGTCGTAATGCTCTATGGCGGGGCGGAGAGCCTAGTCCGGGGCAGCGCCTCCATGGCATACCGCCTGGGCGTGTCCCGCCTGGTCATTGGCTTGACCGTGGTCGCCTTCGGTACCAGCAGCCCGGAATGGGCGGTGAGCGTGCAGACCGCCTGGGAGGGAAACGGGGCCCTGGCCATTGGAAATGTCGTGGGCTCGAACATCTGCAACATCGGATTGATACTCGGACTGGCGGCGTGGTGCACCCCGCTGGCCGTGCACATAAATCTCGTAAGGCTGCAAATCCCTCTCATGATCCTTGTGTCCCTGATCCTACTGGGCCTGCTGGCGGATCATGCACTGGGGCGAAGCGAAGGGGCGCTTCTGTTCGCCGGACTTGCGGCGTATGTGGTGTACAACGTGGTTGTTTCCCGGAAAATTCAGTCGGCATCCCCCACGGGCGAATGGATCGAAAAGACCCCGATGGGGGTTCCGGGGCGACTCTGGAAAGATGCGGCTGGGGCCGTGGTCGGAGTAGCACTCCTGGTTGGCGGCGCGAACTTGTTCGTGAGCGGGGCCGTTTCCATCGGTTCCGGAATGGGGTGGCCGCCCTCCGTGCTGGCACTCGGCCTGGTGGCCATGGGAACGAGTCTTCCGGAACTCGCCACCTCTTTGGTAGCCGCGCGGCGCGGCGAAACCGACCTGGCCGTGGGCAACATTGTCGGGTCCAACATTTTCAACATGTTAGGGATCCTGGGAACGGCGGCACTGGTCCGCCCCATGACTTCCCCGGGCATCGATTTACCGGACCTCCTCTTCATGACTCTGTTGAGTCTGCTTCTGCTCCCTCTGGCCCGCAGCGGATACACACTGAAACGGTGGGAAGGGGTATTACTCCTCGTTCTCTATTCGGGCTATGTGTGGACTTTGGTGAGATAATTTCGCGAACCTTCATGGATCTCTTCGACATGAAGTCAACCGCCCTAAAGAATATCTTTTCCTCGTGGAGGCCGTCGCTCGGTCTCTGTAACAAGCGTTACAAAATAAATTTCCGGGCGTCGCTTCCGGCTTTCCGGCTGCACGGAGTGTACAATTCATTGATTTCGCATGGAAAGAGGCTCAATTGACAGGACGAGGGAGATCTCTTACACTGATATTCATCGGGCATCGGCGACAACCGCTATTCGGGATGAGGGTCGATTTTCATGAAGTCCTTCCAGAACAAGGAGGAATGTGAACGTTACGATCGGTGGTTCGAGTCCACCGAGGGTCGCGATTGGTTCCAACGGGAATGGGATCTCATGGGATCTCTTTTGTCCCCCGAACCGAGGGACGTGCTCCTGGACGTGGGATGCGGACCGGGGCGTCATCTCGAGGAATGGAGGAAACGTGGGCATCGTTGCGCCGGTCTGGACGTTTCCCCGCACATGGTCGAGTTGTGCCGGCGGCGTGTGGGACCTTTCGTCCCCGTGTATCGGGGTTTCGCCGAATCTCTGCCGTTTCCGGACAAGCACTTTGACATCGTGGTGTTCATCAAGAGCCTGGAATTTTTTGAAGATCCCGCCTTGGCGTTGCGTGAGGCCTGGCGCGTGGCCCGCAAGCATGTTTTCATCGGAATCCTGAATTCCTGCTCTCTGGCGGGAATCAAGCATTCGGTTCTATGGTCCTTTAAGGACTCCGTGTTTCGCCACGCCCGCCTGTTCACCCTGTGGGGCGTCCGCAGGCTCGTGTGCAAGACGATGCTCCCCGTCCAAATGGAATGGGCTTCCATACGTACTGCCCCCTGGTTTTCTTCCCACAGGGCGGATCATCGATCCGTGGGGACAAGCCCTTTCGGTGATCTCCTGGCTGTTCGCCTGGATTTGGCGCAAACGATCCAAATGCGCGCGATGGCATCGAACCGCGTCCCAAAGGGACTGGGTGCGCTGATCCATGGGGCCGCGAGGGGGGGGTATGAAAGAAGCCCTGTTGTATTCCAAAAGCGATGACGGGAAGGTTGTGTGCGCCTTGTGTTCCCATCGTTGTGTCATCAAACCGGGAAGAAAGGGCCTCTGTGGAGTCCGGGAAAACCGGGGCGGCACGCTTTTTTCCCTGGTATATCGAAAACTGATCGCCCAGCATGTGGATCCCATCGAGAAGAAACCCTTGTTTCATGTACTCCCCGGTACTCTGTCGTATTCCATAGCCACGGCGGGATGCAATTTCCGATGCGTCTTTTGCCAGAATGCGGACATATCCCAGATGCCGCAGAATATGCAGCTCGTCCGGGGGCGCGATGCGGCTCCGGATGATGTCGTAGAGGACGCCGTGCGGCAAAACTGCCGATCCGTCGCCTATACCTACACGGAGCCGACGATTTTTTTCGAGTACGCCCTGGATGTGGCGGTTCCGGCCGCCGGCCGCGGGCTCCTCAATGTTTTCGTAACCAACGGGTACATGAGCCCGGAATCTCTGGATACTATTGGAAATTACCTGCATGCGGCCAACGTGGATCTCAAATCCTTTCGGGACGAATTCTACAAGTCCCGATGCGGAGCCCGACTCCAGCCCGTTTTGGACTCCATTCGGAAAATGAAGGAAATGGATGTGTGGGTGGAAATAACCACGCTCCTCATCCCCGGCGAAAACGATTCCGATGAAGAAATTCGTGACATCGCACGGTTCCTGGTGGAAGTGGGCCGCGAAACTCCCTGGCACATCAGCCGATTTTTCCCTCAATACAAGTTCACGGAGGCCCCGCCCACTCCTCCCGAAGACGTGCGCCGGGCACGGGACATCGGGCTTCAAGAGGGACTCAAGTACGTGTATACGGGAAACCTTCCCGGAGACGAGGGCGAAAACACTCTTTGTCCAGCATGTGGACGCGTCGTCATCGATCGCCGGGGATATCGGATTCACCATGCCCGACTGACCGGTTCCGCCTGTTCTTCCTGCGGGGAACCCATCGACGGAATACTTTCCTGATATCCTTCCAGGAGCACCATGGGAACGAGAAGAATCCGGATCACCGTGGCGTCGGTGGTACTGCTTTCTTTGCTGGTGTGGGTGTTTTCCTCTCCGGTGGACCGGTACCTTTTTGTCAAGGAGCTGCAGCTATGGTCCTCGGGATTCCGCCGGGAAGAAGTTCGTACGTCGTTGGGCGCCTTTGGATATTATGTGGGCGGGACGAACAGAAATGCCGCCCCTCTGATATTGGTTCACGGCTTGGGATTGTTTCCCGAGTATTGGGAACCGTTGATGCTCCTGCTGGCCGATGAGTTCCGCATATGCGCCGTGGAACTCCTGGGATTCGGTCGAAGTATGGATCCTTCCATTTCCCGCAGCGAGTATACCTTATCCTTGTATACCCGGCAGATCGAAACATTAATGGAGATTCTTCAATGGGACCGACCCATCCTTGTGGGTGTATCCCTGGGCGGTTGGATCGCGGCCCGGTACGCTTTGGCTCACGAATACGCACTGAGAGGACTGGTTCTCGTTTCGCCGGTGGGTTTGGATACTTCCAGGTCTCTGGAAGAGTTAGAACGCCTGCGGGAGATCTTCGATTTCAGGACACCGGAGCAATTTCGCCGACTGGTTTATGAATACCTGGATACGGAGCAGGAGAGGATTCCTCAGATTCTGGCGCGGGTGGCGGTTTATCAAGCGAATCGAGGGGCCTATCGAGCGCTTCTGGAAAATCTGACGGAGGAGGATTGGATCGGAACCCAAGTTCACCGCCTTTCCCTTTCCACCGCTCTTATCTGGGGGACTCTGGACCGCGTATCCCCTCACCGGGGAGGCATGGATCTGTCACGCAACATGCCACGGGCGCGATTGTTCACTTTGGAAGGAACCGGACACGATTACCTGCTGCGGCACCGGCGGGAGACACTGGCCGCGGTCCAAGATGCGCTTCGTTGGATCCGAGAGCAGGAGGCGACAGCCCCCGTGGGCCGAGCGTCTCTCCACTGATTCTCCGTGTACCTTAATTCGGGAGCTTTCATCCGCACTCATCCGCGTCACGAGTCGGCGGCCGCCCCGCAATCCGTATTCGAAATTCCGGCGTACCCACCCAGTTCCGGTTTCAACCCCCTGGACATCAATTCCTGCAACGCCTGAAGCGGAGGCTTGCCGCAGTAAAGAATCTGATACACCTGCGAGCAGATGGGCAATTCGATGCCTTCCCGCCGACTCATATCATAAACGGACTTCGCCGTTCGGACGCCTTCCGCAACCATGACCATGGAACCCAAAATATCCGGCAGAACGCGGCCTTTTCCCAGATCGAACCCCACCTTCCTGTTTCGACTCAATTGCCCGGTACACGTGAGCACCAGATCGCCTATGCCCGCCAGACCGGAAAATGTCAGGCGATCGGCTCCCAGCGCCATTCCGAATCGGCTTATTTCCGCAAGTCCCCGAGTAATTAACGCCGCCAGGGCGTTGCTCCCCAACTCCAGGCCCTCCGTCACACCTGCGGCGATGGCGATGACGTTCTTGAGCGCACCTCCCAGTTCCACTCCGGTTACATCGGAGGATGTGTATACGCGGAAGAAATCGCTGGAAAAGATCCTCTGAACGTCACAAGCGACCGTTTCTTCATACGCGGCCACCGTCACGGCGGTGGGCAATTTCCGAGCAACTTCCCGGGCAAAGCTCGGCCCGGAAAGAAAGGCGAGTCGTCCATGGAGAGAAGAAGGGAGAAGTTCCTTAAGTAAGTCGGACATGAGACAGAGCGTGTCGTTCTCTATGCCTTTGGCGGCGCTTACTATCACGGAATCCGGCCGAATGTAAGGGACCAGTCGTTCCAATACTCCCCGATAGACGTGTGAAGGCACCACCAGGACGACGATCTCTTTGCCGGCGGCGGCCCATTGGAGATCGCAACCCGCATGAATATCGCCCGCCAACGCCACTCCAGGTAGAAACAGCTTGTTTTCCCGGTCCCGTTCGATTTGGCGTTGAACCTCCTCTTCAAAGGCCCAGAGGTCCACGTTATGCCCATTCAAGGCCAAAACCTGGGACAAGGCGGTCCCCCAGCTTCCAGCGCCGATCACACCCACGTTCGCCACCGGATTACTCCTCTTTCTCTGCCAATTTCGCCAATCCCACGACTTTCTCCGCAGCATCCATCGTCTTGAGCCTCACGCCCTGAGTGGCTCGTCCGATGGTGGAAACATCCCGCACGGGAATCCGGATGGCAATCCCGTGGTTTGTGATAAGCATGAAATCGTCGTCCCCACTGACAATGGCCATACCGACCACGTTGCCGTTGCGCGCCGTGGTCCGGATATCGATAATGCCCTTACCGCCACGTCCCTGCAAGCGATACGACTGATTTCCCGTGCGTTTGCCGTACCCGTTTTCCGTGACGGTGAGGATGCTCTCCGTGCCCTCTTCACGAAGCACCTCCAGGGATACGATTTCATCATCCTCGGACAACCTCATACCCATGACGCCTCGCGCCACCCGACCTATGGGCCGGACATCCGATTCCGGAAATCGGATACACTTGCCCAGTTTTGAACCCAGAAGCACATGCCGGTTGCCGTCGGTGATGCGGGCGGCGATCACTTCGTCCGCTTCATCGATCTCGATGGCTTTAATCCCGTTTACGCGTACATTCGAGTAGGCGGAAAGGGCCGTTTTCTTGATCAGGCCTTTCTTGGTGGCGATGATGGTGAACGCATTCTCATCAAAATGAGGCACCGGAAGCACGGTGGCCACATGCTCGTTTTTTTGAAGGGAAAGGAGATTCACCAGCGCCTTTCCTTTGGCCACCCGCCCCGATTCCGGAATTTCATGCACCTTCAGCCAATATACCCGGCCCAGATTGGTGAAAAACAGGAACATGTCGTGCGTCGAACCCGTAAACAAGTGTTCCACGAAATCTTCGGCTACCGTCCCCATGCCCGTCTTCCCCCGGCCGCCTCTTCTCTGACTCCGGTAAATACTGATGGGGTTTCTCTTGATGTATCCCCGGTGGGTGATCGTTACGATCATCTCTTCCTGGGCGATAAGGTCCTCCGTGTCCAATTCCTGGACATCTCGGATAATTTCCGTCCTGCGCGCGTTGCCGTACAGCTTTTTGATTTCCCGCAGTTCGTCCGCAATGATGCCCATGACCTTGCGTTCACTCTCCAGTACTTCCTTGAAGTACCGTATCTGTTCCAGCACCTCCTTGTATTCACGGTCGATCTTGTCCCGCTCCATGCCTGTCAGGCGTTGGAGCCGCATCTCCAAGATAGCGGTGGCCTGCTTTTCCGAAAGGCCGAAGCGCTCCATGAGACGGGTTCTGGCTTCCGCAACACTGGTTGAAGCCCGAATCAGGGCAATCACTTCATCCAGGTGATCCAGCGCAATTTTGAGTCCTTCCAGAATATGGGCGCGTTCTTCCGCCTGTTTCAGGTCATACAGCGTTCGGCGTATGACGATTTCTTTTCGATGGTTGAGGAAATGATGGATTACGCCCTTCAGATTCAGCACCTCGGGTCTTCGGTTCACAATGGCCAGCATGATGATTCCGAAGGTCACTTGCATCTGAGTATGTTTATAGAGCTGATTCAGGAGTACTCCGGCGTTTTCGTCTTTGCGGAGCTCCAATACGACTCGCATTCCCTCCCTGTCCGATTCGTCTCGGATATCCTGAATCCCGTTAATTTTTTTTGCCTTGACCAGTTCGACGATCTTTTCGATGAGACGGGCCTTATTTACCTGATACGGCAATTCGGTAATTACAATGTTATCCCGATTCTTCTTGTGAAGGGTTTCCACCACGGCCCTTGCCCGGATCTGAATGATTCCCCGGCCGGTCTTGTACGCTTCCAGAATTCCTTTATTGCCGTGAATGAAGCCTGCCGTCGGAAAATCGGGACCGGGTAATATGCGAATGAGTTCTTCGACGGAAATATCGGGCCGCTCGATTTGCTCCAAAATAGCAGCAACGACTTCGCCCAGGTTGTGGGGAGGAATGTTGGTGGCCATGCCCACCGCGATGCCCGCCGCCCCGTTGATCAGAAGATTGGGTGCTTTTGCTGGAAGTACGGTCGGTTCTTCCAAGGAATTGTCGTAGTTCGCTTCGAAGTCCACCGTCTCTTTATCGATGTCTTCCATGAATTCATGGGCCAACCGCGCCATACGGACTTCGGTATACCTCATGGCGGCCGGGCTGTCCCCGTCCACCGAGCCGAAGTTCCCTTGACCATCCACCAGGGGGTATCGCATACTGAAATTCTGGGCGAGACGCACCAGAGTATCATATACCGCGGCATCCCCGTGTGGATGATACTTACCGATCACGTCACCCACTACCCGGGCGGATTTCTTGTAAGGCTTATTCCAATCGTTTTTCAGCTCCCGCATGGCATACAGGACCCTGCGGTGAACCGGTTTCAAGCCATCTCGGACGTCGGGCAAGGCACGCCCGATAATTACGCTCATGGCGTAGTCCAAGTAGGACTTCTTGATCTCATCCTCAATATTTACCTGCAATACTTCTGCTTCCATATACACTTTCGCAATCGGCCCACCGCTGAAAGCCGCGACCGGCGGCGTTTCACGCCATCCTTCCTCCGCGCAGCGTACTCCTTCGGCGTTTCACTCCTCAGAATGCGCGTTTCGGATCGCCTATCGTCTTTACAGCAGAAGGCCCGTAATTTCGTTGAAGGATCGGGTATTGAGACACGATGGGTTTCTCTGAAGGTTCATTTGCCATCGGTAAGATCTGATACAGAAAGACCTACTGTCTCAACTGGAGATTGTTCTTAATCAGCTTAACTCCCTCCACGCTTCCGGCGATTTCCACGGCCCGTCTGGATTGATTCTCGTTGGCCACCACCCCGTTCAGGGTCACCATTCCCTGAAACGTATCCACATCAATGGTGAACGCTTTGATCTCTCTGTCTTTCATGAACTCCTTCTTGATCAGCAGACTGATACCGGCATCGTCCAATTGCATCTTAATGGGGCGCTCATCCGTTCCCACGGCGTAGGCGCCCACCGCCGCGCCGCCCACGACCGCGGGAGCGCATCCATAGAAAGTGAGAAGGGCCGCTCCCACCAGGAGAACGCACCCTGTACCAGAGATCCACAATTTCATGACGTTTCCCTCATTGGAATTGGTTGAACTCTTCCGTTGACCAACGATACGGCGCGCAGACCGATGCTAACCGATACGAGGTGCGCGAATCCCGAAAAATGAAGCGCAGCGCCGAAGGTGGCGTTCTTTCCGGCCTTTTAAATATCCAACTTGGTCACTTCCAATGCATTTTCGAAAATGAACTCCCGACGAGGTTCCACCTGATCTCCCATGAGCACGGTGAAGATCTCATCCGCTTCCACAGTATCCTCCACGCGGACCTGAAGCAGCGTACGGCGACTCGGATCCATCGTGGTTTCCCACAACTGTTCCGGATTCATTTCACCAAGACCTTTGTATCGCTGCAAATTCAAACCCTTGTGACCTTCGTCGAACAGATACCGCAACAGCTCCTCCTTACCCTTGAGTTCCACCTGGTTGTCCTTGTCCTCCAAGAGGAAAGGAGGGGTATGGATCAGCTCCAGGGTGCTCCAGATTTGAGCCGCTTTTCGGTAGTTATAGGAAGTAAGCAAACTCCATCCCACCGAGGAGGTTTTCTTCTGAACGCTCAGGACGGATATCGTCGGTTCCCAGATATTGTGCTCTTCATCCCGGTCAATACGGTCCACTTGAAACTTTCGGTCCGCCATTTTTTCCTGCAATCCGTGAACCGCCTCGATATCTCTCAGAAGATCCGGATTCACTTTATGTTCCACCAGGAATTCCACCAACGCCCGATCGTATCCGCGCTGCTCCACCTTTTCCACGTTTTTCACATATTCCATGAGGCGTCGGACCAACGATATGAACCGGGCTCCATTGAGCGAAACATCCGACCCTTTCACACGGAGCGTCCGCTTCCCCGTAACCCGTTTCAGCAAAAATTCCTGAAATTCGTCTTCGTTCTTTTTGAACTCCGGATCCCTTCCCTTTTCCGCCACCCGATAGAGAGGGGGCTGGGCGATGAACAGGTTACCCCGTTCGACGATCTCTCGAAAATTCCGGAAAAAGAACGTAAGCAGCAGCGTTCGGATATGGGATCCATCCACGTCCGCATCCGTCATGATAACGATCTTGTGGTACCGGAGCTTTTCCATATTGAAATCCTCCGGACCGATGCCGGTGCCCAAGGCGCTGATGATGGTTCGGATTTCCTGATTGGCGAGCATTTTGTCGAATCGGGCTTTTTCCACATTCAGTATCTTGCCCTTCACGGGAAGTACCGCCTGAAATCTCCGGTCTCGCGCTTGCTTCGCCGATCCTCCCGCCGAATCTCCCTCCACGATGAATATTTCACTGCTTCTCGGATCCCTTTCCTGGCAGTCAGCCAACTTGCCCGGCAAGGCGTGATCCGAAAGCACCCCCTTGCGCCGAGCCAGTTCTTTGGCCCGGCGTGCGGCTTCCCGGGCCCTCGCCGCCTCGACGACCTTTTCCAGGATCTTCTTGGCCACCTGCGGGTTTTCTTCCAGAAATCGAGCCAACCGTTCGTTCATGAGGTTTTCTACCAGGCCCTTGATTTCGCTGTTTCCCAATTTCGTCTTGGTCTGGCCCTCGAATTGCGGGTTTCGAAGCTTGACACTAATGACCGCGGTAAGCCCTTCCCGAAGATCATCTCCGGTGATTTTCTCCTTCAGATTTTTGGGAAGATTCGCACTCCCCGCGTACGCGTTGATAGTCCGCGTGAGGCCGGCTCGAAATCCGCTCAAGTGGGTCCCGCCCTCTTTAGTATTTATATTGTTGGCGAAGGAAAAAATCTCCTCATTATAGGTATCATTGTACTGTAATGCAACTTCTATACTGACGTCTTCTCGTTCCCCGAAAATATAAATAGGTTTATCATGAACCATGTTTTTCATTCGATTAAGATATTCTACAAATGATACGATTCCACCATCGTATTGAAAATTGTTTTGTCTGTTATCCTTCTCGTTTACTATAGATATAAATAAACCTTTGTTCAGAAAAGCGAGTTCTCTGAAACGTTTTGATAGCCTATTGTATCTCAAATCTATATTATCGAAAATAAGTTGATCGGGCTTAAAGGTTATCTTGGTCCCTGAACCTCTAGTTTCCCCAAGCCTAGCCAACTCGGTAACTTTATTTCCTCTTTCATATCGCTGATGGTAAACGCATCCATCGCGTCGTACCTCAACCTCGAGGAACTCGGATAGCGCATTAACCACACTTACGCCTACTCCGTGGAGACCGCCGGAAACCTTGTAGGACGTATTGTCGAATTTGCCTCCGGAATGAAGCTTTGTCATGACTACTTCGAGAGCAGGTACTCCTTCTATTTTGTGCAAATCAACAGGAATACCACGACCGTTGTCTTCCACCGTTACGCTGTTATTTGTATGGATTATTACCTGGATTTCGGTGCAATACCCTCCAAGAGCCTCATCAATTGAATTGTCCACGACCTCGTAGACAAGATGATGCAAGCCATCTTCATCCGTATTCCCGATGTACATGGAAGGTCGTTTACGAACCGCTTCCAGTCCCTCAAGAACTTTAATCTGATCCGCATCGTATAGTTGTGATTGCTCCATGTATTGTTATTTTCAACCTCCCAATTGCATGGGCATTACAAGTCCAAGAAATCCGACGTCCGCCTCTCCTTGAATCGTACACCCGTGCTGTTCATCGGAAAAACTCAAGCTCACCTGTTCGCTTTGCATTACGGAGAGTGCGTCCATCAAGTATTTTGGGTTGAACGCGGCTTTAAAAATCCGACCGGCATACGTGACGCTCATGACTTCCTGAGCATCGCCCAGTTCCGGGTTGTTCAAAGACAGTTCCAGTTTGTCGGGCATCAATTCCAGCCGAACTCCTTTGTGACGATCCGATGTCATGATGGACATTCTGCGAAGCATTTCCAGAAAGCGCTTCCGCTCCAATTCCACGATCCGTTGCTCGCCTTTAGCCAGAACCTGATGATAATTTGGAAATTTCCCTTCCAGCAGGCGCACCGCTACGAGACAGGATCCACTCAGGACCAGCCCCGAAGATTTGCTCATACCGAACCGGATGGTTCCGTCGTTTTCGACCAGTCGACTGATTTCCGTTACGCCCTTTTTCGAAAGAACAACGCCCTCTTCGAATTCCAGATCCGCGGGATTTTCCAACTCCAAATCCATGAGGGAGAGTCGATGTCCGTCCGTTGCAACCATGCGAAGAAAAACGGACTCGTCGCGTGGAATTTTTTCCACATACACTCCGCTCGTACTGTAAAATCCGTCCTCGGCCGCCGAGGAAAAGACGGTGCAGTGTATCATACGGCGCAGTGCGTCCGCCTCCATTTCAACGGTCTTTAGATGGTCATGTTTCGGAATGTCCGGAAAATCCTCCGGGGAAAGCCCGAACAGACTGAATCGCGCTTCATCGGCTGAAATATTCACCCGGTTATTCTCTTTTTTTTCAACCAGCATCTCATTGGAAGTCAGATTGCGGGCAATTTCGAAAAGTTTGCGTCCGGATGTGGCCAGACTCCCCTCCTGGAGAATTCGTGCCGGAAAAGAACCTCTGAATCCTACCTCCAGGTCCGTAGCTTCGATGAGAATGTGTTGTGCAACCGCGGTAATGCGTATGTGTGACAGAATGGGCATGCTGGACTTTCGTTCCACAATATTTTGGACTTTTCCAAGGGCGTTTAGAAATTCGGTGCGATCAACGGAGAATTGCATAATTGATTACTCCTTAAAAGGATAATCTTGTAATCCTAGAATACACGCTGTGCTAATCTGAATTTTAGCCAAAAGTTAAATTATTTTAATAAGTTAATGTATATAAATACGGTGAAGAACTGCATCAACGCATCCAGAAATCCGTGGTTAGGAAACAATCCGAACAGACCAAACCCGGAATTACCGGATCAAAAAGGAATAAGGGGTGGATATCATGTTCAAAAAAGCTGTGCGTTCTTTGTTCGTTTTCCGTCAACTATGAATAAGGATCTTTAATTCCCGGAAAATCTGCTGCATCCGGCTGTCATCGCGGAGTCGGCGTTCCACTTTTTGGCATGCCCGGATGACGGTGGTATGATCCTTATTTCCGAAACGCCCCGCGATGATGGAATACGGCTCTCCCGACAAGCGCCGGACAAGATACATGGCCATTTGTCTGGCATAGGAGACGTCTCGGGTCTTCTTGGAGGATTCCATGTCTGCGGTGCTGATTCCGAAGTACTTGCACACTTCCTGTTGAATTCGATGGATGAGGTCTTGACCGGGCATATCCTGCTTCTGTTCCAGCATGGTGCGGACTTCCCGGAGTTCCAACGGTTTCTTGGATAGGGATGCATATGTCGCCAGACGGATGATGGAGGATTCTAATAGATGAAGGTTCATCCCTTCGCTGGAAGCGAGATAGCCCCGGATTTCCGGTGAAAGGGGGAGCTGCTCCCTTTCACATTTTCTCTCGATGATTCGTTCTTTTATTTCCACACTCGGGTGGGAAATTTCAGCCATAACTCCCCAGGAAAGTCGGGACCGCAACGGGTCGTTGAGTCCGGGGAGATCTCTGGGCAGGGTTTCCGCGGAAACCACGATTTGTCGTTGGTGATTGTACAGGTGGTTGAAAAGGTGGACAAATTCCCCCTGGGCGCGTTTCGCGGAACTCATCCGGTGAATGTCATCCAGCAGGAGCAGGTCCATTTCCGAACAGCGGGAACGGAATTCATCCAGACGATTCGCCCGTGCATATGCTTCGGCGCAGCGACAAAAACGGTCGGCCGTTACATAACATACGTTTTTGAAACTTGCCTGTCTAACCGTATGGTTGGCGATGGCGTGCAGGAGGTGCGTTTTTCCGGATCCCAGGGGGGCGTGAAGGAAAAACGGGTTGTAGGTGTGTCGCGAAGAAGTGGCGATTCTGAGGGAAACCTTGAACGGCAACAGGTTGCAATACCCGGTAATGAAATTCTCAAAGATGCGCTCCGGATCCAAGGGTTCCGAAAGAGAAGGAAGCGTATCGCCGTCGGTTCGTGAATTGGGATTCAAGGCGTCAAAACAGCGATACTTGATCCGGAAAGGAAGGGAGGAACGCTCCCGTACGATCTCGCGGATGAGGTTTTCGTATTGTTCCGAAAACCAAAGCTGATGAAAATGATTGGGAACTTCGAGAAGGATTCCCCGGGAATCATTTCCGAGGAGCCGGGTCGGAACGAACCAAGTCTGAAAGGCGGTTTCCCCAATACGTTCCCGTGTTCTGCTCAGGACCCAATCCCAATTAACCATCGTATAACACCATGAAGTTACAGAAAAAAACAGGTAATTCCTTATACGTGAACTGCGTGAAAAGATCAAGCCGCTTGTTGGGCCCCATGGACGAAAAGACCGCCGATCCGGGGAGGAAGCGGAGAAAAGTGCTGTGTTTTGTGAAAAAATGTGTTATGCACGGTACGGTGTGTCTTCCATGAGGGAGCGGAAGAGTGTGGGCTGTGATCTGAGTCGTTCTAAGGTGTATCGGAGATAAAGGGGTGAGCGTTGTCGTATACGGTTGCATTGGCGGGTAAGGGCGGTGTCGGAAAAACCACCCTGGCCGGATTCATGGTTCGATTTCTGGTAGCACGCGGATTGAAGCCTGTTCTTGCCGTGGATGCGGATGCAAATTCCAATTTGAACGAAGTATTGGGTCTCGATGTGGAGGGGACTGTTGGAGGGGCTCGTGAAGAGATGAAGCGCGGAGTCCCTTCCGGAATTACCAAGGACGTGTTCATGGAGATGAAGATCGGGGAGTCCCTCGTGGAATCGGAAGGCTTTGATCTTCTTGTCATGGGCCGGCCCGAAGGGGAGGGGTGTTATTGTGCGGCGAATACGCTTCTGGCGGAATATATCCGCCGCCTCAGCGAAAATTACCCGTTCATCGTGATCGACAATGAAGCCGGGATGGAACATATGAGCCGGCTGAACGCCAAGGAAATCGACCTGCTTCTGGTGGTATCGGATGCGAGTCGGAGAGGAATTCAGGCGGCGGGTCGAATTGCGAGACTGGCGCATGAATTGAACCTGACCGTAAAGAAGGAAGCGGTCGTTGTGAATCGGGCGAGCGACGGGGAGATGCACTCATTGTTGGGTCTTATACAGAGAGAGAACCTGAAACTTGCAGGAGTGATACCGGAGGATACGGAACTGGCGGAATTCGATCTTTTGGGGAAGCCTACCTTTCAACTGCCTGATACCAATCCATCCGTTGTCGCCGCGTTCCGCCTTTTCAAGGAGTTGGTGGAGATTCCTTAGCAGCCCGTTGATACACCGGATTGCGGGCAGATCGTGTTTTTCAATGGCCTGTTAGGGAAGCGGGACATCACGGAGACCGGGTTTAGCTTGACAGTTCCGGGGATGTTTCATTACATTCCTTAATTCAAGACCACCATGTTAATATTTTCACAAATCTGCGAAGGAGGGACGACAGTTGGCTTACCAAATTCCCAAGATCCAATACAGCGGCAATATTCGACAAGTGACGTTGGGTCAAGGCCCCAAGGCAATCCGGATAGGCGGACAAGAAGCCTATAATTTTCATGCGTTCGAAGGAAAACTACCCAATCTCCCGCGCATTGCCATGGAAGTCTGGGACATGATCCCCGAAGAATGGCCTGAAGCCGCCAAGGCCCCATTCCAGGGCGTCCTGGCCGATCCCGGCGCGTGGGCGAAGAAATGCGTGGAGGAATATGGGGCGGACATCATCGCGGTTGAACTGCGCAGCATTGATCCCAACGGCCTCAACAAGAGCGCTCAGGAGGCTTCCGCGCAAGTGAAAAAGGTCGTGGATGCCGTGGATGTACCCGTCATTGTCTGGGGATGCGCAAATCCGGAAAAGGATGCCGAAGTCCTGAAAAAGATCGCCGAGGATTTCGAAGGAAAGCATCTGGCCATCGGACCGGTGGAAGAAAAGAATCACAAGGTCATCGGTGCGGCGGCTCTCGCTTTCAAGCACACGGTCATTTCCTCGAGCCCCATCGATGTGAACCTGGCCAAACAGGTGAATATCCTCCTGGAAAATCTGGGTGTCAAAGGGGATGTCGTCATCGACCCCACTACCGGTGGACTGGGGTACGGTCTCGAGTACAGTTATTCCGTCATGGAGCGAATCCGTATGGCGGCTCTGGCTCAAGAGGACGACAAACTCCAGTTTCCTCTGGTCAACAACCTGGGCTTTGAAATCTGGAAGTGCAAAGAAGCCAAGATGACGCATGAGGAAGCTCCCAACTTGGGCGATCCGGCGAGACGGGGAATTCTCATGGAAGCCGTGGCTGGCGTGGTCTACGCCCTGGCCGGGTCGGACGTTCTCATCATGAGGCATCCCGAATCGGTCAAATTGGCGCGGAAATTCTTCGATTATGTGGTGACCGGAGACTTGAGCATCAGCCCTGCGGAGCTGGCGGAGAAGCTTTCCCGGATGAAACAAAAACCGGAGGGAGAGTACCCGCCCATTGTGAAGGAGGTCGTGGCGGAGCCGGTTAAGGAAGCGGCGGCCCCCAAGGAAGCGGCCCCGAAGCCCAAGCCGGAAGCGGCTCCAGCCAAAACGGAACCGGTGGCGGCCCCGAAGCCCGAGCCGGTTAAGGAAGTCAAACCGGTTGTGGAAGCCGCCCCTGCGGTAGATGAAGCCAAGGTGAAGGCGGAGGCTGAGGCGAAGAAGAAGGCGGAGGAAGAGGCCAGGCAGAAAGCGGAGGCGGAAGTCAAGGTGAGAGCGGAGGCGGAAGCGAAGCAGAAAGCCGAGAACGAAGCCAGAAAGAAAGCTGAAGAAGAAGCTCTCAAAAAGAAAGCCGAGGAAGAGGCCCAAGCCAAAGCCCAAGCCGAAAAGGCGGCCGTAGAGGAAGCTCGAAGAAGCAAGCGCGCCGAGGAGCGTGCCGAGCGGCTCAAGGAACACGCCCATGAGGATATGGAAGTTTCCATGACTCCCGCGGCGGTCCAAATGTCTTTCGTGGAAAAGCTTTTGGCGGGAGTGGATCGGGTTCATAGGAGATCGATGCAGTAGTCTCGACCTTTGCCCTGGCCGCCGTAGCGGGAGGGCGAACAACGTCCAGGGGCGCCCGAATAGGACTTAGAGCGTGGAGGAAAAGACGTCATGACCCAACAGGAATCCAGAAAGGAACGCACTCCGAAGGTATTGGTGGGCAAGCGGCGTGTGACCATAACCCCTGCGAAAGTTCAGGTGTCCGGAGTGGACCGGCTCTTGGCGCAAGTGGACCGAACGCACAGACGGGGCTTTACCCTGCAGTAAACCTCGCTGTCCGGGGATGCGTCCAGGGTTTTTCTGCGGTGAACGGATTGCTCGCAGAGCGGGTGATCGTATCCAATCCATGAAGGATATCGAATACTCAGCATATAAAAGGAGTTTGTAATGTCGGCGGAAGAAATCAAAGCCACGAAGGCCGAGAAGGCATCGGCGTCCAGTTTGAGT
>CAZQXK010000053.1:0-28994 GCA_964597345.1 uncultured Thermodesulfobacteriota bacterium | reverse complement strand
CGCGCTATCTCGGCCCGGAGGTGCCGACCGAAGAACTCATCTGGCAAGACCCCATCCCCGCAGTCAATCATAAACTGATCGATGCAGAGGACATCGCCTCCCTCAAAGTCAAGATCCTCGCTTCGGGCCTGTCTGTGCCGGAGCTGGTTTCCACCGCCTGGGCGTCGGCGTCCACCTTCCGCGGCTCCGACAAGCGCGGCGGCGCCAACGGCGCCCGCATTCGTCTCGCGCCCCAGAAAGATTGGGAAGTCAACCAGCCTGCCCGGCTGGCCAAAGTGCTCAAGACCCTGGAGAGCATCCAAAGCGCCTTCAACAGCGCGCAGTCCGGCGGCAAGAAGGTATCACTGGCTGACCTGATCGTTTTGGCGGGTTGCGCGGGCGTCGAGCAGGCTGCGAGGAATGCCGGCTATGATGTGACCGTTCCCTTCACGCCGGGACGCATGGACGCTTCGCAGGAGCAGACTGATGCGGCCTCCTTCGCCGTGCTCGAACCAAAGGCGGACGGCTTTCGCAACTACCAGAAGATGCGCTATTCCGTGCCAGCCGAAGAGTTGTTGCTTGACAAGGCGCAGTTGATGACATTGACTGCTCCCGAGATGACCGTTCTCGTGGGCGGTATGCGAGTCCTGAATGCCAACGTCGGACAGTCCCGGCATGGTGTTTTCACTAAGCGGCCTGAGGCGCTCACCAATGACTTCTTCGTGAATCTGCTGACCATGAGCACGACATGGAAGGCAACCGCGGAAGACGACGCCGTGTTCGAGGGGCGGGATCGCGTAACGGGCGAACTCAAGTGGACCGGCACCCGTGTCGATCTCATCTTCGGTTCGAACTCCCAACTCCGGGCCTTGGCGGAAGTTTACGGATGTGCGGACTCCCAGGAGAAGTTCCTGCACGACTTTGTAATGGCGTGGAACAAAGTCATGAACCTGGACCGTTTCGACCTCGCCTGATCGCAGCGTAAACGTCTTCGAGAGTTTCCAACAGGGCGGTGAAGAAACGGTCATCCAACATCGGTTTCAGCGGACGGCTTGCCGCCGCCGAAACCGAAACGTTGTAGATTCTATTCATTACCCCGCACTACGGATGGCCATAGCCGGTTCTTGATACGTACGTGCAACTGCCCCACCCCCACGTGCACAATCACAGTCCCAAGTGCTTGCGCTTCGCCTCACGCATAGCCGCGTCTATTCCCAGACGGTTGTTTCCCCCGTTCAGACAGAGACTGTTGATCTTCTCCACCCGGAGCAGGTTTCGGAGAGGGAAACGCGGGGATTCACCCGGATCCGGCCGGACACCGACCGAATTGCCCATCCATAAAGGGCTTGACCTCTAAACACAAATGGCGTTTCCTGAACTGGGACTTTAAATCTGACAAATGGGGGGGCTGGATGAAGTCGTATCGGAAGGAATTGTGGTTTGAAGTACCCACCCGACGGGGATTCGTGCACATTACGCCCCAGGTTCAGGAATGCCTGTACGAGTCCGAAATCCAGGAAGGTCTGTGTCTGGTCAACGCTATGCACATCACGGCATCGGTGTTCATCAACGACAACGAGCCAGGCCTTCATTCCGATTTCGAAGGTTTCCTGGAAAAGCTGGCTCCCCACGAGCCGGTAAGCCAATACGAGCACAATCTTACCGGTGAAGATAATGGCGACGCCCATCTGAAACGGCAGATCATGGGCCGGGAAGCAGTGGTGGCGGTGACCCAGGGCAAGTTGGATTTAGGTACGTGGGAGCGGATTTTCTACGGAGAATTCGACGGGCGCCGGAAGAAGCGGGTGTTGGTCAAGATCATCGGAGAATAGGCGCAGGAAGCCCTTTCCGTTTACACCGGAAGGGGTCAAAGGCGGGCTCCATTTGAAACCCAGGAGAACGGCAATGCTTGTCATTGAAGATTTGCGGGTGGAATTGGGCGGGAAACCCATTCTGAAGCACATCGATCTCGAGATCAAACCGGGGGAGACACACGTCCTCTTCGGACCCAACGGCTCGGGAAAGACCTCCTTGCTCATGACGATCATGGGGTATCCGCAGTACAAGGTGATGGAAGGCAGGATTCAATTCAAGGGAGTGGACATAACCCACAAGCCCATTCACGAACGGGCCCGCTTGGGTATAGGTATGGCGTATCAGAGACCTCCAACGATACATGGTTTGAAGATCCGACAACTGGTGCGGATGTGCGCAAAGGGGACGGGAGATTCCAACTCCGAAGATCTGGCCTATCGCGTGAATTTTCAGGATTTCTTGGACAGGGATGTGAATGCGGGCTTTTCCGGTGGGGAGATCAAACGGTCCGAGTTGTTGCAGCTTTTGTCTCAGAATCCTGATTTAATGTTGTTCGACGAGCCCGAGTCCGGAGTGGATCTCGAGAACATCGCTCTGGTGGGGGAAACCATAGCCGAACTGCTCCAGAAGAATTTCAGTCTCTCCGAGGAGAAGAGCGTCCGGGAAATGAAGTCGGAACGCGTTAAGATGGGACTGATCATCACGCATACAGGGTACATCTTGGACTATGTTGCCGCAGATATGGGACAGGTGCTGTACGGCGGAGTCTTGAGCTGTTCCAACAATCCACGCGAAATTCTCCACTGCATCGAAGAAGTGGGATATGAGGAATGTGTGCGATGTACGATCGACAGGAACTGAAGGAGCGGGCGCTCAAGGCCGTAGGGAAAGAAGCCGCCCTGGGTCCGAATATCGATCTGAGCCGTTACGACAGCTCCAGGGTCCGACACGAGCCCCTCAGCGACAAGGCTCTGCAAGAGCTTCCTCCCGATGAAAAACGCCGTCTCGTTATGGCGGGGTTGGATCTCACCGAGAAGGAACGGGCCGGAACCTTTTTTCAAAAGGATACGGCGGTCATTCACTGCAAGAGCAAACAGCCGGGGATCGAGGTGTTTCCTATTCTCAAGGCCTTGGAAGAACATGACTGGATCCGGGACTATTACTGGAAGCTGGCTTCCGTGGATTCGGATAAGTACACGGCTGCTGCGGAGTTGGATCTTCACGACGGGTATGTGATTCGATCCTTGCCTGGAAGCCGCTCGGTGTATCCCATCCAGGCCTGTCTTTATATGGACAAGGATGGATTGCAGCAGAATGTCCATAACATCGTGATCGCGGAGGAAGATTCCGAACTGCATATCATCACAGGATGCTCGACCTCCCCCCACGTGAAGCGCGGCATTCATATCGGTATTTCCGAATTCTTTGTGAAAAGAAACGCCCGCCTGAGCTTTACCATGATCCATAACTGGGCCGAAAACATGGTAGTGCGTCCCAGGTCGGTGGCCCAGGTGGAAGAGGGCGGACTCTTTCTGAACAACTATATCTGCATGAAACCTGTGACTTCACTTCAGATGTATCCTACGACCCACCTGGTAGGGGAGAACGCTGTGGCGCGGTTTTACAGTATCATCGTGGGGAGCCCCGGCTCGGAATACGACCTCGGAGGCCGGATTTTCTTGCGAAGCGCGGGCAACCGGGCCGAAATCGTGGCTCGAGCCATCAGCAACGGCGGCAAGATCATTGCTCGGGGACATATGATCGGGGAAGCGCCCGATGTGAGGGCGCATCTCGAGTGCAAAGGGCTCCTGCTGAAAGGGGGCCTGATCCACGCCATTCCGGAACTGGAGGGACACGTGGATGGTGTGGAGATGTCCCACGAAGCCGCGGTGGGAAAAATCGCGCAGGAGGAGATCTTCTATCTCATGTCCAGGGGACTGGACGAGGAGGAGGCCACTTCCACCATCGTTCGGGGGTTCTTGAGTGTGGATATCGAGGGTCTGCCTCCACAGTTGAAGGCGGAAATCGACCGCGCCATCGAAGCCAGCGAGCGGGATGTCATGTAGGCAACGTGTTTCGGGAAGGCGTATCAGGCCGTTAAAAAACGCAAACCGTTGTGTTGCGCTTCATCCTTTCTGCCTGTGCGTCTCACGCAGACAGGCGTCATTGCGGCGTACTGTAGGTACGCCTCATTCCTCAGGATTCGCGCGCCTTGCATCTCATCGTTTCGCACCGGCCTGCCTGCAATACGATTTAGCAACGGGCTGGTGTGGCCGGTAACTCAGGAGCTGAAAAAGGGGTTTGTTGTGGAAGAGGCCTTTGCAGCCGGGGCGTGAGGCCGGTGGGTAGGCTCCCGATGGGGCGGCAGAAGTCGTCCGCTCGGCCCCTTGGATCAATACCCCCCGTGTGGCCGAATTTCACCGGGCTCTATTTCGTTGAGGTGGTCTTATTGTCCTTTCCATCCCAAAGTGATGGTGAGAGCCCTCCGGCCGAGCCGGAATAAATGGTTTCGGCCGGCATCCTGAAAACGTGATCCGCAACGTTGCGTTCTTTCCTTCGTCATTGGGGCGAACTCCATACACGCCTCATCTCTCAGGACCCGCACCTTGCCCGGGATTACGATCAGCCGGCCTGCCGCCGGATCCTAAGCCTCGGGTTGTCCGAACATGCGCCGTCTTCCTGAAATCCGTCTGAAAGAATCGATTCGAAACCGCTGGGGCATGCCCAACGGCTACCGGGACGTGCTCAAAGTGAGCTTGCCGCTTGTGGCCAGCATGTCCTCGGTGACTCTCATGTATTTCACGGACCGTGTCTTCCTGGCCAATTACTCGATGGAAGCCATTGCAGCCGCAATGCCGGCGGGTATTGCGGCGTTTACACTTATCGCGTTCTTCATGGGCGTAGCCGGTTATGTAAACGTGTTCGTGGCCCAGTACACCGGATCGCAAGACCACGAGCGAGTGGGTGCGGCTTTGTGGCAAGGCCTCTATTTTTCCGTGGCCGCCGGAATGCTTCTCGCATCCGCCGCCTGGATTGCGGAGCCTCTGTTTAACCTCGTGGGTCATCCTGTCGAGGTCCGTGAATTAGAAATCGTCTACTTTCGCATCCTGATATGGGGCAGCGGCTTTTCCCTGGTGGAATGGACTCTGGCCTGTTTCTTCTCAGGCCGGGGTATGACCCGCACTGTCATGATGGTAAACGTGCTGGGGGCCTGTGTGAATATTCCCCTGGATTATGCGCTGATTTACGGGATAGGGTTCTTTCCGGAATTGGGTATTCTGGGGGCCGGCATTGCCACCGTGACGGCGTATGCGACCATGACGGTCTGTTATGCGTGGCTGGTTTTTTCGGACGCTCATGAAGAGCGGTTTCGCGTGAAGAGCAACCGGAAATTCGACGTCGATCTGTTCGGGCGCCTGATGAAATACGGACTACCCAACGGAGTGCGATTTTTCATCGAGATCTTCGCATTCACCTTTTTCGTGTTTATTGTGGGCCGGATCGGGACTATAGAGCTTGCGGCCACGAACATCGTGCTGACCATCAACACATTGGCGTTCCTGCCTATGCTTGGATTCACAATGGGGATCGCCATATTGGTGGGACAAGCCATCGGGAACAACCGTCCGGATGCTGCAGAGGAGGCCACCACCAGCACCCTGCATATCACGATATCCTACATGGTGCTGGTGGCCTTGGTGTTTCTGCTGGCGCCGGATCTTCTTCTGTACCTTTTTGCATCGGCGGACCATGAGGCTTGTGATGTGAGGGCCATTCACGGACTCGGTGTCGTGCTACTCAAAATAGTCGCCGTGTACTGCATCTTCGACGGCATCACGTTGGTATATGCGGGCGCCATAGAAGGCGCCGGTGACACCAGATTTGTCATGTGGATGTTTGCAGTTCTTTCGACCGGCTTGATGGTGGCGCCCGCTTTCCTGGCGGTGGAAGTATTCCATGCGGGACTCATGATTCCATGGCTGTCCATGGCTCTGTACCTGTGCGTGATCTCCCTGGTGTTCAGATGGAGATATGTACAGGGCAAATGGAAACGCATGCGGGTCATTGAAGCGAAACCCTTGGCGGATCAAGGCGACGGGGAATCGGCAATGTAGCGGAGCGGCAAAAGATGTCGCCTCCTTCATCCACTGGACCTCCCGGAAGTTTGTTTATCTTTTAACAGTCTGTCGACGCATCGTATTGCGGGCGGACTGGTGCAAAACGATGAGATGCAAGGCGGCCGAATCCGGAGGAATGAGGCGAAGATATGATACGCCGCAATGACGCCTGTCTGCGTGAGACACACAGGCGGAAAGGATGAAGCCTTAGGCCGTCGGCGTGACCGAAGATCGCGTTTTTCAACGATAAAGGAGAACCTCGCCATGGATTCTGAAACGTTTCGCAAATACGGTTATCTTGCTGTGGACTGGGTAGCGGATTACTTGAGAGACGTGGAGAAGTATCCAGTGCTTTCCACAAGTGCGCCCGGGGACATCCGCAACCGGCTTCCTCAAAACCCTCCTGAAGCCGGAGAAAGCATGGATCGGATCCTGCGCGATTTTGAAGAGATCCTTCTGCCCGGGATCACTCACTGGAATCATCCCCGATTCTTCGCATATTTTCCGGCGAATCACAGCGGACCCTCGATCCTGGCGGAATTGCTTTCCGCCGGTCTGGGGGTGAACGCCATGCTGTGGCAAACCTCTCCGGCGGCCACGGAACTCGAGGAAGTGGTCATGGACTGGTTCAGACAGGCGCTCCAACTACCTGAAGGGTTTCGAGGGGTTATCCAGGATACGGCGTCCACTTCGACGTTGTGTGCCCTCTTATGTGCACGGGAACGCTGCACCCGGTTCAGAACCAATACAGAGGGCCCCGGAGGGTGGTCCGGGGAGAAGCCCTTGAGGATATATACGTCCAGAGAAAGCCATTCGTCCGTTGAAAAAGGCGTTAAGATCGCCGGGTTCGGAAGTCGAAATCTCGTCACCATAGCCGTCGATGGCGCCTACGCCATGAATCCCATGGAACTGGAGCGGCGCATCCATCGAGATTTGGAGAAAGGTTTCGTTCCGTGTTGCGTGGTGGGTACGGTTGGTACCACATCCTCAACGGCGATTGATCCCCTGAAATCCGTCGGAGAGATTGCTCGTAGACATAACCTTTGGTTTCATGTGGATGCGGCACTGGCCGGGAGCGCCGCTCTGCTTCCGGAAATACGTCCTATTCTCGACGGGATCGAGTCCGCTGATTCCTTGGTATTCAATCCGCATAAATGGCTGTTTACGAATTTCGATTGCTCGGCGTTTTTTACCCGTCATCCGGACATTCTTACGGGGACGTTTTCGATCCTCCCGGAATACTTGAAGACGGATATGGATCGCGTGGTGACCAACTACCGGGATTGGGGGATCCAGTTGGGGCGCCGTTTTCGGGCTCTGAAACTCTGGTTTGTGTTGCGCTATTACGGCTTGCAGGGTCTGAGAACCCGCCTCAGGGATCATTTGGCCATGGCCCAAGAGTTTTCGAACTGGGTGCAAAAGAGTCCCCTTTTCGAACTCATGGCTCCGGTCCCTTTGAATACCGTGTGCTTCCGGTTCAATCCGTTCCGATCCAAGGGAGCGTCCGTTCCCGAATCCCGGTTGGAGGCATGGAACAAGGAGCTTCTGGACAAAGTGAATGCTTCGGGCCGCATCTATCTCACCCATACAAAGCTTTCGGAGCGATATTGCCTGAGAGTTTCCATCGGGCAGGTTCAGACTCGCAGAGAGCATGTGACGGAGGCCTGGCAGTTGCTTCAAGGGGAGGCGTCGGCATTGGTTCATCCTTAGTGCGCTGTCAGGAAGCGCTTGTTCGGATCCATTCTATCCGCCGAGGGAAGTCGGCACGGGTTTTTTCTTAAGGGCGGACCGGAGTGCATGTGCGCCCCCCTCATCCTGACGGGGCAGGACGGACGGCATCCGAGAGCAGGCGAGGGAGAAATTCATGGTGACTGTGTTGGTGGTGTACCACTCCCAGGGAGGCAACACTCGTAAAATGGCGCAAGCCGTGGCCGGGGGAGCCGCCTCCATCGAAGGAGTAAGGGCGATCCTCAAACCGGCGGCGGAAGCCGGGGTGGAGGATCTGATTTCGTGTGACGGGCTGGCCTTGGGATCACCGGAATATTTCGGTTACATGGCCGGTATGATCAAGGATTTCTTTGATCGAACCTATGAAGCGGCGCGGGGCAGGGAAAAAGTGGTTCGAAAACCTTACGTGGCGTTCATCAGCGCGGGAAACGACGGCATGGGGGCGCTGACCGCCATGGAACGCATCTGCAGCGGGTATCCTTTCAAGAAGGTGTATGAAGCGGTGGTTGTCCGGGGTGAGGTGGATACGGACGCCCTTTTGCGGTGTGAAGAGTTGGGCAAGACTATCGCCGCCGGCTGTGAGGTCGGCATCTACTGAACCCAGGGAAGCCTCATCGTTTCCATGATGTTTTCCCATCCGCGGTTGGCCTTAAAAGATGCGAACCGGGTAAAATGAACTTCAGTTTAGGGCCTTATTACACGATACGGAATTTGGGGAGCGGTTTATAAGGCCGTTGAAAAACGTCGTCTGCCGCGTTGGGCTTCATGCTTTCCGCCTGTGTGTCCCACGCAGAAAGGCGTCATTGCGGCGTACCATGGGTAGCCTCATTCCTTAAGGTTCACCGCGACGAAGGCGCCGCTTGAATCTAATCGTTGTGCGCCGGCCTGCCGGCAATAGTGTTTATCGACGAGCCGTTATGCAACTCCTGAAGAGGGATGTCGTATCGGGCCAGTGGGTGGGGTGTCTGTCGGAGAGCATGCACCGTGGGTTGAAACGCGCATGGATCCGATGTCGGCTTTTCGGAGGAAGGAAGCTTGGGAACGATGTCTGCTTTTTTCGGGAAACGAAACCGCGATTCATTCGAATTTCGTGATGCATGGAACCCATTATGAGTTCATCCAATCTGAGATACATCGAGATTCAGCCGAGCCTCATCAATTTCTACAACGATTTTCCCGTGTATATTATCCATCCCAAGGGTAACCATGTGGTCCGTTTCCTGGCGCGTGGAGAGGAATATTCGCCGTCCGCGGTTTCCGCCCTCATGAAGCGTGGGATCAAGGTGTACGTGGACCTGGAAGATCACAGGAAGCGTAGCAAGGAGATGCAGAAACGCTTGGCGGAATACCTTAATGGACCTTTTGACGCACAGAAATCGCTCGTGATCAAGGAAACCACCATCCAACTGGTGAATGAATTTCTTGCGACCCGGATGTCCGAGAGTGGTGAGATCCTCGTGGATCCTTCCGGATTGAAACGTCTCCAGGAGTTGGTGGAGCACTATGTGGCCCTTCTTGATCTGGATCACTCGGAAGACATATTGAGGATGCTGCACCGTGTAATGGTAAAGGATTGGTCCACCACGGCTCATTCGGTCAATGTGATGCTGCTTACCTTGAGATACCGCGGGGGAGAGCGGGGGAGGATGTTCAAGGAAATCGTCGTTCCCAAGGAAGTGATCGCCAACAGGGATCAAATGGAGGCGGAAGCCGCGCGCGTGGACAGGAGATGGGCCTTGGGCGCCATCCTCCATGACATAGGCATGGTCAAGCTTTCTCCGGAGATCTTGGAAGCCAAGGGCCGACTGACTCCTCAAGAGCAGTTCGTGTTCAAGACGCACGTGAACCACGGATGGGATATTTTGAAGGATATGGGGAAAAAATATGCAGCCGATGAACTCATTGTCGGCGCGGTTCTTCATCACCACGAACGGTTGGACGGAACAGGATATCCGCTGGGGTTGAGACGGTTCAGCTTGTCAGGTCAGATTGTGGGTCTGTTGGACCGATACGAACGGCTCACAACGGAAAGTCGCCCCCTGGGCCGGGGAATGAGTCCTTTTCGCGCACTCAGTGCGGTCAAGAAGGAAACTCAGGCAGGGAAGTTTGACCCCGCTCATTTCCGGACGCTGGTCGAGCTTGTGGCTATGGATTGAAGCGGAACATATCAAACTGTGGGCAACCCAGGCCGCCGGGACACCTCGTAGGCCGAACACACCCCCTCCGTAACCATCTTTAATGCCTCTTCCCGAAACCCCTTCGAGTAGCGGTCATTCGGTATTCTCCCCATCCTGAGCTCTCCTGCTGAACCTGATTGGCGCATTCGGCGTCCGCTTTATCCAGCTTATCTCGCTGCCATGAGAAGTCTCTTGAGGTAGACATACAGTAGATCTTTGGAAGCTTTTTAACCCATGGTCGATTTCGCATGGGCCATGAACAGGTTTAGTGTGTTATTGTTGGAATTACCGAAAGTCCGATTTACCGAGACCTGCGGTACCCATGTATTCCAGCGAAGTTAGTGGAGGCCGGATACTCTCCGACCAGCCGCGGGAGAAACGCCGCCGGTCGGAGTAAAGGAGGTTATCCAGCGGCTGTGGCCGGGTTCCCTATCAGCTCGCAATAGTGTTTATCAACGGCTGCTATGCTTTCGGATTCTTCCGCCAGTAGGCCGTCCGTCATCCGAAACGTGCGCCGGGCGTAGCCGGCTGCCTCAGGGTTGTGAGTCACCATGGCGATGGTGACCCCGGAGGCGTTCAACTCCTGGAACAAGTTCATGATCTCCCGGCCGGTCTTGGAGTCCAGGTTACCCGTGGGTTCATCCGCAAGGAGAATGGGAGGATCGTTCACGATAGCCCGGGCGATGGCCACCCGTTCCTGTTCCCCTCCGGAAATCTGGCTGGGCAGCCGTCTATTCTTGCCCCGTAGTCCCACCCGTTCCAACGCTTCTCCCGCCTTGGTTCGTTTCTTGGTGGAACGGAGAGGGGAGGCGGCCAAAGGAAGCAGAATATTCTCGATTACTGTAAGGTACGGAATCAAGTGAAAACTCTGGAATACGATTCCCAGGGACTGCCTCCGGAAGTCCGCTCTCTCATTGGGTTTCAGTGAATAGACATCGATGCCGTCCACATGGTAGCTCCCGTGTGTGGGGGTGTTCAATCCCCCCATTAAGGACAACAGCGATGATTTACCGGATCCGGACTCGCCCATGAAGGCGACGAATTCACCTCGCTCCATGCGGAGATACAGATCCTTAACCGCCCAAACCGCAGTCTCGCCTTGGCCGTATCGTTTGGCCAATCCGTGTGCCTGAATAAAGCTCATGATCTCTCCTAACAAACCGTTAAAAACCGCTATCTGCTGTGTTGCGCTTCTCCTTCGTCATTGCGGCGTACTGGTTGTACGCCTCATTCTTCAGGATTCGCGCGCCTTGCATCTCATCGTTTTGTACCGGCCTGCCCGCAATAGGGTTTATCAACGGGCTGCTAAAGGGCCCTCAGAGCTTCGTTGGGATCCATGTTCGAGGCCAAAACCGCCGGATAAATGCTCGATCCCAAACCGAGGAGCAGAGCTACGAGAAGTACCGACAACGCAAGAACCGGGTCCCAGGGTACATGCACCTGGTGACTTTGAGCGAACAATGGTGTGAGACTTTGAGTGGCCGCCAGGCCCAGCAGGTAGCCGAGGACGCCCGCCACCACCGAGATTATGCCTGCTTCCAGCAGAACGATCCGGACAATGTGCCCCTTTCTGAAGCCGACGGCTCCCAGGATCCCAAACTCGGAGGTCCGTTCCCGTACACTCCCGATCATGGTGACGAACACGAGTAAGGCCCCCACGGACATGACCAGGATGGAGAGTCCGTAGGAGAATGACTTAAGGTGTTTCAAGGTCTCCATCCGGCCCTCGACCACCTGTCGAATGGCCATGACTTTGGCGGCCGGGAGAACCTCGGAAATCTGAACCACCATCTCTTCCACGGGACAGCCCGCGCATAGTGCGGCCACTTCAACCATGGATATCTTTCCCTGCTTTCCCAGGACTTTCTGGGCCGTCTTCAGGGGAACAAAGATCAGCTGGTCGTCCTGGGATCCGGTATGCTCCAGGATTCCGGTTACTTCGAGCCGCGCTCCTTCTTCCAGTGCGAGGAAATCGCCCACCGAGAGGTTCAAGAGTTGGGAGACTTCCGACCCCAGCAGGGCTCCTTCCGCGTGAGGAGAGTGACCCACGATCTTCCACCACGGACGAAGGACGGCGGATTCTTCGAATGCCACCCCGGCCAACAGAAGATGTGTCGTGGCGGATTCGACCGCCCCCAGCACCATGGGGCCGACTGCCGCTATGTTCGCCGCGTTCTCAATGGTTCCGATACGAACCAGGGATTCTTCGAGGAGTTCCTGCATCTCGAAAGAAACGCCTCCGAGCGACAGCCCGCCATAGGAAAGGGAGAGTTGTTCCGTCTTCGGTATAATCAGAATATTGGCTCCGTACATCTCCAGCTTGTGGGTAATGTCGTGGGTCAGCACATCCACCAGGCTCACGAATGCCACAGTCGCCGACACTCCGATAAGAAGTCCCAGTAGTACAAAACAAGCTTTCGCCTTTCTCCGCTTGAGATTCGAAAACGCGATGTGTCTAAGGGTCATCTTCTTCTCCTCTGCGAAAAGTCAAAATAGGACCTGCCTTCCAGGATGTCGTTCACTTCCAGGACCACCTGGTCGCCTTGCACCGTCCTCCGGAGAGGCGCCGGATTGCAGCCTCCCTTTTCCTCGTTGACTTTTACGGATACGAACCGTTTGCCGCAGTTGCGGCACACCATATAATCGCCTTCCTGATAATATCCTTTGCCGGAAGGCCAACACACGTCGCAGGCATCGAACGCGGCACGGATCACACCGTCGGAACTACGGACAATGAAGTACTTGATTGTGATTCCATCCGGAATCCGATACGTGAAATGCCGCGCCTTTCCATCGGCGAATTGCTTTACCGGGTAAGTTACCGTTGGGGAGGGTTTCGCTGAACTCCCGGCGGCCTGCAGTCCGGTCAAGTTCATCGAAACCAATGCGACCAGTGCTGAGATCGAGACGATCCCGGCCGTAATGATCCACCTGGAAATACGTTTTCCCTGTCGCCAAGTCTCATTTCTCTGCTCGGCCATCCCTACAGCTTTCTGGAGGATGTCCTTGGAAGTCCTTTGCGTTCGTCTCATGTCGTTCTCCTTAGTCTTGTCCGGTATTGCTGTGGGGGAGACAACGATGTCGTTTCGGGCGCCCTTGTCGTACCGCACTTAAGCTGAAGCGCCGACGGTTTGCTTCCCAAAAGAAGCAGGTCCGCCTCCCAGGCTTAATACCCGTCATGCAAACGGCTGTCGAACGAGGAAACCCGAAACGTTCGGTTTTCTTCTTCGTCCAAGCGGCGCAGTTTCACCAGCGAAGACCCAACTTGCCGGGAGTCGCACGCCCCGCATCTCATCGCCGCTTTTCTCCGATTACAGCGCCGTCATTCAGTGCGCGCCTGGAGATCTTCGTTCAGGTTATGCAATGAGGGTGGGTTTAGCCACCGTTGAAGGGAGGCGGCGAGATCAAATAAGCCATACACTGTGTTGTATATAGAGGGGTTCGAAAGATGAAGGAGGGTCATTGGGCTTGAGGAAGACCAATATGGAAAGGTCAACATGAGGGAACCCGGATAGGGATGCCGCCTTGGGTGCATAAATTCCCGCATCGCCGGAGCGGCGCCAGGAAGAGGGGAATACGGCATCAACCGGAACCGTCTGATGAAAAGGTGATACGCAGGAACAATCCGTATACCGCATGGTGGGACAACATGGCGGCAGTGGTTCCTCCCCCGTTACGGGCCGGGGGCAACACGAGAACTCTTTCACCGAGCAGCAGGCGGCGCCGCAATCCATAGGAACCCCGTACGGGGCCGACCAAAGCAGAGTTACGAGAACTAGAATAACGGGTTTGTACACTGTTGATTCTTCCCGAATTTATTGACGTGATAAGACCAGAGTAATGGTCGTACAAGGCGATGTCAAGGCAACGGAACGGATTCCGTTCTACGCGAAGAGCGCTTCGGGAGAGAGACTCACTGGGCCGGACATAGATGCTTGAGGATGCGATTCGTCGATATCCTAAAGTAATTCATCAGGAAGATCCCGGTTGCGGATGAATGACCGTGTTGGGAAACCGCACTCGCCGGACTCCCGGAAAACACCATACAGGGCGCATCGCTTCCTTTCTGGTATTCGGGGCATGCCCTGGTTTCAATACATTTCCGAGGATTGGCCTTTTCCGGTTTTCGGTTTCTTATCCGCCCGGCGTCGTTGTGCTCGCAGTAGGGGCTAAGATTGGGGGGCGGAGGCGTCATGCTCCGGTTTCCGCCAGGGATTCGGAATCGGAGGAGTCATTCCCGTCGTGGCGATCGATTCGGGTTTTTCTCCTTCCGATCCGCTGCCTGCCCGAAGATTTCTATAGCGAGGATTACGGCTATGGCCAACCCCACAACCAGGTAAAAATCGAGCATCCGATCCCCCCTGCAAGCGGCTTCCTTGTCCGCCGAAAAGCCGGTTCATTCTTCCGAATTGAGGCCAACGGTAACTATAATAACCATACTACAATTCTTATCAAATTACCACGGCAGTGAAAAACGCGATCTGCCGTGCTGCGCTTCACCCCCGCTCATTGTGGCGTACTGTATGTACGCCTCATTCGTCAGGATTCGTGCGCCTTGCATGGCACCGTAATTCACCCGCTTGCCCGCAATACGGCCTATCAACGGACTGATGAGCGGTTGCAGGCAATTGGGCCAAGGCATGGGGCGCACCCCGGGAAGATCTTCAGGTTGACGAGGGAGTTCGGCAACGCCGAGTCTTCCTCGCTATCGGCTGCGCCGGAGTTCGATACCGGATCCGGGGTCTGGGAAAAAAGCGTTTGTCAGCATCCGGGAGGTACGTGTATATAGGAGGCATGCAGGAGAAGAGGAGGGGATATGTCGGCAACCAAGCAGTTTTCGGTGATCCTGAAAAACGAGCCGGGAGAACTGGCCAAGTTGTGTGAGATCTTGTTGGAAGAACACGTGAACATTCTGGCCATCAGCATCCAGAATGCCAAGAATTATCTCATGGAGCTGTTCCGGGCCCGCGAGGTGACCGGCCGCCGGATCACCGTGGCGGACCATTATCAGGGTATCCTACGGGAAACCTCGACGTACTCGGTGATACGGCTGATCGTCGATCAACCGGAAAAGGCCCGGCAAGCGTTTGAAAGGCATGAGTATCCGGTGGACGCAACCGATGTACTCGTGCTGACCCTGAAAAACGAACCTGGTGTCCTGGGTTCCATGGCCAAGAGACTGTCCAAGCACCAGATCAATATCGATTATGTGTACGGGTCGGTTCAAAGCGGGGATAAGCAGTCCATATTTGTTTTTCACGTGCATGAGAAAGATTGGGAGCGGGCCAGCGAGTTGTTCCATGAGATCGATTAATGGCGGAAAACACGGACCGGGACGGGTGCTTGACCTGCTCCGCCACACGCCGTTGGGACAGGAAGTACGAGCTTGGGGTTGGGTGCGGACCCGGCGGGATAGCAAGGCGGGGTTTTCCTTTCTGGAATTGAATGACGGATCGTGTATGGCGAATATCCAGGTGCTGGCGCCCCGTGCACTGGAGAATTACGAAACCGAGATTCTGCGGATCACGGCGGGTTCGAGCATAGAGGTGGAAGGCGTCATCGTGGAATCTCCCGGGGCCGGCCAGGATGTGGAATTGAGGGCAAACCGTCTGAAGGTTCTGGGATGGGCCGATCCCGAGAGATATCCCCTTCAGAAGAAGCGCCATTCTTTGGAGTTTCTGCGAACCGTGGCTCATCTCCGGCCGCGGACGAATGCATTCGGAGCCATGGCCCGGGTCCGGAATTCCGCCGCCGACGTCATTCATCGATTCTTCCAGGAGCGAGGGTTCGTTCAGTTGCATGCTCCCATTCTCACGGGCAACGACTGCGAGGGCGCCGGCGCCCAGTTTCAGGTGACGACCCTTGACTTCATCCATGCCCAGGGTGGAAGGGAAATGGCGTATTCCGAAGACTTCTTCGGAAAGCCCGCGTATCTCACGGTGAGTGGGCAACTTGAGGCAGAGGCCTATGCCATGGCTCTTGGCAGGGTGTATACGTTCGGTCCCGCTTTTCGCGCCGAGAATTCGAACACTCCCAGGCACTTGGCCGAGTTCTGGATGGTGGAACCCGAGGTGGCGTTTTTTGATTTGGAAGACAACGCGGATTTGGCGGAGGAATTCTTAAAGAGTGTGGTGCGGGATGTATTGGAACAATCCGCGGAAGATTTGGATCTCTTCTGCCGATTCGTCGATGCCTCCCTCCCGAAAGCTTGGGCTCTCCTGACGGAACAATCGTTCGAACGAATGACGTACACGGAAGCGCTGGAAAGGATTTCCAGGGCTCCTCGATCCTTCGAGGCGACATTGGATTGGGGGGCGGACCTTCAGGCGGAACATGAGCGCTACCTGGCGGAAGAACTGTGCGGCCGACCCGTGATCCTGACGGACTACCCCAAGGATCTCAAGCCCTTTTACATGCGGGTGAACGAGGACGGTAAGACGGTGGCGGGCATGGATATCCTGCTTCCTCGAGTGGGTGAAATCGTCGGGGGAAGCCAGAGGGAAGAGCGTTACGATGTCCTGCTGGCGCGAATGAATGAGGCCGGTTTGGATGAGAACGAGTATGGATGGTATCTGGACCTCCGACGATACGGCACAGCTCCCCACTCGGGGTTCGGTCTGGGATTTGACCGTCTGCTGCAATTCATCACCGGCATGGGCAACATCCGGGATGTCGTTCCGTTTCCCCGCACACCCCGCCAACTGGAGTTTTAGTACAAATGGTCAAATCATGGGTGGTTGAAGAAAGTCGACGCGATACTTCCTATCGCGTATTCCATCTTCGAACGGACTTGGCTCGGTCTCCGCTCTCGGGGCGTAAGCATGAGTTTTACGTGATGGAATCCTGTCCCTGGGTCAATGTGATTCCGATTACCTCGGAAAGGGAGGTCATCTTTATACGCCAGTACCGTCATGGGATCCGTGAAGCCACGTTGGAGATACCGGGAGGTTTGGTTGACCCCGGCTTGACTCCGCGGGCGGCGGCCGAGAAAGAACTGATGGAGGAAACGGGGTATTCATCCTCGAATTGGGTTCCCATGGGCTGGGTTCATCCGAACCCGGCCATTATGAACAATCGGTGTTATACGTTTCTTGCCCGGCATGCAATTCTCTCAGGGGTTCAGCGATTAGACGAAGCCGAGGATATCGATGTACTGTCCCGTCCCCTCTCCGAGGTACCGGAACTTATCCGCAAGGGCGAGATCACCCATTCGCTGGTGGTTGTGGCTTTCTATCGTCTCTTTTTCGAACTTGCCCAACCGTGGGTGGGGGGCGATTCCCTGTTTGCGGGCTGAACGGGTTTAGCAGTTGAAGAACGCCATCTTAAGTGTTGCGCTTCATCCTGTCTGCCTGTGCGTCTCATGCAAACAGGCGTCCTTGCGGCGTACCGTATGTACGCCGCATTCTTCGGGATTCGCGCGCCTTGCATCTCATCGTTTTTGAACAGTCTGCCCGAAACGCTGTTTTTCAACGGGCTGCCAGGGTTTATCAACGGCTGTTAAGAGTGACCCGCGCGAGACCTTGTTGAAGTTGTTGGACAGGTTTTCCCTACATTGCATATAATGATTGACAATCTCATTTCAACGGCCCGTAAGAGAAACGGAGGTAGGCGGGCCGGAGAGGTATCAGGAGATGCAAGAGGTGTGAATCTTAACTGAACAGGCGGACATACGTGCGCCGAAGTGACCAGGGATGACGCAGGACACCTTAAGTCGCGTTCTCGGACAGCCTGCCAAGGTTACGGATTTCGTGTCCCATCCGACCGGCATTATGGATATCGACTGGCGGAAGGAATACACGCGGGAAGGACACCGGGTGACTCTGGCGGGCAGTTCCATTGTCATGCACTGCCACCATTACAACATCAATCTCCAGAAGATGTTGGAAGACACACTGGGCGAGAGGGGCGTGGATTTGATGATCCGAGCGGCGGAGTCGGCTTCGCGAAACGGATTCGAGTCGCTGCTCCGTCATTATCCTCAGATTCGGACGGCCAAGTCCCGGATGGAGCTTGCCGAAACCATGTACCAAATCTGTGGGCTGGGTGTGCTCCATTTTCGGGAAGCCGAGCCTCAGTCTGCCGTGGTGGAATCTCTTTCCAGCCACCATGTTACCGGATGGCTGGCGAAGCATGGTCGAAGGGCTACGCCCGGGTGTCATTTCACACGGGGCTGGATCGCCGGTGTTCTTTCCGTATTGTTCCAACGCAAATACCTGGTTTCCGAAATGGCGTGCAAGCTCGTCGACAGTCCCACCTGCTGCTTCATCGCGGTCGAGGAATGTAATGGCGGTTGACGGAGCACGAATCATTCAGGCGGTTATGCGCCGAAGTCGCATACGGGACGCCAAAGGGATCATACCTATCTTCGGGGTCTACCTTTCGCTGAACCAGGTGGAGTATTACAACCGCTTGTCTTTTGAGTTCGAAGGATCTTGGGATTCCCACAATTCCCACGAAGCGCGGGATCTATTGATCGAAGCGGCACAGGAGTGCGGCTACGCCACCTTTCAAGGAATCCGCACGTCCGTGGAATGGCAGCAATTGGTGGAGCCCATGGTGGAAACGGAGGAAGATCAGATTCATGCCTTCTCGGCCATTACGGTTGCGCTGGGGTGGGGAGACCTTTCCGTGGCCGAATTCATTCCCGGGGAGAAACTGGTCATTCGGGCGCGGAGCGGATACGAGGCCGAGGGATTCCTTCAACACTACGCCCATGCGGATACAGGGAAGTGTTTTATGCTGTGCGGCGTCACGGCGGCATTCATGGATCTGATGTACGGACCAGACTACCCGGACGGATGTTTTACCTACAAAGCCATGGAGACCCGGTGTCGCGCCATGGGAGACGACTATTGTGAGTTTATTGCCCAACAGAGACGTGTCGAGCCTTAGGGAAGACGGCTCCGTTCCGGAGATTCCTTGCTGGGAGCAGCTCGGCTGCAAAGAGGAATTTTGTCCGGCTTACAAGAGCGATAAGGGTCCCTGCTGGATGATACCGCGGACCCACTGTCAGAGCCGTGTTCAGAATGATTTCGGTTCGAAATTGGATATGTGCCTGGCCTGTAAGGTGTTTCGCCGAGAAGCCGATGGAGATCCCCTCGGGTGGAATCATTTTTTGGCGGAGCAGGTCCGCGCATATTGCTCGGATGTCCTGAAACATGCCTATCAGAGGGAGGAACGCTTTTTCCAGATTCTCGATCGACTCCCGGATGGATTGTTCACCACCGACAGTGAGTGGAAGATCACGTACATGAATCCCGCTGCCGAGACGATCATCGGGATTTCGGCTTACGACGCCGTGGGCATGTACTGCAAAGACGTCTTCAAAAATACCATCTGTGAGATGGAATGTGCGGTGAAACAGGCCGTGGTGACCGGCAGAAACATATACAATCGCGAGTACCGGATCCGCAACGCCTATGGCAACGAGATCCCCATCATTTGCAGTACCGCCGTGCTTCGAGGAGAGCATGGGGAGCCTATGGGGGGCATCGAGGTTTTCAAGGATATCACGGAAAAGAAGCGGCTGGAAGAAGAACGCATTGCATCAGAGCTGAAGTTCCGGCGTATTTTTCAGAATTCCCAGGATATGATTTACCTGGCCACGCCCGAAGGGGCCCTTCTGGATGTGAATCCTGCAGGCGTGAGCATTATGGGGTACCGGAACAAAGAAGATTTGCTCTCCGTCGGTTCCATGCGGAGATTATTCGTGAGCCCGGAAGATGCTGATAAATTCCGGGAGCTTATCCATAGGGATGGTTGGGTCAAGGATTTCGAGAGCGAACTTGTGTGCCGGGAAGGCTCCACGATTACCGTGCTGATCAACGGAAACGCGGTGTACGATTCCGAAGGCGATATCACCTTGGTCGAAGGTTCCATTAAAGACATCACCCAGCGAAAAGAGGCCGAGAGAAGTCTCCGGCAGCGAAACCGGGAGCTTCAACTGTTGAACAATATCGCCCTGACCATCAATTTGACCATGGATCTGGACTCGATATTGCAGTTCTCTCTGGAAAGCCTGCTGAGTATGCTGGGTATCGATACCGGAGCGGTTTTCCTCATCGACCGCGGGGCAGGGGGAGCTGTGCTCAGGGCTCAGGTGGGTCTTAAGGGCCAGCGGATAGGGGCGAGAACGGACGTCCAGTTCAAGGACGAACGGTTGATGCAGGCACTCTTCGAGGAGAACATCACGTTTGCACCGAAGCCCAGATTCCCCTCGTTCCAGGCGTTAATTCCCGCAGATCCAAGAGGAAACCGCAGAAACATGCATTGCTTCCTGATCACGGTCAAGAACAGGGCATCCGGTTTCTTTGCCCTCGAGATTCCGCCGGGGCGCGAGTTCCATGTGAAAGAAAAGAGCCTGATGGGATCCCTGGGCAACTTCCTGGGGGCCGCCATCGAAAATACGCGGTTGTTGGATGCACAGAAACGACACCGGGAAGACCTGCAGCGGCTCACCGGTGAGCTGTTTCAGAGCCAGGAACGGGAACGCAAGCATATTGCCCGGGAACTTCATGACGAAGCGGGCCAAGCACTTACGGGAGTCAATTTCAGTCTGGAAACCGTCTTGCGGGGGATTCCCGAGAATCTCCCGGGTCTTCGGGCGGGGGTCCTGGAAGCGAAGAAGCAGTTGAGTCGTACCTACAATGAGATCCGTCGCCTGTCACACCGCCTGCATCCCGCAAGCCTCAGTGATCTGGGTTTGGAGCCGGCGCTGAGGCAATTGCTGGATCATATTTCCAAAAATTCGGGACTGAACGTAGCGTTCAACATGGTGGGTTTCGACTCGCGTCTCGACCCGGAAGTGGAAACGGTGCTCTATCGGTTTTCACAAGAAGCGCTTCAGAATACCCTGAAGCATTCAGGAGCCGAGAATTTCAGATTGTCGCTGATCCGGAGCTATCCCCACATTATCTTTGTGGCCGAGGATGACGGAGTGGGATTTGATCCGGAAAGCCTGGAGAGCAGCAAGATGAGCCTGGGATTGTTGGGCATGCGGGAACGCGCGGCCATGCTGAGCGGCACCTTCGCCATCAAGACGGTCCCCGGCAGAGGCACGCGCATCCGCATTGAATTGCCCGGCAAGGAAATGTACGAGGATGAAGAAGAGTATTAGAATTCTGTTGGCGGATGATCACACCATCGTCCGGCAGGGGCTTGAAAAGCTGTTGGAGGGGCAAGAGGGATTTCATATTGTCGGAGAAGCATGCAACGGACGAGAGGCTTTGGAAATGGTCGCCAAGTTGAGGCCGGACGTGGTGCTCATGGATATAGCCATGCCGCTCCTGAACGGGATTGAGGCGACTCGGCAGATCAAGAAGCAATATCCCGAAGTCAAAATAGTCATTTTGTCCATGCACGCCCACGGCCACTATGTCAACGAACTGTTCGAGGCAGGAGTTTCGGGCTATCTCGTAAAGGAATCCACAGGAGATGATATTGTCCAGGCCATTCATGCGGCGATTCGGGGTGAGACTTTTTTGAGCCCGAACATCTCGAAGATGCTGGTGGATGATTACCTGGCCTTGAAGCGGAGTTTTTCGAAGGAGAATCTCTACAATACCCTATCCAACCGGGAACGTGAGGTTTTCCAGATGATTGCGGAAGGCCGAAGCACCAAGGAGATTTCCGAGATTCTGTATATCAGTCCCAGTACGGTAAAGACGCACCGGGCCAAGATTATGGAAAAGCTCCAGGTGGACAGCCTGCCGAAACTCATCCGGTTTGCGGCGAAGCTGGGATTGACGGACATGGAAGCCGATGTGGTATAAGAAACAGTTAAAAAACGCGATCTGCCGGCACGCCCTTGCCGTGGGGCTTCATCCTGTCCGCCAGTGTGTCCCACGCAGACAGGCGTCATGGCGACGTACCGTATGTACGCTTCATTCCTCAGGATTCGCGCGCCTTGCGTCTCATCGTTTTTCATCAGCGTGCCTGCAATACCGTTTATTAACGGGCTGGTAAGCCGCTTATTTCGCCCGAGCCCACTCCAAAATCGTCTCTAAGCGGCTGAAAAATCGTCCTTGGGACGATAGCCTGTTCCTTCCTCTCCTGTATACAATCCAAAATGACTTCAAGCTTCGTTGTTCAGGTAATTTTACCCGCCCGTTGAAAGAAGGCTCGGTGGCCCGTTATCCTCAGACGAACCGGAGAAAGCGCTGCGGCATGTCCAGGCGGCATCAGCTTCACTTCTGCAAATCCGGTCAGGGCAGGCCATGCTTGCGCTCCACTGAGGGCGCTGCCTTCTCCACCGCACCGTTTACACCGACACAGGAGGTTGCCGTGGCGGCGGAGGTTCACTCCTATCCTCGAACCGATTAACTTCCAGACCAAAGGAGGACGACATATGTTTCAAATCCCCACGGAACAGAAAGTGGCCGAAGTCGGGGGAGTCAAGTTCGGGGGACAACCCGGTGATTACCCCTGTGTCTTGTGCTCCTCCATCTTCCAGAAGGGGGATCGGGTGTTCGAGGGGCAGAAGCGGAAGGAAGGCTTCAATGAGCAACACGCCCGTGAGCTGCTTCAGGGCCAGGATAAACTCCAAGAAGAAACCGGGGTTCCGGGGATGGCGGACATCGTGGCCAACACGGGGGAGGAGTTTCGCCGGTTCATTGACTTCGTCGTGGAAAACTCCAACATGCCCTTTTGTATAGACGCGTGGGTTATGAAGCCGAAATTGGAGGGAGTGAAATACTGCGCCGAACAGGGTCTGATGGACCGCATGTTCTATAACAGCTTGACGGTGTGGGAGCAGGATCTTGAAACCGAGATCAAAGAAATCCACAACATGGGTGTGAAGAGCGTTCTTTTGGTGGCTTTCGATCAGGACGATCAAATGCCCAGCGGACGCGTGACAGGCACCCAGAAGCTGCTGGATGCCATTCAGAAGGTCGGGGCCAAATTCGAGAACATCTTCGTGGATACCTCCGTTATGAACGGCCCCGCCACCGCGTTTTGTTCCATTGCAAACCGGATGATCAAGGAGAAATGGGGATTTCCCACGTCAAGCGCCCCGAGCAACGGATCCTATATGTGGAAAGCGGCCCGTGATATGTGGGGGTTCAAAGGGTGGAGCGCTACGGACGCGGCCCTGGAGAGTTTGGCCTCGTTCATGTACCATGATATGATTTTCAGCGGGCCCATGGCTGGCGCCAGCCGACTTTTCCCGGCCGTTGCTTTGGCCGAAGCGTTCCTGGCCACGTATGTATTTGGGGAAACCCGCAAGCTGCCTGCCGCGCAAACGCATCCTTTGTACAAATTGTTCCCGGATTTTGTGGAGCAGCTCAAAGGAATGCAATGAGAGCCCCCAGGATTACCTTGAGTGAATCGGGGCGTTCAATGATCCGTAAGCAATTTGGAGAAGGAGGGGTGGAATGGCGGAACTGACTCCCAAGGAACGTGTACTGAGGCTGATTCGAAAGGAGCCCATCGATACCATGCCTTTTTTCAGCGGCATGGGAATGGTGGTCATGCCGGGCATCAAGAAGGCCGGATACAAGTTTCCCACCGTGCATACGGACGCCGAACGGATGGCCATGTCGGCTCTCTGGTCCGCGAAATTGATGGGATTCGACTGTGTGGTGGTTCCGTACGACATGTGTATGGAATCGGAGGCCATGGGAAACCAGATCAGCCTGTATGAAGATTCCGAAGATATTCTTTATCCCACGATCCCGAACAAGCGGTGGACCTCCATGGACGAGGTGGAAGTCCCGAAGGATATCATGAGCCGGGGGCGACTGCCTTTGGTTTCTCAGGCCATTCAGATCATCAAGAAAGAAGCGCCGGAGTATCCCGTAGGAGCATGGGTCCTGGGGCCGTTCACCCAGATCGGGCAGATTCTGGAATTGGACATGGTGCTCAAGTCCGTGTTCAAGGAAAAGGCCAAAGTGGAAGCCCTGCTGGACAAGATGGCTGATGTGTGTATCGTGGAAGGGCAGACTTGGATCCAGGCCGGATGCGATTATATTACATTGAGAGAACCGGGCGTTGCTGCGGACCTGCTGAGCCCGAGGACTTTTCGGGATATGATCAAACCCCGCCTGACCCGCATTATAGATTCCTGGAATGCCCCCAAACTCCTGCACATTTGTGGTTCGACGGATCCCCTCGTGGAGATGATGGCCGATTGTCACGCCCATGGGATCACCGTGGATATCAAGTGCAACATCGTCGAAGCACGGAAGAAACTGGGAAACGACGTGCTGCTCATGGGGAATTTGGATACCTATCCCGTGACCTGTAAACCCGAGACCACCCGGGAGGAGGCGGTACAGGCGGTCCAAAAGACCATTGACAGCGGTGTAGATGCGGTCATGCCGGGGTGCGATCTTTGGCCGGATATCAAGGAAGAAAATATGCTGGCTTGCGTGGAAACCACCCATGAGTACGGCAGGAAGCCCAGCCCCGCCGTGGGAAGGCTATAAATATTCTATTGTAGAAGGAGATCGATGTATGGCGACGAAAGAAGAAATCTTGCAGGGTTTGAGCGACTGTGTGGTGAATTACGACGAGGAAGGCGTCAAAACCTGGAGCAACAAGGCTCTGGAAGAGGGTCTCAATCCCCTGGACGCCATTATGGACGGCTTGGCCGCCGGTATGCAGATCGTAGGCGAACTGTATGAACGTAATGAGTACTTTGTTCCGGAAGTGCTCATGTGCGCCGATGCCTTGTATGCGGGCCTGGATATTCTGAGGCCCCACGTTCCCAAGGACAGCTCCAATGTCAAAGGACAGGTGGTGATCGGGTCGATTCAGGGAGACGTCCACGATATCGGGAAGAACCTGGTTAAGATGATGTTCGATGTGGCCGGATTCGAGGTTTACGATCTGGGCCGCGATGTGCCGCTGGAAAACTTCGTTACGGAACAGATGCGGACGGATTCGGAGATCGTGGCCATGAGCGCCATGATGACCACGACCATGCTCGGGATGAAGAAAGTGATCAAGATGATCAAGGAAAAGAACCCCAACGTAATGATTATGTTGGGTGGGGCGCCGGTGACGCGTGACGTGACCAAACTGTTCGGAGCGGATGGATATGCCGAGAGCGCCGGCAATGCGGTTTCCGAAGGCATCAAAATGATCGCTCGATTGCGTGAGGTCCGCGGGAAAGCCTGATCCGGAACTCCGAACGGAGGGCCCGGCGTCATCTCTGGGGGAATGTTGACTGGGTATCACTCTGTTCGTGAGATTGGACTCGAGCATCGGACAAGGGTCCGAGAAGAGATGGAAGTATGGTTGGGACCGACGGCACGGCCGTCGGCCCCGGACCCTGCCATGGGTGTCGCAGGGAACCGCCGATCCTTAGCGTGTAGACCTACCTCGTACGCCGGGATTATAGAGAGGAACGCGGCAACGCGGATCCGGTTTTCCGCATTCCGGTGAAATCGGGGGATGGATCAGACTATCTTGTGCCCTCATCTTGACCGCGTGTGAGGGGTAAAGGTGTTTGCGTTGAAATAATTCCGTGATGGAATGGACGACCGTCCGAACACACGGCTGACCGGTATATCGGGAGGGAACTACTGAATGGCAAAAGACGATACGGCAATGGTTATTTTCCAGCCGTCCGCGCGCAGAGGAGTGGTCAAGAAAGGCCTGACCCTCATAGAAGCCTCACGCGAGATCGGTGTGGATATCGAAGCCCTGTGCGGCGAAAAGAAGGTTTGCGGCAAATGCAAGGTGCGGATCGAAGAGGGCTACTTCGAGAAGTTCAATATCGAGTCCAAAAGATCCCATGTGTCCGAATGGCAGGAAGAGGAAGAGAAGTTTATTAAGGGCGGCGAGAAGGAACAGGGGTACCGGCTGGGATGCGTAGCCAAAGTACTCGATGACGTACTCGTCTTTGTGCCCGAAGAATCCCGCGCGGGCAAGCAGGTGGTCAGCAAAGCGGCCCGGGACATTCCCATTCAACACAATCCCGCGGTGAAAGCGTACTACGTGGAGGTGGTGCCCCCTACGTTCGAGGAGCCGAGGGGCGACTTCGAACGTATCGAGGACGAACTGACCCGTGAGTACGGCCTCAAGGACTTGCGTGTCGATCTCTTCTGTCTTCGGGAGATTCCCACCGTGCTTCGGGAGCAGGACTGGAAAGTGACCGTATTTGTCTGGATGGACCGAGAGGTCATCCGTGTGCTGCCCGGCAAAGTGGAGAGATACTACGGATTGGCCGTGGATGTCGGAACCACGACGGTCGCGGGTTATTTCTGCGACTTGTCCACCATGCGGGTGCTGAACACCCGGTCTCTGATGAATCCTCAGTGCAAATACGGTGAAGACGTCATGGCCCGCATCACGTACCACATGATGAACGAGGACGGGCTTGAAAAAATGAGCAACGACATCATCGAGGGCCTGAATACGATCATCGATGATGTCATCGCCGGTACACACCCTCCGAAAAAGAGGAAGAAGAAAAAGACCGAGGAAGACGAGGATCTGGATGCGCTGTCGGAAGAAGCGCGGGAGGGGGCCGCGGAGGAGGAAGATCCGGCCAAATATCCCTGTTTGTCCAGAGAAGACATTGTGGATTTCACCATCGTGTTCAATACCGCGATGCACCACATACTATTGAAGCTGAATCCGGAATTCGTCGGGTTGGCTCCCTTTCCGCCCGTGGTCCACAAGAGTCTGGACATCAAGGCCCGTGACTTGGGGATTCAGATCAACCGTTCCGCATACATACATGTGCTTCCCAACGAAGCCGGCTTCGTGGGAGCGGACAATGTGGGCGTGTTGATCGCCGAGGAACCTTACAAGAAGGACGAGATGGCGCTTCTGATCGACATCGGGACGAACGGCGAGTTGGTTTTGGGAAATCGGCATAAGATGATTTCTTCGTCCTGCGCCACGGGTCCCGCCCTGGAAGGGGCTCAGTTAAGTTACGGTATGCGTGCGGCGCCCGGGGCTATTGAACGGATCGAGATCGATCCCGAAACTCATGAGGTGAATTACAAGGTGATCGGCCATGAGGCCTGGTCCAAGTACGCGGAGAAGAAGAAACTCAAGACCAAAGGAATCTGTGGGTCGGGGATTCTGGATGTATTGGCCGAGTTGTACCGTTCCGGCGTTATCGATAAGGCCGGCCGGTTCAGCAAGAATCAGAAGTCGAATCGCTACCGGGTCAACCCGGAAAACAAGCAACCGGAATTTGTGATCGCCTGGGCCGACGAAACGTCCATCAATAGGGACGTGGTCATTACCCAAAAAGACATCCGGCAGATCCAATTGGCCAAAGGGGCTCTGTACTCCGGATGCAAACTCATGATGCGCCGAATGGGAATCGATAACCTGGATGCCATCAAGATCGCCGGAGCGTTCGGTACTCATGTGGACCGCACCAAGGCGCTGGTTATGGGATTGTTCCCGGACTGCGAGATCGAGAAGATCCATTCGGTGGGGAACGCAGCCGGTGACGGAGCACGCTGTGCTCTGTTGAACCGGGAAAAGTGTGTGGAAGCCAACTGGGTGTCCAGGAACGTCGAGTATGTCGAGCTGACGGTGGAGAAGGATTTCCAACAGCAGTTCATGCAGGCCATGCAGATTCCGCATATGAAGGATTCTTTTCCGCATTTGGAAAACATCGTGGCGCCTGAAATTCTTCATCAGAAGTAGAACCAACCCCTCCCGCAGGGTCCGCGGGGGGGGGGACTTTCGGGAATGTATGAAAAAACTTCACGTGGATCCTGGGATTTGTGGATTTGAGTGTGTTATCGAAGCCGTTCGGAAAGACAAGCAGACCGTGACGTTGCACATCCAGTCGGACTGCGGACAGATTCGCAAACTCTCGACGCGGTTTAAGGAGTTGGGGTTGCGGGACGTGCTGGGAAGGCCGCATGGACAAAGCGAACTGATTACCATCGCCGCCGCATGCAAGCTTCATCCCAGTTGCCCCATACCCACGGCGTGTATCAAAGCGGCTGAAGCCGAGCTGGAAATGGCCTTGCCGCGGGACGTCCGGATTACTTTTGAAGAGACATGACCCGGAGAGGAACGTCTTGACTGGAGGACGCACCGTTTCCGGATTGTATGTCCAGCACCTCGATTCTTTTCTTGAATGTGAGTGTTTTGTCAGCGGGATCTTTTTTCGTGGATGCCGGGGGAACTTCCTTATCTCAAAACCATCCCGAAAGGAGGCGGGTAAAGATACTGAGACGGGGGAGATGGACTCCAGAGATCCTGAACCAGGGATCGAAACAACTAAGGGAGGTTGAATATGGCGAAACAGCTGCTCATTGACGCAATCCGTGGCAAGAAGACGCCCAAACCACCCTGGGTGCCCTATTCGGGTGTTCACAGTGCTTTTCTGATCGGGGAATCGGCGGATAAGTTCATGCAGACACCCGAACTGCTGGCGAAAGGCACCGTGGAAGCAGCGCGGAAATACAAGGCGGACGGGGTGCCTTTGGCGTTTGACCTTTCGATTGAAGCCACTTCAATGGGTTGCGGCATTAAATGGTGGCCGGACAACGTTCCCAGCGTAACCACTCACCCGTGTTCGGACAAGACGGTCGCTGAAGCCGGTCTCAAAATTCCCGGCAAGAACGATGGCCGCTGGCCCGTGATCTTCAAGGCCGGACAGCTTGCCAAGCCCCAGTTGGATGAACTGGACTGCGCCATGATGGGCTTGCTGTGCGGCCCGTTGACCCTGGCGGCGCACCTGAAGGGAGTGAAAGTATTTACGGACGTATACAAAGACAAGGCGTCCGCACACGATGTGTGTTCTTTTGCGGGCAAAGTGGGAGCAAAGGCGGCTGAGATTTACGCCGAGATGGGCTGTGACATTATTGCGGTCGTGGACCCGGTCGCTTCGCAGATTAGGGATCAAACCTTCCAGGAATTCGTAACGCCTTACGCGCAGGATGCGATCAAGGTGATTCACGACGCGGGTATAACCTCGACCTTCTTCATTTGCGGCGATGCCACCAAAGTGATGAACTCCGTGGCCACCATCGGCACCCACGGTTTTGCCATCGATGAACAGATGAATATGAACTTCATTCGTGACCTGGCAATCAAGAATGGAGTAGGTTTTGGCGGGAATCTGAAACTTACCTTGGCCTTGTCCCTGGGTCTTCTTTCTCCTCGCGAGGACGCCATTGTGAGCCTTGCCGCCGGAGGGCAGCAAGGGTACACCTTTGCACCTGGGTGAGACATGCCCTATGATGTTCCGGTG
>CAZQXK010000052.1:0-29142 GCA_964597345.1 uncultured Thermodesulfobacteriota bacterium | reverse complement strand
TCCATAGCGTTAGATAGTCAGAAAAAGCCAAACCTGTCGCGAGGCGGGGACGGAAAACCACGGGTCTTCAAGAGACGGCCGGGTTGCCTGAGGGTGGGCGACCCGGCTGTTTTTTTGGTGAGTGGTGACGGCAGCAACGAAACCCCGGGCGCGGCAGGCCCTTCGGGAGCAGGGTCGGAAAAGAGTACGTGTCGCCCAATGATCACTGCGCCGGATTCGGCGCGAGCCATGGAGGGAGGAGGGCGATTGCGGCAAGGTGCTTCAAAAGAGGTATTAGCAGCGGTTCGTGGGTTTCGATTCGGGTGGGCGTCCCGATGGGATGTCGGCCTTGAAAACGAGTATGCAGGACAGAAAAGGGGATGAGTATGAAAAGGGTATTTCTGGGTTTCGGTGTGGTGTTGATGGTCTTGTCAATGATGAATGTGGTTCAAGCATATACTATAACCAACTTTGATCCGTTGAGTGCGCCAGCCGGGGTCACGATTAGCTCTTCCGGTAATATTGTTTCCCGAAACTGGCAAGGAACTTTGGGATATGGTGTGCAGGCTGGACATGTCGATGGCGAAATCGATGGATTTGGGAGCGGCGAGTGGATTTTGGTTGCGTTCGATGTACCACAGTATATCAATGTGGTACAAATTAGTGCATTATATGCTGCGGGTGCCTATTCTGATATCGTAAATGAGACAGCTTTTATAAGCTACAACACGGATTATGCAAACCGCCCTAATCCTGCGGATTTTCATGTGACGGTTGCGAATGATGGTGTAAACTACTCTTCGATGTCCGGAGCGGGTTCGGTTACCAACGTATCGCCTGGCCTGGTAAACTTTGCTGGGGTCTGGAATATCAATAACTTGTTCCCCGGTACTGCTGTGGACAGTCTTCTGTTCTACGTAGGTCCGAATGCCAATAACACGTATTCGGATTACTCCATTGTTTCGCTTGATACTACAGCTGTCCCCCTCCCGGGCGCCGTATGGCTGTTGGGCGCCGGTCTGGTAGGGCTTGTGGGATTGCGCAGGCGGTTCGTGAAGTAATCGCGCCTCCAACGATATGACGCAGAACAACTCGGCCCCGGGCGAACGCCCGGGGCCGAGTTGTTTCGGAGGCCCGGTTTCCTCCGTGCTTTCCCACTGCGCCGGAACCCATCAAAAAACGAAGGACATTCCCGCGCAACCGGGGACCACCCGATCTGTGAAAACGGCCTTCAGTGCTTCCGTGGCTCCGTCGCCCGTGCAGTGGCAGGGCGCCAGCAAGCCGGGCGGATCCCTCCGCAGTGCTTCCAGAGTGTTTCCGAGACGAAACGGATCGGCGTGCAACAGATGAAATCCACCGATGACGGCCCGGATGGGCGTCTCGCCGTGGATGCGACGAACGCAGTCCAGCGTATTGATGAGCCCCGAATGACAACAACCCGCGCAGACGATGATTCCTCCCGCACTGTGGATCCACAAGGCCTGGTCGTCTTCGATGAGGTCTTCGCGCAACCCTTCCGGATCCAAAAAAAACGGTCCCCCCGTGTCTTCGAAGGCCGTTTGGCGGGGAACGGGACCGGTGACGCCCATGTGTTCACTGATGAGCATGGGGGATTCCACCCAAGTTACCTTCCCGGGCATGCTTTCCCCGAGGGATACTACGGAGGATTCCGGCATCCCGATGGACTTCGGATCGTTGTCCGGCCGGCGGCTCCACCGGGGAGCCATGGCCTGAGGGTGCAAAATCCAGCGTGCTCCCGGCGCCCGTTGCCGGACCTGCGTCACGCCGCCCGTGTGATCGTAATGGCCGTGACTCAGCACCCCGTGCGTGATCCGTTCCAGGGAGAACCCGAGCCGGGCCGCGTTTTCCGATAAGGCGCCTCCCTGTCCCGTGTCGAACAGGACGTGCAGACCGTCGACTTCGATCCAGAGCGAAAGACCGTGTTCCTCGCGCAACGGGTGCTCGGCGCGGTTGTTTACCACCAGGGTGATGCGAATCGGATGGGACATCATGGGCTCGCCTTCACGGGATGATTCGGCTCGATAGGCGCCAAACGTCAAGTACCGCTTCCGCACCCGGGAGTCTCGCAACGCGTGTCGCGCCCGCAACAGGTTCGGCCGGTGCTTTCCAGGGAACATCCCCCGTCGTCGCGCCGGCTCGAATGCTCCGAACGGGCTCCCTTGAGAATGAATCCCGCTCCTCCGCTGATAAGTCGGCTCACCGGGCCGCGGCATTCCGGGCACTCGGTGAGCGGTGGATCCGTAATGGCCTGCCTGCCTTCAAAAATATGGCCGCAGATCCCGCATTGGTATTCATAAGTCGGCATACGTCGTTTCTCCACGGAAATTCATCGCATTCTTTTTATGTTTGGAATCCGGCATGGCGGCCGCTCCTGGAGACGCCCAAAATGCGCGCCACATGAATCCATTCCGGTGATTCCAGGTTTCCCAGGGGCTTCTCGACATTGGGAACGGCTTGCGTCTTCACAAGGACCGGAGCACGGTTCGTGCCAACCCGTCCTTGGATGCGGTTTCGGTTCAGGGGCTTGCGATTCAGCCGCATGTCGGAGGTCGCGTGTGGTGGTTTCGGATTACAGTTTGCAGGAGTCCGCGATCTTATGGGTGCATTCTGCACTCCCGTCCGGTTCAGTCAAAACGCGATCGGGGGTCGCCCGTGAGGCCCGTCCATTTCATTCTTTCCAACGAGGCCGCCAGGGGAATCCCGCCGGCGGCCATGAGGCGGCCGAGCCTGTCGAACAGATCGGGTCCTCCCCGTGGAAGGCCGGGGGGGAGGTTTCGAACTTCGAATGTTGCCTTCGACCGGGGAGGGGTGGATAGTAGGGAAAGGCCGCCGATCCATTTGCAGCACAAAGGAGGACGTTATGGAAAAACTCACGGTACCGCCCGGATTCCAGGACATGAGGGCGTTCAGCCTGCTCGAAGCCTTGTTGGGTCGCCGTTCCCGGCGTTTCTTCATGGGAGCGGAGATCCCGGACGGGTTTTTTGCGTTTAAATCCCGGCACGAACCCGTTCCGCTTTCCGACCTGGAGAAGCTTCTGGTGGTCATGGCCTGCGGCGGGAACACGAGCTGGCACCACATGATTTATCGGGCGCAGCGCTATGCGCCGAATCTGTCGAATTACGCGGGTGCCGCCTCCGGGCGCACATTTCCTTCGGGGGCGGGATTTCACACCAGCATGACGTTTTTCACGGATGACGAAGGGGTCTATGTTCTGGATGCGCGGGACGCCCCCGCCTTTTCCGAGAGAGATTCCGACGGATCCCTCGATATCGGGGTGCTCCTGGAGGTTCTCCGGAAACATGTCCGAAAGCTCTACGAAGGCCGCCTCCGCCTGCCCCCTGAAGTTCCATACACGGAGGCTCACAATACCTGGGTGGTCAATCATCCGGGAGCCTTGCTGGTCATCCCTGTGGGGGATCTGGCGCAACACGTCCTTTTGAACTTGTGTTACATGCTGCAAAACGGGATCGTGATCAAAGACGACATCCATGGCCGATCCGTCCCGGGGATTGAACGGTTTTCCCAGATAGTGGACGTGGGGAACACTTGGCCGCTCACCTTTGTGGAGCAGTGGTCCATGGCCGAACTTACGGCGGAGCTGTCCACATCGTGCTATGCCGGAGCGTTGTTGCTCCAGGCGCTGGGACTGGGGGGTTGGATGTTCAACGGCTTGGACCCGTTCGGGGTGCTCGGGGCGAGCGGCAACCCGGAGGTTCCCGGCCTGGGATTCCGCTACGATTCGGATGAGCGGTGGCCGTATCCCAATCCCACGGGCTTGCAGGGAGTCATGGAAGGTTTCTGTCCCCCGCATTATCCGGATATGCGCGCGGCCGTGGAAGCGGTATGCGAGCGCAAATTCGGCCCCGGCGGTCCGTTTCATCCGGACACGCCGGGTCCCTGGAAGGACTCTCCCGGGGTGCGTTCCGCCGCGCGCCCGCATGATGAGGACTTCAAAGCGTGTGTGGCCCTGCAGGCTCAGTATGTGTTCGATACGTTCGGCAAGTTCCCCGGCGCCGTTCCCTCCATATTCGTCCTGACCTATCTGCAGGCGCATCACCTGGACACCGAGTTTTACGACCGGTTCTACGAGCCCGGATCGTACCTGAACACGCATGCGGTGCATATGAAACGGTGGCATTCCGATGATTCCATGTAAGAGGGCAGGGGACCGTTGCCGAAAGACGCCCCGGGAGTCGAATCCTTGAAGGAGGCCGGGATCGTACCGAATCCATGGACGGGTTCTCTTGCACCGATAGGTCATGAGTCCAACCCAACCGACTGCACCTTGCGAGGCGGCGGTGTCCATTCGGATGTGTCGGCTCCAACGGCGAGGGCCGGATCCTCTTCATAACGGGCTGTTGAAAAACGCGATCTGCTTTCACGCCTTTGGCGTGACGCTTCATCCTTCGTCATTGCGGCGTACTGGTTGTACGCCTCATTCCTAAGGATTCGCGCGCCTTGCATCTCATCCTTTTTCACCAGCCTGCCCGCAATGCTGTTTATCAACGGGCTGATAGAGGGAGGCGGGAGTCTTGGACCTATCGATCCTGCGCTACGAATTCATGCAGAACGCGGTATTGGCCGGCTGTTTGGGCGGCGCCGCCTGTGCACTCATCGGCGTGCTCGTGGTCACCATGAATCTGTCCTTCATCGGGGTGGCCATCGCCCATGCCGCATTCGCGGGTGCTCTCTTCGGAACTTTTCTGGGATTCAGCCCCAGCGCCGCAGCCTTCCTCTTCTCCCTGGCCGCCGTGGCCGTGATCGGGCCGTTGTCCGACCGGAGTGAGTTCAACCCCGATACGCCCATTGGAATTATCTTCTCAGTGACTATGGGGCTGGCATTCCTGTCAAGTGGATGTGCGCGTGATCCAGCGCCGCCGAGGAGTTGTCGATTCCAGTGTATTCAGCCGCCGGAATCCGCTTTAGAATCTCCCTGATGTCACGAACATCGCCGCAGCCGATATCCAAAATCCGGGGAGGCCTTTTGAATCCGTCCGTAAGCACGGATTCCATGGTCTCATAAGCCTCCTGGTGTCGCATGCGATTGGCGGAGCGAGTCTTTTCGAAAACCGTCCATCGACCGAATCCTGCGTTCACGTTTTCGCGTTTCATCCGGTGCTTTTCCTCTCCAGCCGTAAAGCGTGCCGAGCCGGTCTTAAAGATGGGGTTTTGAGTAGAGGTCTCCGGGCAAAAGGCGGGACAGCACTTGGCGCCCGGGAAAGGGTGGGTAAACGGCCGATTCCCCCGTTACAGGCCAAGTGTAACCCAGCCGGCTGAACCCTTTCCATCTCAGCCGCAGCGTCCGGGCCTTTCAATCCCGATGCGTTCAAGCGATTCCGGGGAATACCGGATCAGACAGTCCTTTAAATACGAACCCTGCAGGGCGGATCGGGAAAGCGGTGCAGCCTGAGAGGGTATTCCGGCGAACGATAGCCGTTCCGCACTCGCGAATCCTCAATGAGGTGTTACTTGCAATGGCCTCCGATCTCCGCACGGCACGGAACCCAGCATACACCGACCAAGCCGATGGTAATATCCGACTTACGCGGACGAATTCGTATGGAGTGGATGTCCAGCCGCGTGGGGTCCGTATGGGACTGCAGGGATGCCGCTTCCCGCTCGAACTGGGCCTCCAGTAAATTCAACCGCTCCTGGAGCACCTCCACGCTTTCGTTTGCGCGAAGTATGTCGTCTTTTTCCTTGCGTATTCGCCCGAAGCTTTTTGCGGCTGTGGCGGCGCGGCCTACGGTGCCCACTCCTACGCCGCGACCCAGGAAGGCGCCGAGCAGAGTACCCCCAATGGATATCGCCGTGTTGAGTTTCTGCTGCGTTGCCTGTGCTTTTTCCCGCTCCACGCGTTCCCGTGAGCGGCGAAGCTGATCGCCGAGGGTTTGCAGCTTGGGCGCGTATTTCGCTTTGAGTTTCGATACTTCGAGATCGCGCTTTTCCCGTAATGCCTGCAGAACACGAATTCGGAAGTCTCCTTCAGTCTCTTCCGAAAGAGATATGAGCTTCAATTCCGGGCACTGCATAAGCGTGAGTGTCTCGTGTTGGTAAAGGTATGCCGATAAACTCTTTTGCCAGGCCGCCGTGCTGCTCGCTTTGGCCGCCCCGGAAGGCAACGGCGCAAATCGCGCCTGTGCTTCGGGCTGAGCTTCAATGACATTTCGTAAATCACCGTGCGCTTCCGCAGCCTCCCACAGCGCTTCCCGGCCGTCATCGGAAAGCGGGGCGAGGAGCGTGCGGGAGAGCCAGATGTCGACTTTGGTCCGGGCGTCCACGAAGTGGAGCTTTGCAGCGCCGATGGCTGCCGGACTATAGATGATCGCTTCGGAAGCGCTTTGAGCCCTGAGAAAGCGTTCCGGCACATCCGGTGGGAGGATCGGCCGCGCCTCGGAGGCGGCCTCCGAGGTTGGGAAACGCCGGGGCGTCGTCATTTCACTGGGCTGCGGCTCTCCGGACGCCGCGGCGGGTGGAATTACGGCCGAGCCCCGGGCGATGTCGATCCTCTGTATCTGCGACATGGTCAGGGGGCCGTGCATATAACTCATTACCCAGCGGGTCTGAAAGACAACCCAGTCCGGTTCATGTACATTTCGCATGACGAATGTCCGGTTGCCCAATCCCGCCAAGATCTTTTCCATCCTGGGACGACTGAAATTTCCGGCGGCGCCCACTGCCGCGCCTTCGAGTCCCTCGATGACGCGCATCTTGTCGCGTTCGGTCAGAAGCCGCCCGATAAACCATGTGCCGCAGTTTGAAAGTCCTTTGTAATCTATATCCGCGGGGTTTTGCGTTGAAAGGACCACTCCCAACCCGAAGGCGCGCGCTTGCTTGAGGAGGGAAAGCATGGGTGTCTTGGACGGCGGATTGGCTACAGGCGGGAAATAGCCAAAGATTTCGTCCATATAGAGCAAGGCGCGCAGACTTCCCGTGCCTGGTTGGCTGCGCATCCAGGCGATCACTTCATTAAGGAGCACTGCTACGAAAAACATGCGTTCGGCGTCGGACAGATGCGCAATATGGAGTACGGAGACGCGCGGCCGGCCTTTCGCCGTGTAGAGCAGACGTTGTACGTCGAGGGGCTCTCCTTCGAGCCATGAGGAAAACCCCGGCGAGGCGAGCAGATTGTTTAAACTTATCGCCAGCTTGAATCGTTCTTTTGCGGGGTAGAAGGATTCCAGATCAAACACGCCGATCTTGTCGAAGGGGGGCTTGTGAACCTCCTGAATGATTCCCGCAAGATCGAGGCTCCTTCCCTCCCGCCAGGCGCAGTCGAGGATGTTGGACAGGAGAATGTGTTCAAGGCTCTGTACCGGGTCAGCTCCGATACCCAGGAGACCGAGCAATCCAGAGACGGCGGACAGGATACGGTCGCGGAGCGCCGAGCTGTCCTGTGCAACATCTGGTGGAGGCGCCGCAAAGGAACGAAGAATCTGCAGAGGGCGCCCCGCTTGGTTGCCGGGGGTGTAGACGGCCATGTCCACCGCATTCCGTAACCGTTGTATGCGATCGGCGTCCTGTCCCCACTCCGCCAATCCGTTCTTCCAGGTCTCGGCGGTCTTCACGGCAAAGGCGTCGGCATCCATGCCTTTGCGGGCGGCTTCGGCCTCATCCACCCAAGGGCGGAAATCCGAGGGCCGGAGTTCCGGAAACTGCAGCAGGATATTCCCGAGGTCGCCCTTGGGATCAATCAGAATCGAAGGAATGCCGTCTATGGCGGCTTCTTCAAGCAAGGCCAGGGCCAGACCGGTCTTGCCGCTGCCGGTCATTCCCACGATCATGGCATGCGTGGTCAGGTTCCCGGCATCGTAGAGAATCAGGTTGTCTTTCAAAACGCCGCCGTCGAGATCGTATTCCCGGCCCAAATAGAAGACGCCCAGCTTCTCGAAATTGTGCATTGCGGCCTCCCCGATTTGATGGTTCGTCCGGCGTCCAAAGCCCAATACACTGCGTACCCGAAGACGAGGGTAAAAGCCGGGGCTTTGTTCACCCTTCGTCATTGCGGCGTACTGGTTGTACGCCTCATTCCTCAGGGAATTCCCACCCCGAGAACGTTACACGGCCTCGATGGTGGAGGGCGGTTTGGTTGTGACGTTGTAGGTGACGCTTACGACGCCGGGAACTTCCGATGTCACCCGATCCGCCATCCTACGAAGCAGCCCGAAAGTGAGGCGGGTCGGTGAAGCCGTTACGGCATCCCGGCTGTCCCAGCAGCGGATTTCAATTTGAAAACCGTACTCCCGCCTTGCGTGGCGTATACCCGTCACCCTATCTTCATGCAGGATGGCCATGTACTGAAAAGCTTCTATTCCCGAAAGCTCTTCTTCCACCACGACCGTTGCTTTTCTCACCAGGGCAATCCGTTCGGGGGTTGCTTCACCGATCACCCGGGCGGCCAGGGCGGGTCCGGGAAACGGGGGCCGATGGTACATGTTCTCGGGCATGCCCAAGGCCTGCCCCACAGCCCGTACCCCTGTCTTGCGCAGTTGGATGAGCGGTTCAATGACCTTGTAACCGAAGGCCGCTTCGGTGTCGATACCGAGTTGAGCCAGAATGTTGTGCTGGCGTTTGATTCCGGCCGCGGTCTCTTCCACGTCCGTGTAAATGGTTCCCTGGAGCAGATGGGATGCGCCGCTCTCCTTTACCAGTCGCCCGAATACCGTTTTGTAGAACGTATCCGTGATCGCTTGGCGTTTTTCTTCCGGATCCGTTTTGCCCTTGAGGGCGGAAAAGAATTTCCTGCGGGCGTCCACGAGCTTAACTGGAACGCCCAGGTCTTTCATGGCGAGGACAACGGATTCCGGTTCCCCTTCTCGCATGAGCCCGTTATCGATGAAATAGGTGAGCAGTCGAGATCCCAGGGCGCGATGGGCCAACAAGGTGGTAACTGATGAATCCACGCCGCCCGAGAGGGCGTTGACGGCCGTTGACGCACCGACTTGTTCCGAGATCAGGCGGCACTGTTCTTCGATGAAAGCCTGGGGGTTCAAATCGTCCGGCTGAATTTCCCGGACCGTAATCATTTCACCTCCGTATCCGATTGGATGTTCAGGGCTGTATGGCGCTTCACAGTACCCTGCAGGATCCGTTTCGCGCCTTTGCGCGTCTTTGGAAATGCTCTCGAATAACCCGTGACCGGAATTGCCGACCACAAAACCGCGGATGAAACGAGTCTGACTATCAGCCCACGTGTCGCACCGATTGCCGGTGGGCCGTATTCGGGTCTTCCGGTATCGGTTCAGCTTAGCCGTTCCGTCAGCAATTCCTTAAGTCGTTTGGGATCGGCCTTGCCCCGGGACGCTTTCATGGCCCGCCCCATCAGGAATCCCAGGACTTTGGTGTTGCCGCTCCTAAAATCCTGCACATCGGAAGGGTGGTCCGCCAAAACCCGTTCAATGAGCGCCTTCAGGTCGGCGGTGTCGGAGAGTTGTCCGAAGTCGCCTTTTTTCAGGATTTCCTCGATGGGCGCCTCACTGTCCAGGAGCCGGGCAAGTACTTCCCGGGCGGCCTGGGTGTTGATGCGGTCACTTTCGAGCGCAGTCAGGAGTCCGGCGAACCGTTCGGCGGTCAGGTGTGTCCGGTCGATGTTCCGGTTGCGTTCCCTCAAGGCGGGGACCAGTTGTGTGGAAATCCAACCAGCGATCTTGCGTGGCGGCAAATCGTACTGTGCGACGACTTCAAAGAAATCCGAAAGATCCCGTTCGGCAGTCATGGCGGCGGCTTCGTCCGGAGCCAGACCGTAGGTAGTCATAAACCGATCCATTTTCGGGGCTGGCATTTCCGGCAGTTGCTCCCGGAGGGCATGAAGCCAGGCGTCCGTGACCATGATGCGGGCTACCGATGGATCCGGCACGCAGGGACCTTCGAACTTGCCTCGCATGGCCGTGGTGATCCGCTTTTCCGGGTCCCAGAGTCGGGTGTGCAGCACGATGGGTTCGCCTTTTTCCAGGCACCTGGTCTGGCGGACGATTTCGTAAGCAACGGCATCCCCCACGTTGCGGATGGAGTTCATGTTTTTGATCTCGACCTTGGTATTCAAGAGATCGCTGTCCCAAGGGCGCAGAGAGACGTTGGCATCCACACGAAGGGTGCCCTGCTCGAGGCTGCATTCGGCGGCGCCGGTGTAGCGCAACTGAGCCCGCAGGGCTTTTAGATATTCCATGGCGTCGTGGGGGCTGTGCATATCCGGTTCGCTGACGATTTCAATGAGCGGAGCGCCGGCACGGTTGAAGTCCACCAAGGTGATGGGCGTGCGGCCCTCGGTTTCGTGCAGAAGCTTGGCCACGTCTTCTTCCATGTGAATGTGGTGGATGCGCAACCGCTTCCGCTGATCATCCAGCCCCATGATGTCCACCCAGCCGTTGCGCGCCAGGGGCTTGTGGTGTTGGGAAAGCTGGTAGCCTTTGGGCAGATCGGGGTAGTAGTATACCTTTTGGTCGAAGCTGCTTTCGGGCTGAATGGTGCAGTTCAGAGCCAGGCAGGCGAGCATGGCTTTTTCCAGGGCTTCGCGGCTCAGTTGGGGCAGGGCGCCGGGCATCCAGAGACAGACCGGGCAGATGTTGCGGTTGGGTTCATCCCCCGGGCGGTTGGGACAGTCGCAGAATAATTTGGTGGCGGCGTTGAGCTGTACATGAATTTCGAGACCGATGACCGCTTCGTATTTCATGCTATCGGCCCTCCCGCACCGTCGAGGAAAGACACAGTCCCACAGACAGGAGTCGCATATCCGCCAGCCGCGCCCCCATCAGTTGCAGACCCATATAAGCGCCCCCCGCCGGAGTCGGATCCGGTATTTGCAGAACCGGATGACCGGTGACATTGGCGGACAGCGTCAGAGCGAAAGCATGGTAGGTTTCTTCGATGGTGGCCGCCTGAGTCGGATCGAGGGCCGCTCGCCGCGTGGGCAGGAGCAGGAGGTCCACCTGATCGAGCAGGTGGGTAACGGCCCGAAACAAACGGCCGCGGATACGGCACGCGTTTTCAAAGGCGGCATAATTTTTGAATTGAAAATAGGCGCCCTGGAAAAGAAAGGGCTTGATCAGCGGCCCGAAGATCTCGGATCGAGTGTTGAGGTACATTTCGTTCCAGTTTTTGCCGGTAGGCGCGCGGTGGCCGTATCGTACTCCGTCGTACTTACCGGCGCTGGATGACGCCTCCACCGCGGCGATCAGATGGTGGGCGTCGCGAAAGAGCCCATAAGGCGGAAGGCTCACCGTCTTCACGGTGACACCCGCCGCGGAGAGCCTGGCTGCGCCGGTCTGAAAGGCTTTCTGCTCCGTCTCCTCCAGGCCGTCCATGCATTCTTCGATGACCCCGGCCACGGGCGAGTCCGTGATGGGCGGCAAATCCGCGCTGACTCCCCCTGCACAGTCATGGGGGATGGACGGGTCATTGGGGTCCGCGCCGGCCATCACGGCCAATGCCTGCCCGATGTGGGACGGATCCGCGGCCATCAGTCCTATGCACTCCATGGAAGGGACCAGTCCCATCAAACCGTATCGGGAAATAAGACCGTAGCTGGGCTTGAATCCATAGAGCCCGGCGCCGGCCGCAGCCATACGGGCTTCGCCCATGATGTCGGTTATCAGCGCCAGGTCGGCGCGGCTATCCGTAAAGGCTTGGGCCGTGGTGTCGCCGGCTGTCCCGAAGCCCAGTTCGGCCATGCGGGAACTCCCGATCAGTGTGGCGCCGGCCTGAGTCAGGCGGCTGACGGCCGTGGCGTCCTCCAGGGCGGAGTACCCCGACAGGGCCCGCGAACCGGCATTGCAGGGCCATCCTTTCACGGACATATTCGGCTGTACGATCACCCGCACGCCGGCAAGGGGACCCCCTGCAACGCACGGCTCCGACGAGGGATTCCGGTATGTAAATCTATCCGGCATAACCGGGACCTTTCAATCCAGTACGGCGGCTACTTTGAAATAACCGCCTTTTACCGCGGGCGCGTTCTTGAAGAGTTCGCCGTTCTCCGCCAAAGGATGGAGACGCGCCGTTCCTCCTTCCCGTGTCCGGTTTTCTGCGGCTGCGACGGAAAAGAGGGGTTCCTCGCCCGTGCGGCTATGCCGGTGGATTCGTTCAGCACACGCTCGCGCCTCTATCACGGCGTCGGTCACCGCGGGCCGATCCGAGTCGGTGATCCCGATGCGGGATACCCACGCGAGGTTGTCGATGAGTTCCTGCTGTTCGTCGGCGCCGGGCAGGGGACGCGCACCGCCCAGGTCCAGCAGACCCAGTTCGTCCAACTGCGCGTCGCCCACCGGGGAGGGGGCTTGGGTCAGGGGGCAATAGGCGCTGCGGTTCTTGGGAAAGGCTATTACCTCGCGGATGGAAGCGGCGCCTAAGATCATGGCCGTCACCCGGTCGATGCCCAAGGCGATGCCGCCGTGGGGCGGTGCGCCGAATTCAAGCGCTTTGAGAAAGAAGCCGAATTTTTCCTCCACATCCTCTTCTCCAAGTCCCAAAGCTTTGAAAATGCGCTGCTGCAAATTCCGGTCGTTGATGCGCATGCTGCCGCCGCCCAACTCCTCGCCGTTCATCACCAGATCGTAGGAGCGAGAGCGCAGCGCGAGCAGCTCATCGATCTTGCCGGGATCAAAGTCCGTGGGGTCCGGCATGGTGAACGGGTGATGGCTGGATGTGAGGCCGTGTTCCGTAGCTTCAAACAGCGGAAAGTCCGTGACCCACAGCGGGACATAGGCGCCCTGAGGAATCAACGCCAGTCGATGGGCCAGGTGCAACCGGAGCTGTCCCAGAGCCGTGCAGACCAGAGACCAGGAAGGATCGGCGATCATCAAAATCACGTCCCCCGGTTCGGCTTCAAAGCGGCCTAGAATGCCGCGGCGTTCTTCTTCACTGAAGAACTGTACGATGTTGGATTCCAGCCCGCCCTCCATCACCCGCATCCAGGTCATGCCCTTGGCGCCGAATCCCGGAACGATTTCCTTGGCGTATTCGTTCTGCAAGACGTTCTTGCTCAGCCGCCCGGAGGCGCCCTTGACGTTGATCCCCTTAATGCACCCGCCCCGGCCGAGAATCTGCCTGAAGATGCCGTAGCGCGTGTGTGTGAAAAGATCCGTCGCATCCGTGAAGGTCATGTCGAACCGTAGATCGGGCCGGTCCGAACCGGTGCGGTTCATGGCTTCCCGCCAGGTCATGCGCGGGAAAGGACGGGGCAGTCTGATGTCGCCGATTTCGAAGATACGCGCCGTCAGTTCCTCGAAGAGGGTGTAGATATACTCCTCGTCAATGAAGGATGCTTCCAGATCCAGCTGAGTGAATTCAGGCTGCCGGTTGGGCCGCAAGTCCTCGTCCCGGAAACAGCGGACGATTTGGAAGTACCGCTCCATCCCTCCTACCATGAGCAACTGCTTGAACAACTGGGGTGACTGGGGCAATGCGTAAAAGTTTTTGGGAAAATGCCGGCTGGGTACCAGGTAGTCCCGGGCCCCTTCCGGGGTGCTCTTGGTCAGCATGGGGGTTTCAATTTCGATGAACTCTTTCTCATCCAAAAAATCCCGGATGGTTTTGACGATGCGGTGGCGCCGGATCAGGTGGTCCTGCATGGTCGGGCGGCGCAGATCGAGATACCGGTATTGCAGTCTCACGTCCTCTCCCACCTCGTCCCGCTTGGGCGCGCTACTCATCGCTACCATGGATTTTTCCGATATGAGGAAAGGGAGCGGGGCGCAAGCGCTCAAAATGGACAAAGCTGCGGCCGCCACCTCGATGTCGCCGGTGGCGATGCCGGGATTTTCGGTCCCTTCCGCCCGTTGAATGACGTGGCCGGTGATCAGGACGCAGAATTCGTTTCTAAGCGCGGTTGCCTTGTTGCAGACTTCCTGGGGCGTCCTTTCGGGTGTGAACACGACCTGCACGATACCGCTCCGATCGCGCAGGTGAATGAAGAGCACCTCTCCGTGGTCTCTAAGGGCGTCCACCCAGCCGGCGAGAACGACGCTTCTGCCGGCATCGGATGAGGTCAGCCGTCCGCAAGGGGATCGATCGTCATACTCCATCAACGCCGCCTTTCATTCAACGTGCTTCGAGAAACCATCACGCCCACCACAACACCCGGCGGCGCCGATGGTCCGATTCTCCGCTGAGCCGGGTTGAGCTGGCCGTCTAACAACGCGATCTGCAGTCACGCCAACCGCGTGACGCTTCCTCCTTCGTCATTGCGGCGTACTGTATGTACGCCTCATTCCTCAGGATTCGCGCGTTGTATCTCATCGTTTATTGCCGGCCTGCCCCCAATCCTGTTTGTCAACGGACTGTCGAGGATTGAACGCCAAGAAGTTCAGTCCCGTGGAATTTTCAGTCGATCCAATAAAAATGGAAAATTACCATCGGACCCCGGAATGGGTCAACGCCATTATATGGCGGGAATCTTGGCGGGCCTGCCGTTTGGGACAGCTTTGGAGGCAAGGTCTATAGACCCGTTCCTGTTTACTGAACCGCGGCGCCCGGGTGATGCCCGTATGACCAGACGCAGTGGACTGCGGGTTTCGCCATGGACGTAGCCGATTTCCTCAACCCGTTCGAGACTCCATCGCCCCTGCAAATAACGGGTAGACACCTGCGACATTTGCACATAAAGTCTCTGCCGCCGTACCTGCGGAAGGAACCTCTCCCTGGCATTGAGGATTGTTGCTCACATGAGAAGTTCGAGTGTGATCATTGCCGTTGCCATCGCCATCCTCTGTGTGAGCCTGTGGGCGCTGGCCAATCGTCCGAAACAGGAACCGCCATGGCCTTCTCGCATACAGGGGTTTTCCTTTTCGCCCTTTCAATCCGACCAGACCCCTTTGGAAGGTATGTACCCGTCCGAAAGCGAGATGGATGCCGATTTCGCCCTGCTTAGAGGTAAAACCCACGCCGTTCGAACGTATAGCGTCGAGGATATTCTGGCCCGGATTCCCGTGTTGGCGCGACGTCACGGTATCAATGTAGCCTTGGGGATTTGGATTGATGCCGATCATGAAAGCAATGAGGCGGATCTTCGGACTTTGCTGCAACTCACCCATGAGAATTCAAACATTGTTAGGGTGATCATCGGAAACGAAGCCATCCTTCGCGGCGACCTACCCATTGCAACCCTCATCGAATATCTCGACAAGGCAAGAAAGGAACTTGAGATTCCCGTCAGTACGGCCGAGCCGTGGCATGTTTGGCTGGAACACCCTGAGTTGGCTGAACATACGGATTACTTGGCCGTCCATCTCCTGCCCTATTGGGAAGGGGTTCATATCGATGTTGCCGTGGACTATGTCATCGAGAAGATGGATCTCTTGAAGGAACGCTTCCCAAAGAAACCCATCGTCATCGCAGAAGTCGGTTGGCCCAGCAACGGGAGAACCAGACAGTCGGCTGTGGCATCGCCGGCCAACCAGGCCACTTTTCTGCGGCGATTCCTGGATCGCGCCCATCGGGAAAAATATATCTATTATGTAATGGAGGCCTTTGATCAGCCATGGAAAAAGGAAACTGAGGGCTCCGTAGGGGCCTATTGGGGGGTTTACGACGTGGCCCGCCGGGAGAAGTTCCCTTTTACCGATCCTATCGTGCCCATTGCGAGTTGGTATATCCTGGCCTGCATTTCCGTTCTTGTGGCCGCCGTTATGTTTGCGATCCTGCTTATCGACAGTCGGACACTGGGCAATCGCGGGAGAGGTTTTTTGGGGTTGATGGTTTTTTCGGCTGCTTCCGGGGCGGTGTGGATTATCTATGAGTACGCCTCCCAATACTTGACCGTGGGCGCCATTCTGGTGGGATTGGTGATGCTGGGCGGTATGATGGGCGTCATCGTGGTGTTGCTTACGGAAGCACATGAATGGGCCGAAGCGCGCTGGATCATCCGCTGGCGACGTTCGTTCAAACCCGAAAGTATGGTGTACGCAGAACTTCCTATGGTATCGATCCATGTTCCCATCCATGACGAACCTCCGGACATGGTAATTGAAACCCTTGATGCTCTGGCCCGCCTGGAGTATCCGTGCTTTGAAGTGCTGGTGGTGGATAACAACACCAAGGATCCCCAAGTCTGGCAGCCGGTAGAGGCCCATTGTCGTGATATCGGACCGAAGTTCCGTTTTTTTCATGTCGATCCGTTGTCCGGATTCAAAGCCGGTGCGTTGAACTACGCTCTGCGTCATACCGATGCCGCCGCACAGGTTATTGCGGTGATCGACAGTGACTACATCGTGGATGGGAAATGGCTCAAAGAGCTTGTTCCCCAATTCAAGGATCCAACCATCGGTGTCGTCCAGGCTCCTCAGGATTACAGGGATATGAACGAAAGTGTCTTCAAGGCGATGTGCTACGCTGAATACCGGGGTTTCTTTTTCATCGGCATGGTCACCCGGAATGAACGGAATGCGATCATTCAGCACGGCACCATGACCTTGATCCGCCGGTCGGTCCTGGATGACATCGGCGGATGGGCCGAGTGGTGTATTACGGAAGACGCGGAACTTGGGTTACGCATCTTCGAAGCAGGGTACGGGGCCTTCTACATCGCCCGTACTTATGGTCGCGGTTTGATGCCGGATACGTTTGCCGATTACAAGAAACAACGCTACCGGTGGGCCTACGGGGCGGTTCAAATCTTGCGACGGCATAAGTTCTATCTGCTGTCCGCCAAGAAGAGCCGGCTGACGTCGGGCCAGCGCTATCATTTCATTGCCGGGTGGCTGCCGTGGCTGGCAGATGGCGCCAACTTGGTATTCAGCCTGGCTGCATTGTGCTGGTCAACAGCCATGATCGCGAATCCCAAAGGTATCGATCCGCCCCTGGTCATCTTTTCGCTCTTGCCCCTGTCGCTGTTTGCCTTCAAGGTGGGAAAGTCGTTCTACCTGTATCGAACACGCGTCGGTTCTTCCGTGGTGCAAACGACGGCCGCCGCCATCGCCGGTCTTGCCCTTTCGCACACCATAGCCAAGGCCGTACTCGCAGGTTTGATAACCCGCGACAAACCCTTTTTCCGCACGCCCAAAATGGCCGAAGCCTCGGCCCTGATAAAGTCCCTGGCGGTTTGCATGGAAGAAACCTTGATGCTTTGCCTGCTGCTCGGCGCGGCCGTGACCATGGGGTTGTTGCGGGAGATGGATACCCTGGATATGAACCTGTGGGTGACCGTGCTGGCCGTTCAGGCCGTGCCCTATGGGTCCGCCCTGTTGATGGCCTTGATCAGCGCCTTTCCGCAGCGTCCCCGTGACGTTCCCGCCGAAGCCCCGGCAATGAGGTCCGTTCGTTCTTAATACATCCGCATTCATGAGCAGGCGGCCGAAATCAAAAGGAAAAGCATTTTCAGGTATATCGCGTTTCCTGTGGGAGGAGATCACCAATACTTCCGCCTCCCGGGCTGATGGCAACCGTTTGGGGGGACGCGGCGGGTCCGGTTTCGGGCGGATCCCTGGTTCAAGGGAATTCATAGGGTCCATTCGGGTCTCGTGTCGCCATGGGCCGTCAAACAAATTGCAGACCGCCTGGCGTATGGCGCCTGAACGATGCAACAGTCCGGATCCGCGCCGGCGCGAACCGGCCTTCGATGTCTCGGACGATGCAGGAAGTCCATTTTCAAACGTTTATTAGGTTTCGGTACGGACCGTTTTCGACTGGAGAACTTCCTGTTTCTGTCCCGGCGGTACAAAGACAACCGGCTTTTCGCCGGCGGTATCACTCATGTATATTGTGCGGGAGGGAAAGGCAAAACTCGTTCCGGCGCCTTCCACAATCTCTTTTATTTTCAAGGACAGACGTTCCTTTATCTCAAGCCATTGACCCCACACAATGGAGCGTGTAAAACAGTAGAGCATGATATCGATTGAAGAGCTGGAAAACCTGTCGATTCGGACAAATGTTGGAACTTCACTGGGTTTAGCGAACTCATCATTATCAATAATATATTGCTCAATCTTGTCCCTTATTTCCATAAGCTGTTCGATCGTTGTCCTGTACTCAACACCTATATGCCAGAAAATTCTCCGATGTGTCATTGCGCTGAAATTGGTAACTGCTGAGTCGGCAAGCCTTGCATTAGGTACATACACAGGTGCTTTATCAAATCGTCTTACTATGGTAGATCGAAATCCTATATCCTCAACCGTTCCCTCTACGAGGCCGTCTACGAGAATCCAGTCGCCTACATTGAATCTCTTTTCTGATATAATCAAAATGCCCGAAATAAGATTCTTAAAAAGATCCTGTGCCCCGAGTGCTACGGCTACTCCAAAAAGACCTAGACCGGCAAGTATTGGGCCTATTTTGATACCCCATACCTCGAGTATCGTTGCGGAACCTATAAATATAAGTGTTATTTTTATAACCTTGAGAAGCCAGTCACGCATGGCCGTCGAGAAGACTATAGCCACTTTATCTAATAAGAAGCTCATTGGGTTTATAAGGTTATGAAAACCCCAGAAAATTATAAGAACTATAAGAGATCGGGTGAGCTTCTTGCCTATCTCGCCGAAGGTTCCGTCAATATCTAAATATTCCAGTGCGAAAAATAAGCCGATCACAATAGGAATCATGCCTATTGGGTGCTCAATAGATTCGATAACATTGTCATCAATTCTGCTTGATGTCTTTGATGTAATACGTTTAAGTCTGGTTATAATGTGCTTGGAAATGAGTTTTCTAAGAGTGAGGAAAAGTATAAAGATGGAAGCAGCGACAAGTAGTTTACCAATTTTTATACCGAACAGACCTTGCTGCCATACATCCACAACAATATCCCAGAAATCTCTAAACGTATTAACAATCGTTCCAATAGTCATATTCTCTAAGTCCTCAACTCGTATTCAATTGGGTGCATGGTGGGCCGGTGCTTAAGTAATACGAAAGGATTTGAACGCTCGTACTCTCTAATTCCTGAATCTTATGGGCTTACGGGGCAAGAATCAAGCGGGAATCCAGCCGGTGGCGGGATCAGCGGCGTCGGGTCGAGTAGCAGGCCGTTCAAAACGCGATCTGCATCGGGTAGTCAAGATCGCTTCCCCGGAATGAGCCGGCGCGTAGAGGATCCCATGAACCCTTGCGGACTTCTGATTTCCGATGGGCTCTTATCAGGCTGTTGAAAAACGCGATCTGCTGTGTTGCGCTTCATCCTTCGTCATTGCGGCGTACTGCATGTACGCCTCATTCCTCAGGATTCGCACGCCTTGCATCTCATCGTTTTTGAACAGCCTGTCGGAAATGCTGTTTTTCGACGGGCTGTTATGCGATACGATGTCTGAATTCCCGCCCCACGGATAGGCCCTTATCCACGAGGGGGTTCCGGCCGGCCGGCACGCTGACTTCATCGGTTGCACACGGAACCAACGTTCCCTATAATCCCCGAGGGCATTGTGTCGATTCACCGTCCATGCGGGTCATTAAACCGAGGGACGACCCTGGGGTCTATCTCCAACAGCATGTTGACAAACAGCATTGCAGTCAGGCCGGTGCAAAACGGTGAGATGCAAGGCGGGCGAATCCTGAGGAATGAGGCGTAGATCTACTTCGTAATGACGAAGGATGAAGCCTCACGCCAAAGGCATAACAGCAGATGGCGTTTTCCAGCAGCCTGCTATCGAACGGTTGCCGGCGTCGAAAGGCCCTTGTTTCCCGACCACCCATGCCCGAACGAAAGGCGCTTTCATGACGAAGTCACGCGCGATATGGATCAACACTCCTGTCCTCCCCGTGATCCTGCTGCTTTTCGCATTTCCATCTCCATCCAGCGGGCTTACCCTGAACGATGCCATCTCCATGGCCAAGAAGGCCGTTCCTGCTTTCAGGGCGTCTAATGTCCAGGTGGAATCCTCCCAGGAACTCTACCGGAGCACCCTTTCTCCCTACGTACCCTCCTTGGACGCAACCTATTCTCACGATCGCGACCTTGAAGCCCCGCGGTCCCGTGAGACTGAACGTTACGATATCACCGTTTCTTATCTATTGTATGATTGGGGAAGAAGAAGTGCGGACCGGCACACGGGGCGAATCAACCTGGAAACGGACATTGAGTCCTTGAAGAGCGCGCTTTTGGACCTCGAGTTGGATGTCAAGACGTCGTATTACACCCTTTTGGCAAGGAAGGAGATACTCATCCACAGAGAGATCCAACTGGAGAATGCGCGAAAGAATCTGGAGATCACTCAGGGACGGTTCGAGATCGGAGTTGCGCGTCGATCCGAGGTTCTTCAAGCCTCCGTGAGGCTGGAAGAGGCCCGTTTCCAACTGACCCAGGCTGTAGCGGAGGTTCGGAAGGCTGTTTCGGAACTCAATTCGCTGATCGGTCTTCCCCTGGAACAAGAGACGGTAATTGAGGGTACGCTGGATCTCCGGGCGGTCCTCCCCGCACTGGATCTCTTGAACGAAACAGCCCTAACTCGTCCTGAAGTCCGGCGTGCGGAGTACTCCGTGGAAGTGGCGAGGCAGGCCGGACGGCGGGTGACGTCGGAATTCCTCCCGACTTTCTCGGCCGCCGCATCCTACACCAAACAGAACAGCGCGGCTTCTTCCACCTTGAGCCGGGAAGACAAGGGAATCGGGATACGAGCCGTATGGAATATATTCGAACTGGGGAAGTTTCACCGGAAGCGTTCAACCGAGTTCGAGACTCGTGTGAGTGAGGAAAACCTGAACGAACTCAAGAGGTTGGTCCTTCTTGAAGTGTACCGGGTACGACAAGATCTCAAACAGGCGCTGGACGGAATAGAGGTGGCCAGAGAACAGCTGACGCAGGCAGAGGACAATTACGCCCAGGCGTTTGAAGAGTACAAGGTGGGGAGGGGAGATATACTGTCCCTGGTGCAGTCTGAGACCGTTTTGGCCGATGCCCGGATTCAGCTTACCGTATCCCGCCTCAATTCCGTACTGGCGAAATCGTCCCTGGAACGGGTTGTGGGTACCCAGAGCCTGGATGTCTGGATGGAATCTTCGTCAGCGGCGGACGGGTTAACCGATGAAGGAGGGCGGAATTGAAAAAAGCGCTTATCGCGGGCCTCGTGTTCGTCGTTGCCTGGGGGGGCTACGGTATGTATAGGTTGCTTACCCGCGAGGCGGAGATCCAGGTTCTGGAAACGGCGGAAGTCCGGGAAGGGAATGTGCGCTCCGTGCTGGTGGCCACAGGCCTGATCGCACCTCAGGATGGCGCCGAGGTGAAGATTGGGACACGGGCCACCGGAGTCATCGAGGACATGTACACACGTATCGGGGACCGGGTGAAACAGGGGCAGTTGATTGCGCAGATCGACGACCGTGAGGTGGTCAAGACCGTTGGACAGAACCGGGCGGCTCTGCGCTCCGCCAGAGACAGCGTGGAACGGATCCGGAGGACCTATCCCGATCGGATCCGAGAGGCGCAAGCGGAGTATGACTATGCACAGGCGACCCATATCCGGGAAAAGGAACTCATCAAGCGTGAGTTCACAACCCAGGACGCGGTGGATCGAGCCGCCAGCGCTCTGAAGGTGATGGAGGCCAGGCTGCGGAGACTCGAGGGCGAATTCGAGACGGAACTCAGGGTGGCGGAGGCGAATCTTCAAGAAGCGGAGTTTCGTTTGGAAAGAGAGGAAATCCGCCTTTCCTATTACCAAGTTCGGGCTCCCATCGATGGAATCGTTTCCGATCTAACAGCTCAAAAAGGCGAAACCATCGTCACGGGTCTTCAGGTGGCCAATCTGGTAACCATCATAGATCCCGAGCGGCTGGAACTGAGGATATACGTCGATGAGACGGACATAGGCAGAGTCTCCGTGGGGAGACAGGTGGAATATCATGTAGATACGTATCCGGAACGGATCTTCACCGGGGTGATCGACAAGATTCACCATCAGCCGGTCGTCAAAGACAACATAGTATATTACCTGGCCGTCGTGACAATGCCTGGAGAGGACTCCAGACATCTAAGACCCGAGATGACCAGCTACGTCAGGATTATTCTGGAAGACAAGCGGCAGGTTTTAATCCTTCCCAACGCCGCCGTGAAGTTTGACCACGGGGAGCACGTGGGATATCGGCTCATGGATTCGGGAGTCGTAGAAAAAGTGAAACTCGAGATAGGCCTCCGGGGTGAAGACCATACGGAAATACTTTCCGGCATGAATAAGGGAGACCTGGCGGCTACCAAGCTCATTCTCCCCGTCGGCACGGAACGAGCGCCGAGATCGAAATAATCACCGGGAGCCGGGATGCCCTTGTGCATAATGAGAGAGATCAGAAAAACCTACGTTGCAGGCACGCTCCAGGTTGAGGTGCTCAAAGGAATCGACCTGGATGTGGAACGCGGCGAATTTGTGGCCATCATGGGGGCTTCGGGTTCGGGAAAGAGCACCTTGATGAATCTTTTGGGGTGTCTGGACGTACCCACTTCCGGAACATACGTTTTGAACGGGCAAGAGGTTTCGTCCCTTACGGACGACGAACTGTCCGTCGTTCGAAATGAACACGTCGGGTTTGTGTTTCAGAGTTTTCATTTGATATCGTATGCCACCGTCCTGGAGAATGTTTTGCTGCCCTCTCTGTATAGCCGGAAACGGCTTCGCCAACCCAGGGAACGGGCAATGGAGCTTCTTCGCATGGTCGGTTTGGAACACAGGGTCCGTTTTACGCCGGCTCAATTGTCCGGAGGAGAGCAGCAGCGCACGGCCACGGCCAGGGCTTTGATGAACGATCCCGATCTCCTCTTGGCGGATGAACCCACCGGTCAACTGGACAGCAAGACCTCCGCGGAAATCATGGCGCTCCTGGAGCACCTGTCGCAACGCGGCAAGACCGTCCTCGTGGTCACTCATGACCCGAATGTCGCCGCATACGCTTCGCGGGTTATTCGAATAGAGGACGGGATCATACAACCCGTTCAGCGCTTATGACCCGGTATCTGCTCCTGCTTTCCCAGGCGATGAAAGCGATGACGGCGTTCAAACTCCGGCTGGTTTTCTGCAGCCTGAGCGTGGCCTTGGGAATTGCAGCCGTCACTATTATCGTGGCCGCCACGGAGGGCGCTCACCAGCGCGCCATAACTATGGTGGAACGATTCGGCCCCGATTCGGTGCTGATCCTGGGAGGCAGCGAAGAATCGCGGGCCGTGGGAAGACGGGAACACACACTTACCCTCGGGGACGCCGAAGCCATACGGGAAGCGTTCCCAACGGCGTATCTGGTGGTGGCCATGAGTTCCGTGGGGGATACGCCGGTGTCCTACCGTGCCCAAAAGCACCGCACGCGGATCATCGGCTCTACGCATGATTACAGTCGGGCATGGTCCTGGCCGGTGGAGCAGGGATCCGACATATCTCAGGCCGATGTGCAGGGTTCCCGCAATGTCGCTCTGGTGGGTCAACAACTGAGGAATACTTTGTTCAAAGACGAGGAACCTATCGGGAAATACCTCCTTGTGGGCCGCATTCCTGTGCAGGTCGTGGGAGTGCTTTCCGAGAGGGGGGCGTCGGGGGGAGGACACAACCTGGATGATCGCCTGATCATGCCGCTTTCCACCGTAATGAAGAAACTACTGAACGAACGAACCTATGTAAGCGCTATTCGGGTTAGATTCTTCCATACAAGGCATCTGGATCGCCAGGTGGAAGAACTGCGGAATTTTCTGAGACTGCGCCACAATCTTCCTGAGGGTCTTCCCGACGATTTCAGAATCATCTCTCCGGGCGAGATTATTCGGTTCCTTGTGGCGTTCACGGGATCGTTGGTCGTGTTCATCGGAGTGGCCGGCATCACGTGCCTTGTGGTGGCCGGGTTCGTTCTGGCAAATCTGTTTCTCCTATCGGTCAAGGAGCGGGTGGGGGAGATTGGAATCCGCCGCTCCGTGGGAGCCAAAAGGTTGGATATTCGCTTCCAGTTCTTGGGGGAAGCAGTATTCATTACTTCGGCGGGTGGAGTTCTTGGACTGGGACTGGGTGTGCTCCTGTCGTACGTCCTGTCCCACTGGATGGATTTCCCGGTTCATTTTTCATGGAAGGCTTTTGTTGTTGGAATGATCCTCTCCTGGATCGTAGGGGTGCTTTCCGGTTTGCAGCCGGCTAATAGAGCGGCCGTCCTCGCCCCCGTGGAGGCCATCCGTTCGTGAAACGGATTCTTCTGAACCTGCGCATTGGTGTGCGCTCGCTGCTGAGTTTCAAGCTTCGGAGCATCCTGGCGATCTTGGGAGTGTTCTTGGGGACACTTTCTCTGGTGGTTGTAACGAGTCTGTCTGCTTCATTGGCCGTTCAAACGGAGCAAGAAATCGAAAAACTCGGCCGAAATCTGCTGATTATCAGTAGTGGGCAGGTTCGAAAACACGCCCGAACGGTTCGATACATGAGTGAAGCCACGAACCTTACCGTGGCGGATGCCGAAGCCATCGCCGCGGGATCGACGCATGTAAAGATGGTGTCTCCTTCCAGTGGAAAGCTGTTCCCGGTGCGATACGGCGGCAAAGTGCTTCCTGCGATTCTGGTGACGGGCGTGATGCCCAATTACTCGCAGATACGCAGCTTTTATGTTCAGGAGGGGCGCTTCATCCATTGGGAGGATCATTCCAACCTGGCCAAAGTGGTCGTTCTGGGGGCTCGGGTGGCGGAGAACCTGTTCGGGTCTCAAAACGCCATCGGCCAAACGGTTTTGGTCCACAGGGTTCCCTGCCGGGTGATCGGAGTCATGGAACCCAAGGGATCGGACATCTCGGGAGCAGATCGGGACAGCCAGGTTTTTGTACCCTTGAATACATACCTCAGAAGCTTAGTGAACCAGACGCACGTGAACACCATTTTTGTGCAGACTTACGAACGCGAGTCCATGGCTCCGGCCGAGGCCGAGATCACGGGTTTGTTACGCCTGAGACACCGCATAACATCGGAGAAACAAGACGACTTTACGGTGATCAATATGAGGGACGTCACCGCTCTTCAATCTCAAGCCATGGATACCGTGAGCACCTTGGGCGCCGTTTCTTCCGCTGTTTCCTTCGTGATTGGAGGAATGGGCATTCTTTCCATCATGATTCTCATGGTGAGTGAACGGAGAATGGAGATTGGAATACGGCGCGCCATGGGATCGCGAAAACGGGATATCGTGTTTCAGTTCCTCACGGAATCTTCCTTCATCTCGCTCTTCGGGGGATTTGCCGGAGCGGTTATCGGTGTTCTTGGAGCCAGTGTAATTTTCGGATTATGGGGGTTGCCTTATGAGGTTTCGTATTCGGGTGTCCTGTTGGCTTTGGCGGCTTCCGTAGCCGTCGGGGTCTTGGGAGGAGTCTATCCTTCGAAGAAGGCGATTTCCATACAGCCCGTGCACATCCTCCGGGGAAGTTAACGGTGATGTCTGGACGAAAGAGCCGGGAGAACGGCCGGAAGCTTCTCTCTGAACCTTGTCGGCTGACGTCCGAGCTTGTTACCGAAGAGGATGCGGACTACTTGTGGTTGGGACTTTGATTCGGAGAGTAAACCCTTGAATATCGTATATTCGGTTATGCGGCCGTCACGTTTCGGAAGGCTGAATTGTCGTGGCTTCTTATCCCTACACGTTTAAGGCGTTCGTTCCGTGGGGTGAAGAAGCAGGACCCATGGATTGGACTCTAAGCTTCGGTCGGACGGCTCTGCTGGAGGTTGAGGTGGGTTTCGGTCTGGGTGAGTTCCTGCGTAAAACCGCTGGGAAGTGTCCCGATCGGGATTTTGTGGGAGTCGAGGTCAAGTGGAAGTCCGTTATGCATATGCTTCATTTGATCGAACGTTCCCGCATCCCCAATATCCGAATCATCCAGGGCGATGTCCGGTGCGCCTTCGAACGCCTTTTTCGACCCGGTTCCATCTTCAGGGTGCACGCTTTATTTCCAGTACCTTGGCCCAAGGAACGGAGGGCCAAACACAGGCTTTTCTCCCGATCCTTCCTGAAGCTTGTAAACAGTCGTCTGAAGGCGGGTGGGGAACTCATTATTGTGACGGATTGGGAGCCTTATGTTCACTGGATCCTGAACCGGATTCCGTCGGATCTTTTTCAGGTTCAAGTGGATCGAATACCACCCCGATTCAATACTCTGTTCGAACGCAGATGGTGCAGTCAGGGCAAGACTGTTTTCAGTCAAATGCGGCTCACCAAGTCCGGTCATTGCGAGTTTCCCTTACAGGAGGGGGTCATCTTGCCGCAGTATCGTGTTCAGGTCTTCAACTTTGAGGAGTTTCAGCCGGTGAACGATCGCACCGAGGGCTATCTCATAGAGTTCAAGGATTCCCTGTATGATCCCAAGCGTCGTGTGGCAATGACCCGGGCTGTGGTCGTCGAAGGGGGGTTGGTGCAGTCGCTCTGGATTGAGATCGCGGAGAAACAGGGAACCTGGCGCGTCCGGCGCGCCAATCACACCGGCATTGTCCCCTCTCCCGGGGTTCGGCGAGCCATCGAATTGGCCTATCATGCAGCATCAAGCATGGTTACCGACCCATAGCAGGCCGTTGGAAAACGCGATCTGCGTCGTTGGGCTTCATCCTTCGTCATTGCGGCGTACTGGTTGTACGCCTCAGGATTCGCCCGCCTTGCATCTCATCGTCTTTAACCGGCCTGCCCGCAAGACGGTTTATCAACGGGCTGATAGGAGCAGAAAACCGATAAGGCTCCGCTCCCCGTGCGGGAAAAAACCTTGCCGGATGACTGAGCAGGAGAAGAACTCGTCCGGAGCGCATTAATCCCTTTTGCGACGGTAAGGCGCTCTTTCGCCGGGCTTCAAGCTCGAGAGCGTTACGTTCACTTCCAGTCAATGCTGTCGGGGGGGACATAGCCGAACTGCGAGAAGTGACTGGCTCCGCCTACCTGACCCGACATCTCCATGCCCGCGTCGCTCATCAGGTAGAGGGCCAGCAAGGCGGATCTCATGGGAGGATTCAATTCGTTCCTTTGCTTGTATCCCTGGAAAATACGGATAGTCTCCTCATCCAGGGTTTTCGCAGGCGCATTGCGGATGTTGAGCTGCATATCCGTGTCCATAACCCCCGGATCCAGCCCGTATACCCGAATCCCGTATTGGGCCAGCTCCTGGGCAAGGTAAAGGGTCAGGGTGTTCAAGCCGCTCTTGGCGGTGCTGTATGCCGAGAAGTAAGAGAGTACGAAGCGGGCCAAGCCCGAAGTGATATTGATGATGCATCCGCCTTTTCCATCAAGCATGGTGCTGAGTGCTTCACGGGAACAATAGAAAGCTCCGTTCAGATCCACTTCTATAGTACGTTTCCACGCTGTGGGATCCAATTGGAACACCGGACCGAGCGGTTCAACGATGGCGGCGTTGTTTACGAGTCCGTCCACGCGAGGCCAATGTCGATAAATCTCTGAAAACGCGGACTGGACCGACGTATAGTCACCCACATCCACCTGTACCCGGAAGGCTTTGCCTCCCAATTCATGGATTTCTTCCTGGGCACGTTCGAGCGTAGGTTCACTACGGGCAAGCAATGCGACCTGGGCGCCCGCTCGCGCAAAAGTCATGGCCAAAGCCCTACCCAAACCACGGCTTGCACCCGTCACTACGATCCGTTTTCCATCGAGTTTTTTCGAGATCTCCGGCACGTTCGAACACCTGTTCCTACGATAAGGTCATCTATCAGGCCGTTGAAAAAGCCGATCTGCGGTCACGCCAACGGCGTGACGCTTTATCTTCCGTCATTGCGGCGTACAGTATGTACATCTCATTCCTCAGGATTTGCGCGCCTTGCATCTCATCGTTTTTCACCAGTTTGCCCGAAATGGTGTTTGTTAATAATATACCATACTCGAGACTGAAACAGCAAGGCCGGGCTAAGTTCAACTTGTGGATCGGACCTCAGATAATCAATCCTGCTGCTTTGGATCCGTTCCTGAGGTGTTATCTGAAGATTCCTGTAGCTGCGCGTTGTTTTGTGCTTTGAGTACATAAGGCAGTGCCAAGTCAAGTAAACTCTTTAACAAAGATGTGATGGGGATTGCGAATAGCACCCCCCAGAATCCCCACAAAGCTCCCAACACTAATATAGCAAATATTATGGCTGCTGGATGAATTCTAACGGAGCTACCCAGTATAATAGGGGCCAATATATTTCCATCAAAGAGCTGTAGTATACCATACGCGACACCAACCTTAATCATGCCAATGTCGAAGCCCCACTGTACATATGCAAGAAGTAATACTGGTATAGTAACTACCGCAACGCCAACATAAGGAACTATTGTGGATAATCCGGTCAATATACCCATAAGTACTGCATACTTAAAATCAAGCAGACGGAATACCGTACCGGTAACCACCGTCATGATCAATATTTCAAGAGACTTTCCTCGAATGAAGTTCCCTATCTGTCGGTCCACATCATAGAGAACTTGGAACAGCAGTTCGTTGTTCTTAGGTATGAATTGTATAAGCCACTTAAGGATAAGTTCCTTGTCTTTTAGGAAGAAGAATACAAGGAAAGGTACTAAGATTGTATAAAGAATAAGACCTAGCAAGTCCGGGATATACATAAGTGTCTGGCCAGCTATCCTCCCAACAAACAATTCAAGTTTTTCGGCTAGTCTTGGGATCAATCTCTGAATGTATTGCGATTCTATCCCAGCTACGTAGTGATCCTGAAAATGTGCAATCAAAGCCTGAAGCTCGGATACAATCTTGGGCACTTCCGTGACCAATTGTGTGAGTTGTTTGGTAAGAATAGGCATCAACCAGACAATGATGGATAAGAAGAAAAGGAGGAATACGGTGAAGACTAGTACAGCCGCAATGATTCTTGGAAGATGACGGCGCTCAAGCGGTCTGACGAGGCCGTCCAAGAGGTAGGCAAGAATCGTGGCTGCAAAGAAAGGCGCAAGCGCATGACCCAGGAACAAGATCACTATGAGTAAAAGGAGTAGTACGCTCAGGAGGAGGGCCACTTGGGCATCCAGCCAGGCCCATCGTCTCTTGGATTTGGATGAGAAAGACATCAAATTCCCTTGGATCGGGAGCCGGTTGCCGCCCATTGAAAACAGGGCGGTTCCTTGAAAAAGCGCAAAACACGAGGCGCTCGAATCCAGAAGGATTTCGCCACGGATCTCGCTGTGTGGCGGCCTGCTGGTCGTATGGGAGCATGTACCTTAAGATAAGAAACATTTCAAGCAAACCCAGGCGATGGGGTCCGATTCGGCGGCGGGGTGCACTCGAAAGAAGATGGA
>CAZQXK010000051.1:0-29425 GCA_964597345.1 uncultured Thermodesulfobacteriota bacterium | reverse complement strand
TATTTCAGCATGTTACGAATTATTTAAACATATAGTCAAATCAATAGGTTACAAAAGACAGCCGTACCCCGTGAATAGATACAATGGATTTACCGGGGGGTATCGACGGATAAGGAGTACATCGTCCGAGAAGAGCGGGTTCAGCGGTTCACGGCAATCCTTCCGGATTGCTGCGGTACGCTGTGTGGACCGGGCCGACGGGTTTCACGAGGATGATGCTCAAATTCTTATATCAGCCGCCTTCCTGGATCGAGGCGAAGGATTCTGCAGGCCGCCTCTGTGTTCCCTCGGCCGACCCAAAAAACCAACGCATCACCTGCTATCCGGGAACCTCCGTTGAATATTTCGAAGCGGATACGGTCATTCACGTTCAGGTCTATGGGCATGCTGATGGTAAACGTTTCATCGGATAGTTTATCCACATCATTGACCCAATAGGCTGATTCATGGTCCTTTTTGTATCGGATGGGCAACGGAGGACTTATCCTTTCGCCCAACTTGGGACCAGCAGATACCGTCTTAAGGTTAGCGTGCGAGTGCGTTTCCACGGCCGAATTCCTCGTTTTGGCTTAAACCAACTTATTAAAAAGGAAGCATAACCAACCATTCGTATTTAATAATATACGCCCATATTGCGTTGAGTGTCAACTACAAATTTAAAGTTCTGTGTGAGGTCTTCACCGAGGTTTCGTTCTTCTTTTCCCTGAAGTAGACCCACCGCATTCCGGCCGGGCGAGGAGAGCCCTGATCCATGCCAATCGCTGCTCTGGGCGCTTAGGCTGTGAGTTCCGCATCACGAGAAAAAATTCTTGAAAACGAACCTCGATTGGTATAGTAGCCTGCATGAACAGTGACAATTCCAGGGAAGAAGGGGTGGCAGACTCGCCTATGGAAGAAGTCCGATTCAGTACAGAGCACGTCTGGACACGTTTGGACGACGACAACCGGGTGACCCTTGGGGTATCGGATTTTGCCCAGGAAGAGTGGGGGGAAATCGGTGAGGTGATATTGCCGGAAGAGGGTGACGAGGTTTTGAAAGACGAGCAGTTCGGGGTGCTTCGAACGATCCTGGGAAAGCAAATTCTTTACTCCTCGGTATCGGGGGAAGTGACGGAGGTGAATCACGAAGTTGTAGAGAATCCGGATATCATCAATGAAGATCCCCTCTCGGACGGATGGCTAATTCGGGTCGCCATTTCTTCCACTGGTGAGTTTGAAGAGCTGTTGACGGAAGAGGAGTACGAGGAATTTCTCAAGGAAGAAATGGGATTGGAGGAAGAAGACGAGGAAGAAGATGAGGATTTGGAGGATGAGGACTTAGGGGACGAGGAAGAGAGATGAGGCGGTGCGCGGCCCGGGCGCCGCAGAAGAACTTCGCCGTGAAACGCGTGATCCGGAATCGGAAGGCGGTGTTCAACGAAGCGGCTGCGGTTGAACGATAGGATGTCGGTATGAATATCGGTTGCACGGTCAATTTAACGGCTTCACCTTAGCCCGGCCTTTAACCCATTCACGCTACGTTTTTCTTGCCCACCACTCATCGTGATCTTTAAGCCACCAATCTTTGTGATCCGTTTGCATTATGGCACGAGCCAGTGTTTGTGCGGTTTCTGTATGAAGTCGCCGGCGCACGTTCTCAATCCAGTCCAAGGCGTATGCATTGCCCAGATCCAGTTGCTCCTTGAGGCTTAAAAGGAGATCCAACTGGTCGGCGTCGTGGGCCAATCGGGCTTCTATGGTGCGTCCTTCCAAATATTCCCCATGGATGTCTTCCAATTCTTTTCCGAAAGGCAGCTTTGCGCAAACTTCACCGAACGCCTTAGCTTCGTTCACGGAAGTATATTGTTTGTAAACGTAATTCTGATCTCCAGTTCGGCCTTCCGCCAAGTCGTGAAACAGACATAACGCCAGGAGACGGGAGGAATTGACCGTCGGCTCGAGCTTCGATAGAACAAATCCGATCACCGCAGACCGGTACATATGCTCCGAAACGGATTCGTGCCCTGTCCCCAGGAATCCAAAACCTGTCCGAGGCGTCTTATGGAGGAATCCGACCTCAAATAAGAACTCAGCTATACCGCGCATCTATGCCGTCCAATAAGGGTTTATGGCTTTGTATTTTGCTCCGTTTAGCATCAAAATGTCATGTAAGTCAAAAAAATATTTAATAAATTTGCCTTGACACCATCATGGCCCGCTGTTAGAAAAAATGATTTAGAGAGACAGGGGAGTAAGCCGCTTCGCCCCTTTTTCAGGGCTTCCTCGTAAGCCGGCGTTGAGTCAAGGGGAAAAACCGGATGGATTTGGTGAAGCATTTAGCGGAGATGATTCTTCGTTCCTCGAAGACGATCGCCCTAACGGGAGCGGGCATCTCGGTGGAAAGCGGAATTCCGGATTTTCGGGGAGCGGGAGGGCTCTGGGCTAAATACGACCCGATGGAATTTGCCCACATAGATGCATTTCTGCGTGATCCGGCCAAAGTCTGGGAAATGCTTCTTGAACTGGATCAATTGATCCACGGGGCCCGACCCAACGCCGCCCATCGGGCTCTGGCCGAAATGGAAACCCGCTGTCGTTTTGGTTCAGTGATCACTCAAAATGTGGACAACTTGCATCAGCAAGCCGGAAGTTCCAGGGTTGTGGAGTTTCACGGAAATGGGAATCGCCTCAGATGCCTTGCGTGCGATGCGGTTGTCGAACGAGAGAGGCTGACTTTTTCAAAGCTTCCGCCCCGGTGTGCATGTGGGGGTCTGATCAAACCGGATGTCGTTTTTTTTGGAGAACCCATTCCAACTCAAGCCTTCGGAGAAGCCTTTGCAGAAGCCGAAAGCTGTGACTTGATTTTGGTCGTGGGAACGTCGGCGGTCGTGGAGCCCGCTTCATCGCTTCCCTGGACGGCCAAGAGGGTCGGCGCCTCGGTGGTCGAGATCAATTTGGAGGAGACGGCTCTTACGCACTCCGTGGCGGACGTGTCGCTGCAAGGGCGTGCCGGCGACATCCTCCCCGCAGTATTACAGGCGATGGCCGACCTCGGAACGACCGTGTGAGATTTCGTTGACGCAGAGATCTTGACTGAGTATGTTCGCTTGTGTCGGAATCTCTTCTAAACCAAGACGCAGCAGACTATTTCTTAAGCGTTTAATATGGTTGCATGTTGCGAAATGTTGGGCCTTAGGTCCGATTACTGATGGGTACAATGATTCCATTGTCGCAGATTACGGTGGGTTTGGACACGGGCATGAGCACCGATGTGATCGAAATGGTCCTTCATGCCGGTACCATGGTCAAGTTCGTGCTGCTCCTCTTATTTCTTTTTTCAGTCGTTTCGTGGGGCATTATTTTCTTCAAAGCCAGAACGCTTCGTCGGGCCCGGATTGAGGACCGGATTTTCCTGGAACTCTTCTGGGCCGGAGGCAGCATGGGGCAGATATATAAAGAAAGCCGCCACCTGGAGGAGAGTCCTCTGGCCGCTTTGTACCGGACTGGATTCGCCGAATTAAGCAAGGTGAAGAAGGAACAGGTGAAAGGATCGGCTGGTCAGGAGACCCTGTCTGAAGCCTTCAGGAATCTGGACTCCATGGGTATCGAGAATACACGCCGGGCCTTGAACAGGGCCAAATTGTCTCAGATGACCCGGCTGTCCAAGGCGCTCAGCTTCCTGGCGACAACAGGGAACACCACTCCTTTCATCGGGTTGTTCGGAACTGTATGGGGAATCATGGCTTCGTTCCGGGGCATCGGACTGCGCGGATCGGCCAGTCTGGCCGTGGTGGCCCCGGGCATCTCTGAAGCCCTTGTAGCCACGGCCGCCGGACTCGCCGCGGCGATCCCGGCGGTGGTCTTCTTCAACTATTTCAGCAACAAGATCAATGTTCGGGAAGCGGAAATGGAGAACTTCACCCTCGACTTCCTGAATATCCTGGAACGTGAGGTAGCCGCCAAGTTTCAAGAAACGTAACAGCCCGTTGAAAAACCGCATTTCGAGCAGGCTGGTCAAAAACGATGAGATGCAAGGCGCGCGAATCCTGAGAAATGAGGCGTACATGCAGTACGCCGCAATGACGAAGGAGGAAGCGCAACGAAGCAGATCGCGTTTTTCAACAGCCTGGTAAGGGTCGACGCCGGGAGGAGGGTAGGAGTTCATGATGGTGGGCGGCGGAAGGAAGTTCATGAGCGACATCAACGTCACTCCGTTCGTGGACGTGATGCTGGTGTTGCTGATCATATTCATGGTCACTGCTCCCATGATGCGACACGGCATGGACGTGTCTCTTCCGAAGACATCCGCGGATGCAGTGCCTTCTGAAAAGGAACGCTTGGTCATCACGATAACCAAGGAACGAAAGGTTTTTATTGACGAGTTTGAAACGGACATGGACTCATTCCGGCAGAAACTGGAGCACATCTACCAGGCGCAGTCGGATAGGGAAGCGTTTTTAAGGGCTGATGAAAGTCTTCCATACGGCTTTGTCGCCCAGGTACTTTCTCAGATTCGACAGGCGGGTGTTTCAAGACTGGGAATGATTACGGAGCCGATCCAAGCAAGGAAATGAGATTATCTCCTCAATTGTATCCCGAGCTTGAAAAAGAGCGCATTCTGATGTGGATGATTGCGCTTTCTTTAGGCTTTCATGTGATTTTGTTTTCCGTGTTCTCCCTGATTCCCGGAGTCGGGTTCAATTCCAAGCCATTCTCACCGGTTTATACGGTGGATCTGGTGAGTTTCACCACGATGGATGCGGCGCTTGAGAGAGCCGACGTGACGGGAAGTCTGTCGAAGCAGGGTGAGATCAGGACGGTTGTGCCCGTCCAGCGAGCCCGGAAGATTCCCGTATCTCCCGTGGACCCTTCTCCGACCCCCGAGCCGGCTGAAGCGATTAGGGAGGTCTCGGTGGTCAAACCTCAAGAAGTTCTGAAATCAAGAGGGGAACCCGCCCCGGAGAAGGTTAATGTCGACCAAGCGGTGAAAAAGATCGAAAAGAAGAAGCAGGTGGAGACTCAACGCGCCGAACAGGAAGGCCTTATTGCGGAAAAGATCCGGAACTTGTCCGCCGCTCGTACGGAAAGGGACACGGTTCCCGAGTCAGCTTCGCGTCCGGCGGTCTCTCCTGCGTTATCCGGGCAGGTGTCGCCTGGAGGCCCCATTGGAGAAGAAACCGTGGGTGCCGCAGAGGGGAGTGGTCCCCTGGTCGGTCTTCGATTACAGATTTATAAGACGAATATTTGGAACCGGGTTCGAAACAATTGGTCCTACCCTGAAATCATGGCTGTGGGAGTCCAATTGGAGGCGCTGGTCCGGTTGCGGGTCCGTGGGGATGGAACCATCCTGGACTCTCAATTGGCCCGGAAATCGGGCAACCATCTGTTCGATCAATCGGTTATGCGCGCCGTAAAACTTTCAGATCCTCTACCCCCGTTTCCCGAAGGGTATGTGAAGTCGTTCGAAGACATTGAATTGCGATTCAATCTCTCCGACATGGGTAGGACTTAATCGGATACACAGGGAGGCGACAGGAAGAATTCGCTCATGAAAACGTTACGCAAGAAACGAAGCATGCTGTGGTTGGTGTCAGTGGCAATGTTATCCATCGTGCTTTTTGTAGGCCCGGATACGGAGGCGCTTATTCGAATCGACATCAGCTCGCCGGGAATGTCCAAATATCCGGCGGCAATTCCGCCGTTTAAGCCCCTAAACGGGAAGGCCGAGGAAGTGAGACTTTCCTCGGAGCTTTCTAAATTGCTTGCCGACGATCTCAACTTCACGGGGTATTTCAAGCTACTGGATACGAAATCCGCTTTGCTGGATCCGGCGGCGGGGGGTATCACCAAGCAGGATATCCAGTTTCGTGCTTGGTCGTTGATGGGTGCCGACGTTTTGGTCACCGGGGGTATTGCATCCGCGGCCAATCAGATCAACATGGAACTGAGACTGTTCGATGTCGCCCGTGGTGAGTTGTTGTTGGGAAAGAAATATACGGGAGACTTGGCGGCTGCTGAACGCATGATCCGTAGATTTGGGAACGATGTCATTCGTTTGCTCACCGGCGCCAATGGATATTTCGGGTCCCGAATCGCTTTTGTTCATGGTACTGGAAAATATAAAGATATCTATTCGATGGACTTTGACGGAAATAACCTCCGTCCTGAAACCAATTACAAAATTCTTTCTTTGACTCCAAGATGGGCTCCCGATGGTTCCAGGCTTGCATTTATTTCTTATAAAAACGGTCGACCGGAACTGTTTATTAAGGATATGAACTCCAGATTTGTTCGGCTCGTTGATTTGAAGTCCGCTCTGAACATTTCTCCGGCTTGGGCTCCCGACGGCAGCTCGCTGGCGGTTACCTTAAGTGATCGCGGACGCGAAAACATCTACTTGGTCGATCTACAAGGTAAGATTAGGAAGATGCTTACGGATCGATGGGGGATTAATGTTTCTTCAACATGGAGTCCGGACGGGAAAAGGCTCGCTTTTGTTTCCGACAGGGCAGGTTCACCCCAGATTTATGTAAAAGATATGGACAGTGGATCGGCGAAGCTCTTGACATACGAGGGGGGCAAGAACGTGGACCCGGCATGGTCTCCTCTTGGAGAACGAATTGCATTTACTCGTACCGTCAAGGGGGATTTTCATGTATTTACCATGAATCCGGATGGAAGAGACGTGCAGCAGCTGACCTTTTCAGGGAGTCTGAACATGTCGCCCTGCTGGTCTCCGGATGGCACCATGCTGGCGTTTTCGTCGGACAGAGCCGGCGAGTTGGCCATATACGTGATGAACGCCAATGGCTCCAACCAGAGGCGCCTCACTTTCTTGGAAGGTACTCAAGAAAGTCCCTCCTGGTCCCCATTGTTCGATTGAAGGAAAGGGCCGGCGCGAGGTGAGGATCGAGCAAGAGATTCTCGGAGTGGCTCCGTTCCATCCATGTGAAGCTCTTGAGGGGTTGAAGAAGGAAATGTCCCTTTTTAGAAGCGAAAGGAGTAGCGAGATGACGAAGCACGCCGTGGTGGTTTGGGTTGCCTTTGCCTTTCTTCTGATGATAGGCATGGGTGCCTTGTCCAGTTGTTCCAAGGAGGCTTTCAAGCAGACTCCGGGTACTCCGAAATTCACCGAGGCGCCCGGCGTTGTAACGGAAGCCGAAAAAGAAGTGCCGGCGGAACGAATACCAGGGGTCACACTGGAAGAACGCGTGGTGGAAATGACGGAAGAGGAACGTGCCGCAGCCCTGCGCGAGATGGAGTTACAGGAACTGGCTGAACGCGAGAGACGTCAGCTGGAGGAAGAAACTGCGCGCCGGGAGCGAGAGCGCACTCTCATGGAGGAGGAAGAACGCAGAAAGCAGGAGGAATTGGCGGCAGCGGCTCCCGTGAGGGAAGAAATTCGAAAGCAGTTCGAATCCTTGCCGGTATATTTTGAGTTCGACTCGGCGGTTCTCTCCGATCAGGCTAAAGAAACGCTTAGGGCCAAAGCGCAGTTTTTATCCGAACATAAGAGCACGAAGGTGATTATCGAAGGACATTGCGACGAACGGGGGAGTGTGGAATACAACCTGGCCCTGGGGCAGCGTCGTGCTGAAAGCGCCGAACGCTATCTTGTTTTGCTGGGCGTGGATTCGGCTCGATTGCGTACCATCAGTTATGGGAAAGAACGTCCGGCAGACCCCCGACATTCGGAAGAGGCTTGGGCCAAGAACCGGCGGGCGGAGTTTATTCTGGAATAGTGTGTTCCGCGTCCTTGTCTCATTACCCGGAAACGCCGGTCTTCAGGGTACAACCCACAATCATCGGAAAGAGTCATGAGGAAGAATACCCTTGTATATCTCTCCTTGGTGGGAGCGATCGCGGTAGGACTTAGCGGATGTATGGTGACGCATCAGGATCTGTATAACGTCCGGGACTCTCTGCGCACGCAGATGGCCGCTTTGGATGAGGATGTTCGGGACTTGAAGCAGGAGGATGCCAAGGCCCGTGTTGCGTCCGCTAACCAAGTGGAAGGGATGAGGCAGGAAGTGCAATCCGTTCGGAAAGATTTCGACCGATTGCAGGGGGAGCTTTCAGGGATGAAAGCGGAATTGGAGACCATCAGGAGTCTCCAGGCGGACCTGAATGCGGACCTGTATGCCGCCAGATCCCACACGCAGGAACGGGCCGGAGAGATTGAGAAATCTGTTCATGTGCTTCAACGACAGATGCGGGAAGAGTATCAGCAGGATTTGGCTAAAATTGACCGAGTGGAGCAGGTTGCCGAGCAACGAATCGCCGTGCTTTCGGAGCGTTTGGCCAAGCTTGAAGAGAAGATGGAAGAGACTGAGGAAGCCATCGCCCGGCAGTACAAGGCTTCGGTCGCTGCACCAGTGGCGCCGCCGGAACCTATTCCTGCCCAGGAAACGCCTCGTCCCGAGGCAGTGCAGACCGCACGGGTGGAAGCTGCTGTTCCCGATATTTCCAAGTTGAAGGGTCCGGACGAGATTTACAGCACGGCACTCTCCTTTTTCAGGAAAGGCGAATACGCCAAGGCCAGAAGCGTTTTTGCCGAGTTCGTGGGTCTGTATCCCACGGATCCCATGGCGGACAATTCCCAGTTCTGGCTTGGAGAGACATTTTACCGCGAAGGGAAGTTCGAGGACGCCATACTTGAATATCAGAAAGTGATCCAGCGATACAGTACCGGCAACAAGGTCCCCGATGCCTTGCTCAAGCAAGCCTTATCTTTTCAGAAGCTTGGAGACAACACGAGCGCAAAGATCTTGTTTCAAAAACTGGTCAAGGAGTTTTCGGAAACAAGCCAGGCCAAGATTGCGTTGAGCGAACTTCGAAAGATGAACTGAAGCACCCTGCAGCATTCTGTAAGCTTTTCGTTGGCGGAGCAGAAGACTTGCGGTGCGTGGGATTTCGTATCCCGGTATCGGGCGAAACCTGAAAACGGGGAGGGATATCCCCGCCTGATGTAGTGGGTGTGTTCGGGAGTTCTGATGCTTCGTTTTTTCTTGTGCGCCTTGGGACTGATGCTTATATTTGAAGGCTTGCCTTATTTTGCCTTTCCCGAAAAACTCAAAGTCTGGCTCGCCCGAGCTTCGGAAACGAATGCCGGAACGCTTCGAATTCTGGGTTTTCTTTCCATCGTGGTGGGTACGCTCATTGTGTACTTCAATCGACCTTCCTGATCCGGCTTCACGGTCCCCGGTCCATGAATTCCGTTGACTAACGTGCGTGATTCTGTTTTATATTCACAAATTTGCCCGGACACGAGATGTATCGAATCGAAACGTACGATTTTTTTTTACCTGAACATCTTATCGCCCAGCATCCTCTTCAAGAAAGAGACAGTTCGAGATTGATGGTGATCCGCAGGAGTTCGGGGACTCGAGAGCACACTTGGTTTCGCGAACTCGGACGGTTTCTGGTTCCAGGGGATTTGCTCATTGTGAACGACAGCCGGGTGATTCCGGCGAGGCTCTTTGGCAGAAAGGAAACCGGGGGTAGAATCGAAATACTGCTCGTCCGGCAAGTAGAGGCTTCGGAACCCATCTTCCGGACATGGGAATGTCTGCTCAGGCCTTCTCGAAAGATCCTGGTGGGCACACGGATCCGACTCGATGGCAATGCATGGGTCAAGGTCTCCGCTCGGTTGTCGGGAGGACGGATGTTGATCGATTTTCCCGATGAAGGACGTTTTGAGGAAATTCTGGCGCGCATGGGTCATATCCCGCTTCCTCCTTATATCAAGAGAACCGATGACGAGCGGGATGGCGAGCGATATCAGACGATATACGCGCGCCATGACGGTTCCGTGGCAGCTCCGACAGCGGGGTTGCATTTTTCCAGAGCATTGATGGAGGACCTCGTTGAAGACGGAATCCGGATTGCCCCCGTAACGTTGCATGTCGGCCCGGGGACTTTCCTTCCCATAAAAGCCGGAGATATCCGAAACCACCAAATGCATTCCGAGCGTGCTTGGATTTCCGAAGAGACCTGCCGCTTGATCGAAGAAACTCAAGGACGAGGGCACCGGGTTATCGCCGTAGGGAGTACCTCGCTTCGTGTATTGGAAAGCTCTGTCGGGGAAGACGGCAAACTGCGGCCGGGTTCATGGGATTGTGATCTTTATGTCTATCCGGGTTTTCAGTTCCGTGTTGCAGACGGCCTCATAACCAATTTCCATTTGCCGCGTTCATCCTTGATTCTTCTTTGTTCGGCCTTCGCAGGCGCCCCTCTGCTCCGGGACTGTTACAGAGAAGCCGTGGAACTCGAGTACCGTTTTTATTCCTATGGGGACGCGATGCTGATAGTGTGATGTTTTCGTTTCATGTGGATGCTCAGGATCAGGATGGGCGGGCGCGCGTGGGCCGCATGCGCACGCTGCACGGCGAAGTTCGCACCCCTGTCTTCATGCCGGTGGGTACGCATGGTTCGGTGAAGTCGCTGTCTCCCGAGGATCTGCGATCCACAGGTGCGGAAGTGATCCTGGCGAACGCCTATCATCTTTACCTGCGACCGGGGCACGAGTGCATCAGGGAATTAGGGGGGCTTCACCGTTTCATGTCCTGGGACGGGGTACTGCTCACGGACAGCGGCGGTTTCCAGGTGTTCAGTCTCAGCGGATTAAGGGAGATCGACTCTAAGGGCGTTACCTTTCGCTCCCACATCGACGGATCCCTGCATTACCTGACGCCCGGAAAGGTCATCGAGATTCAGGAGTCTTTGGGGTCGGACATCATGATGTGTCTGGATGAGTGTATTCCTTATCCGGCGGACCGGTTATACACAGAACGGTCCGCACAGCGTACCAGGGAGTGGGCCATGCTTTCCCTGGAGTGCCGGAGACGCGAGGGAGCCGCCTTGTTCGGTATAGCTCAAGGGGGTATGTTTGAGGATCTGAGACGGCTGAGTGCTCGTCATATTTCAGAACTGGATTTCGACGGGTACGCCATCGGGGGGCTCAGTGTGGGGGAAGACAAAGAACTCATGTACCATATGACGTCAGTGGCCGTGGAGGAGTTCCCACGGCACCGTCCGCGTTATTTGATGGGTGTGGGTTCCCCGGAAGATATCCTGAATTGCGTGGACATGGGGGTTGACATGTTCGATTGCGTGTTACCCACCCGAAACGCGCGCAACGGGATGTTTTATACGTCGGAAGGGCGTCTGGTGATAAAAAACGCCCGCTACCGGGCGGATAATCGCCCTGTAGACCCGGAATGCGACTGCTATACCTGCCGGAACTTCAGTCGTTCCTATCTGCGTCACCTGTTTCTTTCAAAGGAGCTTCTGGTATACCGGTTGAACACGTTGCATAATGTATATTTTTATATCCGCCTGATGCAGAAGATTCGGGAAGCCATCTACGAGAATAATTTCTCCGGATTCAAGACTGAATGTCTGCATCGGCTATCCCAACATGGAGGTGAGGACTTTGTTTAACGTGGCATGGGCCGATTCGGCCACCGGCGGTGGCGGAGGAAGCGGTTTCACGGCTTTCATTCCGCTGATTCTGATGTTTGTCATTTTCTATTTCCTGTTGATTCGTCCTCAACAGAGAAAACAGAAACAGCACCGACTGATGCTGTCGAACTTGAAGCGCGGCGACGATGTGATCACCCAAGGGGGAATCCATGGGAAGATCACCGGATTGACGGATGCCGTAGCCACCTTGGAAATCTCCCCGGGAGTAAGGGTCCGGGTTTCGCGAGGGTATATTGCCGGCGCGGGCAATCTGCAAAAGCAGGCGGCGCCCGCACCCAAAGAAAAAGAGAAGAAAGAGTAAGCCAACATATCGGCATCCGGGAATTGAGGCTCTGAGTGTTCAGCCCGATGTTCTTAGAGTATCCTCTGTGGTTTTCAGGGCAAAGGGCCCTCGCTTTTGGGCTTGCCGCGGAACCGTGTTACTTGGTGTTCTTGAGAGCCTCTTGCGCCTCGGCCGGAACAGATCGGAACCCGTAAATGCGCTGGATTTCCGGGGACGCCGGCCGGCATTGATTCAGGCCGGCAGCTGATTGAACTGGAGAAAGGAGAGCTTCCGTGAAAGGGAAGTTGGGGTGGAGAGCGATCCTCATAGCGATGGTTCTCTTGGTGTCCATAGTCTATTTGGTTCCTACGGTGGTCGGAGATACCCCGGTGTGGTGGGGGAACATTCTTCCGTCGGATCAGGTCCAGCTGGGACTGGATCTGCAGGGAGGCATGCATCTTGTCCTTGAAGTCCAGACTGATAAGGCCGTGGAAAGCCAGCTTGACATCATGGCCAATGATCTCAGACGGACTCTCAGGGACGATCGGGTGTGGGTGACCCAGACCCAGGTGCTCGGAAAGCATGCCGTGCTCATGACGCTCAAAGACGGAAATGACCTGGAGAAGCTGGAGTCTGTGTTGGAAGATCGGTACCCGGATCTCATCGTGAAGAAGTCCGAACCAGTCCACGACGGGTTGCAGGTAGTGTTGGAACTTACGGAAACGGAGCGCAAACGCATCAAGCAGTTCGCTGTCTCTCAGGCGTTGGAAACGATCCGTAACCGAGTCGATCAGTTCGGCGTTTCGGAACCGGATATCCGGCCGCAGGGAGCAGACCGCTTGCTGATTCAACTCCCCGGAGTGAGAGAACCCGAGCGGGCGCTTGCCCTCATCGGGAGAACCGCCCAACTGGAGTTCAAACTGGTCGACGAAACCGCGGATATTCAAAAAGCCCTTGAGGGTGAACTTCCGCCGGGACGAGAGTTGCTCCATGAAGTACGGGTTGATCGGGAAACGGGACGCAGGTCCCGGACACCCATGGTGGTGGAAAGCCGTTCATTACTTACGGGTCAATACGTAACGGATGCCCGGGTTCAGATCGACAGCCAGTTTAACGAACCTTACGTGGCGCTGACCCTAAATCCCAAGGGAGCGAGGCTGTTTGAACGAATCACGGAGGAAAACGTCAGACGCCGATTGGCCATCGTACTCGACGACGTTATTAACTCGGCTCCTGTTATCCAGGAGAAGATTCCTGGAGGAACGGCTAGGATCACGGGTAATTTCACCATGGAAGAGGCGAGGGATCTCGCGATTGTATTGAGGGCGGGAGCACTGCCGGCGCCGGTGATCGTGCTTGAGGAGCGGACGGTGGGACCTTCTCTTGGCAAGGATTCCGTGCGGAAAGGATTTCTTTCCATGTTGGTGGGAGGTTGTATTGTCCTGCTGTTCATGCTCCTGTATTACCGGGTAGGGGGGGTGGTGGCGGACGCTGTCCTCCTATTCAATGTCGTCTTGATCATGGCGGCGTTGGCTGCTTTTGGGGCCACCCTCACCCTTCCAGGCATCGCGGGAATCATTCTTACCATTGGCATGGCTGTGGATGCCAATGTGCTTGTGTTCGAGCGCATTCGGGAGGAGCTTCGAGTGGGCAAGACCCCCAAGGCCGCCCTGGACGGGGGATACGCCAAAGCCATCGTGACCATTCTGGATGCCAATGTGACAACACTCATCGTGGCTCTCGTGCTCTTCCAGTTCGGCACCGGACCCATCCGTGGGTTTGCGGTGACCCTGAGCATCGGAATCCTGGCAAGTCTGTTCACCGCGGTGTTCGTATCCAGGTTCGTCTTCGACTACATGCTGATCAAACTTCGGCTGAAACAGATTCCTATCTGATGAGGAGCACTCATGCAATTCGTCAAACCGGACATCAACATTGATTTCGTGGGCAGGCGGAAATATGCCTATATGGTATCCATTGCCTTGATTCTGCTGACCGTGGTGACATTGATTTGGCGGGGAGGTCCGCGATACGGAGTGGATTTCGCGGGCGGTATCCTGGTACAAGTAAGGCTTGTCGAGCAGACGTCCACCGGTCAGGTCAGGCAGATTCTGAATGATGCCGGGATTAGAAACGCTACGGTTCAAGACTTCAGCATAGAAGAGGGATCCGAGTATCTCATCCGTGTAGAGCAAAGCGACAGTGAACTGGCGCTCTTCAAGGAATCGATCGAGACGGCTCTCCACGATGCGTTCGGGGTGAATGCGGTGGAAATCAGACGTGTGGAAATGGTTGGTCCTAAGGTGGGAAAGGATTTGCGCCAAAAAGCCCTGTTCGCCATCTTTTATTCCATTTTGTTTATCGCCATTTACATTTCCGGGCGTTTCGAACTTAAATGGGCATTGAGTATCGTGATGGCGGCATCTCTCCTATTGACGGTCTACTTAGCATCCCTTCTTAACATAAGTATATCCTGGCTTATTGTAATCGCACTCTGCATAGCTCTTGGGCTCTGCTGGTTCCTTTCTCTGCAGTATGCCCTGGGGGCCGTGGTGGCTCTTATCCACGACGTTACCATAACATTGGGTGCCTTTTCCCTATTCAATAAAGAGATTTCTTTGCCTATCGTAGCGGCCTTCTTGACTATAATCGGGTATTCGCTGAATGATACCATCATAGTTTTCGACCGAATCCGGGAAAACCTTCGCAAAGGACGTCGCTTGAATCTTGCCTCAAGCATCAACCGGAGCATAAACGAAACCCTATCTAGGACTATTCTCACCTCGGGAACCACTCTTCTTGTGGTCTTGGCTCTGTTTATTTTCGGTGGAGGCATTATTCATGATTTTGCTTTCGCCCTGCTGATCGGAATCCTGGTGGGAACCTATTCTTCCATCTACGTGGCGAGCCCCATTTTGTTGTTGATGCGTCATCAGAAAGAACGTTCAGCTAAGAAAAAGAAATAAGGTGACCGCGTGTACGAACATTCCAGGATTCATTTCTTGATCCCGGAACCATGAATATGAGTCCACCTTCACCACTTTCCAATGATGTAACCTGTTGTTTGGCTCTTTTTCTGACACCCGGACTCGGCCAAGTGACCTACCGAAGATTGATGGAGCGCTTCGGGGACCCACGGCGCGTGTTCGCCGCGTCGGACGAAGAGCTGATCACGGTGAAGGGATTAAGGCGTGAAGTTATCGGAAGACTTCGGAAGGCTCTGGATGATCCGCGAATTCAAAAGGAAAGAGAACAAGCGGCACGGCACGGTGTAGACCTGTTTTGTATTCATCAAGATCGATATCCACCACTTCTTAAAGAAATTTACGATCCCCCCCCTTTGTTGTACCTCAAGGGAGGGTTTCTCCCGCAGGATCGTTTTGCGGTGGCTGTTGTGGGGACACGAACACCGACCTCCTATGGCCTCGAGGTGACAAGGAGGCTGTGTGGTGATCTTGCCGCCTTCGGGATAACCGTGGTGAGCGGTCTTGCCCGAGGAATCGATGGTATGGCCCATCAGGCTGCTCTGGAACGGGGCGGGAGAACCTTCGCTGTGCTGGGATGCGGCATGGACTGGGTCTATCCGCCGGAACATGCCGCTTTGTACCGATCCATAGCCGCTCAGGGCGCGCTCGTCTCCGAGTTGCCTTTCGGGACAGGCCCTATCGCCGCCAACTTTCCAAAACGGAACCGCATTATCAGTGGTCTCACTCTTGGAACCGTGGTCGTGGAGGCTGCGGAAAGGAGCGGTTCCTTGATCACCGCCAGGTTGGCTCTTGAACAGAACCGTGAAGTGTTTGCAGTGCCCGGCCCGACTCGATCCGCCTTCAGCAGAGGGACAAACCGGCTCATCAAGGACGGCGCGAAACTGGTCGAGACGGTGGAGGACATTTTTGAGGAATTGGGTGTTCCCGGAACGTTTCGGCAACAAGGCACCATATCGAATTCTCACAAATTACCAACAGGTTCGAAAGTACTTCCCGATTTGTCCAATCAGGAAAGAGCTATTTATTCCTGCCTGGAAGGAGACGCGCGACACGTGGATGAACTCCTAAGAGCAACCGGATTAGACTCGGGTACACTGGCGGGCTGTTTGCTCTCTCTGGAGTTCAAGGATCTGGTCGAGCAACGGCCCGGAAATATCTATTCAAGGAAACGATAATATGGCCAAATCGTTGTTGATCGTTGAGTCACCTACCAAAGCCACTACCATCAGGAAGCTTCTGGGGCCCGGTTTTGATGTCAAGGCCACCGTCGGACATATCATGGATCTTCCGGACAACACGCTTGGAGTCGATGTGGGCCAAGATTTTGCCCCGCATTATCAGGTGATTGCAGGGAAAGAAAAGGTCGTCAGCGACCTCAAGAAGGCTGCCAAGAATGCCGAAACCATATACTTGGGTCCGGACCCGGACCGGGAAGGCGAGGCTATAGCATGGCACATAGCCGGAATGATCGGCGGAAAACAGCAAGTATATCGAGTGCTTTTCCATGAACTCACCGAGCGTGGGATCAGTCAGGCTATGCAAGCCCCGAGATCCTTGGATATGAACAAGTATGAGTCTCAAGTTACCCGCCGCATCCTTGATCGTCTAGTGGGTTATAAGATCAGCCCCATTCTTTGGAAGAAAGTGCGCCGGGGCTTGAGTGCCGGTCGGGTTCAATCCGTGGCGCTTAGAATGATCGTGGAGCGGGAGCGGACGATTCAGGCCTTTACTCCAGAGGAGTATTGGTCCATCGTGGCCACACTGGAAGGGGACGCACCACCTCTGTTCGAAGCCCGCCTCGTGCGATACAAGAACAAGCCCACCAAGGTCCGGAATAAGGACGAAGCGGACACGGTGCTCGACAGACTCCAGGGAACCCGGTTCGTGGTTTCCTCGGTTTCACGTAAAACCCAGCTTCGGAAACCAGTCCCTCCATTTACCACCAGTACCCTGCAACAGGAGGGAGTGCGTAAACTTCGACTTACCGCCAAGAAGACGAATCTTCTTGCTCAGAGACTCTACGAAGGTGTGGAACTTGGAGATCAGGGGCAGGTAGGTTTGATCACGTATATGAGAACGGATTCCATTCGTGTGGCGCCCGAGGCGCAAGCAGATGCGGCCCGCTTCATTCAGGAGCGCTTCGGAAAGGATTATCTTCCCGCCAAACCGCCAGTGTATAAGAATCGGAAACATACCCAGGATGCCCACGAAGCCATCCGCCCAACGGACCCCGCCAGGACGCCGGAGCAACTGAAAGCCTTGCTGGATCCGGACGTGTATAAGCTGTACGACCTGATCTGGAAGCGGTTTATCGCCAGTCAGATGCGCCCGGCGTCAGTCGAACTTACTTCCATTGATATAACGGCAGGTGAATACCTGTTTCGGGCCACTGGGACTGTGGTAAAATTTCCAGGCTTCATGGCGTTGTACATGGAAAGCTCCGATGAACCCGCCGATGAGCAAGGAGAAGAACGACGACTCCCTGAAGTCCGGAAAGATCAGGAACTAATATTGCATTCATTGAAGCCTGCTCAGCATTTCACCAAGGCACCGCCTCGCTTCAATGAAGCCACACTTGTCAAGGAGTTGGAGGAGAAAGGCGTCGGCCGACCGAGTACCTATGCGGCTATCCTGTCCAACATTCAAGATCGAAAGTACACAGAGAAACAGAAGGGATATTTTTCTCCCACCGAGTTGGGATATATGGTGAACGATCTGTTGGTGGCGAGTTTTCCGGATATCATGGATGTTCAGTTCACCGCGCAGATGGAGGAGCAACTGGATCAGGTGGAAGAAGGCAAGGTCAACAGAGTGGACCTGCTGAAGGGCTTTTATATGCCTTTTGAAGCTAAGTTGGAGACAGCCGAAAAGGAGATGAGAAGGGGGATTCCATCAGGAATTTTCTGTGAGGCGTGCGGGCGGGAAATGGAAGTCAAGATCGGTAAAGCGGGGTCCTTCCTGGCGTGCCCCGGGTACCCGGAATGCCGGAACTCCAAGAACTTCCACAGAGACGAACAAGGCAAGATCGTGGTGGTGCGCGAAGAAGAACCTCAGCTGGGAGTCCAGTGTCCGGAATGCAGCGCAGACATGGTCCTGAAGAAGGGTAGATACGGCCCTTTTCTTGCCTGTAGTCGCTATCCGGAATGCAAAGGCACGCTTCCCGCGGGCGGGACTAATCGACCGGAACCCGGGAAGCCGGAAGAAACCGACCAGATGTGCGACCGCTGCGGGGGTAGAATGCTCATCAAGACCAGTCGCTTCGGTTCCCGCTTCCTATCTTGTTCCAATTATCCCAAGTGCAAGAACGCCAAACCGCTGGGGTTGGGGATTCCCTGTCCGGAACCGGGATGTTCGGGTGAACTCGCCGAACGCAAGTCCAAGAAGGGTGTCTTTTACGGGTGCAACCGCTATCCGGAGTGTCGATTCGCCACCTGGAGCAAACCGGTTCAGGAAGTTTGCCCACAGTGCGGATCCCCGGTATTGCTCGAGAAATTCACCAAGCGGAAAGGGCTTCACCTAGTCTGTCCGAGAAAGGAATGCGGTTTCTCCGTGACCGCGCCGGCGGAATGAATCCTGTCCCATAACGAACAGCCCGTTGATACACGGTATTGGGGGCAGGCCGGTGAAAAACGACGAGATGCAAGGCGCGAGAATCCTGAGGAATGAGGCGTAGATACAGTACGCCGCAATGAGGAAGGAGGAAGCGCCACGCCGTTGGCGTGAAAGCGAATCGCGCTTTTCACCGGCCCGCTAAAATGCTCTGCTCAGCCGATGTATCGTAACCGGGCCGCGCTCCTATGCCGGCCCTTTTTCTGAATGGATACCAGACCCGAACTCGTTATTGTAGGAGGAGGACTCGCCGGGGCCGAAGCCGCGTGGCAGGCCTCGGTCAGGGGAGTTTCCGTCCGGCTGTTTGAAATGAGGCCGGTTAAACCCACCCCGGCGCATGTCACGGGATTTCTTGCGGAGCTTGTCTGTTCCAACTCTTTTCGCTCCAATGAACCGGAATCGGCCGTCGGACTTCTCAAGGTGGAAATGCGGCGCTTGAACTCGCTGATCTTGTCCGTCGCCGAGAGGACGCGTGTGCCCGCAGGAAGCTCACTGGCGGTGGACCGCCTTGAATTTGCCGCCGGGGTGACCCATCAGTTGGAATCCTTGGACACGATAACCATCGTCCGGGAAGAATTGAAGGAAGTTGATCCGGATGTGCCCACCATTATCGCCACGGGTCCATTGACCTCGGAAAGCATGCACACTATGATCGGCCGCTTGACCGACGCCAAGGACCTCCACTTCTTTGACGCCATAGCGCCCATCGTGTATGGGGATTCCATCGATTTCGGTAAAGCCTTCAAGGCGTCGCGCTACGAAGAAGGTGAGGGCGACTATGTCAACTGTCCCATGAGTCCACTGGAATACGATCGTTTCTACAAGGCTTTGATCGAGGGGGACCGCACCACGCTGCGGGATTTTGAAAAAGCTCGTTTCTTCGAGGGATGTCTCCCTATCGAGGAGATGGCCATGCGGGGAGCGCAGACCCTGCTCTTCGGTCCCATGAAACCGGTGGGGCTGGTCGATCCGAGAACCGGAAAGCGTCCTTATGCGGTGGTTCAATTGCGGCAGGAGAACCGGGATGGGACGTTGTATAATATGGTGGGTTTCCAAACCCGACTCAAGCGCCCGGAACAGGAAAAGGTGTTCCGATTGATCCCGGGATTGGAGCACGCACGCTTTGCCAGGTTGGGCAGCGTGCACAGAAATACTTTTATTCACGGTCCCAGATGGGTGGAGAACACGCTTCAACTGAAAACGGCTCCAAGAATTTTCCTGGCAGGTCAGATCACCGGCGTGGAAGGGTACGTGGAATCGGCAGCCATGGGACTGTTGGCCGGTATGAATGCGGCCCGGATGATCCTCGGATTGCCTCTGGTAACTCCTCCGCCGGATACGGCGTTAGGCGCCTTATTGAACCATGTAAGCGCCTCGACTTCTCCGGATTTTCAGCCCATGAATGTGAATTTCGGGTTATTTCCGCCGTTGGCTTCCAGGCCGTCAAGGAAATCCCGCAGGGAGGCCTATGCCCGTAGGGCGATGGACAGTCTGGAAGCATGGATTCGGGAAACATAACAAGAAACTCGGTCTTACTCCTGCATCAGGGGGCTCTCGGGGACTTTATTCTGAGCATACCGTCCCTCCTCGCAATCCAACGCCGTCACCTCAACCCGAGACTTCAAATTGCTCTTAAACCTTCGCTTCTGCCGCTGCTTTCGTGCCTTCCTCCCGGTTTTCAAGGGATTTCCCTGAATCATCCCGGAATCGTTCGTCTTTGGATGAAGGGGGGTTCTTCAAATCCAGCGTTCGGACCCTTTGATGCCGTCTATGCATTCAGCGCCGGATCGGATGAAGTCCTCGTGGAAAACCTGAACCGCTTGAGCCGTGAACCGGCGTGCTTGCTCCCCGCTCTGCCACCCGGCTTGCATCGGATCCATGCACTGGAATTTCAGCAGAGCGTCTTGGAAGACTTGGGGATTCAGGCACAGATTGCTCCGCCGCGGTTGCAGCCTACGCGGGAGGCTCTCCAATGGGCTGAAGAGTGGTTGTTCCTTCACGGTGAACTGAAACAATCCCCGGTAGCCGTTCATATGGGGAGCGGAGGAATATCCAAGAATTGGCCGGTTGAACGGTTCGTTCAGCTGATTCGATGCACAGTGGAGCAACAGGGAATCCCGGTTCTCGTGGTATGGGGTCCCGTCGAAGAAGAGCGGGGAATCAAACAATCGGTCTTGCCCAATGCGCGCATGGCGCGGAATTTCCCCCTGGACCGGGTAGCCGCCCTCCTTCGCTTAAGCCGTGGGTACATTGGGAACGATTCCGGCGTCACCCACTTGGCGGCTGCCGTAGGCACCCCGACCCTGGCGCTTTTCGGCCCGACGGACCCCGAAGTCTGGGCGCCCCGTGGGGATCACGTGGTGGTGATCAAGAAAGGGGATACTATGTCCCAATTGCCGGTGGAAACGGTCAAGGAGCAAGGGGCAGCGTTCTGGTCCTCCCTTGGAGGCGGATGACATATCGATGGGTGGAAGGGTCCACGTCAATTTCCTGGGCAAGCTGGTAGTATGCGGGTCTCAAGAATCGCGCCGGGAACTTTCCTTCTCGAACCCGTGCATACAATACGTGCTTTTCGGTCATCCAAAGAGAATCCAAGTCCAAGACCTCATTCGTACCGTCGTTGAGACAAACGGTAATGGTTTCTTCCAAACCGTCCTCTACCCGATCCACCCGCTGTATGACCAGCGCCGTGTCCTCCACGTCCACTTCACACACTTGGCCAAGCCAGCGTATCAGATAACGTCCTTCTTCGTCCACATCTAAATGTTCGTAACACTCCAATATGAACGACCGACGAATTATGGGCCGCCCATCATGAAACCAGTTACCTTCCTTGTCTATAAAGATTAAGCACTTGGGAACCTCTGCTTCATTCATTGGCGAACTCCCTTCTCTCTTGCCTTTGGAATACGGCCTGCTCCAATGACAAAAGGCGCTCTTTCAAAGGTGCGTTTATTCGTACACCTGTTCCTTGAACGTCGTATCTGTCGGTACTAAAAGATTTTCCGACTGTCCAGAAGCAACGTAACGGGCCCGTCGTTCAGAATGTGTACATCCATCAGGGCCTGAAATATCCCAGTTTCTGTAATCACATTCCGGTCCCGCAGGCGTTGAACAAAATAGTCGTAGAGGAATTCGGCCGTTGGAGGAGATGCGGCTTGGGAAAACGACGGCCGGCGTCCCTTTCTGCAATCTCCCCACAAAGTGAATTGGGACACCACCAGGGTGCTGAAACCAAGTTCCGCCAAGGAACGGTTCATTTTACCCCGCTCGTCTTCGAAGATGCGTAAGTGCGGGATTTTCTCGGCCAAGTAGTCCGCGTCCGCCGTTCCATCTTCTCGGCCGACCCCCAGAAAGACGAGAACTCCCCTCGCGATACGGCCTGTGACTCGACCTTCGACTTGGACCCAGGCTTCTCTTACTCGTTGTATGACAGCCCGCATGACGGGGTCCTTCTTTGTCTATCATGTGGATTCATCCGAGAAAGACCCCCGCAAGGGCTCACCGTCTCCCCTCCCGGCGTATGCACTTCCTGCAATCGGTGGAAAAAAATCGCACCCTTGCCGCCGCGCCGTCCTCTTCACCCGCGCTTAGCAAGAATCCTCGGACTTGTCCAGATCCGTCTTCGAGAATTCTACGACGGCCTACCCGTATCGAATACGGAAAATTTCCTGCAAAAGGGATCCACAGAATCCCGCCTCCACGGGTACTCATCCTGGACGCCAATCGGAAATCCATTTGCGCAGGGGGCGGCCTGATCGTATACTTTCAACATGAAATCGCCGCTGGTTTTGCTGGTCAATCCATGGATCTACGACTTCGCCGCGTACGATCTCTGGGCCAAACCTCTGGGGCTGCTGTATGTAGCCGCCTGGCTACGGGCCCGGGGATATCGAGTCCAACTATGGGACGCGATGGCCGGGTATCACCCGGCCATGAAAAAGCCGGTACCCGCGCGCAGAAACTTCGGGACCGGAAAATATTACCGGAAGCGGGTCGCAGCTCCGGCTTCTCTTTCATCCATTCAAAGGCCGTATTTTCAGTATGGGCTGCCCCCGGAACTGCTTAAACTGGACCTCGAGTCCATGAGACAGGATCCGCCGGAACTGGTCTTGGTGACGTCTCTTATGACCTACTGGTATCCCGGGGTTCGGGAAGCCCTACAGATCGTACGTCAAGTGTTTCCTCAGGTTCCCGTCGTGGTCGGAGGAAATTATGCCACCCTTTGCCCGGATCATGCACGCGCCCACACGGAGGCGGATGTGGTGGTCGAGGGTCCGGCCGAACACCACTTGCCGGATATCCTGGAACGTTTACTCGGTACATCGTCCTTTCGGGGTGAGATGGAACGGGACCTGTGGAACGGCGTGTACCCTGCATTTGACCTGCTGCCTCCGCCCAGCTACCTGTGCGTGATGACTTCCAGGGGATGTCCGTATCGCTGTAAGTATTGCGCTTCCGGGCTCCTCTTCCCGTCGTTTATCGAACGCACCCCCGACGATGTCTTCGCCGAAATCCAGTGGGGGTTCGCCCGCTTCGGAGTACGGGATGTGGCTTTTTATGACGACGCACTCCTTATCCATGCCGAACGCCGACTCATTCCACTGCTCGAGAAAATCGTTGCATCCGGCTTCCCGCTCCGATTGCATACGCCCAACGGTATTCATATTGGAGTTGTGACACCCGAACTCGCTCGTTGGATGAAAGAAGGAGGCTTTGTTACTCTAAGGCTGGGTTATGAGTCGGCGGACTCGGACTGGCATGCCCGTATGGGTGGGAAAACGGAGAACGGGGATCTGGAGAAAGCCGTAGGATTCCTGAAAGATGCGGGGTTCTCAGCTGCGCAATTGGGGGTGTACCTTCTCATCGGTGTTCCAGGACAGAAACCCGGCCAAGTGGAAGCCGGGCTGGAAACCGTGATGCGTTTGTCGGTGTTCCCTTACTTGGCGGAATATTCCCCCATCCCAGGTACGGAATTATGGGAAGAAGCATGCCGGGCGGCTCGGTTCGATATCACAACCGAACCGCTCTTCCACAACAATACCCTTTTAGCCTGCGCCGGAGACGAATTCACGGAAACTCGAATCCACCGGATCAAAATGATGCAGGCGGAGGCTCGCCGGCTGGCCTCAGCCTGCCGACGATAGGGCGTCACCCGATCAATCGTGCGCCTCCCAGTGATTCCGTAGGAAGGGCACAAAACCCCTGCAGCCTCAAGTGTCGATACCAACGGTCTTTCTTTTTCCCATCTGTCCGCGTGTCCTCGTTACCGCCTCGATGCGCTGCGGTCACCACAAATAGAAATCGTACACTTCCCAATGATCAGGGCCACTGGAAATGATATCCGGTGGATCGTAACTCCTGATAAAAGGACACCCTTTGTCGCACGAAAAAGTTCGCCATTTGTTCCGTATAGCCCGATCCAGGCAAAGGTCATATGCGATGCAGTAGAGATTTCGGGCGCCTTTGCGGGCTACGGGACATGGACTTCGTTTCGTCTTGACGGTTGCGAGTTCGATGGCACTCACCCCCTTCGAATCCGTGCGTTTTTTCGGGAGGTTGCTTTCGGGGTTGCGTCACATCGGAACACAGTAAACGCTGTGGGCTCTCCTTTTATCTTAAATGGTCTCATGAAACCCGGAATAGGTCAAATCATTTCTTCACAATCCTGTTTAAGTATTTGCCCCCTGTCGGCAGAGGAACCAGCGTGGGTGCTTGGAACGCGGATGAAGTATCCGGGTTCCGGCATGGGGAAGAAGGCGTCTGCTCGGTGGTCGGACTCCTCATATAGTCTGGCCCCATGGTATCCCGAAAAATGATCGTGCGTTCCGGGTGGTTTGTCCAGCCACGGACTCCTTGGCGACGGATTTGAGTTCTGCGAGAAGTTCCAGAGTTCTGTACAGATGGATGGGGACGGCGGGAACCCCCTGGTAAGACACGGGAGCATCCGTCTCGATGAGGATTTGATCCAGGGGCGCATACCGAGCGGCTTCCCTGTGGGAAGCACTGTACGCCAGGGCGGGAGTCACCGAAATGAAGTAGCCGGCATCGATGATGCGAATCAAGACATCCATGGGACCTGAATACCAATGAAATACCGCTCTTTGAATACCCATGTCGCGCACGATCTGAAATGCACGAGCATGCGCATATCGGGAATGAATGATGACCGGTTTTTCAAGGCGGCCGGCTCCTTCCAGCAAGCGGTGAAATACGTGTTTTTGGAGGTCCTTGGTCCGGCTTATTTTGTAGTCCAGTCCCACTTCTCCCAGGGCGGACGCAGCGTTTAGAAGTGAGAGCACCGCCAGGGTTTCCCGCTCGGCTGTCTCCGGCTCCACCATCCAAGGATGAATTCCCACAGCGGGAATAACAAACCCCGGATACTTCATGGAGAACTCTAGGTTTAAACGACTGCTCTTTTCGTTCATCCCCACAGCCACCACGCCTAAAAGACCCCTTCGCCTCGCTTCGGACAAGGCCTCTTGGACCTCGGGAACCTGATCCAGATGAACGTGTCCATCCACGATTCCCAGGGATTCGGAGTCGATGACCGGCATGGTCATGTAGCTCCCCCTCATGGTAGTACCGAATCAAACCACAGCCCACCCATATCCCAAACCGGGGACAAGAGGCCGCCGCGTGATCCCTCAGCCGTATTGCGCTAAGAACGACATCCCATACGTTCCATGGCTTCCGCCAATTCGTCTCCATTCGCCGGACGCACATCCAGTATAGTGATTTCGGCACGGGCGGTGGCGCCGGCATTGGGATGATTGAAATCGGCTACCACCGTGTTTTCCCGTATTTCGCGTACGAAAAAAGAAACTAGGGCGCCCTGTTTCAACTCGATGTATCGCCGATCCTTGTGGAGACGTCGCCGCTTGAGTCCTTCCTGGGGGATCTCTCTAAGCAGTGAAGAATCGTATGATCCAAAGAGTTCGTCAGCCGAGAGTCGAACGGTAATCCGATCCCCCGCCTTTTTCCCTGTCAGAGCCTTTTCCAGCGAAGGGTATTGGCGTTCTATGCCGAACACAAAACGAACTTCCCGTGCTTCATCAGCTTCTTCAACGGATCCATCCCATGCAGTGATCTGTTGCTCATAGCGCAGGTGAACCCACGACCCGTTCTCGATGAGATGTCCGTTCATTCGTCTTCCCCTGATAGGCCGTTGGAAAACGCGATCTGCGGCGTTGGCGGAGACGTATTGTCTTCTACCCCTCATGCCTCAGGATTCGCCACGCCCGACGTGTGGCTTGCATCTCATCGTTTTGCGCCGGCCTGCCCGCAATACGGTGTATCAACGAGTTGCTAAATCTGATTGCTTGTACGACTATCTTAACCATGCCTGCATCCAGGGGCAAGCAGCAAGAGTCCACAAGGGGAACCGCACGAAGTCCATGCAAGAGGGCGGAGATTCGGAATGGGGTGAAAGAGCGGCCGGTCAGGTTTCAATGAGAGCAAAAGGCGGGGAACATTCGGTCCCCCGCCTGGAAGTATCTATTGGAAGTATTTAAGAGCGGTTAAAAAAGCCCCGTCACCTTACCGGTCTTGGTATCCACGTCCACGCGCCGGAATGCCGGATCCGAAGAGGTGCCAGGCATCAGTGTGATGGCGCCCGCCACGGGCACCACAAAGCCTGCTCCGCCGTATGTCAGCACGTCGCGAATAAACAGTTTCCAGCCCTTGGGTACGCCTTTGATGGCCGGATTGTCCGTCAGAGAGAGGTGGGTTTTGACCATGCAGGTACCCAGTTTGGAAAGCTCGGGATCCGTCTCGATCCGTTTCGCCTTTTCCTGAGCGGCGGGGGAGAATTCCACGCCGTCGGCGCCGTATACTTTGGTGGCGATGAGTTCGACCCGCGCACGCAAGGGTAGATCCAGATCATAGAGCAGCTTGAAGTGGTTCGTTTCCTTACACGCGTCGAGCACTGCGTCGGCGAATTCCAGAGCGCCGTCGCCGCCCTTTTCCCAATGGCGGCTCAGCGCCACGCGGGCTCCGGCGGCTTCCGCGATACGGCGGACCGCAGCGATCTCCGCATCCGTATCCGTAAAGAAGGCGTTGATGCAGACCACCGGATTGATGCCGGCCATTTTGATGGTGTTGATGTGATGCACCAGGTTTTCACAGCCTTTCTCCACCCAGCCCACGTTTTCCTTCTTGTATTCTTCGGGCATGGGGCGACCCGGCACCGGAACAGGGGCCCCGCCGTGGCATTTCAACGCACGGATGGTGGCCACGAGGACGGCGCAGTGCGGAGTAAGACCGCTGTATCGGCACTTGAGGTTCCAGAATTTTTCGAACCCGATGTCGGCTCCAAACCCGGATTCCGTCACATGATAGTCACTCAGTTTCAGGGCCACCCGGTCCGCGATGATGGAACTCTGCCCGATGGCGATGTTGGCGAAAGGGCCCGCGTGCACGAACACGGGTTGGCCTTCGATAGTCTGGAGAAGGTTCGGATTGAGCGCTTCCACCATCCAGGCCGTCATGGCTCCGGCCACTTCCAGATCGTTAGTGGTAATCGGTTTTCCCTTCTTGTCGTAGGCCACCACGATCTTGCCCATGCGTTCGCGCATGTCCTTGAGATCGGTGGCTACGGACAGAATGGCCATGACTTCCGAGGACACGGCGATGGCAAATTTGGAGTTCATCATGAACCCGTCCATCTTGCCGCCGATCCCTATGGTGATGTTTCGAAGGGCCTGGGCGCAGAAATCAATGATCCACCCCATTTCCATATTTCGGGGATCGATGTTCAATCGCGGCTGATTTCGTTTGGCCCACTGCTCGTCGTCGTAATTGAATTCGTGCTGGATACGCGAAGTCACCGCCACCATGGCCAGATTGTGGGCATTCATGATCGCGTTGATATCACCCGTAAGTCCCAAGGAGAAGGGAGTGAGAGGAATGCACTGGGCCAACCCGCCGCCCGCGGCGCTTCCCTTGATATTCATAGTGGGACCACCCGAAGGCTGGCGAATGGCGGCTGTGACCTTTTTGCCGCGTTTTCCGAGCCCCTCCACCAAACCCATGGTGGAGGTGGATTTGCCTTCCCCCAGCGGAGTGGGCGTGATGGCGGTGACATCGATGTACTTGGCGTCGGGCTTGCTTTTCAGACGATCCAGGACCCGGGCGAAGTCCACTTTTCCCACATAATGACCGTGGGGAAGCAGTTCCTCTTTATCCAGTCCCAGTTCCTCAGCCAACTGGTAGACCGTCTTCATCCGGGATTCCGCTTCTTGTGCAATTTCCCAATCCGCATGCTTGGTTGGATCAAGGGCCATAACGATTCCTCCTTACAGTTCTGTTATAATCAGCACAGGGTGCGCCCATCTTCAGGGTAGGCGGTTCACGAAACGGCGTTCCGGGTAATTCGGCCGCCGCATTTTACACACTAGAGATATCCGGCGCGTTGCCGTTATAATAAGGAATTTCAAGATGTTCCCGAGGGGAAGAAGATACGCTGCTGCAAATGCGGCCGAATATAGGCAAGATTCTGTTTTCTTGTCAAGTGAAATCGGGAACGAAGTCATTGAGGTTTGTTTTCCGTCCGCCTCCAGTTGACACGCTCTTCATCCGTCTCTATGATTTCACAATTGGCTGTTCCACGGACCGCCTGCCCGCAAGAGGGAAGGGGTCGACCCATGAGGATGACCCTTACTATGTTTCTCTTCCGGTGCGTGGGCGCTTCTGGATCTCCCAAGTCAGGGTGACAACCCATTGATAAACCGTATTACGGGCAGGCCGATGTAAAACGATGAGATGCAAGGCGTGCGAATCCTGAGGAATGCCGCGTGCGTACAGTGCGCCGCAATGACGAAGGGTGAAGTGCAACACAGTCGATAGCGTTTTACATCGGCCTGTTAAGGAAGGCTTTCCCTTAATACCATCTGCCATGAAATCCAGCCGCGGCGCGTTCTCCACGTTCAAGAATCTCGCCCCCCTGAGGCCATACTTTGCCCGGAACAAATGGAAACTCCTTGCAGGTCTAATCTGCCTCCTGACGGTGGATATTCTTCAATTGTTCATACCCAGGATCATCAAGAAGGCCGTTGACGATCTTACCCTCCTACAGGCCACCCAAAAAGCGCTGATGCTGTACGCCTTGGTTATTGTGGTTATCGCCCTGGTTCTGGGTGTGTTGAGGTTTCTCTGGCGGCGCTTGATCTTCGGCCATTCTCGAATTGTGGAACGGGACCTGCGTGAAAAGGTGTTTTCACATCTTCAGACCCTTTCTCTCAACTTCTATGCCCAAACCCGAACAGGGGACTTGATGGCCCGATCCGTGAATGACATGGACGCCATCCGGTTCGCCGTGGGAATGGGAGTCGTGGCGTTCAACGACGGAGTCGTCTTGGGACTGGCCGCCATAGGGTTCATGTTATACATCAACATCGAACTTACCTTGATCGCGCTGCTGCCGATGCCGGCTATTGTGCTGGCTAGTCGCGTCCTGACCAGACGCATGCACACTCTTTTTCAACAAGTCCAGCACACTTTCGGAGAACTGACCGAACTGACCCGAGAAGCGTTTGTGGGGATCCGAATCGTTCAAGCCTACAGGAGAGAGAACTGGGAAACGCGTCGGATGAAGTCTGTGGGTGAAAAGTACATCGATCAAAATATTCAACTGGGTCGCACCATGGCCTTTTTTTTCCCCATGATGCTCCTTTTTACCAATGTAAGTCTGGCCATTGTGCTCTGGTCGGGTGGCGGAATGACCATCTTGAACCGAATCAGCACGGGAGATTTCGTTGCCTTTATCACCTATCTGAATCTTCTCACCTGGCCCATGATGGCCTTGGGGTGGGTGACCAACCTCATTCAACGTGGTTCCGCTTCCATGAAGCGTATCAACCGCCTGCTGGATCAAGCTCCCGAAATTGCCGATTCCCCGAACCCTGTCACACCCACCGAGATTCGAGGCGCCGTTGAGTTACGGAACGTCACGTTTCGATACCCGAACGACGGGCGCAATGTATTGGAGAATCTTACTTTGAAGCTTGAAGCGGGCACTACGGCGGCACTGGTGGGCCGAACCGGGTGCGGGAAGACCACGCTCGTGCGTATGCTCTCACGGATGGTGGAGGCCGACTCCGGTCAG
>CAZQXK010000050.1:0-30727 GCA_964597345.1 uncultured Thermodesulfobacteriota bacterium | reverse complement strand
GCTTAGGACCGGGAAGACTCGATGCACGTGTTCCGGCCACGCTTGCCCGCCCATTCAGGATAGAGTCGGCGCACACATGAGGGACACATACTGTGGCTGAAATCGGCACAGGTATGTTCTTTCAGGTATTGCTCCAAAGTACGCCAGTACCCCTGGTCGTCCCGGATTCTCTTGCACGAAGCACAGATCGGGAGAAGCCCGCGAAGGGTTTTCACTTCCTGGATGGCCCGTTTCAGGTTTTCGAGCAAGCCTTTGAGTTCCTCTTCGGTCTCCTTTTGAAGAGTGATATCCGCGTGAGATACGAGTACCCCTCGCAAGGGATCGCCGATGGGAATCACCTGCATCCGAAACCACTGCTTCCGAACGGGAGAGTGGCAGGGATACTCCAATTCAAAAACCTCCAGCCAGCCGCCCAGCACCTCCTGGATGCCTTCGGCGGCCTGGGCGGCATAAAGCTCACCGGAAACCGCCGCTCGCCGACAGACCTGCACGTAACTCGCTCCCTCACCCCAGATGGAGGCTCCGGCTCCGTTCTCCTCGGCATATCGAACCCAAGCGCGGTTGACGGCTACCACCACTCCGTTTCGGTCCAATACGGCGATATGTTCCTTCATAGCATCCAGCACATCCCGGTCCCGAAACTCATCCAGGGTATGGGGCGTCGGCGGTTTCCGAATCTTGCGGAATTCAGGACCGGGCGTCAACTCGGCATCTTGGAGAATTGTTTTCCATGCATCCATACTTACACTCACTCTCGAACAAGAAGTACAGTACAGGGAGATCGGCATCCGCCGAAACCCATCGGACTTTCGCCGACATTCCTTTCTCGAGGTTGATTCCGGGCTCAAGAACGCGGTTGGATCAAACCGTGTCCTGCGGCCCTCGCTTATCAGCCCGTTGATAAACAGCATTTCGGCAGGCTGTTCAAAAACGATGAGATGCAAGGCGCGCAAATCCTGTGGAATGAGGCGTACATATAGTACGCCGCAGTGACGAAGGATGAAGCGCAACACGGCAGATCGCGTTTTTCAACGGCCCGTTATGAGCAGTTCTCCCAAAGCAAACCGATCCCGCCTGAGAGATTCCGCCCTGTTTCTTGGCAAATGCAGGAATCGTGCCCGCACCAGATAGGAGGGCGGGTGAATCGAGATCCAGTTAGACAGTGACAAGACGGATTCAATTCAGTAGACTGCGCCATCCAAGACGTTATGAAGAGCACTCCGGCAGACGAATCTCTATGAGCACCCACACGAAAACGCACTTCAGGACCGAACCGCACACCTGCGTGTTGGATTCAAAACCGGGCTTTCTACTGAACCGGGCTCTATACGCCCTGTTCGGGCGTGCGCGCTATCGTCCGGAGATCAAGGAAGCGCTCCGCGAATTGGGTCGAACGGGGACCGTCGTTTACACCATCAAATACCGAGGAAGTCTGGAGTTTCTCTTATACCATTTCCGATTCCGACGCGACCGAATTCCCTATCCCAAGATCGGCTTTGACCTGAACATGTTGTTCTGGCTGCCGCTGAAGCGGGTGCTTCATGTGATCAAAACGAATCTCCGGTATTGGATCCGACTGAGACGACCGCCCGATCCCTATACCTCCGGGTTTTACACCGATGAAATCAAACGCGGGACCACCTCACTGATCGTGCTGGTGGATGAGAAAGGGTTCTCCGAACGGTTCGTGAAATCCATCGATCATCCCCTGGTCACAGTAATGAACGCCCAGAAGGAAATGGATCGTCCCGTTTACCTGGTCCCTCTCACCTTCGTTTATGAATTGAGGCCGGAAAAGACCACCCCTTCTTTTCCGGATATTTTTTTCGGTTCCAAGGAGAATCCCGGGACGTTCCGGAAGATCGTCTTGTTTTTCAGGTACTACAGGCGCGCCTTCATCGATGTCGGGCCGGAAATCAACCTGATGAAGCGCATGCCGGCTCACGGATCCCCGGATTCCCTGAGGGCGATGGCCGGAGATCTGCGCGATGAGCTTCTGGACCATATAGACCGGCAGCGTCGAATCATTCTTGGGCCGCCGTTCAAATCCAGACCCCAGCTTCGGGAACTGGTCTTGGACCACCCGGAAATGATGCAGGAGATCAGGATGTCGGCCGAAACCGAACGCAAGGCCGTCTCCGCAGTGCGAAAGCAGGCCAAGAACCATTTCGATGAAATCGCGGCCAATTACAACCCCACCTATGTGCACTTATGGGATTATGTGTTGACGTTCCTGTTCAAACGAATCTTTGACCGAGTGGAGGTGGACTCGGCGGGCCTGAAGAGGGTGCGGGAGGCGGCCCGCAGCGGGACCCTGGTGTATGTGCCTTGCCATCGAAGCCACTTGGACTACCTGGTGTTGAATTATTCCCTGTTCCACGAAAGCATGCATACACCGCGCATCGCAGCAGGTAAGAATCTTTCTTTCTGGCCCATGGGCCACATCTTCCGAAACTCGGGAGCTTTCTTCATTCGGAGGACGTTTCGGAATCAGCCGCTGTACGGACGGGTGTTTACACGGTATGTGCAGACCTTGTTGGCGGAGGGATACCCTATCGAGTTCTTTATCGAGGGGGGTAGGAGTCGAAGCGGAAAAATGATTGTACCCAAGCTGGGCCTTCTGGGCATCACTCTGGATACATTTCTGTCGGGAAAATGCGAGGACCTGATCTTTGCGCCGGCCCATATCGGCTACGAACACATCCCCGAAGAACAATACTACGTCAAAGAAATCACCGGCAAAGAGAAAAAGACCGAAGGCTTCCTGCAGATGATCAAGGCCCGAAAGTTCCTGCGTAGTCGTTACGGCACTGTGACCATCCAGTTCGGAACTCCCATATCCGCCAGGAATTTCTTTGCCGGCGTTCCGGAGGAAGTGCTCCTGGACACCGGCCAAAGACGGCCGCTATTCCAGGAATTCTCCATGGAATTGATTCATGCCATCCATAACGTAACCAAGGTGACTCCATTCCATCTCATAGCCACCGCTCTCGTGGCTTTGCCCCGACAGGGATTCACCGCTTCGGAACTCACCGGCGCCGTACAACACTATCTCGACTATCTGATCTTTCAGGAGGCGCCCCTGCAGGAAACCTTGCAGGACCCCGCTCGCTGCACGGAAACCGTCCTCGCGGTACTTCAGGAACGAAACATCTTGGATTGCCTGGAGGACGAGGACCTGGACGAAGAAGCCTTTTACATGATCGAAGAAGACAAGCGGCTCCTGTTGGAGTACTACAAGAACAACATTCTCCATCACTTTGTGCCCGCTTCTTTGTTGGCCACGGTCCTTTTGGCCGAGAACTCGGCTTCATGCGCCTTCCGGGATCTTGAACGCGATTTGGAGTTCTTGCGAAGGACCTTCGACCTGGAGTTCCTGGTACAGGATGAACGGTTTTCCGCGAAATCCGTCGGGAATCTGTTGGGCTTTTTTGAAGTCAAAGGTTTTCTGGAAATCGAGCAACAGAACGGCCGCAAGCAAGTGACGCTCACGCCCACCGGTGTCCGTCAGTTGCCTTACTGGTCCGAACTCACCTGCAACTTCCTGGAAGCTTACTGGATCGTCCTTCACAGTCTCGGAGTGTTACGGAACACCTCTCTTCCCGCAAAAGAGCTTGTCCGGAAGATCAAGACGAAAGGGACGCGGCTTCATAAACTGGGTCAGGTCCTCCATCCATCCGCCCTATCCACGGTTTCCTTCGAGAATGCGTTGAAACGCCTCGCCCGGGAAGGCTATTTGACCAGCCGGGAGGAATCCGGACAGCCCGATTACGCTCTCGGCGTCGATGAAGATGTCTGGAAGAACGCGTCCAGGCGTCTGAAGCGGTTCTGTCATGTTCCCTGACCGCGTTTTTGGATCCGGACGACGCGTGCGAACGAAGCGTTCAATCCCATGAACCCGCACCAACCATACGCATCGGTGGTTTTTGCCGGCGGTGGAAACCGCTGCATCTGGCAGGCCGGATTCTGGGAAACCGTGGCTCCGCTGTGGAAGCTCACCCCTCGATCCATAGCGGCCGTCAGCGCCGGGGCCAATATCGCCTGCCTGCTTTTTTCAGGAAAGACCCTCGATGCCATGATCTGGATGAAGAAAGCCACGGCAACTCTTTCCCGGAATGTGTATCCGGAACACCTGCTGAGCCACAGGCCTATTTTCCCCCATGGCGACGTTTACCGGAACCTGCTGAGAGAAATCTTCGACGATTCCAGCTTGGCGGCGATCAAGAAGGGACCGGAAATCCGGATTCTTCTGGCGCGGCCGCCCATGTGGATGGGACCCCGCATGGCGACCCTGGTGGGATTTTCGGCCTATGGCATGGAAAAGAGACTCACCAAACCGCTCCATCCCCGTTTACCCCGGCTCCTTGGATTCCGCGCCGAAGCCGTTTCGGTGCGGGAATGCCGGAACGCCCACGAACTTACACGTCTGATCCTCGCCTCCTCCTGCACACCGCCCATACTTCCGCCTATGAAATGGAAAAGTCGGTGGGTTCTGGACGGCGGCTTGGTGGACAACGTGCCCGTACACGCCATTCGGCCGGAAGAAATTCCCTGTTTGATCTTGCTCACCCGGCGCTACCCCGCCCAAAGGATTCGAGGCATTGCCGGGCGCACCTACATCCAGCCTTCCCGCCCCATCCCGGTGTCCAAATGGGATTATACCCATCCGGAAAGCCTTCAGGCGGCGTGGGATCTGGGGAGAAGGGACGGCGAGCGGTTTCTGGCTTCCGGCCCGCCGTCTCTACAGATCTGACACCATGGGGGACACGCGCGGCCGGAGGAGGTCCGGCACACCTCGTCCGTAAAACGAGCCGGGAAAGAGACGTTTCCGGCGGGAACCCGAATTCCCGCCGGAACCTCGCTCTTATCAGGCGTCGATGATGCGGAGCGCATCCTCTCTGTAAGCATTCATGATGTAAGGAACACCGCAGACCTTGGCGGCTTCTTCCGTCAGCGCGGCAATATCGTTTCTGGACATCAGATCCACCCGCCATTTCCGGGCGCCGGCCATCATCTGCTGCAATCCGACGCGGATTTTTTCTCCCACGCTGTAGATACCGATGGCTCCCAGAGGAAAATCCTCCACTTCCTTCCCATATTCGGCCCGCAACTCTTCGTAACACGTGAAGATCTGTTCCACGGTGGCGCCGTATTTCGACACGGTGGAAGGCAGTCCTCCGTCTTCTCCCTTCAGCCAGCGGGCGATATTCTTCCCGACCATACCCGGGATCATGAGCGCCCTGCCCATGCAAACGGCCTTACAGTAGGGCGCGCCCAAAGCAAGGGCTTTGAAGATGTGGTCTTCAGCCGAAAATCCTCCCGCAAAGGCCAGGTCCGGAACCCGCGCCCCTCTGCGGGCAAGCCGGTCGCACAGATCGTATGCCATGGAATGCAGGTACAGGGAAGGCACTCCCCACTCGCTCATCATACGCCACGGGCTCATTCCGGTTCCACCCGGAGCCCCGTCGATGGTGAGCAGGTCGATTCCGGCGTCCGACGCCCAGCGGATGGCCATGGCAAGTTCCCGCATGGGATACGCCCCGGTCTTGAGGGTTACCCGCTTGGCGCCCAGGCTGCGGAGACGTTCCACCTCCCTCATGAACCCCTCCTGATCCACAAATCCCAGGCGGGAGTGTCGCTCGAATTCCTTGATGGCGCCGTCCCTAAACGCGGCCTGATTCGCCTTGCTCTCCGGGTCCGGAGTTACGATGTATCCCCGGCGTTTGAGTTCCAGGGCTCGTTCCAGGGAATTCACTTTGATTTCCCCTCCGATACACTTGGCGCCTTGCCCCCACTTCAGTTCAATGGTTTCCACGCCCAGGCGATCCAGCACGTACTCAGCCACTCCCAACCGTGTGTCCTCCACGTTGAGCTGGACGATGATGTCGCCGTACCCGCTATGGTAGCGCCGGTATTCTTCCACCCGGCGACGCATATCCGGGGCTTCTTTCACTTTGCCGTTTCCATTCAGCTCCAGCCGGGGGTCGATGCCGCATACGTTTTCGCCGCATACCAGGGTGATACCGGTAATCGCCGCACCCACGGCGAAATGCTCCCAGTTCTTCCGTGCGATATCCGTGCTGCCCAAAGCCCCGGTGAACATGGGAATACGCATGGTCACCTTGTGGTCCGTGCCGTAGGTGGTGGACGTATTCACGGCCGGAAAGGTGGCGTGGTCCGGATCCGCCTGAACGCCGTCGGCGCCCAAGGCATATCCCATGATATTCAGATGGGAATAATCCACGGGATAGTCTTTGTCCGCTCCGGCCGTAACTTCCCCGAACGGAGACGGATACAGGAGCTCCCTACCCCGGAACGTGGCGTTGAAAAGATCGCAGTTTCCCTTGCAGCCATCCAGGCATCGACTGCAAATGCCGGATTGCGGAGCAACGCTCCGGGAACGGTTCTTGGTCTGCAAGGCCTCGTTGTTGTTGGGGCGATGAAGGTTCATATCGGTTTTCCTCCCTGAAGTATAAAATACAAAAAGGCGTCCTCCCGCGAGCGGGAACCAGACGCCTTTGTCTCTGTGCCTTCACCCCCCTGCCACGCCGTTGTGGGTGGGGTGATGATCATGTGTATTTATTGTTAGCACCACTGATCGTGGTTGTCAATAATTAAGTTCGACCCATTGGAAGTGAACCGGAAATGGGGACGGTCCTGCGCGGGACCACTCAGCAGACCGTTGATAAACCGTATTGCGGGCAGGCCGGTGAAAAACGATGCGATGTAAGGCGCGCGCATCCTGAGGAATGACGGGGGATGAAGCGCCGCCCCAAAGGTGTGACGGTGGATCGCATTTTTCAACGACCGGTCAGGAGAGATCTTCGGAGAGGAGCACGGCCTCGGAGATCTGGCGCATGGATTTACGGCTGTCCATGCTCCGTTTCTGCATCCATCGATACGCTTCTTCGCCGCTGATGCCGCGACGTCGCATGATCACCTCTTTGGCCCGTTCCACGAGCTTGCGGACCTCGAGTTCTTCCTGGATGACCTTGGTTTCCACCATGAGTTCGGTGTTCAGGATGGCCACGGCGGCCTGGTTGGCCACCGTGGTCACCAAGTTCACTTCGGTTTCCGAAAAATCGTGGGGTTCCGACGTAAAACAATTGAGCACCCCGATGACGTCTCCGTCCCGGACCGTCAGAGGCACGCTCACCATGGACACCAAACCCAGTTTTCCAGCCATTTCTTTTTCTTTGAACCGGGGATCCTCCAAGACGTCCCGCACAATCAGGGGAACCCTTTGGGTGGCCACATATCCCACGACCCCTTCATGCATGCTTAAGGAACGATCTTTGACGTAATGAGGATCGATGGCCTGGGTCGCTTTCAAGCGAATCTTCGGAGGGTGCTCTTTGCGGTCAATAAGCCAGAGGGAGCAGATTTCCACCCCCGTCACCTTGGCCGTGACCATTACGATGAGTTTAAGGATGTCCTCGAGGTACTGGTCCGACGTAATGGCCTGGCTGATGCTCAACAGGGCCTTTATGTATTCATCGTAGGTTTCCGGCTTGATCTTATCCATGGCGCAATCCTGAACCGGATACGCGAACCGCGGTAAGCAGACCCTGCGGGGGGGCGGCCATGGTTCTCAACGGAACATGCACATCCCCGAGAACACCGCGGCGGCCGCTCCCACCCTCGGGTTCGTCCAACGGCTCTTCACGCCAGAGACTCATACACATCCAGAACTTCTTCGGCGGTCCGCTTCCAGGTGAATTCGCGCGCTCTCGCCAATCCCCGCGCCGACAATTCCCGCCGGGCGTCTTCGTCTCTGAGGAGCGCCAGCACAGCTCGCTCGATCTCCCCCGCATCATAGGGATTCACATACACGGCGGCGTCTCCTCCGGCCTCGGGAAGACTCGAGGTGCTGCTGGTGATCACCGGGCAGCCGCAGGCCATGGCTTCCAGGACGGGAAGTCCAAACCCTTCGTACAGAGAAGGATAAAGAAATACAAGCGCCTTCTGGTACAACTCCACCAGACGCTTCCGGTTCACATAGCCCGTGAACTCAATATGATCTTTGTATTCACTCGGGACTTTGAAAATAGTGTCATATTTCCATCCGGATCTGCCCACAATAACAAGCCGGGTGGATATGTTATTCTTTTCCTTAATCGAAATATAGCTTTGAATTATACGCTCAAAATTTTTTCTAGGCTCCAAAGTACTTACACATAATATGTAGTCTTCCTTTGAGCTATCTGAATGCTTGAAGACAGGATCCACGCCAGGATATATGGTAACTATTCTATCCATTGGAATACGGAATATATCTTCCAAATCCTTTTTTGTGCTTTTACTTATAGCAATGAACTTATTTGCAATGGACAGCCTGAACCTCAAGAAATGTTTGAAATAAAGCGTTCTTGTAAATTTATGATATTCAGGAAAAAGGATTGGGGTCATATCGTACACGGTCATGACCAGTGGGCTCTTTGGCTTGGAGAAGAAGGGAGCGATGACCGAAGGACAATGAACCAAATCATATTGATCCAATCCTCTAAGAGGATGCAATATGGACGAAAAGAAAGCGGTTCCCCCGATACGAATCGGTTTATGGCGAATAAACCGCCCTGAACCATCAAAAAGATGAAACGGGGTCCGTTCGGATCCGATGATGGTGAACCGGTGCCGGTCCGTCCGGAGCAACGCTTGGATGAGGTGATACGTATAATACTGGCACCCGGTGGGTTCCGTGTCATCCATGATTTCCGCGGTAATCGCAATATTCATCGCAGGCATGCTCTTACAGAGATCGGTGTATGGAAACAAACGCGTTACATCGGCTGGTCGAGGTGGAAACGAAACCCGTGATTCTTGCATAACAGATCTCGGCCGGCTTCCCGGAGGTCCCCTTCCACCATTTCTTTTACCAGGGATTCGAATGTCTCCCGAGGCTCCCATCCCAGTTTTTCACGGGCCTTCCGGGCATCTCCCACCAGGGAATCCACTTCCGCCGGCCTGAAATAGCGGGAATCCACCTGAAATAAAACATCCCCGGGCCGCACCATGGGCCTTGTCCCATAGGCCGACATCAGGAAGGAAGCATCCACTCGAGAAGCCACGCCTCTCTCCTCTACCCCGGATCCCTTCCATTCCAGGGATATCCCCAGGTTGTGCGCCGCCGTCTCGCAGAATTCCCGCACGGAATGTTGCTCGCCCGTAGCCACTACATAATCGTCGGGCACCGGCTGCTGGAGAATGAGCCACATGGCCGCCACATAATCCCGGGCATGCCCCCAATCCCGGCGCGCATCCAGATTTCCCAGGTACACCGTGCGCTGCATCCCCAAAACGATGCGCGCCAACCCCCGGGTGATCTTGCGCGTCACGAACGTTTCGCCTCGAACCGCGGACTCGTGGTTGAACAAAATCCCGTTCGCCGCATAGAGACCATGGGCTTCCCGGTAATTCACCGTAATCCAAAACGCGTACAGTTTGGCCACTCCGTAGGGGCTCCGGGGATAAAAGGGCGTCCGCTCGTTCTGGGGCGCCTGTTCCACTTCGCCGAACAGCTCGCTGGTGGATGCCTGATAGAAACGGGTCTTGGACTGCAAACCCAGGGTGCGGATGGCTTCCAGGATCCGCAGCGTACCCAAACCGTCCGCATTGGCCGTATATTCGGGGGATTCGAAACTCACCGCCACGTGGCTCTGCGCGGCCAGGTTGTAAAGTTCGTCGGGTTGGACTTTCTGAATCAGCCGGATAAGCGCCAGAGAATCGGTGAGATCCCCATAATGAAGAAACAAAGGGACCTCTTCCTCATGGGGATCCCGATACAGGTGATCCACTCTCTGGGTATTGAAAAGGGAAGCACGTCGTCGCATTCCATGGACGGTATAGCCTTTATCCAGGAGCCACTCGGCGAGCAGCGCCCCATCCTGACCCGTGATTCCTGTGATCAATGCCGTTTTCTTCATGTCCCGACGCGCCGCCTATCCCTCCACCCGGGTGCTTTCAATGAGACTCATCAACTCTTCAAAACGCCGGTCCCAGTCGTGGTCCCGAGTGAATCTTCGGCCCAGGTCGCCGTTTACCATTCCCTCCAGCGCCAGCCTCAGCTTGCGTTCACAATCCTCGACCCCATCATACAGCAGGGCCGGACCGCCCATGGATTCCACCTCGGCCCATCGGGCACAGACCACAGGCTTCCCGGCAGCCAGAGCTTCCAGCAATTTAAGGGGTCGAACCCCTTCAATGCGACGGGACTGCCCAGCCACGTCGAAGGGAATGAACACCACGTCGGCCCCTGAAAGAAGAGCCGCCACAAACTCATATTTCACCACCCCGAGCAGCCGGACATTGGAAGGAAGGCCGGACACATGAACACCTTCCATGACGGGCCCGGCAAGCACAAAGGTGCACTCGGGAATGCGTTCGGCCATCCAACGGATCATGGGTACATCAATGCGCCGGTCCAGAGTCCCCACATACAACGCGCAGGGCCTCAGGTCCCGGATCAAGGGGTGGGCAACGCAAGGTTTCGAGAAGCGCAACCAGTCCACGCCGTTGGGAAGAAACGCACTTCGCCTGGGCTTCAAGGAAGCGGCGTAATCCGCCAAGCCTTGGGCGCTGTATATCACGCAGTCCACGTGTCTTGCAAGGTTCCCCGCGATACGCCCCGCAGTGCGCTTCCAACCGGGAAATGCATCATGCCGATCGGCAATACGAAATACCGAGCGCCGGTGTGGAAGCAGATCCAACACGCCCAGGTAGAAGATGTTATCCAGATACAGCACATCCACCCCTCCCGGTACGAGCTTTTTCAGGAGGCGGGCCAACGGCGGAATCGTAATCCGGGGCCAAAGGCGCGCCAGAAGCGGCGAATCCAGAAGCGGCGTGCGCGTCGGAACCACCGGGGCAAAAGGTATGATCTCCTCAATACGATGCGTTACGCTCCTGCTCTGTATAAATGCCTTGCCCAGGCGGACGTACCGGTCGTTCGCGCCGGGCCGCACCAGGTGCAGAAGACTCACGGGAGCGGAGAGATACAGAACGCGCCAGCCGCGTTTGGCAAAGCAACGGGCAATATGGTGGCTGCCCACCTGAACGGCGGAATCGAAGTGATGCGTACATGCCATGGCGACGATCTTATCCATGCCCCCTCTGTTTCCTGTCCACACCACCTCGAAATACGATTGATAGCTGTTCGTAGGGACACGATGTTGCGGACGTGCTTCTCCCCCCGCTTCTGGAAGCCTTTGAGCGGAGAGTTCCCTTGATCAGCTCGTTGATAAAAGGTATTGCGGGCAGGCCAGTGCAAAACGGTGTGGTGCAAGGCGCGCGAAACCTGAGGAGCGAGGCGTACATACAATACGCCGCACTGACGAAGGGTGGCGCGCAACACCGCAGATCGCGTTTTTCAACGGCCTGTTGACCGGCATCGTCTGTCCGAATACCGCCTGAACGCTCCGAACATTTTCCCGGCGGAGTTGACAGCACAGCAAAACCCAAGCGGGTTCTAAAGTCAAGACCGGTTAACGGACTTCCGCAAGACACCGGTTCGCGCCCCAATTCGAATTTCTCCGGAGACACGTCAAACCGCCTGGATTTCCAGGCCCCGTACAGCGGCTCCCGATCCTCCCCGTCACAAACCTCCGATCACGCTCTCAACGATTGCGTCTCAACTTCAGGAAGTACGCTTCCAAGGCGGCGGCCTCCTCCGGGTTCAATTCGTAGGCCCTGGACCGGACCCTGGACGCCGCCGATGCTCTGCCCAGTTCCAGGAATGCCACGGATTGGTACATGTAGGCCCTGGCGGCTTTGGCGTCGTATCTTCCCAGATACCGCGCAGCCCGAAGCAGTTTTTCCGCATCGCCTTTCCGCAAATACAATTCACAGACCATGTCCACCAGCACAGGGTCTCTGGGCCCCAGTCGGAACGCCTCTTGGGCATGATCGAGGGCAAGATCGTACCTTCTCAATGCATGATACAGCATTCCCAGATGACGATGGGGAGCACCGTACTTCGGGTCCGATTTCACGGCCTGGAGATACAATTCCCGCGCTTCGGGTAACCGATTCTGTAGCAACATCAAATTCCCCAAGCCGTTCAAGGCCTTCGGAAAAGCCGGATTGACGGCCAAGGCTCGTCGAAAATAGCTTTCCGCCCCTTCCAGATCGTTTCGGCGTCGATGCGCCTCCCCCAGGTTGTAGAACGCAAGATCCGTGGGACACTCTTGCACGGTATGCATCCATAGCGTTCCATCGTCCCGCCACACCCGCGCCTGCTGAACCGTAACGACGGAATAGAACGCCACGAGACCTGAAACAAGCAGAATCCCGATGCTCCCGGCCGCAGAAACTCTGTGAGAAAGGAGCAGAGGAATTTTACGAACCATCACCCAAGGTACGGCGATACAAAACGCCAGGGAGGGAAGGTACAGGTATCGATCCGCCGCCGGTGTCGAAATGGGGATCCATCCGGAGGTGGGAAGAAGATGGATAAACAGCCATACCGGCAAAAAGGCAATCAGCCGATCCCGCTTCAGAAAAAGGAGGAAGACGGCCGCCGCCGCCCCATGCAGCCCCAACCCAATGAGAACGCCGGGCGTCCGGAGAGACACGGCGACATCAAAGGCATAACGGGCGCAGAGATTCAAAGGTACAGCCATGGTCTCGAGGCTGTGGCCAAACACGTTGAAATACTGGAGGATACGCGGGGCCAGATGCTCCATACCCGGGTAGGTTCGCACCGTACCGGCAAACAACGTGAAATACACGACGGCCGCCAGGGCGGGCAGCCAGAAAGGCGCATGCAGGAATGCCCGTCGTTTCCATTCCTGGGCCGCGGGCCGCAACACGATCAGATCGTATGCCAGTAACGCCAGAGGAAGAGCCGCGGACGAAGGTTTGCTTCCCAGGGCAAGCAGATAGGACAGGTAGGCGCCTCCCCAACAGGCGGCGCCACGGATCCCCTTGAAGCGATCCAGGTTCAGGAAGCCCCAGAAGGCCAGCAAATAGAAGAACCCGGCCAACACCTCTTTTCGTCCCGCCAGCCAAGCCACGGTCTCCACGTGCAAGGGGTGCGCCGCAAACAGTCCGGCCGCCAGCAGCGCCGGAACGGTCGAATCGCTTTGGGTTCGGAGGCTCGATACCTCTCCCGGCGGCTCCCTCCCGGAAGCGTTTTGAAACCATTTCCGCGTAATGAGAAACACGAGCCATACATTGAGACCATACAGCAGGATGGTGTGCAGGTGGAAGCCCCACAGACGTTCTCCGAAGATCCGGGCGTCCAATGAATACGAAAGGTCCCGCAGCGGTTGATAGGCGCCTTCCACGCGGGTGAACGTCTGCTTGACGTAGCGCCACGAAAGGGGGTTCTCCCAGGCCCTCTGTATCATGGGCGCGTCGTCCCAGTACACGAACCCGTGGCCCAAAATGCCGGCATACAAGGCCAATGCCAGCAGAATCGGCAGCACCGGGAAAACGCGACGAAGAACAGTCTCCGGAACCCAACGGCGAAAATCCGGGGACGGACGTACTTGCGTTTCCAGGACTCCTGCGCCCTTTCCTCGAGAGGTCCGACGTTGCATGGATCCCGATGCTCCCCCCATGGCGCCGGCTTTTCCGGCGGCGCCGCCCCTGCTCTTCCCCGCCGGGTCTTTCGAAATGCCTTTCCGTTTCCGTGTGCGGGCGGACATCCTCTATCCCCCCGATATCCCACACGCTTCGGGAACGCTTGCCGGAGCCCGGTGACCGAATCCGGTCCGCCATAATCGGATTATTCCGCACACATTCCGTTCTCCTCTGTACCCGCCCGTACAGGTCATACGCCACACCTTGGAGGGGAGCCGGGAAGGAATCAGGCGTCCATCCTTGAACACCGCCCCCAAGCGACGGCCCGATTTCCATGGCCCGGGACGTTCACCAAGTGACAGGAAGGACGCCCGACGCGCGGATTCCGAGTTATTCAGACGGGCAATCCATACGGGGAAGACGTGGACGTTCACGCTTGCGGGAAGCGGGTTGGTTCGAAAGGGGCCCGAGCCTTCTCCGCAACGCCCACTTATCCGCCCGTTGATAAACAACATTGCGGGCAGGCTGCTGAAAACGTTGACGTGCAAGCCGCGCCGTCCGTGTGGCGAATCTCGAAAAATGAGGCTTACATACAGAACGCCGTAATGACGAAAGATGAATCGCAACGCTACAGATCGGGTTGTTCAACGGCCTGTTCTGTTATAGGGCTCCGATGAGTCGTGCAATAACCATGCGCTGCACTTCGGAGGTCCCTTCACCGATCTCCAACAGCTTCTGATCCCGATAAAAACGCTCCACGTCGTATTCCTGCATCAAACCGTACCCGCCGTGCAACTGGACCGCATGATTCACGCAGTCATGCATGACCTCGGAACAATACAGTTTGGCCATGGCGGCTTCCTTGCTGAACGGCCTCCCCTGATCCGCCAGCCAACAGGCCTTGTACAAGAGGAGCCGGGCGGTTTCGATGGTAAGAGCCATATCCGCCAGCTTAAAGGAGTTCACCTGGAAGGTGGAGATGGGCCGGCCGAATTGCACGCGCTCCCTGGAGTATTTCAGGGCCATATCGAAGGAACCCTGGGCCCCTCCCAGCCCCATGGCGCCAATGCTCAGGCGGCCCCGGTCCAGCGTGCCCAGCATTTGATGAAACCCTTCCCCCAAGGGTCCCAGCACCGAATCCATAGGCACCCGGCAGTCATCGAAATACAATTCGCTGGTATTCGAAGACCGCCACATCATTTTACCGTGCATGGCTTTGGCCGTTAATCCCGGGGTCCCGTTCAATACGAGCAGGCAGCTGAGTTCCTTCTTCCCGTCTTCCCGGCTGCCCGTCTTACACAACACGGTACAGCCCAGGCTGATGTCCGTGGAAGCATTCGTGATAAAGATCTTGCTTCCGTTGATCACCCAGCAGTCCCCATCCGGCACGGCTCTGGTTTGCGTGTTGCCTGCGTCGGAACCGGCGTTGGGCTCGGTGAGACCGAATCCCCACAGGGCTTCTCCCCTGCAAAGTCGGGGGAGATAGGCGCGCTTTTGAGCTTCATTTCCGTAATAGTACAAAGGGCCGATACCCAGGGAGTTGGCTGCGGCAATGGTGGCTGCGTGCGCCTGGTCCACCCGGGCGACTTCCTCCACCGCCAGGATATAGGAGACATAGTCCATTTCCTGACCGCCGTATTGTTCGGACACAAACATGCCGAACAACCCCAACTCCGCCATGGCCTTCATGGTTTCGTACGAAAACTCCTCCTTCCGATCCAACTCTTGGGCCACGGGCTTGATGACCTTGAGAGCGAAGTCGCGCACGGATTTCCGCAAGATTTCCTGCTCCGTGGACAGATCGAAATCCATCACAGCTCCTTTTCGTTTGAGAGAACTACAGGGAGTTCCGCCTTTCAACAGGTGACTATAGGTGGAAGGGAAAGTACCTGTCAACAGGAAAGGCTGCGTGATATTGTTCGTAATAGGTGTCGAAAAGAACAGTAATTGTAACGGGTTGCCGTCGGCCCGGAAGGTAACGTCACTTATGTTGCCTGTATGCTGTATGCAACTCTTGTCCCGGCGGAACCGGATTTCTTCTTCTCCCGGCCGCCGACCCTTGATCTTCCAAGGACTTCGCGGTAAGAAGCACGAGACTGGATTATACGTTTCGGCTTTCTCGCATTTCGGTGCTGCAGATTCTCGAAATACAGCGGTACAGGCAGCCCGGAACAAAGCGACTCAATACGCGGCGCCCGAATCGTGGGGAATGAGGCGTCCATGGAGACCGTAGCGGTACGATCTCCCCCGGGGGACCTTGCTGTCCGGACCGCTGCGTCCCACGCGGAACGGCGCGCAGGCAGGCATATCGCGCCGAACGCCGGGGCGATGTATCATGCCGCAGGCATGGCCCCGGATCCGCCGTGGATCTCCTTTTTTTGCCACCTTGCCCGAGGAGGAATCACTTATGACCTTCCAGCGAGTGACGGCTCGCCTTGATGCTATGGCCCCTGTGTTTGTGGACTGGCAGAGAACGTTGACCGCGATACCCGCTTTGGGACCCGATAACGGAGGACAGGGTGAAGCGGAGAAAGCGGCGGCTCTCCTGGAACGCCTTCAGGTTCTAAGGCCCGATGAGGTTCTCCACATGCCCGCCCCGGATGACCGAGTCCCCGGTGGAGTACGCCCCAATATGGCATGCCTGTGGAAAGGGCGGGAATCCCGGCGAAGAGTTTGGGTGTTGAGTCATCTGGACGTCGTTCCTCCCGGGGAAGCGCGTCTCTGGGACAGCGATCCCTTCGTTCTGCGCGAAACGGCCGGCCGGTTGTACGGAAGAGGAGTGGAAGACAACCAGCACGGCATCGTGTCTTCAGTCCTGGCCGTGCAAGCCTTCAAGGACGAAGGTCTGATTCCCACCCATGACGTGGGATTGGTATTTGTTTCCGACGAGGAGACGGGCAGCAGGTATGGGCTGCAATTCCTCCTGGAACAGTATCCCGATCTGTTTCATCCCTCAGACTGGATCATCGTTCCCGATGCAGGCAATGAGGAAGGGACGCTCATCGAGGTGGCCGAGAAGAGTATGCTATGGGTGAAGTTCCGGGTGGTAGGCAAGCAATGCCATGCCAGCACGCCGGAACACGGCAACAATTCCTTTCGCGCCACGGCGCATCTGGTGGTGGCCCTGGAGCGACTGTATACACGCTTCGGCAGGCGGGATACCCTCTTTCATCCGCCCATCAGCACCTTCGAGCCCACAAAGAAGGAAGCCAACGTTCCCAACGTGAACACCATCCCCGGAGAGGACGTCTTCTATATGGATTCCCGAGTGCTCCCCTGCTATGAGCCCTCGGAGATCCTGGACGAGATGGGGCGCCTGGCGGCGGAGATACAGGAACGGTTCGGCGTGAGCGTCGAGATCCATCCCTTGATAAACGACCACGCGGCGCCTCCCACGGACGTCGCATCACCCGTGGTGTCGGGGATTCGGAAAGCCGTTCGCGCCGTATACGATCGCGAAGCGGAGCCGGGGGGCATCGGAGGGGGCACCGTGGCCGCTTTTTTCAGGCGGGCCGGTTTGCCTGTGGCCGTATGGTGTACCTCGGCGGAAACGGCTCACCAACCCAATGAATACTGTTTGCTGGATTCCCTGATCAACGATGCCAAAGTGTTTGCGCATCTGTTTCTCGAAGATTGAACACCCGCCATGGGTCCCCAGTAGTAGTGCGGACGGGCCGGTGCAAAACGATGAGATATACGGCGGGCGAGTTCTGACGAATGAAGTGTAGCTGGAATACGCCGTAGCGGCGAAGAATGCAAGTCACATCAAAGACGTGACTCCGAGCGGATCCGTGAAGACCACCAGGCGATGGAGGGTCTCCGGCCCGAAGCCGGCGATTCCGAAACGTTGCGGGGAAGCTTTAAGGATCTCTTTCCAGGAAAGGTCCCCAACCACACGATGAACCAGCATGTCTCATGCATCCGCTACCAGAGCCGGATGACCTTCCGGCCGTCTATCAGAGCCCCCCGAACCTTTTCCATGTGGCGAAGCGCAGCCACTTCGCGCTCAAGATCAGACGGCTTGATCTTCAAACGCTCGCAGAGTATGGACGGCTCCACACCCCCGGTTTCTTGTAGAATCCGGAGAATCTTCTTCTGGAGTTCGGTAACTTCAGGCGAAGCATCCCCTTTCATCTCCAGCGTCTTGGCGCTGTGCACCGCCCAGGGATCACAGGTACGAGCCGGCGAGAGTGTATCCATATAGCAGTCTTCGCAAAGCATCCGGCCCGCATATTCCCGTTCTTCACCGCTTGGGATGGGTTCCCCGCATCGTTGGCAGTTCATCGCAGTGTCCATATCGTGTCCGTTGAATGTTCCATCGCTGTCGGGCTCCGAGTCGCCAAGCACAGTTATCGGCTTCAGGTCAGGCGCCCGACCTGATCAGCCCTTGCAAAGCGGAAGCACCGCCCCATCGGCAAAAGACACAAGATACGGGGGATGTGCATCCTCAGGAATGGTCCTACCCATAGGCACCCCCAACACCCGGCCCCCCGTGTTCTCGGCTCCGCTAAAAGTTCATCTGGATCACGTGAGGTATACCCGTGTCTCCCTCCAAGAGGTGTAGCCGAAGCCGGGTTGCGGACGTTGCTTCGCCCGGGAAGAAGAGAAATCCATGTGCCAGACTTCCGGGTAGAATGGGAACATTCTGAAGGCTCTTCTCCCGGAGGTCGCTGATGATGGCTTGTCGGGCCTCACCGGACCCGTAGCCTTTCGCGCCTCCCAGGGTGGCTCCCGCCGCGCCGCCTAGAGCGGCTCCACTGGTGAGGGCTGTACCTATACTGTCACCGGTGACAACACCCACGGCAGCCCCAATGAGTGCTCCGGCGGCCGCCCCCAAAACGCCGTGGTAGGCTCCTTCCTTGACGATCTGCTTGGTCTGGGCGTACTTGGTGGCCCGTTCATACGCCAGATCGCTGGAAAGTATAGGCCAGAGATTGCCCTGGTCATCCTCCAGAAACGTCTGGGCGGGGTTGATCCGAATGGGGTGTGCGCCTCGATTGTCGAACACCACCTGCACGGGCAGCATGCCCGCTCCGCGGATATCAAAACCGAAGGCTCTTTGAGCCTCATCCGTATCGCTGAACGCCTGGGCGCCGACCATGGTTCCAGCCACTTCCGCGGCGTTCGGGTAGGCTTCCGGAGTCCGGAACGGCAAGGGTTGGGCCTTATAGGCCGTAGAGCACGATACCAGAAAAATCACGGCCAGGATCAGGCAGAACAGTTTAGAGACCGCTCGCATAGCTTTTCCTCCATCCAGGATCTTACGCGATGTTTCCCTGCCCGCAATACTCTTCTTATCAACGGCCTGATAGGGAATCCATCCGTTCCTGTCGACTTCGAATGATTGCCCTTCCATGGAGCATGCATTTCAAAAACGCTGTGTACCCTCGCGTCCAAAAACCCGTTATTATTGTACCTGACCTCGACATACCTCATGGCGTTTAGACCGATTTTAGGGAATCGCCGGGCGGATGTAAAGCATGTGGCGGCGCAATCCCATTGCCCCTGCATCTTGCCGGAAGCGTATCGCGTGACGTATGCTTCGCGTTCCAACCGGAATATTCGGCAAAGGAGGTTCGAACGCCATGGACGACGGCGATTTCCGGACACTTTTGGAACATCACGGCTATTCCTGGAAAGGCTACCGGCAGGTCAGGAAAGGAGTCCAGAAACGGATCCGACGCTATCTGCGGGAGATTTCCTGCAGCACGGTGGACGATCTGCTCCGCGCCTCCGGGGAAGATCCTGAAGTACGCCGTGAACTCGAACGATTATGCGCCGTCACCATCAGCCGCTTTTTTCGAGACCGAAAACTCTGGGAACGACTCGAGGCCGAAATGATTCCGGAACTACTTCCACGGGCGGGCGCCCGGTTCAAGGTCTGGTCCGCGGGGTGTGCATCCGGGGAGGAGATATACGGTTTCCGTATCCTCTGGGAACGCCTGAAGGAGAAACGGGGCGCCATGCCCGGTCTGACCTGTTGGGCCACGGACCTTAATCCCGGCGCCATCCGCAGAGGTCAGGCGGGGCTGTACCCGCCGTCGAGTCTCGTAGAGCTGGATGAATCCTTGCGGGATACGTGGTTTGTGCCCTCCACGGACCGGCGGGTGTTTCGAGTGCGGAATGTGTTGAAGCAGGGGGTTCAATGGCGTGTGCATAACCTATGTTCCGAGCCTCCTCCGGAACGGGAGTTCCACATGGTGTTCCTGCGGAACAGCATACTGACGTACCGTGATTCCGAAGTCCGTACTTCCGTCATCGAAAGGGTGCACAAAAGCTTATCCCGCGGTGGGCTCTTGGTCGTGGGGGTCCACGAATCCCTGCCGCCGGGATGGGAAGGAATGTTTACCCGCCGGGACCGACTTCCCGTTTATCAGAAGAAACACCCTTGCGAAAAACCACCCGATGCCGTCTCCCCGGGTAGTTGAGCGTGCCCGAGACATCGCGCCATCCCGGCGGCGCCGAAGAAATCCGGCGCCCCGCGGCGATATTGCCGCGAAGCGGGATTTTTCCGCCGTTTAGGACAACGCCCGGGACGGGCGACTTTTATATCGTTGAAAAACGCGATCTGCTGTGTCGCGCGTCACCCATCGTCATTGGGGTATATTGACGCACCCGTCATTCCTCAGGATTCTCCGCACCGAAGTGTGGGTTTGCATCTCATCGTTTTTAAGCAGCCTGTCCGCAATACGGTTTGTCAACGGCCTGTTATGGTTCCCGGGGAGAATGTCTCCAAGAACATCCCCGGGAACCGGCTGAACTTGGACCAACCGGGGCTAGGGTGAAGCCACGGTAAACATGAAACGCCCGGCGGACCCATTCACTTGGGTGATAAAGGATTGTCCGATGAAAATCGGACCGTTGAAGGCCCTGACCTCAAACTCATAATGTTCATCGGACGGGGATGCGTCCAGAAATGCATCGTACGCCGTCAAGACGATATTTAGCTCGGACACCACCGCTTCGATTACTCCGTACCCTTCCAAATGCTGCGGGCTGCGAAAGCGCCAGATGGTGATCGAGTAGTTGTCGGCGTCGGGGATCGGTTCCCACTCGAAGAGCACGGGAGCCATAAGTTCGGGAACGTCGGTGAAGCCAAGGGACATCTTGAGCTGCGTGTTGTCATAGGGTTCCGTGAGATGAATGCTTTGCCTGATATGGAAGTCGTAGTTCTGGCGCTCCACGGGTGTCAGCGTTTCCATGTCATTTCCCCGAACCCCGAAATAGTTGCCGGGGAGTGTATCAAATACGTCGGTTGCAAGGATGGAAACCCGCATCGTCGCAAAGCGGGGGACATGCAGGAAGGTATAGGCGCCCGTGAGAACATCGTACGTTGCGATCACCTGGTCCGCGGTGACAGAGATATCGTAATCTCGGACGGTGAACACGGGAATCACGTCCGTCTCATTCGGGAGGGGAGCATCGTTATATAGGAGAGTCCCGGCCAAATGAAACGTGTTGGCTGTCACGGGCGCCTGAAACCATTTATGCAAGAAACCCGCCGACGCCCCACCTTCGGGAAGTATCAGGCTAAAAGGCGAAAACGCCTCCGGATCTACGACGGCGATCCAGTGCGCCCCCTGTCCGAGAATGTCATCCACATCGAATGCGCCAACATAACTCGGCTGGAGAAATGCGTGATAAGTAAGGCCGCCGTCGGGAGTGACCACGGCGACAGCCGATCCCTCCATGGGATAGGTTTGAAAAAACACGTTGAACGAGGTTTCGCCGGGCACGGTTTCGTCTTTGAAAATACCGTCGTCGGGGGCGATGCCCTCTCCGCCGCCCGCCGCGCGAAACCATTTGTGGAGGAACACGTTTTCCGTCTGGGCGCCGATGCGGATTTCAGCGGCGGCCGGTGGACTGTTCAGGTTTTCGAGTTTCAGGGACGCGTCCGCACCGCCGATTTCCTCGGCCTGGAAGCCTGCCGGGTAGTTGGATACCAAGAAGGCGTAGAGTCGGGGCGGTGAGCCGCCGTTATCAAGGAGTACGGCCACGGCGGAACCTGTGTCGTAGGTTTGCAGGTACGCCACGAACCGGTCTTCGGGCTGATCTTTGGGCACGTCCTTCCAAATACCGTCTATTCTGCTCGCCCAAGCCGTGGACAGAAGAGCGTAGAACAAGATCGGCAGGATTAGGTACAGTATGATCTTTTTCATGACAACCTTCCTCTCGGCCTTAGACTTTCAGAAGGGAAAACCATAAGGCATACATTTTGTATATACTTGAACATGTATAGATGGTAGGTAATGTCCGGGATTCTCGTTGTCAACCCTCGCGGAATATCCGGGGCGGTCCGAATCCGGCTTCCATGGAACAGCTAGGGCATCTCGCGTTGCTCGAAGGCTCCAATCCCTGGATTTCATCCCGGTCTTCCGGCCTGCCCGACACCCTGTGCTTACATGCGGACCCTCGGCAACCCGTTGAAAAACGGGATCCGCCGTGTTGCGCTTCATCCTTCGTCATTGCGGCGTACCGGTTGTACGCCTCATTCCTCTGGATTCGCGCTCCTTGATCCCGCATCGTCCAATCGTTATATTTATTGGTCAAGGTATGAACGAAAGCGTATCGACGTGAATTTCGATGAATCCATCATTTCCATCATCCGCACGCGGCATAGGGGATGTCCCGTCGGTGCATCCGGCCTGCCGTGGAAAGTGCGCCGCGAGCCCCGCCGTTCATTGCGGGGAGCCGCATACCTTGGAAACACCGGCCGTCGCGGCGAAAACCGCGGCTTATCCGCTTCGGAGTCCGCTATGGTCAAACCGTTGATCGGCATCACCATGGGAGACGTGGCAGGAATCGGGCCCGAAATTCTGGTAAAGGCCTTGACGCATCCCTCCTTGACCGAAAACTGCCGGCTGGCCGTACTCGGAGACTTGTCCGCTCTGGATCGAACCCTAAACCTTTTGGATCTTCGTCCGTCGCTGGTGATCCTGGAATCTCCGGAACGTCTCACCACCCCCAGGGAGGCGACTTCCTTCGTACCCATTACCCGAGACGTGGGAACCCGTGTGGCGTGGGGACACGTATCCGCAGAGGGAGGCGGGGCGGCGGCGGCCTATATCGAAGCCGCAGTCCGTCTGGCCATGGAAGGTGTACTGGACGGTATCGTCACATGTCCCATCCATAAGGAAGGCCTTCATCTGGCGGGCTACCCCTACCCCGGTCATACGGAATTCCTGTCCCGCCTGACCGGGACTTCGGATGTGGTCATGATGCTGGCGGGAGAACGTCTGCGCGTAAGTCTGGTCACCATTCATTGCGCCCTGAAGGAAGTGCCCCGACTCCTGTCCAGAGAAGCGATAAGAAAGACGATTTCCCTCACATATCAGGGGCTCCGGCATGACTTTGGCGTGGCCAAGCCCCGCCTGGCGGTGGCGGCTTTGAACCCTCATGCGGGCGAAGGCGGGCGCTTCGGCGACGAAGAACTCCGCCTCATCGCCCCCGCCGTGGAGGAATGCCGAGCCCTGGGTATGGACGTATCCGGTCCCTTTCCACCGGATTCCCTGTTTGTCCGGGCATGCAACGGAAGCTATGACGCCGTGGTATGCATGTATCACGACCAGGGGTTGATCCCGCTCAAGCTCCTGCATTTCTGGGAGGGAGTGAACATCACCTTGGGGCTCCCCATTGTCCGCACCTCCGTGGATCATGGCACGGCCTTCGACATCGCCGGAAGGGGCATCGCCGATGCACGAAGCCTGATCCAGGCGATCCGAACCGCAACCTTCATGGCGAAAAACCGGAAGATACGGATACAAGGCGCCTGATTCATGAATCACATCATCGTCCGAGGAGCCCGGCAACACAATCTCAAGAACATCGACGTCGACATCCCGCGAAACCTCCTTGTCGTGATCACCGGAGTCAGCGGATCCGGTAAGTCCACTCTGGCCTTCGACACCGTCTTCGCCGAGGGCCAACGCCGGTATGTGGAATCTCTGTCCGCCTATGCCCGGCAGTTCCTCGAGCAAATGGACAAGCCCGATGTGGACTTCATCGACGGACTTTCCCCGGCCGTATCCATAGAACAGAAAACCGTGAGCAAGAACCCGCGCTCCACCGTGGGCACCGTGACGGAAATATACGACTACCTTCGTCTCTTGTACGCGAGTATAGGAAGACCCCACTGCATCCAATGCGGTCGCCCCATAGAAAAGCAAACCGTTCAGGAAATCGCCGACCGTATTCTCGCCCTTCCGCAAGACACTCGAGTGATTCTTCTGGCCCCTCTCGTGAAAAACCGGAAAGGCGAACACCAAAAGCTCCTCGATCATCTCAGGAGGGAAGGATTCGTTCGGGCGCGGATTAATGGCGCTATTCGCGAATTGCAGGATTCCATTCATCTGGAAAAGAACCGGAAACATTCCATCGAAGCGGTGGTGGATCGTTTGGTGGTTTCGGAAAAGATCCGAAACCGCCTAGCGGATTCCCTGGAATTGGCCCTTGGGCTTTCCGGCGGCTCGGTGTCGGCGCTCACCCCTCCGGACCACGAGTTGTTCTTCAGTGAAAAGGCGGCGTGCCACACCTGTGGAATCAGTTATCCCGATCCCACACCGCAGATGTTTTCCTTCAACAGTCCTCTGGGCGCCTGTCCGGAATGCGAAGGCCTCGGCGTTCGCCTGGAGATCGACCCCGACTTGGTGATACCCGACGCTTCCCGCTCCTTGCGCGAGGGAGCCGTAGAGCCTTGGGCCCAGAAGAATTCCATCTATTCCCACCAGAAACTCGCCTCCATCGCGCATCATTTTGGGATCGACATAGAGACGCCTTTTAGGGAACTCCCGGGAGAGGTACGGCAGGCCATCCTGTACGGCACGGGAAGCACGAAAGTTTCCTTCGAGCTTCAAAACTCGGGCCAGCGTTTTCTGTACGAAAGCCCCCTCGAAGGAGTCATTCGCCAACTCAAGCGTCGATACATGGAATCCGATTCGATCTACGTCCGGCAGGATATCGAACGGTATATGAATAAGACGCCCTGTCCGGTGTGCGCAGGTGCTCGTCTCAGGCGGGAAAGTCTTGGATTCCGCATTCAAGGGTTGAATATTCACGAACTTACGAGGCTTCCCATCAAAGACGGTCTGAAACGGATCCAGGACTGGCGTCTCTCGGTAACCGAGGAAACCATCGCCCGTCGCATTATCAAGGAACTCAACGACAGACTCGGATTCCTGGCGGATGTGGGTCTTGATTATCTGACTCTCAGCCGTTCTTCCGAGACCCTTTCCGGCGGTGAATCCCAGCGCATTCGATTGGCCACGCAGATCGGGTCCCGTTTGGCCGGTGTGCTCTATGTCCTGGATGAGCCCAGTATAGGACTCCACCAGCGAGACAATCGCCGTCTACTGCAATCCCTCATGAAGATGCGCGATCTCGGAAATACCATTCTCGTGGTGGAGCATGACCGGGATACGATTTTGACCGCCGACCATGTCATCGACATGGGCCCCGGCGCCGGACTCAACGGCGGCGAAGTGGTTTTCGCCGGTCCCCCCGAGGATCTTCTCGAGTGCAAGAACTCCTTGACGGGAAACTATCTCTCGGGTCGCACGGAAATTCCCGTGCCGTTGCATCGGCGAAAGCATCGGAGAGGATACCTGAGGCTGGCCGGGGCTCGGTTGAACAATCTCAAGAATGTGAATGTCCGTATACCCTTGGGCACATTCACGTGCGTCACCGGAGTCAGCGGCTCCGGCAAGAGCAGTCTCATCATCGAAACCCTGTACCGGCACCTGGCCCGTCGTATTTACCGCACCAAAGACACACCCGGCAAGGTGGAATACATTGAGGGCATCGAGCAGATCGACAAAGTGATCGATATCGATCAAAGCCCCATCGGCCGCACGCCTCGCTCCAACCCGGCCACGTATACGGGAGTGTTCACCTTTATTCGGGACCTGTTTACGCAGGTGCCCGAGTCCCGCGCCCGGGGTTACAAACCGGGCCGCTTCAGTTTCAACGTGAAGGGGGGGCGCTGCGAAGCCTGTCAGGGAGACGGTGTCACCAAAATCGAGATGCATTTTCTTCCGGACGTCTACGTGACCTGCGAGGTATGTCGGGGGAGTCGCTACAATCGCGAAACCCTGCAGATCAAATACAAGGGGAAGAACATCGCCGAAGTACTGGACATGACCGTCAACCAGGCGTGGGAGTTTTTCGAAGCCATCCCGAATATCCGGAAGAAGAATCAGACGTTGCGGGATGTCGGCATGGGATATGTAAAGTTGGGACAGCCGGCCACCACATTGTCCGGCGGCGAAGCCCAACGTATCAAGTTATCCCGCGAACTGAGCAAACGGGATACGGGTCGGACTTTCTACATTCTCGATGAACCCACCACCGGCTTGCACTTCGACGACATCAAGAAACTTCTGGATATGCTGAATCGTTTGGTGGATCAAGGAAGCACGGTTGTGGTCATCGAACACAATCTGGATGTAATCAAGACGGCGGACTATATCATCGATTTAGGCCCGGAAGGCGGTGATGAAGGAGGATACGTGGTGGGTTGCGGTACTCCCGAGGAGCTGTCCGGGATTCCGGGTTCTCACACGGGGCGGTTCTTGAGGGAAATGCTGCGCCCTACAAATGAAGCGGCTCTAACTTCAGCTCCCGCAGGATGATGTCGCCTGTCAGATCATACACCTTGTCGCACAGATCCATCAGAGCCGAATTGGCCGTGGCCAAGACCTCGCCGTGCTGAAGGAGTTCAGGAAGCACGGATCGCAGTGTGTCTGACGTGCCCGGAATTTCCCACGGCTGAAGCAAATTCCGGATCTTCTCGGAAAGCAGTCCGCTTCCACTCATGGCCTCGCTAAACCCGAAGAAACAGTAGCGTAAGCCGGCTGAGCGCAGCGTGCTCATCAGCAGGTTCAAAGCGCGCCGCGTAGCACTTTTCGGCTCCCATGCAGGCTTGTACGATGCGGATATCCCTTCGGTGTCGCGGATAACTCCATCGTCCGCCATTAAGAGAAGCCGCCCCAAAAGCGCATTCTCCAACGTGATCAACACATTGTAACCATCCACTGCCAGAATGCGATTCTTCAGGTTTTCACGGCCGATTAACTTCGCCCTCCGGCGCTTCGCCTCCGCCGTGGGAAAAACCACTCGACGAACCCCATGTCTTTCGCGTACGTCCAGCCGATAACGGTCTCCAACCAGGCTGAGGGCCGCATTGCGGGGATACTCTCGGTCCAATAGGTATCGGAGGTCGATGGCGGCTTCCTTAAGGGAATCGGAAATGGAAAACTCGGCGGTGCGTTTCATCAGGGATTCCTGACGGGTTTCGAAAAATGCGACGTACGGCGTATCCCGTAGAAAAATCGAGTTCAGGATTGGCGCACCGTGCATGTCATCCACTTTGGCCAAGCTTTTCGGAGGGTCTTGCTCGATGGAGGGCTCAACGCTTCCAGGAAGGTTCACCTTGCGTCTCAGTGTATTTTAGCAGCCCGCTGACAAACCCTGTTGCCGGCAGGGAGGAAGCGTCACGCCAAAGGTATGACGGCACATCGCGCCTTTCAACGGCGCGTTGGAAATGCGTCCTTGCGAAAACCTCCCATGATGGATGAAAGGCCGGATCCGGAGAAGGAGCGCCGCTTGCCTGAAACACCACATCCCGCTACAATCCTTCCTCTTCCAGGGACTGTATCAGTTTCTTCTGGTCCCGGCTCAGTTTCTTGGGTACCTGAATAACAACCTGGACTATCTGATCTCCCTTCGAACCGTTCTTCATGTCGGGTAATCCATATCCCTTCAGGCGCAGCTTGGTGTTCGACTGCGTTCCCACGGGCACCTTCAGGCGCATGGTGGATCCACCAAGGGTTGGAACGGAAACGACGCCCCCCAGCACCGCCGTGGAGAATGGAATTTCCTGCTTCAGGACTACGTTCCGCCCTTCCCGCTCAAAGAACGGGTGGTTCCGAACCTTGATTCTGATGTACAAATCCCCGGACGGGCCTCCATAAGGAGACGGTTCCCCTTTTCCGGCCACGCGAAGCTTTTTCCCGTCCTCGATTCCAGCCGGTATCTTCACGGACACCCGCTCCAGGGAGCCGTCACTCCGATGAAACGATATGATTCTTGGGCCTCCGGTGGCGATTTCCTCCAACGTCAATGGAAATTCATAGACGATGTCCGAACCCTTGACCGGTTCATGCCTCTGAGACCCCCGGGAACCCGAACCGGCTTGTCCGAAGATATCACCCATATCGAAACCGCGGCCCCCCGTCCCGGTGGTATAATAGGTTTTGAAGCCACTCGCGCCCCGAGCCCCCCCGAAAATTCGGCCGAACAGATCTCCGCCCCCGAATTCCTTGAACACGTCGCTGAAGTCGAAGTTCCTGAAAATGTCTTCCTGAGTATATCGCTGCTGAAATCCACTCGATCCGAACGTATCGTACTGTTTTCTTTTCTCCGCATCGCTCAGAACGGCATACGCCTCACTCAGTTCCTTGAACTTATCTTCCGCCTGGAGGTCTTCCTTGTTCCGGTCCGGATGATACTTCAAAGCCAGTTTTCGGTAGGCTTTCTTGATTTCTTCCTGGCTTGCGGTCTTGGAAACTCCCAGGATTTTGTAATAATCCTTTTCCATATCGATGATACACGCGCCTCGCACCTAAGATTTGGTCCCGTAAAAGCCCGCCGATAAACAGGACTGGGGGCAGGCTGACGAAAAACGATAAGCTGAAAGGCGCGCCAATCCTGAGGCATGACCCGCACATTCAGTACGCCGCAATGACAAGGAGGAAGCGCAACACTACAGAGCGCGTTTTTCGACGGCCTGCTAACGGTAAACAGACATGTTTTAATTAACCACAGGGCTATACCCTGTCAAGAAAGCGGCGGGTTTGTCCGAACCCCGGCCGTTTCCCGTTCCGAAGCGAGTGTCCCCCATGCGCATTCCGGGCCGACCATCCATCGGGGCGCCGCTTTCGCGGAAAAACATCCCCCACCGGCCGTTCCGAAGGATTCCCTTCCCCAGGACCGCATCCCGGCGGCGCAATCCGCGCCCGCCGCTCTATATCTTCTGATACACAGTGATGTTTGCGTTGTTTTTCAGATCGTTGAGCCAAGCTTCGAGGAGTTCGTTTCTCTTGGTCTCCAGAAGTCGGTTCATGAACTCTTCCCGAGCCGCCTCGAACGCCGGAAGCCCGGGTACCGACCGTTCCTTCAGGCGAATCACCAAAAACGCGCCGCGGTTCCTGATGGGACGTTCCACCACGGATCCCGCTTCCGGGAGGTCGAACACGGCCTGGTTGATCTCCGGATTGTAGCCGAGTTCCCGTATGGTTCCATAACGATCGAAGGGTTCCGTTTCAAAGATTTCCAAATCGAGTTCCTCAGCCATCTCGTCAAATCCGCGCCCCCCCAGCACCTGGGACAGAAACGCCGCGGCGTCCGCCTCCGCGGCGCGTTCGGCTTGCTCGCTCTTCAGCGCCTCCACCACTTCTTCCCGGACCTCTTGGAACTCCGGGATTACGGCGGGTTGTTTGTCCACCAGTTTGAACACCACGTAGCCGTCAGGCGCCGCGACCTTGGGGCCCACTTCCCCGATCTCCAACGCGAACACTCTCTCCACCAGTCCTGACGCCTGCTCCAGACCCGGCACGCCGGAGGCCTCGGCGTCAAAATAGCGGGTTTCCGTGTATTGGAGGTCGCCGGAAGCCGCGATTTCAAGCAGCCCGGTTCCCTGAATGGCCCGATCCAGCCCATCCTCGGACATCTCAAAGGCATGGTCCCGGCCCTGTTCCCGCCTGAGCTTCTCAATGATTTTATTTCGCGCCTGGTCCAAAGACTCGGTTCCCCCTTCGCGTATTTCTTCCACTTTGATGATATGATATCCGAATTGGGTCCTCACCAGATCACTGATTTCGCCCGCTTCCAGAGAGAATGCCGCATCCTCGAAGGGTTTCACCATGGCTCCCTTTCCAAAGAATCCCAAGTCCCCCCCTTTGGATGCGGTAGCGTCTTCCGAATGCGTCCGGGCCATTTGCGCAAAGTCCTGCCCCAACAGTTTGACCTGGATAAAGATGTCGCGGGCAGTCTGCTTGATTTCCGCTTCCTCCTCGGGCGAAGCGTTGGCCGGCGCTTTGAATAGAATGTGTCGGGCCCGCACTTGTTTTTCCTTGTGGAACTCATCCCGATGCCACTGATAATAGTCTTGGATCTCCTGCTCCGAAAACGTAATCCGGGACTCGAAATCCTCGAACCGGTAGTGGATATACCCGATCTTGGCCTGGGCAGGTCTCCGGAATCGGTCCTTCGTCTCCAGATAAAAGGCCTCCGCTTCCGCTTCCGTGGCATGGACAGCGCCGACGTGCCGGGCCGGGTCGAACTCGATCACTTCTATGGACGTTTTTTCATTTTCGAAACGGTACCTGGCATACGCTTCGGACTCGCTGAGAAACGCCATGCTCCGGACCAGGTCGCTTACTTTTTCCACCAATAGAGCCCGTCGTTGGCCCTCCTCGTACTCCGTAGGAGAGATGCGGTTGGCCGCCAACACCCGGAAATATCGGTCCGAATCGAAGCGCCCCGCCTCCTGGAACACAGGCACGGTGTGAAGCGCGACACGCACTTCTTCGTCGGTGACCCGAAGTTGCAGGCGCCGGGCTTCCTGCAGCATCAATCTTTCATGGATGATTCGATTGACCGCTTCCTCTTTGAGATTGAGTCTTTCGAGCAGCTCGGGAGTCAGGAATTCCCGATATCGCTGCCGCGTCTGCTCCAGTAAATTCTGGTACACCCGCGTCACTTCCGTCATCGAGATCGTATCGTCGTTGACTTCGGCGAATTGTGCGGCTCTGTGCTCCTTGAAACTCCCCAGGCCCCAAAACACAAATACGATACCGATCACCGCGATAAAGATCTTTATGATCCAGGACGTGGCGTGTTTCCTCATAAGACTGAGCATGAAACTATCCTCCAGGGCTGGCGGTTGATTCGGATTTTCAATGTCTCCATACCACGGACCTCGAAACCGGTCAATTCGTTCCACTGCATGGTTTCCCAGCGGCCGCTTTTCAGTAAGAGGTTGACGACTCCATCCGGTTCTCCTATGTTGAATTTGGTTTCGGCAGACACCGGAGCCGGCTTCGCCCTGATCGGAAGAGGGAAAGACGGTCCATCCCCCGCCCCTATCAGGCTGTTGAGAAACGCGATCTGCTGTGTTGCGCTTCATCCTTCGTCATTGCGGCGTACGGGT
>CAZQXK010000049.1:0-31955 GCA_964597345.1 uncultured Thermodesulfobacteriota bacterium | reverse complement strand
GCCGTACGCCGCAATGGCGAAGGATGAAGCGCAACACAGCAGATCGCGTTTTTCAACGGTCTGATAGACGGCGTACCGACCACCCGGCATGCATTCCGTTGAAACGCGCGAGCGTTTGTCCGATACAGGCTCGGGCGTCACATCGGTACTCCGCAGGTCTTTTGATGCCGGGACACGCCTGGAAAAGGCCCCATACGGGGAAGAAAACGACCGGATCCACAGACTCCGAATGCATGCCGGGCCGTCCCAGTCTTCGGTGTATTCAGATGTTCAGTGCGCCTCCACCCGGGCTCTGCCGTACCGCATGACTCGGGCGAGTTCCACGAGACTCGACGCTGTGGCCTTGGCCGTCTCGAGCCCATACGAATCCAGCAATACCTGGCGCTTGTCCTTGGGGTCGAACTGGCCCGTTCCCCCCAGGCTGCTCACCGCCCCTCCGCCGAAAGTGGACAGGGAGCCGGGTGTGGCAATGACCATCTGCCAGGTAAGAAACGCCCAATGGAGCGTGGTCAGGGTGGTTTCAATGCCAGCATGCCGGTACCAACTGACGGCCAATCCAGCCCCTACCTTGTACTTCATGGAGCGCCGGGCCCGTTTACCGTAATCGATGGCGCGGATGCGGTCCAGGGCGGCCGCCAGACGTCCTGAAAGCCGCGCGATATACACCGGCGTAGCCAAGAGCAGGGCATCGCATTCCAAAAGCTTTGGATAGAGCCCGGCCATATCGTCCTCAATGGAGCAGTATCTACCCTCCACCTGCTTGATCATACACCAATTGCAGTGGATACAATCCGCTATGTTCTTGTCGTGAAGCGTCACCAGCTCCGTTTGAACCTCCTGCTTGCGGACGGAATCCAACGCGGTTTTCAACAACAACTCCGTGTTCGAATCTTTTACGGGGCTGCCGCAAATACCCAGGATACGGATCATTTCCAGTTCCTCCACCTATCAGGCTGTTGAAAAACGCGATCTGCCGTATTGCGTTTCATCCTTCGTCATTGCGGCGTACGGGTGGTGCGCCTCATTCCTCAGGATTCGCGCTCCTTGCATCTCATCGTTTTTGAACAGCCTGTCCGAAATGCTGTTTTTCGACGGGCTGCCAGCGTTTCGATTCGTCGGAAGCTCCGCTCTTTCCGGCTTCATTCTCCACCGGATTTTTCGGGATTGGGAACAAACGCCGTCCCCATAGAATCACGCCGGGTCCCGACTGCGCTCCGTATGACGGACCAGGACCCCCAACGCTCGAACCGCCGTGGTGATATCCGTGTATACGGGAATGCCCCGTTCCTCCAGAGTCGCGGAGAGCTCCAAAATGCGGGACCGGGAAGTCCCATAGGCCCAGGCCACCAAGGGCTTGGCAAGGTCGCCGTCCAGCTCCTCGAACACCCGGCGGTAGAAAGAAGGATTCAGGAGTGGGGTATCGTACAGTGCGCAGAAAATGCAGTCGACTCCTTCATCCCGACTCATGATGCGGATGGCTTCCCGATACAATACGTCCAGGGTCCCGGTGGCGGCGGCGGCGGGACCGATGTCGATAGGATTGGCGCCCAGCGAAGGAAAGAGGTCTTCCAGCTTTGCGCGCGAATCCGGAGCCAGATCCGCCCGGACGAGGCCCGATGCCTCCGCGCAGTCCAAAGCCATAATTCCTCCGCCTCCCGTGATACTCACCAGGCCCAACCGGTTTCCCCTGGGAAACGGTTGCAGTGAAAGGGCCTTGGCCAGGGTCAGAAGCTCCCGGAAATCTTGCACCCGTGTGACACCGGCCTGGCGAAAAACACTTTCGTACACAATGTCGGCGCCCGCCAGGGAGCCGGTGTGGGAAGCCATGGCTGCGGCCCCGCTCTCGGATCGGCCCGACTTCATACACAGAATGGGCTTCTTTCGAGTGATCCTTCTCGCCGCTTCCAAGAAGGCTCTTCCGCGGCGCACGTTTTCCATGTACATGGAAATGACCCTCGTATCGAGATCCGTCTCCAGGTACTCGAGACATTCCGTCTCATCTACGTCGCACATATTGCCTAGATCGATGATCTTGCTGATACCGATGTTGAGGTCGGCCAATTCCAACGCCTGAGGTCCCGCCAATCCGGACTGACTGATGAGGGCCACAGGCCCCCTGGGTATTTTCGGGTAGCCTTTTTCATAGGGCACCGTGGTCAGACCGTTCCAGGTGTTGATCACACCGATGGTGTTGGGACCCATAATACGTATGGAATGACGGCGGGCCACACGGAGCATCTCCTGTTGAAGAAACCGTCCCCGTTCGTCCCGCTCGGCGAATCCGTCCGAAACCACCACCACGGCGCGAATTCCGTGGACCCCGCATTCTTCGAGGACCCCCGGCACAGCCTCCCGTGCGCGGATGATCACGGCAAGGTCGGGCGCCACGTCCAAATTTCGGATTTCCGGGAACACTTCGACGCCCAGCACGTTCCGGTACTTGGGATTTACGGGAAGAACCCGGCCCTTGAAGGACCCCTGGATCAGATCGCGGAGGAGAATATACCCGCCGAACCATCCTTCTTTGAAAGATCCGATTACGGCGATGCTTTCGGGAAGGAAGAAGCGGTCCAAAGACGTCGAGGAAGAACCGGCGGATTGAAGAGATGCGGACTCATTCCATGTCTGCATGAACTGGATTCCTTTCGTTTTGCTTCATGCGCGGGACGAAGGGCGCGCCGTCACCTCTCCCGGCGGTTCTCGGGCGGTACCTTCCACCGCCCGGATTTCCGTAATCCGTCTCCCGGATCATTTCGGCTGAACCTGAACAATGGCGACGCATGGATGTTTCTTACAGGACCCTGCCCATCGGGGGACCGGCAGCCTATTCCCCGTTCGAAACGGGGAGCACGTGGAAGAATACGGCGGATTCGGAAAATCGGAATGCCGTGAAAAGGGAGTTGAACAGGGTGACTGCCGGATACGCCCGCCGCTCGCACAGCGTCGTGGGAAAAGGCCTTTTCTCCCGGCACTGTAGATTTTCCGGGAAAGCGTGCGTGTTCACACAAGCATGATCCGGCGGTCTTAACCCTGTCTCACTCCCGGTTTCAGGATCAGGAACGGGTTCAATCAGAGGTACATTCACACATAAATCAGACGACTACCAGGCACCCACTTTGCCTGCCGTAAAATATGCCAGCGCCGGGTAGACGATGGTAACGAGAGCGATGATAACACAATACCAGCCCGTAAACACGAGCAGCCCAAAGTTTCCTAATCCGAATACCCAGAAGAACAGGAAAAACGCGATGGCATACGAGATCCACATGAAACCGAATTGAGGAACTTTGGGAAGTTTCTTTCCGAGTGCATGAAGAAACCCGAGACCGCAGATGAACACGTATACGGACATGGGAAGGGAATACCAACCCAGGGGCTGAAAGGCGGCGAAGCCGACAAACGGGTTGGGTGAAGATCCCTCCGGAACGGCTTGCTGTGCCAAGGCCATGTAATTAGGATCATACATATTGTTGAGACCGGCTCCCAACAGCAGATAGGCGACGGCAAAAGTGAGCACTGCGGAGGCCGCCACCGCGGAGACGGTCTCGCCGAACCCCTTGTACACATCCAACGTGATGATGAGCAGGGCCAGGATGACCATGATAATGCCGATGAAGAAATTCAGGTTTGCGACTCCCGCTGCCGAGTACCCCAGGCTCAGGATGGGAACCGCGGCCCCTCCGGCGACAGGGCTGAAAGCCGTAATAATCCCTGCCATGATTAACCCGTTGACAAATAACAGCGCCCCAACCAGGTACAAAACGAGATAAACCATCAGACCCTCCCTTTGGTTCGTGCCATGTTACCTCTGTTAAACCCGTGACCTGCACACTCAACGGAACCCGCCTGAAACGGCTTCCGTACCGCATCTTCCAGTCATGAACCGGGGCCGGCGAAGGTCCGGATAGTGTATCTCCGTGCACGAAATTCCGCCGGGATGGGAGTTGTTGATGTATTCCGAATCGCGGATGACTCGCCTTCCCTAAAGAAGTTTGAAGGTCATGTGAGAAAGTGGGGTGGGATCGGTGCGCCAAAATCGTCGGTCAAAGTCACATGGGTTTCATTCTCGAAAAAGTCTGTAGAATTGTCAATACGGATTATGCGTCCGGAGACACGGATTCATGAAAAATCGGAAAGAATAGGGGAGAAGCGAACACGTCCCGGTCCCGGCAACGGGTTTGCCTAGCGGAAGTCCGGTTTGGGAACAAGGATGGTGGAGTCGCAAAGAACCGGATGAACGGAACCGGTTCTATCAGGCCGGTGAAAACGCGATCTGCGGCGTTGGGCTTCCTTTTTCGTCATTGAGGCTTACTGGTTGTAAGCCTCATTCCTCAGGACTCGCCCGCCTTGTATCTCATCGTTTTGCACCGGCCTGCCCGCAATACGGTTTTCAACGGCCCGCCAAGGTCCGGCCAAGTGTCGTTATTCTCCGGCCGGCTACTCCTCAAGGTTGTCCTGATCCGAGTCAGGCCTCTTCCGCGGCGCCAGATCCTTCATGCCGGGCATCCTCTCTTCCTCCCGCCGGGCATCCGGCGAAGAAGCGGCGCGTGCGCGGTCTGCGGGCGCCACAGGCGCAGGGGATTCCCGGGACTCCATTATCCCCTCCTGCGGGCCGGTGCTTGCGGGCGCCACAGGCGCAGGGGATTCCCGGCGCCGGACCACCAGCCAGTAGCCGATGCTCATGGCCAGAACTACGGCGGCTGTGGCAACCATATAGTCCGGAGTGACCTTTTCAATATCCAGGATGATCACCTTCCGGGCGATGGCCATGAGTGCGGTAGCCATAACGATCTTCACATGGATTACATCGTCCCGCAGATAGATGCTGATGTTGACGAAGATTTCGATGGCGATGAGCACCGCCATGAACGCGCCGAAGGTGGCCAGTATGTCGCCGATGGTGAGCATGAGAACCGGCGGCGTCACCAGATGGTCGTAAATGACCCATCCTACATCGATCACTCCCCAGATAATCACAAACGTCATCAGGACCGCCAGTACGCGAACCGAAAAGCGGATGATTCCGCGTAACCTGCTCATCAACACTTCATTGACCTCGTCGAAATCCGCCATATGGATTCCTCGTTCCGGTTACAGGCCGAAGGCCCCACCTAATAGAAACTACGGACTCCCCAGAGTTCGGGGCGCACCCCTACAGCAGCTCCTCCACGGGCAGCGCGTACACAGAGATGCGGTCGATCCGTCCGGTTTTCCTAAGGTCCTTCAGCCGTTCCGAGAGCAGACGGAGCGTCGGCTCTTCCGCGATCACCATCAACACTTGGTTGAAGCCGGGCCAGACGCCGTCGTCCATGCGGGGGTCGCTGTTTGAACCCTTGCCGAGCGCTTTCTCCCATAACGTCCAGCCCGGCACACGGGCTTCATGCAACGCATCGTGCACCTCTTCAGAGAAAACCGCATCGAACACCACCAGGAGAAGTTTCATACGGCCGCCCTCCTTTGCCTCCGACCTTCCAACCCATGGTACACCACCGGAATCAGCACCAGGGTAGCCAGCGCCGAAACGGTAAGTCCGCCCAGCATGGTGACGCCCAATGGATTGAACACCTCGGCGCCTGTGCCGCGGCTTACGGCCATGGGGAGCATGCCGAAAAAGGTGGTGAGTGTGGTCATCAGAACAGGCCGCAGGCGGTCGCGACCTCCCTGCACCACGGCCTCCTTGACATCCATTCCTCTGGCCTGCAGCAGCTTGATGTAGTCCACCAGGACAATGGCGTTGTTCACCACGATGCCCATGAGCATGACCACGCCCATGAATGAGATGATCCCGAGCGTGACTCCGGTGAGACGAAACGCATAGATCACGCCCACCAATGCGAAAGGCGCCGAGAACATGATGATAAAGGGGTCGCGGAAGTTTCCGAACAGCGCGGCCATAACCATGTAGGTCAACAGGATGCCCAGAACCAGCAGCAGCGTGAGATCCGCAAACGCCTTCCTCTGCTCCTCCACCTCCCCTCCGAAAGAAAGCCTCGTTCCTCCGGGCGCCGGATCCAAAGCGTCCATGACCACCTGGGCGGCGCGCCTGCCTTGCCCCAGGGACAGGCCCAGGAGCCCCGCTTCCACGCGCACGACCCGTTCAAGATTCTTCCGCTCGATCTCGATGGGGCCGTGGCGTTCTGAAATCTCGGCCAAGTCCTTGAGACGAAGCGTGCGTCCGTCGGCGGTAAATATGGGCGCCTGCGGCAGGAGTTCCAGCCGGTTCTTGTCCTCTTCCGTGAAACGGGTGAAGATATCGTAATTGTCCCCCCCGTCACGATACTCCGCCGCCTTGAATCCGTACAGATAGTTCCGAAGCTGCCGGCCCACCTCACCGGCCGTCAGACCCGCCAAACCGATCTTGTCGCGCTCCACCTCCACCCACAACTCGGGCCTGGGGTCCTTCTGGCTTACCGAAACATCCACCAGACCCGGGACCCGGCGCATCCGCTCCGCCAGTCTCTCGGCCGCGGCCACGTTGGCTTCCAGATCCGAACCCTGGACCTCCACAACCAGCGGTTTGGACTGCTGGCCCGCCAGGATGGCCCCCGCCGGGTCCACGGCCAGCACCTTGACGCGCGTAATGCCGGGGATCTTCTCCAGACGTTCGCGCAGGAGCCGGGCGATATCCTGGGCCGAGCGGTCCCGCTTTTCCTTGTCCACCAACTTAAACCCGAGAGAAGCCGCGTTGGGCGCCTCGTCCATACCCAGAGCCAGGCCGATGCCCTGTTCGGATTGCCCGCACCATGCATACAGGGTTTGAAACTCTTCCTTACGAACCAGACCCATGATATCGTCGATCACCTGCTCCACCACCTTGCGGCTGTGCTCGATGCCGGCGCCTTCCTCCAGCCGGAAATCGACACTGACGTCGCCGGAGTCCACCTCGGGCAAAAAGGAGGTGGAGAGAAAGGGAATCATGGTCACCGCCGAAATCACGGTGGCGCCCACCAGGGCCAGGACGGCGGACTTGTGATCCAGGCACCACGCCACGAGCCGGCCGTATACCCGGTCCAGTCGTTGGAAACCCCGCTCGGACCAGTTGTACAGACGAACCGCCTCACCTCCCGCCGTCCACTCTTTCTCTGGCTTTCGACCGTGCAGCCATCGGGACGACAGCATGGGCGTCATGCTGAGCGCCGTGAGCAAACTCGCCGCCAGGGTAACCGTCACCACGAAGGCCAGTTGCTTGAATATGACTCCTACCAAACCCGTGAGAAACATCATGGGCAGGAATACCACCACCGTGGTGGCGGTGGACGCGGTAATGGCCGGCCCCATCTCGGCGGCCCCGAATCGAGCGGCCGTCATCGGACGGGCGCCGCGCTCCACGTGCCGCACGATGTTCTCCAGAACTACGATGGCGTTGTCCACCACCATGCCTGAAGCGATGGCCAAGCTCATCAACGTCACCATGTTGATGGAATATCCGTTGAAGTACATGAGGACAAAGCTGACTATGAGGGAAAAAGGAATGGCCATGGCCACGATGAGGGCGCTTTTGAATCGCCGCAGAAACACGAGCGACACGAAGATCACCAAGGCGATGCCCCACAGCAGACTCATGCGCAGGTTCCGGACATTGGTGACAATGTTCGAAGCGTTGTCCATCATCACCTTGACCTCAACATCCGAGGGAAGCTGGGTATTCAGTTCGGCAATCCGTGTTCTTAACCCCTCCACCACCGCGACGGTATTCCTGCCGGTCTGTTTCTGAACCATCAGCACGATGGCCGGACTCTTACTCTCCCAGGCGACCAGGTCTTCAGGCTTGAAGGCGTCCTCCACATGGGCCACGTCCTCCAGCCGCAGCGGCCGACCGCGATGACTTCCGATGACCGTGCGCTTGAGCTCTTCCACCGAGGCATACCGGCCGGGTACCCGGATAAAGTATTCCAGGGCCCCCTGGCGGGATGAACCCGCGGGCAGGTCCACGTTCTGGGCCGCCAAAACCTGGTTGATGCGGTGCAGGGACAGCCCGTATCCCTCCAGGCGGGCGGAGTCGAAATACACATTGATACGGCGGCGCAGCCCTCCGTAAACCACAATGGCCCCCACACCGGGAACCCGCCGCAGTTCGTCCGCGATACGTTTGTCGGTAAGACGGTACAGTTGGGGCCAGTTGACCCCTGCGGTGACACTCACCACCATGACCGGGGCGGTGGAGCTGGAAAACTTGTAAATTACCGGAGCATCCACGTCATCCGGCAGTTTTCGCCGAACCATTTCCAGACGATCACGCACATCGTTAGTGGCGGAGTCCAGATCGGTGCCCCAGTCAAACTTACAGGCCACCGCCGAAAGGCCGTCCACACTTCGAGACGTCAATTCGTCCAGATTGTTCACGCCGTTGACTTCGTCCTCGATGCGCTTGGTGACCTCGGTTTCCACATCGGAAGCACTGGCGCCGGGCCAGGCGGTAAGGATGGAAACCACGGGAGGGTCCACTTCGGGAAACATGTCCACCGGCAGCAGACGCAATGAGAACAGCCCCAGAACGATCACCCCCAGGAACAGCATCAGAGTGGCCACGGGGTATTTGACGGAGAAATCCGGAAGCCGCATCAGCCGGTCTCCTCCGTGAGGACGGCATACACCGGCATGCCGTCTTTCAGGAGCCCGGAGCCCTGGATCACCACTTCCTGACCCGGTTCCAGACCGCTTCGAATTTCCCGCCGGACACCGAACATGGGTCCCACCTCGACGTTCACCTGGCGGGCTTCCTCTTCCTCCACGGTAAACACATACCATGTACCCGTACCCGGCATCCGATTCACCGCTTGCCGGGGAACCGCAAGAATCCGGCGCGTACCCAACACGAGTCGTACTCGGGCGTACATACCGGGTCTGAAACGGAGGTCCTCGTTATCCAGCACAATCTCCAATTCGGCCGAGCGTGTAGCGGGATCCAGAATCGGGCTCAGCACTTCCACCTGACCCGGAAACGATTCTCCGGGAAAGGCATCCACCCGGATTTCCGCGAGTTGGCCGGCCCGAGCCAAAGGGTAATCCTGTTCCGCCAGCGAGGTGATAATCCGGACTTTGCGGTCCGAGGTCAGCAGAAACATGGGATCGGAGTCGCTGGACAGGGCCCCGGGATCCACGAACCGTACCGCCACGACTCCATCCATGGGGGCACGGATCTCGTGGTCCGCCAGACTGATTTCCAGACTAGTCAGCAGGGCATGGGCGGCGTCGATCTGAGCTTCGGCCAGCCGGAGATGAGCTTGGGCGGCCCGGTGTTCGGCGTCGATATGATCCAACTTCTGCGCGGGCGCGGCCTGTCGCGCAATAAGGGAAACGAATCGTTCACGGTCCCGTTCCAGGACGGCCAGCCGTGCCTCCGCGACGGATCGACTTGCCCGGGCTTCGGCCAGTCGGGCCACCACTTCGTCCCGCTTGGCCCGGCAGGCGGCCGTATCCAATCGAGCCAGCACCTGTCCCAAGGCCACCCGGTCACCACGTTCCACCGCGATTTCCAGGATCCGCTGTCCCTTGATCTTGGAAATCAAGAACACTTCTTTCCAGGGTTTGATATCCGCCGCTTGTTCGAGCACAATATCGACCTGTTCCAGTTCCGCCGGCGCGGTATGCACCGGTACCGGCGAGGGCGCAGCAGGGTCTTTTCCCCCACCGAAAAGATACGCGTACATATGGAACACAATAACCGCCACCGGTACGGCCAGGACAGCGAGCATCCAAAGCGGGGCTCGGCGACGGATGCGATTCGGAGCGCCCTGCGTGTTCACGACGGCCTCCCGAAATGCAGATTGTCCAGAAAACGGGCTCCCATGGCTTCCGCCACGGCCGTCAGATCAAAGGCCTCGGGATCCGAGGCGCACTGAAGATACAGTCCCACCCAGAGGGATACCGCGGCCACCGCCGCCAACAGCGGGTCGGCGCCGGGAAATACCCCTTGCCGGCGGCCTTCTTCCACGGCTTCGGCAATGAACCCTCGCACCCGCCGGTAGATACCTCGAATTTCCCCCCGGCCGAACATGAGGCGGTGTCCCTCCATGAACATCTCCAAGGCGCCGGGATAACCCTCCGCCTGTGAGCATTCGACGTCCCCTGCGATTTCCTGAATCATGGCCTGAAAGAACCGACGCAGGCGCTCCTCCGGATCGGAACAGGCGGCGCCCAGTTCGACCATGAGGGCGTCTATGCGCCGGATGCAATCCAGCGTCACGGCTTCATACAGACTCTGTTTGTCCTTGAAATGGAAATAGAGCCCACCCTTGGTAAGGCCGGCCTGGGCGGCCACCTCATCCATGCGGGTGCGTTGAAAGCCTTTCTGGCTGAACAGCCGGTGAGCGGCCGTCAAGATGGCGCCACGCCGCACTTCTTCGGGCAGTTTTCGGCGCTTGGGGGACGTATTCGGTTTCATAGGCACCTCCCGGCCACCGTACATACCTTCCAGACGGTATTTAGGTCAAGCCGTTTCCGTTCCAGGACATTTCACGCCTATGGGAACCCGGACCGCCCGTTGACCAACCCCATTGCGGGCCTCCGGAGAGATCCTCACATCGAGCACATGGTACGGGGTCACAAAAAGGATGCGTTCCGTCCGGGTCTCAGAAAACGGATTGCGAAAATCGACGCGGGGGGCGCACCGGTGGGTATCGGCTTCTTCAGATCTCTCCGTCGGGACGCGGCGCATCGCAACCCGACACTACGCTGTTCGTGAGGTCGCAAAACGCCCCGAACGGTTCGGGCAACCGGCCGCCACCGTGATAAAATTCAGAAAAACGTTCCTACACGCTGAAGTCGGAGTACGGCGCGGCGCTCGCCGTGGGCTTTCGCTAACAGGCGGTCGAAATCCGTACCCGGAACCGTCCAGCCAAATACCCCACGGTTCGGGCCACATGGAGTGCGACAAAAAGAATCATCGCCCAAGGGAAGGCTCTCCACTCGCCGGCTCTTGCGGCTCCCCACCCACTCGCCCCGATCACTCCCGCTCCATAGCCGGCCGCCGTCAGGTATCCCGTCCATCGGAGCGGGTCAAACAGCAAACCGAGCAGCAGTAGCGCCGGTATGCCCAGAACTGTGCACGCCAAGACACAATGAGCCCACCGGTGGACCCCGAGCATTCGGCTCGTCTCCGCCATGGCGGCGTTACGGCGGAAAAACGATCGAAAATTCGTACGCCGCTTGTGCCATACCACAAATTCGGGCGTGTACAGAATCCGCCGTCCGGAGGCTTCAATGCGCCTGGATAGATCCACGTCCAAATACACATCCAGGGATTCATCGAAAACCTTCAGGGTTCCTCTCCCCTTTCCGCCTGCCGTGCTCAAGGCGACTTCCCGGGGCGCCACCATGTTCCAGAGCTTGGGGAAATATTTCCCCCCGCGGATTCCCCGGCCTCTTCGCAATCCCCCGGTACCCAGAAACGAATTCAGCACGATATCCAAAGCCCTGTCAAAGGCGGATCCGCCTTTCAATCGATCCCGTCCCCCGAGAATCCCGAACGTCTTCTCGCGCTGGATGATGTTTTCCAGGATCTTGAGGCCGTCGGGAGGGAATTCACAGTCGTCGTCCACAAAAACCCAGTAGTCTCCCCGCGCCGAACGGCAGGCCGCGTTCAATAATTGCGATATACGCCCGGATCCCACGGGTATGTAGAGAAAGCATTTCGATGACTCCCGCTCCATTCTTTCCATCAGGGCTCGGGATCCGGAATCCGAATTCGGTCCTGCCACAAGTACTTCGAATCGGGCCGCGTCAAATTCCATGTCATCCAGGGAGCGGAGGGCGTCCTCCAGGTGCGCGCCGCCATGTACGACGGGAAGAATGATGCTGAAGACGAGACCCGGCGCTGCGGACGCATCTTCGGTGTCCACGCCGGAACGATGCAAAAGATCTTCCTTGAGGTTCATTGCGTCACCCATCATATACGGGATTACGGGCGGACTGGTGAATAAGGACGAGACGCAACCCACCCTCGGTGTGGGGTATCCCGGCGAATGCCCTGTAGCAGCCCGTTGATAAACCCTATTGCGGGCAGGCCGGTCAAAACCGATGAGATGCAAGACGGGCGAATCCTGAGGAATGAAGCGTACAACCTGGACGCCGCAATAGCGAAGGATGAAGCCCAACGACGCAGATCGCGTTTTTCAACGGCCTGATAGAAACCGTACGTATCGGTGGCGGAAGATGAAGGTTCACGCCCCCGCAGTGACCTCAGACGGCGTACTTCGACCACCCGCCGGGCCAGGCCCCGAGTGGGTAAGAAACATCCGCTCCAGGATGCAGCTCTCCTGCACCATGTTCTTGTAGGGACACGTGACGCAGAAGGGGAACCCATTGTTTCCCAGGTGGAAGTTCCTTCGGAATTCGGCGGATCGGTCGCCCTTCCACACGGTGGAAGCGGATGAAGCCTCTCCGATGGTTCCAAAGGAACATTCGTTCCGATAGTCGTACTCACATGCCACAATCTCACCGCCGGCCTGCAGGGTAATGCGTTTCCACGGCCGCATGCACGTGAAGGTCCTTGGTTTTCTTTCGAACGACCCCCGGACGTATTCGTATCTATGGTATTCCTCATTCCGAGGAATATGGACCCGATCCAGATCCGTCCCTCGATCCGACGGCAAGTCCACGCTCTTGATGGAAAAATAGTCCACCTCTTGTTCCCTCGCCCGCTCTCGAACCCGGTCGAGCTCGTGCTCATTGTGCCGCATGACCACAAATCGGACGTTCAAGCGGGGAGTTAGAGACTTTTTTCGCTTCTTCATCCGGACCAGAAGCTCCACGTTCCGCCACACCAATTCCAGGTTCCCGCCTATTCGATACTCCCGATAGGTTTCGCTGCTCGCGCCGTCCACGGCGATGACCAGGCTATCCAATCCGGAATCCACCAGGGCTTCCACCTCATCTTCGCTCCATGGTATGTTGGCGTTCGTGCTTGAATGGACCACAACGCCCTTGGATTTGGCGTACGCGATCATCCTGAAAATCTCGGGATTCAGGAAGGGCTCTCCCCAGTTCCAAAGCACCATCAGGAGAAGGTATTCGCCGATTTCGTCCATGAACGAGCGGAATACCGGAAACCGCAATATTCGGGGCGGCCGCGATTGGGTGGCGGAGGTGGTGAGGCACAGGGGACAGGAAAGATTGCAGAAATTGACCGGCTCCACCTGGGCGATAACGGGATAGCCCAAGGGTCTCGCGGGCAGAAAGACCTGGTTCAACCCGGCAATGAGAAAATTACGAACTTTTCGGGCCGCCAGTCCGCGCACCTGGTGGGGAAGATATTCGAAATCGAACCGCATGCGCCGTTGGAACAGCAGGCTCGGGAGCTTGGGTAATACATAGGACCATCGGAACATTTTCATCACGGAGTCACCATCCTGGACATTTTCCGGAGTCGCATCCAGATTTCGTTTCTACGACCTGCCAAAACTCCTCCCCGCAACAGGCAGGGTTTCATCGCCACCATTCCCATTCCTCGCCATGGGCCCCGGTTTTCCGTCGGATCTCCCCTGAAGTAAGCCCGTCAGCGCTCCCCAACACCATGCGAGTTTGAGAGCATACACCGCCGGGGCTGTCTTCCAGGGCTTGGAAGGAGACGGGTTTCGCAAGAACGCCTCGAGGGTCGCCTTCAACGCGATGATCGGTGCGGCGGGCAACAGGAACGCCGGAGACCTGAGCGGAAACGGCGTGTTCAGCACATCCCGGTAACGGTTTCGCAGGTGAATGGTTATGGCCGCATGAGACTTGGACGTTCTCCAGAGAGCGCCCGGCGTTGTCCGGTCGTGGTCGTGCAGGACCACCGCCGAGGGGTCATAGTAGATCGAAAATCCCTGTTGCCTGGCCCTCAGGATGAACTCCATATCGGGCGCCCCTTGACGCCTTTCCTCAAATCCCCCCAACGCATCCAGCACGGTGCGCCGGAAGCCCATGTTCGCCCCGGCGATGAACGGCGCCATTCCACTACGCCGCCCCATGAACGGGTGAAAATGCGCCACATTGTGGCAGAGCTTTATATAGGCGCCGGGAGGGCTTTCCACAGCGCCGGCCACCACCGGCCGGCTATCCAGCGCCGCGCACATGCGGGCTACCCAATCCGGTCGAGGCACGCAATCGTCGTCCGTAAACAGGACCAAGGGGGCCACGGAACTCCGGATTCCCAGATTCGCCGCACTCGCCAGTCCCAAGTTCGCTTCAGACCGAGGCGTTTTCATGCAGGGAAATCGGGACTTCCAACTTCGGCAAATCGCCGGAGTATCGTCTACGGATCCGTCATCCACCACCACCAGCTCGAAGCGCTCCGGCCCGATGCTCTGCCGTATCAGGGCGGCCAAGCACCGGTCCAGACTCCGTGCCCGGTTGTACGAGGCGATCACCACGGACGCACGCGGAAGGCCCATTTCCGTCTCTTTCATACCCGACTCCAAAGACAACCTCCGCTTTCCGACGGGTTTCCGTACCAACAGTCCATCCGCTCCATCGAAATCCGTATCTCCGGCCGCCCCGTACAATCCTTCAGCGAATCACCTTCCGCACGGTATCTGGGCGAGTTCGACGATGCGTCGGGCCATGCTCTCCCAGGTTCTGCTTTTGCATGCGGCCGCAATGGCTTCTTTCATGACAGGAGGATCCCGCAAATAATCCCGTATCACTTCGCTCAAGGCGGAAGGCGATCCAGACGGGACCAGTGTTCCGGTAACTCCATCCGTCACGCCTTCCCGAATTCCGGGAACATCCGATGCGATCACGGCTTTCCGGAAGTGACAGGCCAAAGGAATCACCCCGGTTCCGGAAGTGGAACGATACGGGAGAACCACCACATCGCATCGGGAAAATACACCTCCCACCTCCTCCTGGGAAAGGAACGCGTCCAGAATCTCCACGTTGGGCAGCGCCGCCGCCCTGTCTCGGAGGACCCGGTCGCGGATCCACCATTCTCCGGCCACGGTGAGAAACACATCTTCTCCACGGAGCTGTTCCATAGCCCCCAACAGGACATCCAACCCTTTATAGGGACGAACGAACCCGAAAAACAGCAGTTCCAGCCGGGCTCGACGCAGCTTCGGCTCCGAAGGGATCGGAAAATGAGAATACACCGGGTGGGGATGAACGAGAATACGCGCACCCGGTATCATTCTCCTGAGCGGGAAGGCCTCTCCCTCCGTGTGTACGATGAAATCCGTTGCGATCCCAAGGGTGCGGCGCGCAAGGGCCTCCTTCCAGCCAGCCCATTCATGATCCCAAACATTGTGGCATAAAAAGACCACACGCACCCCCCGCAGGGCCAGGTATCGAGAAATAAACCCCATGCACGGGGCCCAGGACACGGTCCACCAGGGAATCACCGCCATGGATACGCCGTGATCCCTGAGCAACCGGCACGCGCGGATCCAATGTCCGGGACTCAACAGATCCAGACAGTAGCGAACACCGGGTTCCCGGTATCCTTCGTACCCGGGCTCACACCACCCCTTTCCAGGGTACAGAAAACGGGGATACGGCCTCCTCAGCGACAGGGTGATCAAGTCACTCCGCTGGATCAAGGCGCGGTGGAGCATGGTGGTATGCTGCGCAATACCGCCTCGATGGGGAAAGACGGGGCCGAGCAATCCGATGCGAGGCCAAGTCTCGTCGGGTTGCCGGACGGCACTGGGCGCAGGAGACGGCTTCATCCTGCCTCCTCGGCTACACTGGATTTGAAAGCAGCATCAGGAAAGATATCCGCACCTGTCCCGGCAAGGGCCTGTATACAAGGCGCCGGAGCACAAGATAAACGGGCGGTGTTCCCCGCCCCGCCACCGGCAAGGGCGCCGGAGCATGCTCCCCGCCACCGAATGTCCCACGGTGCTTCCAGCAGTAGCATTCCTTGGGACACGCCGCAACACGAATCGGTCAGCCTGCCGAACAGCGGAATCCTCCCCGTATGCGACGGCGCGGGTTTCCATCAATGGGCCTCCGCCCAATTGTCGCCGGCTCGAACATCCACCACCAGGGGCACCTTAAGGGGAACCGCCGTCTCCATCTCTCCGCGAATCATGTCCATGACTCCTTCCAGCTCCTTTTCCGGCGCTTCGAAGACGAGTTCATCGTGCACCTGAAGAATCATCCGGGTCCGGCTGCTCCGTTCCTTCAACAGCGTGTGCAATCGGATCATGGCCACCTTGATGATATCCGCGGCGGATCCCTGGAAGGGGGTGTTGGTGGCGATCCGTTCGGCGTTGCTCCTTTGGGTCTTGTTTCGGCTCCGTATCTGGGGAAGATATCTTCGGCGATCCAGAATGGTGGTCACATATTCCCGTTTTCGGGCCTCTTCCAGGTTACCTTCGATAAAGGATCGGACTCCCGCGAAACGAAGGAAATACCGGTCGATGATTTCCTGGGCTTCCTGCCTCGAAACCCCCAGTTGCCTTGACAGCCCGTATGAACTCATGCCGTAGATGATCCCGAAGTTGACGACCTTGGCTTGCCTGCGCATGTCGGATGAAACCTGTTCCGGAAGAACCCCGAACAGGCCGCACGCCGTTTGGCTATGGATATCCTCTCCTCTGCGAAAGGCCTCCGTCAGCACGGGATCTTCCGAGTAATGGGCCAGAATTCTCAATTCGATCTGGCTGTAATCCGCCGAGACCAGTTTGAACCCGTTTTCGGGCACGAACGCCCCCCGAATCCGACGGCCTTCTTCCCCCCGCGCGGGGATGTTCTGCAGGTTGGGGTTGCTGCTGCTCAGCCGGCCGGTGGCCGTGACCGTTTGGTTGAAGGATGTGTGAACACGCCCGGTTTCCGGATGTATAAGAAGAGGCAACGTGTCTACATAGGTGGACTTCAGCTTGGTCAAGAGTCGGTAGTTCAACAGATCCATAGCGATGGGCTCGGATCGGGCCAACACGGCGAGGACTTCCATGTCCGTGGAAAAGCCGGATTTTTTGGCCGTTTTTTTCATCGGGGGAAGACCCATCTCTTCGAACAAGACGGCGCCCAGCTGGCGGGGTGAATTCAGGTTGAATCTGCGCCCCGCGAGCTTGTAGATCCGTTCCTCGAATTCCACGAGCTGGAGAGCAATTTCTTGGGACATGTCCTCCAGGACCCGGCGATCCACCTTGACACCGTGCATCTCCATGGTCGCCAGGACCGAAATCAGCGGCACTTCCACCCGTTCCATGAGCCGTTGGAGGGATTTCACGCCCAGTTCGTTCTCCAGGAGGCGGTACAAGCGAAAACACACATCGGCGTCTTCCGCTGCATATCGGCAGGCCTTGTCCAGGGGGACAAGGTCGAAGGTGACTTCGGACTTGCCCGTACCCGTCACTTCCTTGTAGGTAGTCGTTCGCTCTCCCAGGAATTCCCAGGCCACATTGGCGAGGCTGTGTCCGTGGCGTTCGGGGTCCAGCAGGTACGACCCCACCATGGTATCGAAAACGACGCCTTCCAAGGCGATTCCGCGCCGTCTCAGCACGATGATGTCGTACTTGATGTTGTGACCCACTTTGAGGGGGTGTGATGACTCGAGCACAGGCCTCAGAGCTTCGAGAGCCCGACGTTCCTCGATCTGCTCGGGTACGCACAGGGTCGAGTGGGCCAACGGCACATAGTACGCCTCATGAGGTGCAAGGGAAAACGAAATGCCCACCAGGCGGGCTCGCGTGGGCTCCGGAGACGTGGTTTCCGTATCCAGGGCGAACACCTCGGCCTGTTCCAGGCGCTTTATCAGCTCCACCAAGTCTTCCCACCGGGTGATCGGTGCGTACGTTTTCGGTGCGTCCCGAGCGGATTCCTCTTCCTCTCCGCCCAATTCCTCGGCGAGCTTCTTGAAATCAAGCGTTCGATAAAACTCCCGGAGCGCTGCGCGGTCCGGAGGACGCAGTTCCAATTCATGAGGAGACACGTCTAAGGGAACGTCCGTACGGATCACCATAAGTTCCATGGCGGTGAGCGCCTGATCTCCGTATTTCTCCAAATTCTCCCGCAGTTTCGCCTGCGTGATCTCATGCCTCCGCTCCAGAATCCGCTCTATACTTCCGTACTCCTGGATGAGCTTGACGGCGGTCTTTTCTCCCACCCCAGGCACCCCGGGAATGTTGTCCGAAGCGTCCCCCATAAGCCCCATAACCTCCAGGACACGGGACGGTTCCACGCCGAATCGTTCCCGGATATGTTCCGGCGCGACTTCCGTATCCTTCATGGTGTCCCACATTCGAATACCGTCGGAAAGAAGCTGGAAAAAATCCTTGTCCGACGCCACAAGAACCGCTTCTCCGCCGGAGTCCGCCGTCTCGCGGGCAAGGGTCCCCAGGATATCGTCCGCTTCGAATCCTTCCGCTTCCAGTATGGGTACGCCCAAGAGACGGAGCGCCTCCTTGATGTAAGGAATCTGGACTTCCAGTTCCTCGGGCAATTTGTCCCTATGGGCCTTGTATTCCGGGTATCGCTGGTGCCGGAAGGTAGGGGTCCGGGTGTCGAAGGCCACGACCATGTGCGAAGGAGCTTTGGCTTTCAGGATCCTGAGAATCATGTTCAGAAAGCCAAAGACGGCGTTCGTGGGAAGACCCTCCTTGTTCCGCAGTCCTTTCACGGCGTAAAAAGACCGGTACAGATAGGAACTGCCGTCCACCAGATAAAGAACGAGGGACGGTTCATCGTTTCCGGACATGGCGCCCTCCCGGCAAACCGTTGAAAAACGCGATCTCAGGCCACGCCGTCGGCGTGACCGAAGCCGCGGCTTGTAGCTCTTCTTTTACACCGGCCTGCCCGTAATACGGTGATTCAACGGGCCGCCGGCGTAACCCCGTTGCTCAACTCCTTCGCATTTCCGGTGCTCAAAGCCGGCATCCTTCCGGGACTTTCCGATAACGGCCTCTTTCCACTCGCTCCGAAGAGGTAACAAACGGGTTGAGATTATGGTATTCTTATTAGAGTATTAGGATCCATAACAGGCCGTTGAAAAACGCGATCTGCGGCGTTGGGCTTCATCCTTCGTCATTACGGCGTACTGTAGGGTGCGTCTCATTCCTCAGGATTCGCCCGCCTTGCATCTCATCGTTTTGCACCGGCCCGCCCGCAATAAGGAAGAACATGGTTCGGTAAGCGGCCGTCGTTTCGTTTGCCGGCCGCGGGGGAGACGCGTGGGTTCCGGCCTTACGCCCGCTCTCCGGCGGCCCTCCGAGTAATGGAGAGTCATCCTTGGTTTCAAAGGCTAGAATCCTCATCGTCGATGACGATTACCACATTGCCGACGCATGCATCCAGACCCTTTCGGGCAACGGGTATGAAACGGATTGGGCGGACAGTTCCAAGCGGGGGTTGGAGCTGTTCGACCGGTACTCCTACGAACTGGTGCTCCTGGATCTGAATATGCCCGATATCCACGGGATCGAGGTCCTCCGGAGAATCAAGCAACAGGACCCGGAGTCCATGGTCATCATCGTAACCGGGTACGGCACGGTCCAGACCGCGGTGGATGCCATGCGGCTGGGCGCATCGGACTTCATCTCGAAGCCCTTCACGCCGCAGGAACTGAAAAAAGGCGTGGTGCGGGCCTTCGAACGACGGCGCCTCTCCCGTGAAAACCTCTTTCTGCGCCAGGAACTCCAGAAAACGGATACTTCCCCCTCTTTGATCGGGGACAGCAAACCCATGCGCCGTATCAAAGAAATCATCGCCCTGGTGGCGCCCACGGAAAGCACCGTGTTGACCACGGGTCCCAGCGGCACCGGCAAAGGGGTGGTGGCGAGACATATTCACGAGTTGTCCCTTCGAAAGAACGCTCCCTTTGTTTCCGTGGATTGCGGATCCTTGGTGCCCACGCTTTTCGAGAGCGAACTTTTCGGGCACGTGCGCGGCGCGTTCACCGGCGCGGAGCAGAACAAAATGGGTAAACTCGAGATGGCCCACGAGGGCACCATCTTTTTTGACGAGATCAGCAATATTTCCCTCGAAATGCAGGCCAAACTGCTCAAGGTGGTGGAGGAGCGGAAATTCTCCCGCGTGGGAAGCCACCGTGAAGTCAACGCGGATGTGCGCATCATCGCGGCCACGAATCGGGACATACGCGGGGAAATCAGCCAGGGGCGATTCCGCGAAGACCTCTACTACCGCCTCAACGTGGTTACCATCGACATGCCCGCCCTCAAGTCCCGCAAGGAGGACATTCCCGGGCTGGTCGAATATTTTCTGTCGAGGCACGGCCGGCAGCGTGGGCTTCGGCCTCTTTACGTATCCCGGGAGGCCATGGACATCCTCATGCAGCATGACTGGCCGGGCAATGTCCGGGAGTTGGAAAACACCGTGGAACGACTCGGAGTTCTCTGCCGCTCATCCGAGGTCCGTCCGGACGACTTGTTTTTCGCGGGCGTGGTTTCAGGACAGGAAGACGCCCGGGAAACCTTGTCCCTTGCGGATGCCGAGTGCCGCCACATCCTCAAGGTCCTCGATCTGTTTTCGGGGCATCGCTCCAAGACGGCGGAGGCGCTGGGAATCGATCGGAAGACCCTGCGTGAAAAGATTCGGCGATGCGGACTGGAATAGGATTTCCCGGCGCTGTTTCCCTCCGGGGCGCACTCCGGGGGTATTTCCCCCCAAGGGTCGGATTCCACGTTCCCCGAGGCAAGGGAACCAGGTGTTTCAGGCGTTCGAGCACTCGGAGTCGCGCATCGGCGCCCTTTATCGGACTGAAATCATGACGGCTTCCAAAAAATCCCTCAGGATCCTGATCGTCGACGACGAAGAAGCCATCCGGGATTCCTGCCGGCAGGTCCTGAGCAAGGACGGCTACGTGGTGGTTTCGGCCGCGGACGGTTCCACCGGGCTCAAACTGCTCGAGGTATTCCGGCCCCACGTGGTGCTCGTGGATCTCAAGATGCCCGGGATCAGCGGCCTGGAAATGCTCACCCGTATCGGCCGTTTGGACCGATCCATCGTCTCCATCGCCATAAGCGGATACGCCACTATGGGCAACATGAAGAAAGCCCTGGAACTCGGCGCCATCGAATTTCTACCCAAGCCCTTCGCGCCCTCGGAACTCAGGGATGTCGTGCACCGGGCTCTGAGCCGTGGAAATCCCGACTCGGGGACCCCGCCCAACAACTTCCCGGCGGACCGGCGACAGGCGTGATCCGGGACATTGAGCGTCAACCCCTGTCCGGGTTTCCACTTGACACCTTTTCCCTTTCCAACCTATACAGACAAGATACGAATCAGACCCGTCGAGGGATGGAACCGTCATGAAATACGAAGCCGTCATCGGCCTGGAAGTGCACGCGCAACTGCTTACGGACAGTAAGATATTTTGCGGATGCTCCACCCGCTTCGGGGCCCCTCCCAACTCGCATACGTGTCCGGTATGTCTGGGCATGCCCGGAACCTTACCGGTTCTCAACCGAAAAGTGGTGGAATACGCCGTCATGATGGGGCTCGCCACCCATTGCCGCATTGCTCCGTTTTCGCGGCTGGCCCGCAAGAACTACTTCTATCCCGATCTCCCCAAGGGCTACCAGATCTCCCAGTTCGAAGAACCCCTTGCGGAACGCGGCTATGTCGAAATCGAGTTGGACGGCGGGCGGAAACGCGTTGGAATCATCCGCATCCACATGGAGGAAGACGCAGGCAAGTTGATTCACGACGAGTTCAGTCCGGTGAGTTACGTGGATTTCAACCGCTGCGGCGTACCTTTGATCGAAATCGTCAGCGAGCCCGACCTGAGATCCAGCGAAGAAGCCGGCGCCTATTTGAGAAAACTCCGCAGCATTCTCCGGTATACGGGAATCTGCGATGGAAACATGGAAGAAGGCAGTTTCCGGTGCGACGCCAACGTGTCTATACGTCCCTTTGGAAGCCCGGTCCTGGGAGTGCGCACCGAACTCAAGAACATGAACTCGTTCCGGCACGTGCAACAGGCCCTGGATTTCGAAATCCGCCGCCAGCGCACCGTCATCGAGGCCGGCGGCTCCGTGGTCCAGGAAACACGGCTCTGGGATCCGGCGCGCAACCAGACACTCTCCATGCGCGGCAAGGAAGAAGCCCACGATTACCGCTATTTCCCCGATCCCGACCTGGTCCCCGTAGAAGTCGACGACGCCTGGCGGGAAGCGCTTCGCAGTCGGTTACCGGAGCTTCCGGACCCCAGGAAACTGCGTTTCATGCAGCAGTACGACCTTTCGGAATACGACGCTTCGGTGCTCACCGCCGCCCGCGAAACCGCGGATTACTATGAAACTCTGGTCCGTCTGGGTTCCGACCCCAAAATCGCCGCCAACTGGGTCATGGGTGAACTGACGCACCATCTGAACAAGGAGCACCTGGACATCACCCGGTCCCCGGTGTCGGAAAATCACTTGGCCGAGCTTCTCGCCATGATCCGACAGGGAACCGTCAGCGGGACCATCGCCAAGACCGTCTTCGAAGAGATGTTCCATTCGGGAAAGGATCCCGAAACGGTCGTTCGGGAGCAGGGGCTCGTCCAGGTGAGCGACCGGGACGCCATCCACCGGATGATCCTTCAGGTCCTCGAGGAGAATCCGGCGGAATTGAAGGCCTACCAGGCTGGAAAGAAGAAGCTCTTCGGCTTCTTCGTAGGTCAGGTCATGAAGTCGTCCCAGGGAAAGGCCAATCCACAGCTTGTGAACGAGACCCTCCGGGCGGTCCTGGACTGAACACGGCCGCCCCTCTCCGCCGAAAGGAGCCCTTGTGCTTCGAACCATTTATTGGGAAGACGGACGGGTGATGATGTTGGATCAGCGGAAGCTGCCCTGGTCCGAAACCTACGTGGAATGTAGAAATTACCGCCAGGTGGCGGACGCCATCCGCCGTATGGTGATCCGGGGAGCACCGGCCATCGGCATCGCAGCGGCCATGGGCGTAGCCCTGGGAGCCGCCGGGAACCGCGCTCGAACCCGGAAGGCCTTTTTCCGCCGCCTGGACACGATGTGCACCGTCCTCGAATCCAGTCGCCCCACCGCCGTGAACCTCCCCTGGGCCGTGGCTCGAATGAAGGCCACGGCTCAACGCCATGCCGACGAACCCCTGGATCGCATCCGCCGGGCGCTTCTGGACGAAGCACTTCTCATTCTGAAGGAAGATGTGGAAGCGAATCGCCGCATCGGAAAACACGGCGCTTCCCTGGTTCCGGACGGGGCGGCCATCCTGACGCACTGCAACGCCGGGGCCTTGGCCACGGGGGGCTACGGCACCGCCCTGGGCGTTGTTCGAGCCGCGGTCGAGGCCGGCAAACGCGTCTCCGTTTTCGCCGACGAGACCCGTCCCTTCCTTCAAGGAGCCCGGCTCACGGCGTGGGAGCTGCTTCATGACGGGATTCCCGTTACGGTGATCACCGACGGCATGGCCGGCGCCTTGATGAGCCGCAACACCGTGGACGTGGTGGTCGTGGGCGCCGACCGCATCGCCGCCAACGGAGACACGGCCAACAAAGTAGGTACGTACCCCTTGGCCGTGCTTGCCGCGCGGCACCGGATCCCATTTTACGTGGCCGCTCCCCTGTCCACCGTGGATCTCTCCCTCCCCTCGGGGGAAGGTATCCCCATCGAGGAACGGCCCGCGGCCGAGGTGACCGAGGTGTTCGGGAAACGGGTGACGCCTGCGGGAACTCCCGTTAGGAACATCGCCTTCGACGTTACGCCTCACGAACTGATCACGGCGGTAATCACCGAATGCGGGGTTGCCCGGGCGCCGTTCCGGAATGCCTTTGCAGCCATGATGCGCGAGGGCTCCCCGGCCCGTGGGGGAATCGAGGCATAGCTCTTTTATGTTACAAGAAAAGGGTGCTCCCTCCGCCTCCCCCGCGTTGTACCCGCCAGGAAGGGTATTGCGTGTGTTCACCGGGAGGAAAACCTCAACGATTCGCGAACCCTGCAAGCCCGTTCCAACGTATTGCCCGCCTGGTCATGACCGCTGCCTGGGTGTTTGTTCCGCTCTTCCTTACCACAGGATGCCGGGTCGCTTATGTCTTTCATGCGGCCTTGGGGCAGGCGGAACTCCTCCACGGGTCCCGTCCCGTATCCGAGGTGTTGGATCAGGGTCTTTTCTCTTCCGAGAAGGAAGATCGAATCCGGTTGATCCAGGAAATCCGGCGCTACGGGGAAGACGTCCTGGGGCTGAAACGGACGAACAATTATGAATCCGTCTACATCCGGGGACAACGCCCGCCCATATTCGTGTTGAGCGCCGCACCCAGGAACCGATTCGAGGCGAAAACCTGGTGGTTTCCCATTGTGGGCCGGGTTCCCTACCTGGGTTTTTTCGACGCGGGCAAAGCTCTGGCGGCGCAGGAACGCCTGGAACAAGAGGGGTTGGACACGTGCCTTCGCACCGCCGCCGCCTACAGCACCCTGGGTTGGTTTTCAGACCCCATTACGCCCAACCTCCTGGCGGAAGCCCCCTCCGGGTTGGCCGAAATCATTCTTCATGAGTTGACCCATGCAACGCTGTATATCCGGGGACAAGGCGCCTTCAACGAGGGCTTGGCCATGCTCGTGGGTCTCGAGGGAGCCGAAGGCTTCTGTCGCGGCCGATTCGGCGAGGACCATCCGGAAACCGCGGCGGCGTCCCATGCCATCCTGGACCAGCGGCTTTTCGGCGACTTCATGGCCCGCTGGGTCGCCGAGTTGGAATCCCTGTATGCCCGAAACGCGGACCCCGAGCAGGACGTCCTTGTGGAACGCCAACGAATCTTCGAAGCCATGATCACCGAATTCCGGGAATTGAAACCCCGGCTCAAAACGCCCCGATTCGCCCACTTCGGCCGGCGGCCCCTGAACAACGCCTGCCTCCTGGGCGCGGCATTGTATCACCGGCATTACAGATGCTTCGATGACCTGTATCACCGGTTGAACCGGGACATCCCCACATTTCTTTCCCACTGCCGCTCCCTGGGCGAGGATCGCGGAAAGGAACCGCTCATGGAGCGGATCCGCCGGTTCACGGAGGACTCGCATCTCCATATCCCGGCCCCGGGACAGCCCGGGCGCAAGGCTTTTTGATACTCAATACACGGGAGAACGTTCTCATGATGGCTGAAGATACCGGCAAAGATCGCATCGTGCCGGAGCACGTGAAAAAGCGACGGATCCGAGTGTTCCTGCTGCGCCACGGCCAAGTGGAGGGGCACGAGCAGTTCCGTTTTCACGGGCATACGGACGTGCCGTTGACTCCTCATGGAATGATGCAAGTGGAGGCGGCGGTTCAATACTTCCGGGATACGCCTCTGGACGCCGTGGCGTGCAGCGACCTTACCCGATGCGTGGAAGGGGCCCGAAGACTGGCGGCGGGACGAAATTTCGGACCCACCGTCCTCCCGGATCTCCGCGAAATGAATCTGGGCGTGCTCGAGGGACTCTCCTACCAGGAGGTGTCCGAGCGGCATCCCGTGCTGTTCCAGGAATGGCGGGACGACATCGTGAACTACCGCCTTCCGGAGGGCGAGTGTTTTATAGAGGCCTCACAAAGAATATTGAGAGCCTTCAAAGAAATGCTCGCCTCCAGGGAAGGAGGCCGGATCCTCGTCGTGGGGCACGGAGGCACGAACCGCATCATCCTGAGCGACGCTTTAGACCTGGACCTGAAATTCGCCTTTCGCATCGAGCAGGATTACGGATGTCTGAACGTCATCGACTATTTTCCCGAATGGACCTTGGTGAAGCTGGTCAACGGCGTCCTGCCCACGACGGGCGACGGAAATCCGTAAACCGAGTCCCCGCGGCAGGCTGGTGAAAAACGATGAGATGCAAGGCGGGCGAATCCTGAGGAATGAGGCGTACCTGCAGTACGCCGCAATGACGAAGGATGAAGCATAACGAAGCAGATCGGGTTTTTCACCAGCCTGATAGAGATTATCATGACGGCGTTGACCGGCGGCTCTTGGGAATTCTTACTCCGGGTCCGAATTCCGGGCAGCCCGGATTTCCAGGAGTCGATGGAGGATACGGGCCACGGTCTCGGCGTTGTGGGCCGCGCCTTCCCGGATAATGGCCTCGGAGAGGGGGGCGTCCGTCACGCCGTGCGCGTAATTGTCCACGGAGCATATGGCGGCGTAGGGGATCTTCAACTCGGCGGCTACCGTGGCTTCGCTTCCCAGGGTCATGCCCACCACGTCCGCGAAATGACTCATGAGCCGTATCTCCGCCCGAGTTTCGAGTCTCGGGCCCGTGTTCTGCCAGTAGGCGCCGCCATCCAGCACCGGTATGCCCAGCTCGGCGCCGCTTTGAATCAGGGCGGCTCTCAGATCCGGGTCCAATGAGGGCGCGATATGTTCCCCCACCCCGGTGAACACCGTGGGCACGTTGAACAGCGAGATGAAATCGTCGGGAACCAGAACGCTTCCCGGTGGGAGGGTGCGGCGGAGGCTTCCCGTGGAATTCACGGCCACCACGCCGTCTACTTCGAGACGCTCCATGGCGGACAGGTTGGCCGCATGAGGGATGCGATGAGGCATGATGTACGTCTGTCCGTCCACGCCGTGGCGGGGTATGAACACCAGCCGGTCATCGGCGTACACGCGGCAGGATCCATGGGGCGTTTCGATGTCGGCGGGAACCAGATTCTGGAACCAAATCCTGCCGAAGAAGACCGTCCCCGCGATGACCCCCAAGCGTTTGGATCCCCTGGATACCGCATCCAGCCGGGTTTTCTGCGTTTCCGAATTCATGGAACACCCATATCATACATCACGGGTCGTTTTCAACCGGCGCCGTTCGCATGCGCCCGTTCAACTCGGGAAGGCGGCCTTCCCATTTCATCGCCCATCATTCCGATTCAAGGATCCGGCAGCCGCCGTCTTTGGAAAATCTTCATTTGGGAGGCGGAATAGTTGGACCGTGGATTTATCAGCCACCTGCACCCCCCTCGCATTCCCGAGCGGGCCGCCGCGTTCCGTCGCACCTTCTGCCTTGGGGGCTGTGCGTTCGCCCTGTTTCTCCTGCTCGGGGCCTCGGGCGTCTTGCTCATGTTTCATTATCGCCCCGGCCCGGAAACCGCTCTGGAATCCATTCTCGATCTCGATGCTGTGGCGCCTTTCGGCCGGTTCCTGCGCAGCCTCCATTACTGGTGCGGCCAAGCCATGGTGGTGTGCGTGTTGCTGCACATGACCCGAGTCGTACTCACCGGGAGTTACCGGTCCCCCCGCGCCTTCAACTGGCTGGTCGGTGTATCGCTGCTGTGCGTCACCCTGTTGCTGGACTTCAGCGGATACGTGCTGCGGTGGGATGCCCAGGGGCTGCTCGCCGCTCTGGTGGGTCTGCAGCTCCTGCGGGAGATTCCATGGATGGGCGAGCCGCTGTCCTCCGTTCTGCTGGGGGGACCGCCCGGAGGCGCGGGAGACGTGCTCCGCTGGTATATATGGCATTGCACAGTGCTTCCCGCCTTGGCCGCCGCGCTGATGCTGTATCATTTCTGGCGGGTGCGCCGGGACGGCGTCAGCGGGGGGCTCTGACAGGGAGGTAAGCACGCGGTTCCCCGGGCTATTTATTTTGCGCTCGGACCAGGTATTCGGAAACCCTCAGGGACTGCTCCTCCCCCCGGATTCCCGAGTCCGCCAGTTTCGCCAGGAATTCGCGCCCGGGAGGAGAAAGGACGGGAACCACGGGCGTCACCTCGAGCACCTGAAAGCCGGTCTCCTCCAGGGCGCACCGAATGCTCTCTTCCGTAAAGAACCGCAGATGCGTGCCCGACAGGATGGTAAAGGGCGCATAGTCCCAGCGGCCCGCCAGCAAGTCCCGGACCACGGACCAATGCCCCACGTTGGGTACGCTGCCCACCAGTATGCCGCCCGGCTTGATCCACCCGCGCAGCTTTTCAAGAACCGACCAGGGGTCCGCCAGATGTTCGAGGAGGTCCCCGCAGACCGCCGCGTCGAAGGCGCGATGGAACAGGTTGGAATCGAGGGTCTCCACGTCGCCGCAGATCACCTCGTCCAATACTTCCCGGGCCGCCCGAGCCAGGTGTTCGTCCCGCTCTATGCCTACGACTTTCGCGGTTCCGCGCCGTTTCAGCTCCCCCGCCAAACGCCCCCGCGCGCATCCCACGTCCAGCACGGCCCGCGCCTCCTCGGGAATCCGCATCAACAGGTCCTCCCGGGGCTGATCCAGCACGGACCCATAGCGATGCACATAGGTATCCCGGGCCACCGCGAGCCGTTTCCCGTCCCCGGCGACCATGGTGGGAAGGTCTTTCCAGGAGACCCCTGCCTCCAGGTAGGTTTGAAAATCTTGGGACCGCAGGAAGATGAGAAAAGGATCCAGGTCCGGCGCCGGGCTCCACGAGAGCGGGGCCTGCCTGCGGAACTCCTCCACGGCGGCGTCGAAAAGGCCGGGTGTGGGGTAATCGAACGGGGGTGCGGCCCTCTGATGCTTCCCGGAGGTCTCGTTGGACATGACCCCCACGATGCCCACGGAGGGTTCCGCAGCCAGCACGTCCAGGGGAGTTCGGGTCCACCCCGGGCCTACGAACAATTCGGGGTCGTTCACCAGCACGATGAAGGGGGCGCCGATGGGCGGCATCCGCCGCCCCACCCCGTCTTGCAGGCGTTCCAATATCGTATCCGGCCCGCTGTGTGCGCGGAGACACCGGAGAGCCAGTCTCCGGGCAAACGGGGCTTCGGCTCCCAGACGGCTCCTTTCGGAGTCGCGGATCCACACGGTCAGGGAAGCGTTCATGAATTCATGAGTCCCCGTGGGGTTCTCGGGAACCGGACCAGGATCCCGACCCGCCGAGTCGGTGAAGCGAGCCCCTCTTGCACGTCATCCGGCAGCCGATATGGGACCGGGAGTACCCTGCAGTCACCGGCTCTTTCCTTTCCCATCCCTGCCCCGCGGCCGCGATCATAGCCCGTTGCCCCGGTTCCCATTTCGGGAGGGTGGTGCGACACGATGAAATGCACGTCACGCCGAAGGCGTGACCCCCGACGTGACGGCAGACGGCGTTTTGTACCAGGCTGTTAATCGTTCAGGCCGATTCCGCCGATGAGACCCAGCCAGGAAGCCACCTCCCCCGACGGCGTACCCACGGTGTAGTCCCGCAGCATCTGAAAGCACGCCCCCCAGGTAAGGTCCGCCTGCGCCAGGGCTTCCGTGGTGGTCCATCCCAGAATCTGCAACATATTCGGATGGGTGAGATCCAGCACCTGACCCTCCACCACGTTCGAGGGACAGGTGATCAAGCCCATGAGAATCGAGATGGGGCCGTTCAGGGGTTCGTTCAGGTCCATTTTTGGGAAAGCGGTTATCGAAAATATCAGATCCACTTGCCGCCAGAAGCCCAGCATGGGGTTGTACCCGTTGCCGGATTGGATTTGCTGCGTGTCCAGCACGATGACGCCCGCAGGGTTGGCGCCCACGAGTTCGTCCAGACGGAGCACGGTCAATTCGTCGGGGAAGAACACGGGAAGCGAAACGGCGTTTTCGTTTTCATCCCATACCACGGCCTGAACCTGGCGGCCCGCAGCGCCTCCGTTGCGATCCGTCCAGATTACCAGCTTGTTCGCGAATTCGTTGGCCACCGTAGCTTCAAAGTCCTTGAAATATCGACCGATGAGCCGCATGCTTCCGGCCTGGTACGGAATGTATTCGCGCTCGGGGAACGCCAGCCATGCGTCGTCGGTGACGATGATCCGCCCCCGTGTGAGCAGCCGGGCGTTGATTCCCGCCGCCGTGTCGAATCGTTCGAATACCTTGTTGTCCCGGTAGAGCGTATCCGGCAACCAATCGGCGTCCGGACCGTCCGCGTCCCGGTAGAAGAAATCCTGGAGGTTGCAGTCGAACAGGCGGGACTCCAGGCGCAGCGGGTCGAGCAGCTCCGGAAGATTGTCATCCACGCTCGGAGCAAACAACGTCCAGAACCATTCCCGATTCCAGAAATCCGCCGAGAAGGACATCATGAAGGTATCCAACAGGGAGGACCAGATCGTATCCGCCTGCACGGCCACCAGGGCGTATCCGTCCGCCTGGCCTTCCAATAGATTGGTCAGATAGGCCCATCCTCCCAAATGGTTCTCATAGGTGAAAGGATACCCGGAATCCAGCCCGGGGAGCAGGGTTCCGGGGAATTCAAACACGGCCGCGGCGGTGAAATACCCCCGAAATCGTTGCTTCCCTCCGTCCAGAGTTACGACCAGTTGGTTGCGCTGCGCCGGAGGCATGCTCAGGATGATGTCCCGCACACTGAAGCCCCGCACGTGCCAGGGCGTGAACGGTTCGTTGCGGTCCCAGACATGCTGGCTGCGCACGTTCCAGATGATGATGTGCACGCCTTTGCCCACGCCCGCGGGATAGTTCACGTTGGAGGCGTTCACCACCACGGGCAGCACATCGTCCATACCCTCCACGGAAAGGTCGAACCAACCCAGCACCGCCGCCCCCAGTGTCGGATCCGGAACCCCGAAGGCGCCGGCGCGGGCGGCGTTGTTCACCCCCAAAGTCAACATTCCAACCAGGATCACTGCCCAAAAACCTTTTCTTAGAAAAACCATGCTCCCCTCCTCACCCTGATACCGCTTATACTGAAGAGCCGAACATCCATCCACAATGGGATGGATACGCGGATACGTCCCCCTTGCTCGGAAACATCGGTTGCTGCTTCATTTGCCGCCGGCCGGTCTCGCCGCCGTCTTCACCGCAGCCTGAGCACATTCAGGCCTTCTGTCCAACCGGCGGTCCTTTCGCGCCCCCAGCCACCGTATGTCATTTCGCTCTGGTCGCATTCTATGCCCATGAACGATGCTGTCAAGTAAGGAATACCGACAGTGAAACCATGGATACCGCCGCCGCAGTCCGATGGCAAACAGGGCTCGGGCAAGCCGGTGTTCGCTGCTGAAAAGGAAGAAAAAGGGAGGCGGGCTCGTCTATGAGTCCGCCGCCCCAGCCTGCTTCAGTGCGTGGCCTGAACGACCCCGCGCCTTATGAACCGTCTCGCTTCCTGCTATCGATCATCATTACTATTCGACTGGCGTCGGGGCAATGGGCGCCGTCTCGTAATATATACCGGTGTAGGCTTTCACAGGATCGCCCACAATGTAGTCACGCAGCATCGGGAACGCGGCGCCCCAGGTCAGATCCGCCGTAGCCAGTGCTTCCGTGGTGGTCCAACCCAGAAGCTGCAACATGCTCGAATGGCTCCAATCGCGCAACAGATCGCGCCACAGGTTGCTCGGACAATACACGACATCATCATCCAGCCACTGCAGCCAGAAGCCGCGCATAGGGTTGTAGCCGTTGCTGTGTTGGATCTGGCGGGTATCGAACACAATAATACCCGCGGGAATTGCTCCCACCAACTCGTCGATACGCAACACCGTCAGTTCGTCCGGGAAGAAAATGGGCAACGAAATGGCCACCTCGTTTTCGTCCCAGATCACCGCCTGGGTCTGCCGGGTGGCCGCGCCACCGTTCCGGTCCGTCCAGATCACCAGCTTATTGGCGAACTCATTGGCGATAGTGGCCGCAAAGTCCTTAAAAAAGCGACCGATCAACAACATGCCGCCGCTGTTGTAGGGGGTCGACAGAATCTCCCCCCCAAGGAGGGGAGCAAGCCACGCGTCGTCCCCGTGAATCGTCAGACCTCGGGTCTGCAATTGGGAGGTGATTCCCGCCGCCGCATCGAACCGCTCGAACACGTTGGCGTCTTTGTACGGGGTATCCGGCAGCCAGTCTTGATCCGGGCCGTCGTCGTCCCGGAAAAAGAAGTCCTGAAGGTTGCAGTTCCACAGCCGGGAGTAAAAAAAGCCGAAGGATGCTCTCGCATCTGGATCGACTCCATGAATTACCGGATCGTACACAATCGGCAGATAATTGGTCCACCACCATTCCCGGTTGAAGAAATCTCCCATGAAGGACATCATGTAAGAATCGCTGTAAAAAGGCATTGGATAATCGGTGTATAACGTGGACGCTTCCACGGAGGTCAGGGGCAAACCGTCCGCCTGTCCTTCCAGCAGATTGGTCAGGTACATCCAGCCGCCCAGGTGGTTTTCGTACGTAAAAGGATACTCG